>NZ_JAUQWJ010000005.1:0-403993 GCF_036857595.1 Streptomyces sp. AHA2
CCCGACGGCACCACCCAGACCGTCGACCCCACCACCGGCACCACGACCACCACCACCCCGGACGGCACCACCACCACGACCGACCTGGGCAACCTCGACGGACTCAACAGCCGGGACGGAGTGCTCGACACCCCGACCGGGGGCAGCACGCAGCTCACCAGCGGCGGCAACCTGACCACCGACTTCCCCGACGGCGGGCACACCTCCTTCGACCCCGACTCCGGCGTGCTCACCACCACACACCCCGACGGCAGCGTCACCACCACCGACCTGGGCGACGGCACGACGGTGACCAACCCCGACGGCTCGGTCACCTCCCTGGACGACGACGGCAGACTGACCACGACCTTCCCCGACGGCACCACCCAGACCGTCGACCCCACCACCGGCACCACGACCACCACCACCCCGGACGGCACCACCACCACCGAGAGCCTGGGGCAACTGGGGAACCTCAACGGCCGGAACCAGCCGGGGAGTCCCGACGGCCTCGGCGACCTGGGCGACCTGGGCGACCTGGGCGACATCAAGCCGGACGTGACGACCGAGTCGATCGGCGACCTGGGTGACCTCAACACCGACTCGTCCGGTCTGGAGACCCCGACCGGTGGTCACGTCTCGCTCGAGGACGACGGCGACTTCGCCACCACGTTCCGCGACGGCAGCGAGAGCGTCTTCGATCCGGACAACGGCATGCTCACCACGACCCGGCCGGACGGCTCCACCACGACCACCGACCTCACCCACGGAGCGAAGGTCACCAATCCGGACGGCTCCGTCACGACCCTGGACAACGGCAGGCTGACCACCACCTTCCCGGACGGCAGCAGGCAGGTCATCGACCCGGACACCGGTGT
Organism: Streptomyces sp. AHA2; assembly: GCF_036857595.1. Lineage (NCBI taxonomy): Bacteria > Bacillati > Actinomycetota > Actinomycetes > Kitasatosporales > Streptomycetaceae > Streptomyces > Streptomyces sp. AHA2. Next base: position 858 of record NZ_JAUQWJ010000005.1, read on the forward strand.
CGCCACGGTCACCGATCCGCAGGGCCGCACCGAAACGGTCGATCTGCACGACCTCAATTCGCCCTCGACGTCCGGCCGTTCCGGCGTCCTCGACGGTCTGGACGACCTGGACGGCGTCGGCGGAGGCACCTCGACGACCTCCCGGGACGTGCCGTTGTCCGAGCTGGGGCTGGCGGGCGGCAGCGGATCGGCCACCAGCACCGCCACTCCCGGCGGTTTCTCCTCGACGGGCTCCTTCCCCGACGGCTCAGGGGTCGCTCCCCTGTCGGAAGGCGCTGCCGCGCCGCTCGCACCGGCCGCCACGGCCGGCGCCCCGGGCAGCCCCGGCATGCCCGGCAGTCCCGGCATGCCCATGGGCGGCATGGGCGGCATGGGCGGCATGGGCGCGGGCGGTGAGCGGGGAAACGGCGAGCGGGTGCGGGCCGTCCTGGTCGACGCGGCCGAGGAGAGCGAACGACGCAACCGCCGGCGGCGCAGCCCGTGGAACCGCCAGGAGGACGGCGACACCTTCCTCGCCCCCGCCTCCCGGGTGGCCACCACCGGCGGCGAGTCGCCGGAGGAGGAGACGCAACCCGGCCGCAGGCCGACCACGTCGGCCGACTACCTGGAGGAGGACGCGGACGTGTGGGGGACCGACGAGGGCGGCACACCGGCCGTCATCGGCCGATGACCGACGCGGAGCGACGTACGCCGAACGAGCCCGGCTTTGCGCCGGGACGGTCACCGGGCAAGATCAGCACCACGGTCGAGGGCCGGAGAGCCGGACGGGCAGGCGGCCGGACACCGGGCCACGTGAACGGATGCCACGGAGGAAGGGAGGGGCGAACATGACCGAGCCGCTGGAGAAGCGCCTCGAGCGGGCGATGGCAGAACTCCACGCCGCCCAGGAGGCGTTGTCCCGCACCGAACGCGAGCTGCGTGAGACGTCGTTCGCGGTCCTCTCCTCCGACCGCGCGGTCCGGGCGACCGTCGGACCGCAGGGCGAGCTGACCGGGGTCGAGTTCCTGGAGAACAAGTACCGCGACATGTCGCCGCAGGAACTGGCCGCCAGTGTCCTGGAAGCGGCGGGCGCGGCCCGCTTGAAAATGAACCGGCATGTGATGAAGGCGATGGCTCCCTTCACCGAGCCCAGCAGCAACGTGCCCGAGCTGAAGGGCTTCGAGGTCGACTGGGAGCGGATCTTCGGACCCGAGGTGCTGCGCGACGACGAGGAACCGGTACGCGGCGGCGAGCAGGGCCCCGCCTGGCGGGACGCGCTCGACGAGGACGGGGAGGACTGACGGTGGGACAGCGGTACTACGTGGATCCGCACCGCATCGAGGCCCTGGCCGGTCAGTTGGAGGAGATCGGTTCCCTGGCCCGGAGCATGACCGAGGAGTTCCTCGACGAACTGGCGCCCACGGTCGGCTGGCCCGGCACGGACGGGGAGTTCGCCGAGAAGGCCAGACCGCAGGAGCAGAAGGAACGGCAGACGACCAAGGACACCATGATGTCCATCCGGGACGCCCTGGTGGCCATCACCGACGCCACGGTCGGCCAGGTCCGGATGATGAAGGACACCCGCGACCGCAACATCGAGGGCATCGAGGAGCGCAACAGCCGGATCGAGACCGACGGACTGCACGGCGACGGAGGCCCGGCCGGCCATGGACGCCGCTGACCCCGGCACGACCGGTCGCTCCCGCACTCCTGCGGGAGCGGCCACCGCGCGCTGCCCCCGCACCCTTCGGGACGGCCGCGGATGAGCCTCCAGGCGTCACCCGAGGTCAACGCGATGATCTTCATCCTCACCGGGGAGAAGCTCATCGACGCCGACGAGGACCTCGCCTACGACAGCCGCAAGCCCTACTCCGGCCTGGGCCGCAAGCTCGACAGACTGTCCTCCCTCATCGACAAGTCGATCCACGACATCGCCGAGTCCATGCCGGACGACCTGTCCAAGTCGTACGCCAGGGCGATGGGCATGCTCGTCGACGACGGCGGCAAGAACTACCTGCGCGAGTTCGCCGAGCAGCTCGACAAGATCGCAGAGGGCCGGCGCAAGACCTCCATGGACATCATGGAGTCCAAGTGGCAGGTCATCGCCGAGGTGATCCGGCTGCTCATCGAGATCGCCATCTACCTCGCGATGTCCTTCTTCACGGGAGGCGCCTCGGCCAGCCAGATCATGATGGCCAAGCTGCGCAGCCGGTTCATGATCCTCACCACGCTCAGTCACCTGCTGCAGCGGCTGCACCTTGCGCCCTCCCTCACGGAGGCCTTCGCCGAGGCGTTCACCACCTTCGCGGTGCGGCTGGCGATGATGAACTTCGCCCCCGACGGCCGGCGTCCCGACCGCTTCGACTGGAACGACATCCTCAAGTCGGCCGCGTTCGGCGCCGCGGCCGGTTTCCTCACCAGCGTCTTCGACGACTTCGCGAGGAGCATCGTCAGGAGTTACGACAACAACTTCCTCAAGAACGGCCCCGACCTCGACTTCAAGAACAACCCGGGCCTGCGCGACCGCCCGGACGCCGACATCGGGCCGGGAGCGGGACCCCACCGGAACGACACCCCGGACACCCGCCCCGGCCCGGATCCGTCCCCGAAGGGCCCGGCCCCGCACCGCGACCTTCCGACGACCTTCCGCAACGATCCGCTGTCCTTCCGGAACAACCTCGACCTGTGGCGCAACAACCGGCTCCTGCGCGACAACGCCGACCGGCCCGGCGCGCTGGCCGGTCACTACGGCCTCAAGGGAGCTGCCGACTTCCTCGCCGCCGGCTCCGGCGAGGCACTCGCGGAAATACTGATCAAGGGTGCGTTCGACGGCGACTGGTCCACGAGCTGGTCCACCTTCGTCGGCGCGGGCATCAGCAGCCAGGTCGAAGCGACGCTCACGGACACGGCACTCAACACAGGCGCCGAACTGCGCCACGCCATCGACAAGTTGCGGCTTCAGCCGTCCACGGTGTCCGGCGGTGACACCGACTCCGGCAACCGGAACACCACCGACTCCCCACGTCCCGGGACCGGCGACGGGGCCGGCCGCACCGGTGACCCTTCGGACGGCGCGGGCGGCGACGGGGTCGCGCTCGCCCCTCCCCCGTCCGCCAGCCGGCAGACCACCGGTTCGAACGGTGTCACCGTCCCTTCGTCCCCGTCCGCCGACTTCTCCGCGGGCCCGCCCCCGCCGCTTCACACGACCTCGGACCCGCCGCCCTACGTCCCCGGCCCGCTGCCGGTGACGGCCGCGGAGAACGCGCTGTGGCAGCAGGTACACAGCGGCACACCCGAGACACGCGAGCAGGCGCTGCGCGACCTCGCCGCCGTCCGCGGCTCCCAGCCCCCCGGCACCACGGAGGTCGGGGTCCGCGATGCGCTGCACAGCAGCCTGGCGCAGCGTCCCGAGGTGCGGGTGGTGCCCACCGGGAACAGCCCGGCCGCACAGATCGACGCCGACGGCGTCCGCCGCGCTCTCGACTCCTTCGGCGTGCCGGTCACGGTGCAAGCGCCCCCGTCCGGTGACACCTCGGGCACGACGGACGTGCTCGGCAGCACGTCGACCGGCTCCCGGGCGGAGTCGGACCGAGGTCAGGAGGCGGCGGGTCCGGGTGTCGATCCCGGCTCCACCGGCTCTGTCGCGGCCGGAACGGGTCCGGGCAGCACCGCCGGTTCCGGCGGTTCCGACGCCAGGGCGGGCGGTGTGCCCACCGGAGGCACCGCGACGACACCACCGTCCTCCACGCAGTCACGGAGCGGCCTCCGTACGCCCGACGTATCGCCGTCTTCCCTCGACGGCTCGACCTCGCCGGACGCGGCGCGGTCGCCGGACGGAGACATTCCCGACGCGCGAGGCGTCCCCGGCGAGGCGGGCGGCACCGTCGAGGGGAAGCCCGACGCTGTCACCGGTCCGAGCACCGGCCCCGCCGAGGCGGCGCCCCTCACCGTCGTCGTGTCGCAGTCGCCGCCGCCGGCACAGGGGTCGCCCGAGGCCGCCGCGCTCCTGGACGGGGCCGGCACCGACCGGGCCGTCGTGCTCGGGCCGCCGCCGGCCCTGGTGGACGGGACGGCGAGTCCCGTACGCGCCGCCGTCGAGTTGACCCGCGAAGCGCCCGGCGAACCGGTCCGGGTACGGCCCCTCACCGGCCCGAGCGCCTCGGCGCCGAACGGCTTCACCGGCACGGGCGACACCGCCTTTCCCGGGTCCGACGTGCTGCTCCCACTCGCTGACGCTGTCGGTCCGCCTGCCTCCACCGGCCGCGCCTCCCGGCCCGCCACGGAGAGCGGCACGCCCCTGGACGCCTCGGCCGTCACGAGCGAGACCGGCACGACCGTCACGGAGGAGACCGGCACGAGCGTCGACGCCCCGGCCGTCTCCACCGAGACCCGCACGACCGTCGGCGCTCCGGCCGCCACGACCGAGAACGGCGCCGTCGTCGACGCGAAGCCGGTCAGGACGGAGTCGGCTCCCTCGGGTGCGGACCCGTCGTCCACCAAGGTGCTGTCCGAGGAGCCGCCCCCGGCACGCAGCGACGTGTCGCAGTCGGACACGCCCCTCGCCGTGCCGACCGCAGCCAAGCTCGCCACCCTGTCCCGACCGTGGGCCGAGCCGGCCACCGGCCTCCATCTGGAGTCGGGGGACGGGGGTGGCCCCTCCGGCGAGATCGGCGCGGGGACCGAACCGGGGACAGGACCGGGAACCGGCAACGGTGCCGCCAGCCCGGCCCCGCCCGAGCCCGAGCCCGAGCCCGCGCCCGCGCCCGCGCCCGTCACATCGGACGTCCCCTCGCCGGCGCCCCTCGGCGCGCCCCCACCGCAGGGCCGGGTGGTCGTGCGGCCGGTGGACGTCACGGGTGACGCCGGGTCCGGTCCCGCACGTCCCTACGGGCAGCCGGTCGTGACGACGCTGAGCGGCCACTCCGTCCCGGTCGCGCAGCTGCGGCGCTGGGTGCCCGAATCCACCGGGCAGTCACAAGCCGGGCGGGCGGTGCGGACGTTGACCGTCTCGCAGAGCGCCGCTGAGGACGGCACAGCCCACGGTGAGGGGCGGCGGGCGCTGCTCGGGCAGGACACGTACCGGGGGGTGCGCACCGTGTCCGCTCCGGGAACCGCCGAGGTGCCCTCGGCGCCGCCCAGGACCGTTTTCACCGGCCCGCCGACCGCGCTGCCGGGCTCCGGTACCGGGACGGGCGCCGACTACTTCGCCGGGCACGGCACCTCCCGTACCGTCACGCTCGGCACCGACGACTCCGAGCGTCCCACCGTGAAGGTGAGCGGGGTGCAGTTCGGCGAGGTCCTGAAGTCGTGGTCGGAGGACGGCGATCCGGACCGGCCGATCGTGTTGTTCTCCTGCGAGACCGGACGGCAGCCGGAGGTGGCGGGCCTGCCGGTCGCCCAGCACGTGGCGAACCGCACCCGGCGGCCGGTGTACGCGCCGACCACAGAGGCGGGCACGGCCCGGGACGGCGACGGCAACGTCCGCGCGGTGCTCACCGAGGGCTCGGACGGACCGGGCCGCTGGCGGTTGTTCACCCCGGAGCCGCAGGGCGCCGACCTCGACGACCTGGCGCGTGTCGCCGGTCTGCACGCCGGTCCGGAACCGGCCGACGCCTTCACCCGCGCCCGTACGCTCCAGCAGATCCGCACCCTGCGTGACGTCTTCGGCACCGACGCCGAACAGGACCCGGGGAACCACGAGTTGCTCGCCGGCCTCGCCCTGGTCGACAACCTGCGCTGGCTGAGTCCGAGCACCGCGGCCCGCTACGGCGACGGCCGGATGACGCCCGATCTGCTGCGCCGGATGGTCACCGATCGGGACACCACCCCGGACGGCACGACCGGTCCGGCAACCGGGGCCGGCCCCGGCCCCGAGCAGTACGCGCGGTTCCTGCGGGCCGCGGCCGGGCTGCGTTCCACCGCGGGCGCCGACGTCACGCTGGAGACCCTGCTGCCCCCACCGCCGCCCGTGCTCCCGCCGACCACCCTGGTCACGCCGCAGGACGTGCGGGGGCTGGCGTACGCGCCCTCCGCACAGATCACGTGGTCGCTCTCCGACACTCCGCTGCCGCTCTCCGAGCTGGCCCTGAGCCCGGAGGACAGCGCGGAACTCGCCCGCCGCAGGCCCGACCTCGTCCCGGCGGCCGGCAGGCCGGAAAGTCCCGCCGGGGACCTCACCCTGCTCGGCGGAGGCAGCGCCACGCCCGCCCGCGCGGACACGGTGCACGCGGACGGGAACACCTTCACGCGCCTGGAGACCCCCGGTGGCGGCAACTGTCTGTTCCTGGCGCTGCTGGACAGCGCCCGCAGTCAGGCGGTGCCTCCCGCGTGGGCCGCGCGGAACGTCGCCGGTCTGCGCGCACTGCTGCGCGACCGGATCCGGGGCACGGAGCTGAGCACGGCGGTGGCGACGGCGATCCCGGATCCCGTCTACGCCGTCGTGGACGACCTTCGGATGCGTGCCCTCGGGGGAGCGCGCGATGCCGGGGAGAGCGCCCGCATCACCGACGAGTGGAACCGCATCGCGCAGGAGGTCGTCACCCGCGGCGATGCCGACCGGTGGCGGCGGCTCCTCCGTGACAGCGACTACCCCCGCCTCGCCGACGTGGCGCCCACGCCCGCCGAGGCGCGGCGCCTCGGCTCGGGCGCCCTCGTCGCCGCGGCCGCCGAGCACCCCGGACTGTGGGCGTCCCCCTTCGCCGACCTGCTCCCGGAGGTCCTGGCCCACACCCTGGACCTGGACCTGCGGCTCGTACGGCCGCATCCGCAGTCGCCCGGCAGTCCACTCGTCACCTCGCTGCACCCCGGGGGCCGGAGCGGTGCGCTGTACCTCGCCTACAACGGCACCGACCACTACGACGCCCTGATCCCGGCGCCGGCCCCGCTCACCCCCGCGCCGGACCCGGCCGGCACACGGGACGGCCTCGCCGAGGACTCTCTGACCCCGGCTCCCCCGGCCCAGGACCCGGCCGTTCGGGACCCGGCCGTCCGGGACCCGTCGGTCCAGGACGGCGCCGTGCAGGACGTCGCCGCACAGGACCCGGACGTCGCCGCGGACTCCGGCACCCCCGACCGGGGTGACCCGGTGCCGCTGGAGACCCAGCTCGAACGGCACCGCCCGGCACGCGTGCTGACCGGCCAGGACGCGCCTGAGCCCGGACCGGCACCGCGTACCGTCACCTTCGAGGACGGCAGCCGGCTGCCCGCGGTCCTGATCAGCCCCGACGCCGGCCCCGAGGACGCGGCAGCGGGTGACCGGGTCCCGCGCACCCTCTCGTCCGGCCTCTTCACCGGCCCCGGCGTCCTCACGCTGCGTTCACCCGAGTCGGTCGCGCAGGAGATCCTCGGTGGGTTGCCGAGGAGCGTGCGGTCCCGGTTCGACGGGGCGGAGCTGCTGAGGATGCTGACGGATCATCCCGGTGCCTTCACCGCTCCGCGCGGTGCGCGGTTCGTGGGACGGGAGAAGTCCGGCGTCGGCCTGGAGATGACGGTCGAAGCCGTCCCCTACCACCGCTGGGAGCGTTTCGCCGACGTCGACGGCGGCACCACCCGCGTCGACACCATGCGGCGCGGGCAGGCGGGTACCGGCGGAGGGCGCAGCGTCGGTTTCGGGCGCCGGATCGCCGGTGCGCTGAGCATGGGTCCCCCGCTCAACTGGCTGCTGAAGATCGGTGTGTCGCTGGGCTGGACCCGCAGGACCGACTACACCCAGGGCACCCAGGCGTACCACCAGACCGAGTGGCGCGCGCACGAAGGCTCACACCTGCACCTGGACGACGTGTACTACCGGGTGCGCGTGGACCGCGTCACCGAGGCGCCGAAGGCCGACGGCCCGGTGGGTGGGGGCGGTCGCGACGGCGGGTCCGCGACGCCCGGCGCCCCGAGCACTCCGCGGCCCGACTGGCGGCGCACTCAGGTGCACGCCGGGGGCTTCGCCGTGCGGGACGGTCTCAGCTGGCGGCTGCCGGACGACCTCACCGTGCCCTTCAAGGGGCCGCGGCGCGCACCCCTGACCCTCACCTTCCCGGACGGGGCGGAGCCGCGGGTCACCGACGTCACCGGCCTGCACCTGGTCGACCCGCCGGAGGACCTGGGGCTGGCCGTCTCCGGTGCCAGGCCCGGGAGTTCGGCCCACCGCACCGTCGTGTCGTACGTCCGGCCGACGCGGCTGCTCGGCCTGTTCGGACGGATGACGGGCCCGGTCACCGGGCCCGAGCTGACCCGGGGCAGCGGCCGGCACCCGCTGGGGCACCTCATCGTGGAACGGTCGGTGCCGCACCGGGCCACTCTGGTCACCGAGTCGGTCAAGGCGGAGGTGCGCGACCTCACCCAGACCACCTACCAGAACGAACGCGGTCACGTCCGGGACACCCGCTTCGGCATCCAGGTCACCGCCGGACCGAACCACACCCTCGTCGGCCCGGAGACGGACGTGCGCCTCCAGGGCGGTCCGCTGGTGCGCGCCGACCTCACCAGCGGACGCGGCCACCACCTCGGTGCCGATGCGGCGCGCAAGACCACCGGCCGCGTCCGCAACCACCCGATGGCCCTGTACCGGGTCGAGCGCACCCTGATGGTGCGCATGCCCGGCGAGCCGGCGTCCGCGGCACGTCCGGTGCGGGTGGTCAGCCTCGACTGGATGTCCACGCAGGACGCGCGCCGGCTCGCGGGCTGGGACAGCCGCACGCCCGGCCGGACGGGCCCGGCCCCGGACGTCGAACCGCCGGTGCCCTGGTACCTCACCCGGGAGGACCCGGTCCACCTCGGGGGCCAGGTGCGGGCCGAGGGCTTCCGCCCCGACCACCCGCGCGGCGACCGGCCACAGGAACACCGCCCGGGCGGCGACCAGCCTCCGCGCGACGACCGGCCCGGGGATCAGGACCGGCCGAACCGGACCGGCCAACCGGCACCGCAGGACCCCCTGGGGGTCTTCACGGACACCGTCCTCGACACATTGCACCGCTCCTATCCCTCGCTGTTCGTCCCGCCGCTGATGCTGCGCCACCCGCGGCTGGCCAAGTTCTGGTACGGCGACGGGCGGATGCGGACCGCGCTGCACAACGACCGCCAGGTGCGGGAGGCGCTCAACCGGCCGAGCCTGGCGCAGAGTCTGGACGATCTGACCACCACCGGGGTGCCGGTCACCCTCACCGAGGACGGGAAGGTCCGGCGCGGCCACCACACCCTGATCCTCAGAGCGCGTCTGAGCGACCGGCGGTTCGAGACCACCATGAGCGAGCGGTCGCTGCGCAACGCGGTGATCGGCACCGAGGTCTCCGGTCAGGGGCAGCAGGCGTCCGTCACGCTCTCGGCCGGTGTCGAGCTGGGCGTTTCGCCGCGTGATCACGACAAGGTGCCCGAGGTGGGGCTGCCGCGCCGGACCGGCAACGTGACCGTCGGGGCCCGCTACGCCAGGACCGGCCAGAAGGCCACCCGCAGCACGGCCGCGGTCACGCACGACCACCTCACGTTCCAGAACGGCGCCGACCTGTACAGCTACCGGGTCGAGCTGGGCGCCACCTTCGAAGGACACCGCCGCCCCAGGGGCTGGGCGCGGCTCGCCTCGGTCGGCCTGCTCGGCGCGGGCGTCTTCGTCAGCAAGGTGGCGGAACGGCCGCTGTTCACCCGGGGAGCCGAGACCGTGGGCCGGGTGGAGCTGGCCGTCCCCGCGGCGCACGGCTCCCACCGCCACGCCCCCGCGGACCCACCGCCCGGCCGGTCGACGGCGCCGGCTGCCGTGCCCCCCGCGCAACGGCTCCCCTCCACCGAGGCCGATCAACTTCTGGACGGCACCCGCCCGTTGCCCAGGGTCGACTCGTCCGACCGGCGGCTCGCCGAGAGACTGCTGAGCGCGCCGCACGTGGTGCTCAGCATCGAGGGGGGTCCGCAGCGCCGGCAGCTCGTGCAGGACGTCGCGGACCGGGCCACCGGCTCGTCCTGGCACGTAGGGGCACCCGGCGCACCGGCCCGCACCGCTCTGCTCCGGGCCGCGGCGAACCTCAGCGTCGCGGGTCAACTCGGCCAGTTTCTGGGGCCGTTCGGTGCCCGCGTCGCCGGTCTGGCCGGCGCGGGTCCGCTCCAGACGCACTACCTCAAGGCCGCGATCCGCGGCGAGTTGTTCAACCTGCGGGTCAAGAGCGACCCCAAGCCCGCCAGTCTGGAAGCCACCATCGGCAACGAGCGCCGGGTCGTCGGCAGCGCGAGCACCGTCTCGCACGCCACGCTCGGCGTCCAGGGCGCCGGCATGCCGCTGCAGCAGGGCCCCGGCCGCGAGGCCGTGACGGGCACCTACTCGACCGCCCTGCAGTACGCCTGGGGCCGGGGCCGCAGCATCTCGCAGACCCTCACACGAGGCCGCAACACCACCCTCACCTTCGCCGGGCGCATGTACCTGGTGGTCGCCGACACCGCCGAGACCGTCGCGGTGCGCGACCGCTGGACGGCCGCGATGGGCACGGCGGGGACCCGCGCCGGGGCCCGGATCAGCGCGGCGGCCGGGCGCCTGTCGGAGCACCTGGGCCGCCGCCTCGCACCCCGGCGAGCCGCCGCCGCGCTGCAGCGCGTCCGGGACGCGGTGATGTTCCACCTGCCCATGCAGGACGTCATCGAGGCCGGGCTCGCCCCGGACGGCCTGGGCAACGCCACCCCGCGCAACCTCGGCGGCGGCTACCGCGTGCCCGGCTTCCTGCGCGGCCGGCGTTTCCCCACCCATCCCAGCGGCCGGCTCGACGCGAGCCGCGCCGCGCGGCAACTGCTGGGGCAACTGGAGGGGATCGGGGTGCCCTCGCACGACCGGGAGCAGGTCCTGCAGCGCCTCTCGCCCGACTTCCTGCGCGCTCATCTGCACGAGCTGACGACCGACGGGATGACCCTGCCGGTGCGCCACCGCGCCTGGACGCGACCCCACCACCTGCCGGCCGGCGGCAGCCCGGGTCAGCTGCACTTCCGGCTGACCCCTGTCACCACCACGGTGGAGAGGCTGCGCACCGGATTCGAGCTGGAGGACTACCGCGCCATCGCCCGGGACAACGCCGTCACCGCGTCACAGGACCGCGGTGCCGACGTGACGCTCGGCGTCAGCGAGCGCGCGGCAGCCGGCAGCGGCGGCGTCCTCACGGCCAGTCCGTCGCTCCAGGGCACCGCCGCCAAGCAGCGGTCGAGCGCCCGGACCGAGACGAACGGCAGCACCGCGATGCCCAACATCGCCACCACGCAGGCGCACGCCGAGATCGTCACCGGTTACGTGCTGACCGTCTCCATGACCGACGCGACCGGCGTACCGCTCGCCCCCCGGGTCGGGGCCTCGGTCGGCACCCTCAACGAGATGCTCCCGGTCAGTCTGCTCACCCCGGACGGCGACGGCGCGGACAGCGCCTTGACCGAGCAGGACGTGCCCGAGCCGGAGCGGGCGGTCCGGCTGCTCACCGCGGAGCAGGCGCGGCCCGAGGGCATCGCCGCGTGGCGCACGTCCGGCGACGGCACCGCCGGACCCGCCCGCCCGCGAAGCACCGGCTCCCGGACCCGCGGGGCGAACACCGCGCCCCCGGACACCGCCGACTCCGACGTCCTGCCCTTCGACGACCGGATCGGCTCCGGGATACTCGCCGTGGACATCGTCGGCGCGGCCAACGTGCAGGACGGCCTCACACTCGCCACCGCCCGCGCGGACGGTCTCGGCGACGGCGACCTCGGCCGGCGGCACAGCGGACACGTCCTCGCCGAGCGTGTACGCATGGCCCGGCTCACCCCGCTCACCGGCCTCGGTACGGCCCCCGGCCAGGCGCAGCAGGAGGCCACGTCCCAGGGCGGCCTGACCGCCGGGTTCCGGGAGGCGCTCGGCCCGAACGGCTCGGTCCTGCCCACGCAGTCCTCGGCGCGCCTCTTCGGCCAGTCCCACACCGCCGACTCCCGCCTCTACGCGAAGATGCACCGCACCGGGGCCCGGCTGCTCGCGGTGGAGAACAAGCCGCGCATGGAGGCCATGCAGCGCCGTAAGACCTCCGACGCGCTGGAGGCCGGCATCACGGACAACGTCGAGGGCGCGGTGGGCACGTCGCCTCTGGCGGGCAACAGCAACGCCGGCGTGACCAACCCCGGCGCCACGCTCCCGATCGGGGGCGCCAACGACAACACCGCCCTCAAGGGCGCCACGGACACCACGCTCGGCACCCACCTCAAGGTCGTCACCGACCGCAGCATGCTCTTCGCGCTGCCGGTGAGCTGGCTGTCGGTCGCCGAGGTGCACCACCCGTTCACCGACAGCGGGCCGCTGCACGCCCTCGGCAAGGCCAGGCGCGGACCGCGCGCCGCGGAGGCGCGGACGACCGCCCTGGTCTGGCTGCGCGAGGACATCGCCCGGGACTACGGCCTCCTCGACGACACCACCTTCCCCGACGAGGTCGCCGCCGCCTGGGACGACCTGGCGAGGGCGACGGCCGACCTCGCCACGGCCGAGCAGCGCTACTACGACGCCCGGGCGCGCGCCCGTGACACCTGGCTGGACCTGACCCCGCAGGAGCAGAGGGCACTCGGGTCCCCGACCGCGGCGTCGGGAGCGGTGCCCGGGTCACCGGCCGTGGAGGCGTGGCAGGCTGCCCGCACGGAGGTCCGGCTGTGGGAGCAGCGCACGGAGGCCGCCGCCGCGGACCACCACCGTCTGCACCTGGCCGCCACGCGCCTCACCGCCCACCACCGCAACCCCTCCGCCGTGCCGGCACCGGACCGGCGGCAGCAGTACACCGCCCCCGCGTGGCGCTCCGAAGCGCCCCAGCCGTACACCGTCACGGATTCCGCCGGCTCCGGGCCGCGCACCCTCACCTCTCCCGACGGTGCCACCGTGCGCGAAATCCACGACGTGCCGCACGACGGAGCCTCGTTCTTCCACGCCCTGCTCGCCGTCGCCCGGGACCGGGGCCGGCTGCCCCACCTGCTCGGCACCGATCTCGCCGGCCGCTTCACGGCCGGTCCCGGCAACCCCGCGGTCACCGCCGAGGCCATCGGCACCGCCCGCGACCGGCTGGCCTGGGAACTGGGCGAGGACGGCAACGCGGACCTGCTCGACTCACTCGCACTGGACGCGGCCGACACGTTCACGCAGGACGAAGTCGACGCGGCGGGCGTGCGGTTCACCCCGGCCCAGCAGGCGGAGTTCGAGGCCTTCGGACGGCTCCCGGAGACCTTCTGGCCCACCCCCGAGCAGCGGATGGCGCTGGCCCTGACCGCCCTGGCCCGGCCGTTCGCGAGCGAACCGCGCCAGGACACGGCGGTGTACCCGGACGGCGATCGTGCCCGGCCCGGACGTCGCGCCGGTGACCACGGCGGCGCGGATCTGCTGCCCGCCCTCGCCGCCCGGGTCATGGGCACCCCGGTGACCGTGGTCACCGGCGAGGGCCGCAGTCAGCTGTTCCTGCCGCACGGCGGCGACCCGGCCGCCGTACGCCCCGCGACCGACCCGGTCCTCTTCGCCGCCGGCGACTTCTTCCACGCGGCGCTCCCGCCGGGCACCCCGCCCCCGCTCACCACCCCTCTCCCGCCTCCCGGCGACACCACGACGGTCGCGGAAGCCGGCGGCTCGCCTGCGGCGACCACGAGCCGCACCGGTACGCCCGGCCGGCAGTCCGCGCGCCCCAGCCACACCACCCCGCCGTGGACGCCTCCCACCGGCGGCAGCGGCCCGCGCTACCGGCTCGACCGGAACGGCGTCCTCACCGCACCCGACGGCGCCACCTACACGCAGGGCATCCCGGCCGGTCGTGGCAACGGCTTCTTCGGCGCGCTGTCCACCGCCCTGCGCCAGGCGGCCGCGCAGCCCGGTCTGCACCACCGCGAGGCGGCGCGCCTGCGCACCCGCGCCGGGGTCACTCCCGCCCAGCTGATGCGGCTGAACGGCCTCCCGGGCCGACCCGCCGAGCGCCGGGCGCTCTTCACGCCCCCGCCCCTGCGCATCCGGCCGGGCGCACCCGAGCCGAGCCGTGAGGCCCTCGACGGTCACCTGCGCCGTCATCTCGCCGAGGCGCCGTGGGGGCCGGAGGCCGACCGTGCGGTGGCCGAGTGGGCGGCCGCCGCGACGGGGACGACGATCACCTTCGTCGAGGAGAACGGCACCGCGCACACCTACGCAGGTCCCTCCACCGACGGCCCCCACCTGCGGCTGCGACGCCGAGGAGGCGACGTCGTCCCCCTCCTCCCGCGCACCCCGGCCCCCGCGCGCACGAGCGGCGGCGAGGCGCCGCACCTCGGGGACGAGGACGAGGCGTACGAGCTGAGCACCCTGTCGGGCAACGACACGGGCCCGGACGCCGCCGTGGCCACGGGCACGCAGCCCGCCGCCGCGCAGCCGGTCCTGCGTCCCTTCAAGCTGGGCAACTTCGAGTTCACCAACCTGAACCAGACGGACGACTACCTCGACAAGGCCGTCCGCATCATCGAGCTGCTCGACGAACACGCCACCATCAAGGACTACATCGGCGACCGCACCGTCCGCATCACCCTCCAGCTGCGCACCACCGAGACACCCGCCGACGTCGTCGACCGCGGCGACGACGGCGTCGACATCAACCTCGCCAGCTACTACTTCGAGAAGTACGGCACCGGCTACATCATGGGCATGCTCGCCCACGAGATCGGCCTGCACCCCCTCGCCTCCCGCAACGGCAACATCCCCGACGAAGAGGCCATGTTCCAGGGCGTCCCCCTGACCGTCCCCGGACTCAGCGACCTGAAGACCCCGCGCACCATGAACACCGAAGGCGCAGGCCAGGCCGACCACATCATGGCCGCCTTCCCCAGCAGCACCCGGCACCGCGTCTACCGCGACATCGTCATCGACATGGCCCGGGTACTCGCACACCGGGCACGGGTGGGCGTACCGGGAGCGAGGTCCCAGGACGTCACCGACCTGTTCGACACCTACCTGATGGACCTCGCCTCCATCGCCGTCACCGGTGACCACCGGCTGAACGCGGTCAGGGAACCCAACTACACGGCGAGGGCGTACAACGCCTACAAGGACCTGCTCAGCACCCGGTTGGGCGACGACCCGGCGCTCCGCGGCCTTCTGCCGTCGAACAAGACCCTGTTCGGCGTCGCCCGGTCGTTCACCCAACTAGCCACCAGCATCGCGACGAACAACCGCGGCGACAGCATCCAGCAGCCCGCGGTCCCGGCGCAGACCACCCCCGGCGAGGCGCACCCGCGGCTGCCGGGGAACCACCGCGACCCCGCGTCGCAGCCGCACGCACCCAGGACTCCGCAGCCACGGGGCACCGTCGACCGCCGCCCCCGGTTCGTGGTCCGCTCGGGCTTCGACGCACGGCGGTTCACGTACGACGGCGAGCCGGTCACCGACCTCACGGTGCGCGTCGCCCTGCGCGGGGTGGAGGAGCAGACCGCCCGGGTCCTCGCTCGACTCCGCGGCGGAGTGGAGGAGTTCCTCAACGCCCCCGGCTACCGGCTGCCCAACGGCGACCGGCTGCACGTCACCGTGGAACCCGTCGACGCCACGGGCACGGACGCCGGCGCCCCGCACCTGACCGTGGACGTGACGGACCGGGACCGGACGATGGACCAGGTCACCTGGTGGGCCGATGCCGCTCCGGTGCAACTGGTGCACGAACTCACCCATCAGCTCGGCCTGCGCGACGAGTACCGTGACGCCGGCACCCCGCACCGCCCGCACATCCTCGGCAGCCTGCTCGGCGGTCTCGAGGAGGCTCCCGAAGATCCCTCACTCGCTCCCGCCGGCCTGCGTGACCGGCACCTGGCCCTCCTCGGCGCCCTCATCGGCGAGGTGACCCCGGCCGCAGCTCCGCCCGGCGGTGACCGGGCCGCCCCGGACTGGGCGACGGCCCGGCGTGGCGCCACTCCCGCACTCCGCGAGTCCGTGTGGGTCGATCCCGTCTCGCTGCCCCGGTCCGCCGACAGCACGGCCCGGGCCGATGTCCCCGCCCCCATGCCGCAGGAGACCGATCCGGCGCCCACCGTCTCCGAGCCGGTTCGCTTCAAGCTGGGCAACTTCGAGTTCACCAACCTGAACCAGACGGACGACTACCTCGACAAGGCCGTCCGCATCATCGAGCTGCTCGACGAACACGCCACCATCAAGGACTACATCGGCGACCGCACCGTCCGCATCACCCTCCAGTTGCGCACCACCGAGACACCCGCCGACGTCGTCGACCGCGGCGACCACGGCGTCGACATCAACCTCGCCAGCTACTACTTCGAGAAGTACGGCACCGGCTACATCATGGGCATGCTCGCCCACGAGATCGGCCTGCACCCCCTCGCCTCCCGCAACGGCCGGATCCCCGAGGAGGAGGAGCTCTACCGGGGCATGCCCCTGCTCGTCCCGGGACTCGAGACCCTGAAGACACCCCGCTTCATGAACACCGAAGGAGCCGGCCAGGAAGACCACGTCATGGCCGCCTTCCCCCACACCATCCGGCACGGCGTCTACCGCGACATCGTCATCGAGATGGCCCGGGTCCTCGCCCATCGCGCGCGGGTGGGCGTACCGGGAGCGAAGGCGAAGGACGTCACCGACCTGATCGACACCTACCTCATGGACCTCGCCTCCATCGCGGTGACGAACGACCACCGGGCGAAGGCGATCCTGGACCCCGGTTACACGGCGCGGGCCTACAACGCCTACAAGGAGCAACTGCTCCAGCGCCTCCCGCAGGACAGCCCCGTCCGTGCCCTGCTGCCCGCCGACAAGGGGAGGTTCGGCGTCCTCGGCGACTTCGCGCAACTCGCCACCGCCGTCGGCACCAACAACCGCGGCGACAGCATCCAGCGGCCCGCTCAGCAGACCCGGACCCCGGCTCCCGCCGGTGAGGCACGGCCGCGACTGCCCCACGCCGACGGAGAGGCGGCCGCCACCGTCCCGCCGCGCATGCCGCAGGCCTCCCAGCCCACGCCCCCGGCTCCGGGCCCGGTCCTGGCACCCTTCAAGTCGGGGAACTTCGAGTTCACCAACCTCAAGCACACCGACGAGAAGTACCGCGACAAGGCCGTCCGCATCATCGAGCTGCTGCGCAGGCATGCCACGATCCGGGACTACGTCGGCGACCGCACCGTCCGCATCACGCTCCACCTGCGCACGACCGAGACACCTGCGGACGTCGTCGACCGCGGCGACGACGGCGTCGACATCAACCTCGCCAGCTACTACTTCGAGAAGTACGGCACCGGCTACATCATGGGCATGCTCGCCCACGAGATCGGCCTGCACCCCCTCGCCTCCCGCAACGGCAACATCCCCGACGAAGAGGCCATGTTCCAGGGCGTCCCCCTGACCGTCCCCGGACTCAGCGACCTGAAGACCCCGCGCACCATGAACACCGAAGGCGCAGGCCAGGCCGACCACATCATGGCCGCCTTCCCCAGCAGCACCCGGCACCGCGTCTACCGCGACATCGTCATCGACATGGCCACCCTCCTCGCCGAGGAGGCGCGGGCAGGGGAGCAAGGCGCCAAGGCCCAGGACGTCACTGACCTCGTCGACACCTACCTGATGGACCTCGCCACGATCGCCCTCACCAACGACCGCCGCAAGGACGCGGCCTGGGAACCCCGTTACACGGCGAGGGTCTACAACGCCTACAAGGAGCAGTTCGCCGCGCGGCTGGCGGACGACAGCCCGGTACGGGGGATGCTGCCGCCGGACAAGAGCTGGTACAACGTCACCAACAACTTCCTCGGGCTCGGCGCCAGCCTCGCGTTCAACAACCAGGGCGACAGCATCCAGACTCCCCCGCCGGGACGGAGCACCGGCACCACGGGCGAGACCCGGCCCCGGCTCCCCGACACCGGCGGTGACCTCACCCAGCCTTCTCCTGGATCTCCGCAAGCCCGCAGGCCTCTGGACCGCCGCCCCCGGTTCGTCGTCCGCTCGGGCTTCGACGCACGGCGGTTCCTCTACGACGGCGAGCCGGTCACCGACCTGACCGTGCGCGTCGCCCTGCGCGGCACGGCGGAGGAGAAGTCGCGGGTCCTGGACCGCCTCCGGGCGGGCGTGCACGAGTTCCTCAACTCGCCCGGTCATCTGCTCCCCGACGGTGACCGGCTGCACGTCACCGTGGAACCCGTCGATCCGTCCGGCACGGGCGCGCAGGCCCCCCATCTGACCGTGGACCTGGTCGACCGGGACCGCGCCATGGACCAGAACACCTGGTGGACGGACGCCGAACCCGTCCAGCTGGTGCACGAGCTCACCCACCAACTCGGCCTGCGCGACGAGTACCGCGACACCGGCACCCCGCACCGCCCCCACGTCCCCGGCAGTCTCCTCGGCGCCCTGGACGAGATCCCGGAGGACTCCTCCCTCCCCGCCGCCGGTCTGCGCGGCCGCCATCTCGCCCTGCTGCAGGCCCTGATCGGTGACGTGACGCCGCAGCCCCGCCAGGGTGACGAGGACACCGATCGGACGTGGGCGGAGGCGCGCACCGGCACCCCGCCGGTCCCGCGCACCTCCCTCTGGGTGGACCCGGTCTCCCTTCCCGACGTGGATCCCCTCGCCGAGGGCACGCCCGCCACCGAGGTCCCGGCCCACATGCCGCCGAGCACGGACCCGGCACCGGCCGGCACGCAGCCGACCCTCACACCCTTCAGGTCGGGGCACTTCACATTCACCAATCTGAAGCACACCGACGAGAAGTACCGCGACAAGGCGGTCCGGATCATCGAACTGCTCGGTGACCACCCGACCATCCGGTCGTACGTCGGTGACCGCCCCGTGCGGATCACCCTGCACCTGCGCACGACCGAAACCCCGGCCGACGTGCGCGACCTCGGTGCCGAGGGCGTGCAGATCAACCTGGCCAGCTACTACTTCGAGAAGTACGACATCGGCTACATCATGGGCATGCTCGCCCACGAGATCGGCCTGCACCCGCTCGCCTCCCGCAACGCGGAGATCGCCGAACAGGAGGAGGCGTACCGGGGCATGCCCCTGACCGTGCCGGGACTGACCGATCTGCGGCCCCCGCGCACGATGAACACCGACAGCGCGGGGCAGGCCGACCACATCATGGCCGCCTACCCGCGCACCGTTCGGCACGGCATCTACCGCGACATCGTGCTGCAGATGGCCGACCTGCTCGCCGAGGCCGCGCGCGCCGGCGTGGAGGGAGCCAGGCCGAGGGACGTCACCGACCTGATCGACACGTACCTGATGGACCTGGCCTCCATCGCGATCACCAGCGACTACCGGATGAACGCGGCGAAGGAACCCGGCAACACCGCCAAGGTCTACAACGCCTACAAGGCCCTCCTCGTCGAGCACATGGCGGAGGACAGCCCGGCCCGTGCGCTGCTGCCGCCGGACAAGGGGATGTTCGGCGTGATCCGGGACTTCGCGCAGCTCGCGACGAGCATCGCGGCCAACAACCGCGGGGACAGCATCCAGCAGCCCGTCAGACCTGAGGAGGCGCGCCCGCGGCTGCCGCAGGGTGACGGAGTCCGGCACCCGGTCGAGCGAACTCCGCACCAGCCGGTTCCGGTGGCGCCCCCGCAAGGCGGCCCACGGGACGACCGGCCCCGCTTCGTGGTGCGTTCCGGCTTCGACGCGCGGCGGTTCGTCCATGACGGCGAGCCGGTCACCGACCTCACCGTCCGCGTCGCCCTGCGCGGCCTCGATGATCAGGGTTCCGAGGAGCAGGTGTCCCAGGTGTTCCACCGGCTCCGCGGCGGGGTGGACGACTTCCTGAACACTCCTCCCTACCGCTTGCCGAACGGCGACCGGTTGCACGTCACCGTGGAACTCGTCGATCCGGCCGACACGGGCGCGAAGGCCCCCCATCTGACGGTGGACCTGGTCGACCGGGACCGCGTGATGGACCAGAACACCTGGTGGACGGACGCCGAACCCGTCCAGTTGGTGCACGAGCTCACCCACCAACTCGGCCTGCGCGACGAGTACCGCGACTCCGACGCCCCGCACCGCCCCCACATCCCCGGCAGTCTCCTCGGCGTCCCGGACCGGGCTCCCGAAGACACCTCGCTGCCCACCGCCGGTCTCCGCGACCGGCACCTGCACCTCCTGGACGCCCTGATCGGTGACGTCGCTCCCGGGGCGAGCCGGGCATCCGGCACGACCTGGGACGCGGCGCGGCTGGACGCCACGCCCGCGCCCCGCGCCTTCGTCTGGGTCGACCCGGTGTCCCTTCCCACGCCGCGCCGGAAGCAGGACGACAGCGGAACGCTCACCGGAGCCGGTGGGGACACCGGGGTGCCCACCACGGTTCCCGCCCGGATGATGACCGACACGGCACCCTCCGCTGCGCCCGTCCTCGTCCCGTTCACGTCGGGCGCCTTCGAGTTCACCAACGTCAAGCACACGGACCCGAGGTACCGGGACAAGGCGGTCCGGATCATCGAGCTGCTCCGGACGCACGACACCATCCGCGGTTACCTCGCCGGCCGCCCGTGCCGCATCACCCTGCTGGTGCGGACCACGGAGACTCCCGCCGACGTGCGCGACCTCGGTGCCGAGGGCGTGCAGATCAACCTGGCCAGCTACTACTTCGAGAAGTACGACATCGGCTACATCATGGGCATGCTCGCCCACGAGATCGGCCTGCACCCGCTCGCCTCCCGCGACACGGGCATCCCCGACGAGGAGTCGATGTTCCAGGACATTCCGCTGCCGGTGCCGGGCCTGGCGGATCTGGCCGAGCCGCGCACGATGAACACCCGGGGCGCCGGGCAGGCCGACCACGTCATGGCGGCCTTCCCCAGCAGCACCCGGCACCGCGTCTACCGCGAGATCGTGGTCGAGATGGCCGAGATCCTCGCCCGTCAGGCGCAGTCGGGGGAAGAGGGCGTGCGAGCCGCGGACGTCACGGACCTCTTCGACTGCTTCCTGATGGACCTCGCCTCCATCGCGGTCACGAACGACTACCGGATGAACGCGGCGAAGGAGCCCAACTACACGGCGAGGGTCTACAACGCCTACAAGGACATGCTCCGTACACGTCTGTCGGACGAGGCATCCCTGCAGGCGCTCCTGCCGACGAACAAGACCCTCTTCGGCGTGATCAACGACTTCCGCCGGATCGGGACGTACATGGCGATCAACAACCGGGGCGACAGCATCCAGCAGCCCCGGACGACCTGAGCCGAGGGGCGCCCGTTTCGCGCTCCGGTCCCGCCGGCGATCCGGAGCCCGCTCCCCTATTTGTCCCCTCGCGACGATCAATGCGCCTCGGGCTCTTCCCTTGTCATGCCCTCATCTGAAATCTTGCGTCGACCCAATCGGCCCACGGCCCGGCCGGCGCCACCCCTGCCCCGGGCTCTCGGAGGATGCTGTGACAACCCCCCGCATATCACCGCGCCGTCTCAGACGGTCGCTGCTGTCCGTCGCCGCCGTCTCAGCGGCGCTCGCCCTCGCCACGCCCGCAGGTGCCGTCGGCGCGGACACCGGCCTTCCGCCGGGACCCGCGGCGGCCGGTGCCGTCTCCCGTGCGGACTCCCGCGCCGCCACCACCGCCCAGGCCGCCGCAGGCTGGGTCGCCGGGACCAGGTCCTACCTGGTCATCACCGCTCCCGGCGACACCTCGGCCGCCCGCAATGCCGTTGCCGCCAACGGTGGTTCGGTCTTCGCGTCGTACGACGCGATCGGCGTCGTGGTCGCCCACTCCGCCTCGGCCGGCTTCGCCTCCGCCCTGCGCTCCGCGGCGGGCGTGCAGAAGGTGGGCGCGACCCGCACCTCGGACGTCCCCGCGGACGCCTACTCCCCCACCCTGCCGAGCGCTCCCCCGCAGTCGGCCACCACCCTCACCGAGACGGCCCGGTGGGACATGACGAGGATCAACGCCGACAAGGCGTGGGCCGTCAACCCCGGTTCGCCGTCGGTCGAGGTCGGTGTCCTGGACACCGGTGTCGACGACCGGCACCAGGACCTCGCGCCCAACTTCAACGCCGCCGACTCCGTCTCCTGCGCCTACGGCAAGGCCGACACCCGCTCCGGGGCCTGGCGTGACGTCGGCACCCACGGCACACACGTGGCCGGCACCATCGCCGCAGCGAAGAACGGCAAGGGCGTGGTCGGCGTCGCACCGGGCGTGAGCATCGCGTCCGTGCGCATCGCGGAGCCGACCACCAGCATGTTCTTCGCCGAGAACACCGTCTGCGGCTTCATGTGGGCCGGCGACCACGGTTTCGACGTCACGAACAACAGCTATTACACCGACCCGTGGATGTTCAACTGCCCGGACGACCCCGACCAGGCGGCCATCATCGAGGGTGTGCGCCGGGCCCAGGAGTACGCGGAGGGCAAGGGCTCCCTCCAGATCGCCGCGGCCGGCAACTCCAACTACGACCTGGCCGACAAGCGGTCGGACAACTCCAGCCCGAACGACTCGACCCCGGTCAACCGCACGATCACCAACGCCTGCGTCGACATCCCGACGGAGCTGCCGGGCGTCGTGACCGTCGCGGCGATGGGCAACGGGAACGTCAAGGCGTCCTACTCCAACTACGGCCGGGACGTCATCGACGTCGCGGCGCCGGGCGGCGACGGGGCCTACGGCGTCTACTCCACCCTGCCGGGCGGCAAGTACGGCAACATGAACGGCACGTCGATGGCCTCACCGCACGTCGCCGGTGTCGCCGCACTGCTGAAGAGCGCCGACCCGTCCGCCACCCCGGCTCAGCTGCGTGAGCGGCTGGGCACCCAGGCCACGGACACGGCGTGCCCGTCGGACAGCCGGTGCACCGGCACCACGGCGAAGAACGCCTTCTTCGGCGAGGGCCAGGTCGACGCGCTGAAGGCCGTCGGCGGGACGACGCCGCAGCCGGGACGGTACTTCGAGAACACCGCCGACGTCGCCGTCCCGGACAACGCCACCGTGGAGTCGCCGATCACGGTGACCGGGATCGCGGGCAACGCCCCAGCCGCGCTGAAGGTCGGCGTGGACGTCAAGCACACCTACCGCGGCGACCTGGTGCTGTCACTCGTCGCCCCGGACGGGTCCGTCCATCCCCTGGAGGACTTCGCCGACGGAGACAGCGGGGACGACGTGGTGAAGACGTACACGGTCGACGCCTCCTCGGAGACCGCCTCCGGGACGTGGAAGCTGCGCGTCCGTGACATCGCGACCCGGGACACCGGACGCATCGACACCTGGAACCTGACCTTCTAGCCGGGCCTCCCGCATGACCCCGCCCCCGGCTCTCCGCGGTCGCGGAGAGCCGGGGGCGGGGTGCGGGGGCGGGGTGCGGGGGCGGGGTGCGGCGTCACGCGGGGACGGGTGCGTGCCGCACCGGTCCGTCAGGCGCCCGGGAGTACACCGGTGCGGACCACCTGGGAGTACCAGCGGGCGCTGGCCTTGGGGATGCGGGTGCCGGTCGGGTAGTCGACGTACACCGCGCCGAAGCGCTTGCTGTAGCCGTGCGCCCACTCGAAGTTGTCCAGCAGGGACCACAGGAAGTACCCGCGCACGTCCGAGCCGTCCAGGATGGCCCGGTGGACGGCGGCCAGATGGCCGCGCACGTAGGCGATCCGGGCGGGGTCGTTGACCCGGCCCTCGGGGTCGGCGTAGTCGTCGAAGGCGGCGCCGTTCTCGGTGATGACCAGCGGCAGACGCGGGAAGTCGTCGGTGAGCCGGCGCAGCAGGTCGTACAGGCCGCTGGGGTCGACGGCCCAGCCCATCGCGGTCGTGTCACCGGGCGGCTGGTGGAAGGCGACCCGGTCGGCTCCGGGCCAGGGGCTGTGGGAGCTGTTGCCGTGTCCGTCGGAGGTGTGGGTGCCGCTGCCGTCGGCTTCGGAGACCACGGTGGGCGTGTAGTAGTTGACGCCGAGGAAGTCCAGCGGCTGGTGGATCCGTGCGAGGTCGCCGTCCCGGACGAAGGACCAGTCGGTCAGCTCGGCGGTGTCCTTGAACAGGTCCTCCGGGTAGGCGCCGTTCAGCATCGGACCGGTGAAGACCCGGTTGGCGAGGGCGTCGATGCGGCGGACCGCGTCCGCGTCGCCTTCCGACCCGGTGAGCGGGCGGACGTGGTGGATGTTGAGGGTGACCGAGACCTGGGCGTCGGCGCGCAGGCGGTCGCGCAGCGCCCGGCTGGCCAGTCCGTGGGCCAGGTTGAGGTGGTGCGCCGCGCGCAGGGCGGCCACCGGGTCGGTGCGGCCGGGGGCGTGCACGCCGGAGCCGTAGCCGAGGAAGGCGCTGCACCAGGGCTCGTTGAGCGTGGTCCAGGTCTTCACCCGGTCGCCGAGGGCGTCCGCAGCGAGGGCCGCGTACTCGGCGAAGCGTTCGGCCGTGGCCCGCTCGGGCCAGCCTCCGGCGTCCTCGAGCTCCTGCGGGAGGTCCCAGTGGTAGAGGGTGGCGACGGGCTGGATGCCCTTGTCGAGCAGGTCGTCGACGAGGCGCCGGTAGAAGTCCAGGCCCTTCTGCACGGCGGGCCCGCGGCCGGTGGGCTGGATCCGCGGCCAGGCGAGGGAGAAGCGATAGGCGCCCAGACCGAGTTCGGCCATGAGGGCGACGTCCTCGCGCCAGCGGTGGTAGTGGTCGGTGGCGGTGTCGCCGGTGTCTCCGTTGCGGACCCGGCCCGGGGTGCGGGCGTAGGTGTCCCAGATGGACGGCGTCCTGCCGTCCTCGGCGGCCGCTCCCTCGATCTGGTAGGAGGCGGTGGCGGAGCCCCAGAGGAAGCCCTTGGGGAAGGTGCGGGCGGCGTCCGGGGCGGACGCGGTCTGCTGTGCTGCGGTGACCACGTAAGTCCTTTCGAGGTGGTGGTGTGCGACGGGGTGCGTGGAGCCCTGCGGTGAAGGGCCCGGAAGGCCCGACGGGCCTTTTCGGGAGCGTGGCGTGGCCGTTCGCGCGGCGGTCAGCCCTTGACCGCGCCGGCCATGATGCCGCTGACGATCTGGCGGCCGAAGACGATGAACATCGCCAGCAGCGGCAGTGTGCCGAGCAGGGCCCCGGCCATGATCAGCGACTGGTCGCGGACGTACCCCGCGCTGAGCTGGGTGAGGGCGACGGGCACGGTCGGGTTGGTCATGTCGAGGACCACGAAGGGCCAGAAGAAGTCGTTCCAGGCGTGCACGAACGTGATCATGAACAGCACGGCCATGGCGGGGCGGGCGACGGGCAGCACGATGCTCCAGAAGATCCGCAGCGAGTGCGCTCCGTCCACGCGTCCGGCCTCGACGAGCTCGTCCGGCAGGGCCTCGGACAGGTACTGCCGCATGAAGAACACGCCCACCGCGCTCACCAGCGTCGGGAAGATGACGGCGGGCAGCTGCTGGGACCAGCCGAGCTCGGCCATCATCATGAACAGGGGTACGACGCCGAGCTGCGGCGGCACGAGCATGGTGCCGATGACCAGCATGAGCAGGGCGTTGCGCCCCTTGAACCGCAGTTTGGCGAAGGCGAATCCGGCGAGCGTCGCGAACAGCACCGTGGACAGGGCTATCACGCCGGCCACGATGAGGCTGTTGATCATCGCCTTGCCCATCGCCGCCTCGTCCCAGGCACGGGCGAGGTTGCTGAACAGGTTCGGGCCCGGCAGGAACGGCGGCGGGGTCTGGCTGACCCGGGTGTTGTCGGTGGAGGCGGCCACCATCGTCCAGTAGAGCGGGAAGATGGACAGCACCGCCATGACGGCGAGCAGGACGTAGGCGAGGGGGCCGGCGTGGTGCTGGCGGCCGGCGCGCTGGCGCAGCAGCCCGCGGCCGCCCCGGCGGGTCGTCTTCTCGGGTGATGCCGGGCCCGCGGTGCCGGTCCGGGCCGGGAGACTTTGCAGGGTCATGGTGACTCCGGGTCAGGACGTACGGGAGCGGGCGCGCTTGACGACGCGCTGCACGAGGAAGACGAGCAGGAGCAGCAGGAACATGGCCCAGGCGACGGTCGCCGAGCGGCCCATCTGGTAGTTCTTCCAGCCCTCTTCGTACAGCAGCAGTCCCAGGGTCTGGTACTGGTTGTCCGCGCCGCCGCTGACGCCGTTGGGCCCCTGGCCGAAGATCAGCGGCTCACCGAACAGCTGCGTGGCGCCGATCGTGGAGAGCACGATGGTGAAGACGATCGTGGAGCGGATCCCGGGGACCGTGACGTGGGTGAACTGCTGCCATCGGGAGGCGCCGTCGAGGGAGGCGGCCTCGTAGCGGTCGGCGGGGATGGCCTGCATGGCGGCGAGGTAGAGCAGCGCGTTGTAGCCGGTCCAGCGCCAGATCACGATGGTGGAGATGGCCACCTGGGCGGGCCACTTGTCGGCCTCCCAGTCCACGGGGTCGATCCCGACCGCACCCAGCGCCCAGTTGATCATGCCGAAGTCGCGCTCGAAGATCATGGTGAAGACGAGGGCGGCCGCGGCGACCGAGGTCGCGTAGGGCACCAGTGAGGCGACGCGGAAGAACAGCGAGCCGCGCATGCGGTAGTTCAGCAGGTGTGCCAGCCCGAGGGCCATCAGCAGCTGCGGCACGGTGGAGATGACGCCGATGGTGATCGTGTTCTGCAGCGCGTTCCAGAACCGGGAGTCTCCCCACAGTTCGACGTAGTTGTCGAACGCCACCCACTCCATGACGTCGAGGGTGGCCAGTTCGACGTCGTGCAGGGAGATCCAGGACGTGTAGACGAGGGGGTAGAAGCTGAACGCGGCGAAGACCACGAAGAACGGCGCGACGAAGACGTACGGGGCGCCCTTGATGTCGAGCCGGTGCAGGAGCGCGCCGCGCCGCCGGCCGGCGCCTTCTTCCGGAGGCGGCCCGGCGGGCTCGTCCCCGGTCAGGGCCTTGGTGGTGGAGATGGCCACCGGAGTTCCTTCCTGAGAGCGGATGGGTGAGCCGGCCGTCCGGACCCGGCCGCGACGGGCGGGCCCGGACGGCCGCGGGGGCCGGGGGTCAGCCGACCGCCTTCTCGATGCGCTCCGCGGTGGTCTCCCACGCCTTGTCCCGTGCCGTGCCCTGCTGCTCGATCAGCGTCAGGCCCTGGGAGAAGGTGTCCTTGATCGTGCCGTCCTTGCGGCCGAGGACCTGCTTGTCGGGAATCTCCTGGGCCGCGGCGCCGAAGATCCGGCCGATGGGCGCGCCGCTGAAGTACTCGGACTCGGCGTTCTTGACCTCGGGGCTGTCCAGCGCCTGGCGCGAGGAGGGGATGTTGCCGATCTCCTTGAAAATGTGCGCCTGCTGCTCGGGTGCGGTCAGCCAGGCCACGAGCTTCTTGGCCTCCTCCTTGACGGGGCTCTGCTCGACGACACCGAGGAAGGACCCGCCCCAGTTGGCGCCCTTGGGGGCCTTGGCCACGTCCCACTTGCCCTTGTTCGCCGGTCCGGCCTTCTCACTGATGTGGCTCAGCATCCAGGCGGGGCACACGGCCGTGGCGAACGTGCCGTTGGCCAGACCGGGGTCCCAACCGGGCTGGAACTGGCGGAGCTTGGCCGTCAGACCGTCCTCCGCCGCGTCGGCGGCAAGGCCCCACGCCTCCTTGACGACCGGGTTGCTGTCGTAGACCAGCTCGCCCTTCTCGTCGTAGAACTGCTCCGAGTTGCCGTAGATCATGGCGTTGAACAGGCCGCTGGCCGCATCCATGTAGGCGACGCCGTCGCCCTTGAAGTCCTTCTTGAAGGTGCGGCCGACCTCGACGTACTTCTTCCAGTCGCCCTCCCAGAGCTTGGCGACCTCCTCGCGCTCGGTGGGCAGGCCGGCCTTCTCGAAGTAGTCCTTGCGGTAGCAGACGGCCATCGGCCCGATGTCCGTGCCGAGGCCGAGCACCTTGCCGTCGGCGGTGCTGATCTGGGACTCCTTCCACGGCAGGAAGTGGTCGGTGCCCGACATGTCGCCGAAGTCGGCGAACTTGTCCGACTGCGTGTCGGTGATCTCCTTGGCCCGGCCGATCTCGATGCCCTGGATGTCCTTCAGGCCCTTGCCGGCGGCGAGCCTGGTCTGCAGGGCGGTGTAGTACGTCTGTTCGTCGCCGGCGATCTCGGCCTTGATGTCGACGTCGGGGTTCTCCTTCTCGTACTGCTCGAGGAGGCCGGTCTCCTTGAGGCCCATCACCCCGTACAGGCCCATGGTGATGGTGACCTTGCCGTCCTTCTTGCCGCCGCCGGTGGCGGAGTCGTCGCTGCCGCCGCAGCCGACCACGAGCGCCAGCGCGCCGGCGGCCGCGGCCCCCGCCACCGCCTTTCTGCGCAACGAACCGGAAGTGCTCATGGGTCTCCTCCTAGCGACGTCGCCGAACCGTCGACGGCGACGGGTCCAGCGCTGGCCACGACGAAGCCGTGGTGATGAGTTCTGGGATGGTTTGGACGAGTGGGAACGTGCCCACTCTGGGGTGGGCACGTTCCCACCGGCGCATCGAAGACTCGTAGGAGTGGACCGATCTGTCAATGACTTGAACACAACTCGTTCTCTCACCGTGCTGAGCTGCGGTGGGATCCGCTGCGATCGCCCTGTGCCCCGGCGACGGCCGGATCTGCAAGAATTGCGCAGGTCACCTCCGCGGCAGGGCCTGCCGCCGCGGCGCGAGGGGGGAGCACATGACCGGAAACCGCCGTCCGACGATCAAAACGGTCGCCGCCCGCGCCGGCGTGGGCCGCACGACGGTCTCCCGTGTCGTCAACGGCTCGGACCTGGTCAGTGCCGATGCCCGTGCCCGGGTGCTCGCGGCGATCAAGGAGCTCAACTACGTCCCCAACTCCGTCGCCCGCGGCCTGGTGACCAACCGCACCGACGCCGTGGCCCTGGTGATCCCCGAGTCGGAGAGCCGGCTCGGCTCGGAGCCGTTCTTCGCCGCGATCATCCGCGGCGTCAGCGGCGCGTGCGCGGAGAGCCGCATCCAGCTGCAGCTGATGCTCGTCCGCGACGAGGCCGAACGCGACCAGCTGACCGAGTCGGTGGCGACCCGCCGCGTGGACGGTGTGCTGCTCGTCTCCGTGCACTCGGGGGACCGGCTGCCGGGCATGCTGGAGGAGATGGGGCTGCCCACCGTTCTGGCGGGACGCCGTGACGCGGGCGAGCAGTTGAGCTACGTCAACGCCGACAACGCCGGCGGCGCCGCCGCGGCCGTGCGGCACTTGCTGGCCCGCGGACGGCGGCGGGTGGCCACGATCACGGGACCGCTGGACATGGACGTCGGCCGCAGCCGGCTCGCAGGCTGGCGCGCCGCCCACCGCGAAGCGGGCGCCGCCCCATCGGATCTCCTTGTCGAGACGGGCGATTTCACCGAGGAGGGGGGCGCTCACGCCATGCGTTCGCTTCTTGAACGCGCCCCCGATCTGGACGCCGTCTTCGCCGCGTCCGACCTGATGGCGGTCGGCGCCCTCGCCGAACTGCGCCGCCGGAGGAGACGGGTGCCGGAGGACGTCGCCGTCGTCGGCTTCGAGGACTCCGTCCTGGCCCGCCACACCAACCCGCCGCTGACGACCGTGCGTCAGCCGGTGGAGGAGCTGGGCCGGACGATGGCCCGCATCCTGACCGACATCACCCGGCACGGTGCGGACCGGCAGCAGATCACGCTGCCGACGGAGCTGGTGGTGCGCGAGTCCTCCTGACGCCCCGGCCGCGGTGCACAAAGGACGGCTTCCCCGTCTGCCTCGCCGGGCGCGGGGCGGCCGGACCGTGCGGCTTCGTCCGCTACACGACCACCAAGCGCGGGATCTCGGAGGCGCTGCGCGCCCTCATCGCCGGCGGGGAGGGGATCCCTTCTCCCGGAGCAGGGCCATGCTGACCGCCGCGATCACGGAGCTGCTCCACGCCGGGCGGGAAGCGGGCCTGGTGCGCGCGGACATCGAACCGGACGACGTGCTCTTCAGCCTCGGTGGGCTGTCCCTCGCGGCCACGACCCCGAAACCCACGCGCGGATGGCACGTCTGGGTCCGGGGGAACCCGCCTGCCCCGGCCCTCGGCGGCGGGGCCGGGGGAAGGCGGGTGTGTTCTCTCAGGTCACCGGTCCCGCAGCCGGTGGTGCGGGGTCGTAGGCGGCGTCCCGGGTGAGGTCGCGCAGGCGGAGCGCGGCGGTGAGCATGTCCCGGTGGCTGGTGTACAGGGCGTTGACGCCGAAGCGCAGGAGGTCGGGTGCGCGCATGTCGGCGATGACGCCGTGTTCGGCGAGGGCGGCGACCAGTCCGCGGGCGTGCGGGTGGCGGAGGCTGACCTGGCTGCCGCGGCGGCCCGGGTCGGCCGGGGTGACGGACGTGAAGCCCAAGGGGGTCAAAAGCTCGCCCGCGCAGTGCAGGAAGAAGCCCGTCAGGGACAGGCTCTTGTCACGGACCTGCCTCATGTCGACGCCGTCGAAGGCGGTCAGGGCCGCTTCCAGGGCGAGCAGGGACAGGATCGGCGGCGTGCCGATGCGGGCGCGGGCGATGCCGGGGGCCGGTGTGTACTCGGCAGCGAGTGCGAACGGGTCGGCATGTCCGGTCCAGCCGGGCAACGGGGTCTCCAACTCGGCGTGATGCCGCCGCGCCACGTACAGGAAGGCGGGTGCGCCCGGCCCGCCGGACAGGAACTTGTAGCCGCAGCCGACGGCCAGGTCGACGCCGAGGCCGTCGACGTCCAGGGGCAGGGCGCCGGCCGCGTGGCACAGGTCCCAGAGCACCAGCGCCCCGGCGTCGTGGACGGCCCGGGTCAGCGCCCGCATGTCGTACAGCTCGCCGGTGCGGAAGTCGACGGGCGCGTAGCTGACGACGCAGACCCGATGGCCCTCGGCGGCGAGGAACGACGCCAGGTCCGCCGGGGGCACCCGCCGCACGGTCAGGTTCCGGCGGCGGGCGACCGCGTCCGCGATATAGCGGTCGGTGGGGAAGTGCCCGGGGTCGGTGACCAGGAGCGGACGGTCCGGACGCAGCGCGGCGGCGGCGTCGAGCGCGGTGAACAGCTGCACGCTGGTGGAGTCGCCCGCGATCGTCTGGCCCGGGGCCGCCCCGATGAGGGCGCCGACGGCGTCCCCGACCCGCAGGGGCGCCTGCCACCAGCCGGCCGCGTTCCACGAGCCGATGAGCCCGGTGGCCCACTGGCGGCGCACGACGTCGTCGAGGGCGGCGGGCACGGCGGCGGGCAGCGGGCCCAGGGAGTTGCCGTCGAGGTGGACGACGTCCGGCGGGAGCTGGAAGCGCGCGCGGAGGGGGGCCAGGGGATCGTCGGCGTCGAGCCGTGCGGCTCGCCCGCGCAGGCCGGCCGGTGCGGACAGTGCGGTGGTCATCGTGCGGCCTCCTGGTCCGCGCGGCCGGACCGCCTCGGCGGGAAGGCGGCCGCCATGTCCCGGAGGGTGTCGGCGACCGCGCGGGCGCCGGGTGCTCCCGGTTCGATGAGGGTGTAATGGCCGGTGCCGGGCAGGACGACCGTCCTGAGGTCGCGGTGCACGGCCGCGTAGTCGCTGAACTGGGTCAGCGGGACCTCCTCGTCGGCCGCCCCGTGCAGCAGCACGGTGGGGACGCCGGTGGTGCCTGCGCCGCGCAACAGGGTGAGCGGGTCGACCTCCGGCAGCCGCTCAGCGAAGTGCGCCTGCCCCCCGAGGAGTTGAAGGGCGGCGCCGTTGCTGAGGTCGTCGCGGCGGGTGGCGGTCAGGTCGGTGATCGGCGCGAGGGCGAGGACGCTCGTCGGGAGGCTGCGGGTGTGCCAGCGTGAGCCTTCGGGCAGCAGGCCCCGGGCGGCGCACCACAACGCCAGGTGCCCGCCGGAGCAGTGGCCCGCGAGGACGTACGGGCGTCCCTCGGGCAGGGTGTCGACGATGCGGGCGACGTCGTCGAAGGTCTCGGGGTAGCCGCCGGCACCGCCGGAGCGGCGGAAGCCGGGCAGCAGGACGTCGAAGCCCTGCTCGGAGAGGTAGGCCGCGAAGGGCGTCAGGTGCATGCGGTCGTAACGCCAGTAGCCGCCGTGCAGCAGGACGACCAGCGGGGCGTCCGGGTCGTCGGACGGCCAGGCGTCGTAGGACTGGTGGGGGTGGTCGCCGTAGCGGCCGTGCGCCGGTGCCAGTACCGGCTTCAGGCTCAGGACCCGCTGTTCCTCCTCGGCGGCGAAGGCGGAGATCGTCCTAGACGTCACCGCGCACCTCCCACAGCTCGGGGAAGACCGGCCGGGCCGCCCGCCGTTCGAGCCAGGCGAGTCCGGCCGAGCCGGCACTGCCCGGTTTGGCGCCCATGGCGCGGCGCACCACCAGGACGTGCTCGAACCGCCAGCGGGTGACCAGTTCGGCGATGTCGGTGAGGACTTCCCCCAGGGCGAGGTGGGGGTGGTGCCGCGGTCCGGCGTAGACGTGCCGCCAGGTGTCCACGACCCCGGGGTCGGAGGTGTAGGGGAGGGTGACGTCCCGTTCGAGGACGTGCCGGGGCACGGGCAGTCCCTGCCGGTGGAGGTGGGCCAGCACCTCGTCGTAGAGGGACGGTTCGCGGTAGGTCTCGCCCAGCGCCTCGTGGACGGCCGGGTCGCCGCGGTGGGCGCGCAGCAGTCCGGAGGACTTGTCACCGAGGAGGAACTCCAGGTGCCGGTACATGGCCGACTGGAATCCGGACGCCTGGCCGAACGCGGCCCTGAAGCCGTTGAACTGGGCGGGCGTCAGCGCGGCGATGGGCGCCCAGGCGCCGTTGAGGGCGGTCAGCGCGCGGCGGCTGCGGGTGAGCGCGTCCATGGCCGCGTCCGGGTCGTCCTTGGCGAACGCCACCTTGGCCGTGCGCCACTCGTGCACGATCAGGGTGAACCACAGCTCCATCACCTGGGTGGTGACGAGGAAGCCCATCTCGTCCGGGGCCTCGGTGAGCGGGTGCTGCAGCGTGTTGAGGACGGACGCGTGCACGTAGGTGTCGTAGGGGCTCGCACCCGGGAACGGGCGGGTCAGGTCGTCGTCCACCGGTTCGTCGAGGGCGGACGTGCCGTGGTTCATCACATCTCCTTGAGAGGCCGGCCGGCGGACGGCCGGGTGGCTTGGGGTCACACACCCAGGTGGGCGCCGCCGGACGCGTCGATCCACTGGCCGGTCACCCAGCGGGCGTCGTCGCTGGCGACGAACGAGACGACGTCGGCGATGTCCACCGGGTCGCCGAGCCGCCCGAAGACGGAGGCCTCGGAGTACCTGCGGCGGATCTCCGGCACGCTGAGCGTGGGGTTGATCTCCGTCTCGGTGTAGCCGGGTGCGACGGCGTTGACGGTGATGCCCCGGGGTCCCAGCTCCTGGGCGAGGGAGAGGGTGAGGTAGTCGAGGGCGGCCTTGGTCATGGTGTACGTGACGATCGGCGGGAAGGCGACACGGGTGGCGACGGAGGAGATGTTGATGATCCGGCCGCCGTCGCGCAGCCGTTCCAGAGCGCGCTGGACGACGAAGAAGGGCGCCTTGGTGTTGATGGCGAACACCCGGTCGTAGTCGGCCTCGGTGACCTGGGCGAACGGCCGCGGGAGGGTGATGCCGGCGTTGTTGACCAGGATGTCGAGTCCCTCGGGTGCCCCTTGGGCGGCCAGGGCTCGGTCGAAGGCGGTCCACAGGGTGTCGGCGTCGCCGTGCACACCGAGTTCGGCGTGCACGGGGAAGGCACGTCCGCCGTCGGCCTCGATCTCCTTGACGGTGCGCTCGGCGGCCGCCTCGTCGTGGCCGTAGTGGACCGCCACCAGGGCTCCCTCGCGGGCGAGGCGGCGGCTGATGGCTCTGCCGATGCCCCGGCTGCCGCCGGTGACCAGGGCGGTCTTCCCTTCGTGGCGTGCGGTCGTGGTCAACGTGGATCTCCTTCGCGGTCGGGTGGCAACTGGGGGGG
Source organism: Streptomyces sp. AHA2 (assembly GCF_036857595.1). Taxonomy (NCBI): domain Bacteria; kingdom Bacillati; phylum Actinomycetota; class Actinomycetes; order Kitasatosporales; family Streptomycetaceae; genus Streptomyces; species Streptomyces sp. AHA2. The sequence goes on from NZ_JAUQWJ010000005.1 coordinate 34,509, forward strand.
CGTGGTCGGGGTCGGGCCTCAGGCGTCGAAGTCGACGGTGACCTCGGGGGTGGTGGGGCGGGCCCGGCAGACGAGTGTGTAGCCGGCGGCGAGGTCGCGGTCGTCCAGGGCGTGCTGGGCGTCGGCCGTGACCTGCCCGGACAGGACTTTGGCCCGGCAACTGCCGCACACGCCTTCGCGGCATGCGTAGGGGACGTCGGGGTGGGCGCGCAGCAGCGCGTCGAGGAGGGAGGCGTCCCCGGCCCGCACGGTCGCGGCGCGGCGGCGCCCGTCGAGCAGGACGCTGACCCGGGTCTCCCCCGGCGCGGGCACCGGTCCGGGCGCCCGTGTCGGAGACGCTGTGCGCGGCACGTGGGCTGCCGCCCGAACCGTGAAGAGTTCCCAGCGTACGAGCGCGGGGTCGGCACCCCAGTCCGCCAGGGCCCGCCGCGAGGTGTCGAGCAGACCGGGCGGGCCGCACAGGGCGAACGCCGTGTCCGGGCCGGGCCGGGCGTCCACGGCCGCCAGCAGCCGGCGCAGACCGGCCGCGTCCAGCCGTCGCGCGAGCGGCCCGTCCCCGCTCCCCCGGTCCTCCCGGGTCAGTACGTGCAGGACGGTGAGGCGGTCCACGAACTCGTCCTTCAGCCGGGCCAGTTCGTCGGCCAGGACGGCGTCGGCGGAGGTGGGGACGGAGTGGATCAGGCTGACGCGGCAGGTCGGGTCCCGGCGCAGGGCGTGGGCGGCCATCGGCGCCAGCGGGGTGATGCCGGACCCGCCCGCGAGAAGCACGTGGTGGGCGCCGGGCGGCAGCTCCGGCAGGGCGAAGGAGCCGGTGGGCGGGGAGAGTTCGAGCCGGTCGCCCGTTTCCAGACGGCTGATGGCGTACGCGCCGAAGCCGTCGGGGGCGCCACGTTTGATCACCAGCCGCAGCGCCTCGGGATCGTGGGGTGGCGGGCAGAGCGAGTAGCTGCGGCGCACTTCACCGCCGAAGCGGCGGTGCCGGACGACGACGTGCTGGCCGGGGCGGTGGGCGAAGACGCCGCGCAGGGTGGCGGGCACCTCGAGGGTGACGGCCACCGTGTCGGCCGTCGGGCGGCGGAGGTCGGTGACGCGCAGCGAGTGGAAGCCGGTGCGGCCGGACGGGGCGGGCGCCGCGGGCAGAGCAGCGGCGGGCGGCGTCGCGCCCGCCCCAGCGGTGGGGCTGGACGACGTTGCGGACGCCCCGACGGCATGAGTGGACGGCGTCGCGGACGCCCCCGCGGCATGAGTGGACGGCGTCGCGGACGCCCCCGCGGCATGGGTGGACGGCGTCGCGGACGCCCCCGCGCCATGAGTGGACGGCGTCGCGGACGCCCCCGCGGCATGGGTGGACGGCGTCGCGGACGCCCCCGCGGCATGGGTGGACGGCGTCGCGGACGCCCCGGCAGCATGAGTGGACGGCGTCGCGGACGCCCCGGCGGCATGGGTGGACGGCGTCGCGGACGCCCCGGCGGTGGTGGGTGGGTTGGCGGCCGGTTTCCCGGTGGTGGGCGAGCTCACGGCCGTTTCCTCGGTGGCGGTGGGCGGGCCGGCGGCGGTGTTCACGGTGGGCCTCACAGCGCGGTCAGGTGGGGGAAGGGTTCTCGGCACGCCGTGCACCACAGCACCGACTGGCACCGCGACGGCCCGAAGGTGCTGTGCGGGCGGGTGGCCCGGGACCCGCAGTGGGGGCAGGGCACGACGCCCAGCTCGACGGGGACCGGGCCGTGCGGGGCCGGGGACACGGGCGGGGCGATGCCGTGCGCGGCGAGCCTGCGCCGGCCCTCGGAGGTGATGCGGTCCGTGGTCCAGGGAGGCGACAGCACCTGCCGTACGCGGCCCTCGGGGTGGCCGCAGGCGGACAGGACGTCCTGTACGGCGGCGGTGATCTCGGGCAGGGCCGGGCAGCCGAGGTAGGTGGGCATGATCTCCACCTCCAGCACCCCGTCCGCGGCCGCTCCGACCGAGCCCACGACACCGAGGTCGCCGAGGCCGATCACCGGCAGTTCGGGGTCGGGAAGCGCCTCCACCCGTTCGCGCACCTCCCGGACGGAGCACCGGGACGGGGACGGCATCGGCGCACTCACCAGGAACCTCCGGGGAACTGCCGGTGCACCGACTGGAGTTCGGCGATCAGCGGGCCGAACTCCTCCGTGTGCAAGCCGGACCTTCCCCCTCTCGCCGACCAGGAGGCCCTGGGCACGGTGAGTCCCGCTCCGCCGACGACCTCGGAGACGCTCCGCTGCCAGGCCGGACGCAGGAGCGCCGGGGAGGGAACCGTGCCGGACGCGGACAGGCGGCGCGCCGTGTCGTCCTCGTCGAACAGCTCAGCGGTGTAGGGCCACACCCGTTCCAAGCCCGCCTGCATGCGGCGGGCGCTCTCCTCGGTGCCGCCGGCCAGCGTCCGGGTCCAGCGGTCGGCGTGCAGCCGGTGGAAGGCGACCTCCTTGGCGGCACGAGCGCCGAAAGCGGCGAGTTCGGCGTCGGGGCAGTTCGCCAGCGCCTCGTAGTACGGCACCGCGTAGTGCGTGTAGGCCAGTTGGCGGGCCACGGTCGTCGCGAAGTCCCCGTTGGGGAGTTCGGTCAGCAGGACGTTGGTGAACTCGCGCTCCGAGCGGGTGAAGGCGAAGTCGTCCTCGGTGCGGCCGGTGCCGTCGAGCCGGCCGGCGCGGGTGAGCAGGACACGGGCGTGCCCGATGAGGTCGAGGGCGATGTTGGACAGGGCCAGGTCCTCGTCCACGGTCGGCGCGCGGGTGATCCACTCGCACAGGCGCTGACCCAGGACGAGGGCGTCGTCGCCCAGCCGCTGGAGGTGCACGGCCAGGTCGGCGGCGGTTCCGGTCGCGACGGGTGCAGCGGCGCCGGCCGGTGTGCCGCCCGGGTCGGCGGCCGCGGGACCTGCCAGGTCGTCACGCGTGGTGGTCACCTCGGGGGCCTTTCTCGTTCAGCGGCGCGAAGTGCTCGGGATGGCGGTAGGGCTTGTCGGTGCCCGCGAAGTAGGGATCGCGTTCGTCCGGGGAGGCCGTGTGCACGGCGTCGGAGCGGACCACCCACAGCGACGACGGCTCCCCGCGGCGCGTGAACAGGTCGCGGGCCGTGGCCAGCGCGGCGTCCGGGCCGGCGGCGCGCACCGATCCCACGTGCTGGTGAGCCAGGCCCCGGCGGGCCCGCAGGAACACCTCCCAGGACGCCGGCACCCCCTCCCGTGCCCCGCCGCTCATCCGGCCTCCTCCCCCATGACGTCCACGACGCCCGCGGCATCCGTGACCGGCGTGGCCTCGCCGGCGTCGGTGGCCCCTGTCATCCCCGTGGCGTCCGTGCGGGCGGCGTACGCGGCGGCGGCCTCCCGTACCCAGGCTCCGTCCTCGTGTGCGGCCCGGCGGTGCGCGAGGCGCTGCCGCGCCCAGTGCGTGCCGTCGCCCAGGGCTTCGCGGTAGGTCTCCCAGTCGACGGGCGTGAAGTCGTAGTGGCCCCGGTCCTCGTTCCAGCGGATCGCCGGGTCGGGCAGCGTCAGACCGAGGCGTTCGGCCTGCGGGACGCACGTGTCGACGAAGCGCTGGCGGAGCTCGTCGTTGGTGTGCCGCTTGATCCCCCAGGCGATCGCCCGGCGCGACACCGCTGCGCCCAGCGCGGCGGTCCGCGCGTCGGCCCCGCCCGCCTCCGTGTCGGGCGGCCCGAACATCAGCGCCACGGCGGGCAGCCACCAGCGGTTCACCGCGTCCTGCGCCATCTCCTTCTGCTGCGGCGTCCCCTCGCACAGGGCGCGCATCAGGTCGTACCCCTGCCGGACGTGGAAGGCCTCCTCCTGGCAGACACGGCGCATGGCGCGGGCGTACGGTCCGTAGGAAGTGCGGCACAGGGGTGCCTGGTTGATGACGGCGGCGCCGTCCGTCAGCCAGGCGATGGCCCCGGTGTCCGCCCACGTCAGGGCCGGATGGTTGAACGTGGCGGAAGCGCGCTGCTGTCCGCGGTGCAGGGCGTCCAGGAGATCGGCGCGGTCCACGCCCAGGGTCTCGGCCGCGGAGTAGAGGTACAGGCCGTGGCCGGCCTCGTCCTGCACCTTGGCGATGAGGACCGACTTGCGGTGCAGGGAGGGGGCCCGGGTGAGCCACGCGCCCTCCGGCTGCATTCCGATGATCTCGGAGTGGGCGTGCTGGGCGATCTGGCGGATCAGCATGCGGCGGTAGGCGTCGGGCATCCAGTCCCGCGGTTCGATCGTCTCGCCGTCGGCGATGAGGGCGTCGAAGTGCGCGAGCAGTGCGTCCTGTTCGGCGGTGGCGGGGTCGGGTGCGGCGGCGACGGGTCCGGCCGTCGTGGCGGGTCCGGTCACGAGGCACTCCCGGCGTGACCGGTGCCGGCCGTGGGGCCGGTGCCCGCCCGGCGGCCGGTGCCGGCCGTGCGACGGGCGTCCGCCGTGCGTGGCGTGCGACGGCGTCCCGGTGCCGGGACCTGTACCGGCTGCCTGGGCACTCGCATCACTCCTTCGGTCGGGGGCCGTTCGCCCGGCCGGGGCCGGCCGGGCGGGGCGGGTGCTTCGTTGCGGTAAGAGGCCGGGCACCGCCCCGGCTATCCCCACCCCGCCGGGATCGGCCGCGTGACAAAGCTCACGGAACGGCACGGGGAGTGGGACCGGCCGTGCCGCCCTCTTGCAGAGGTGACAGACGAGTCCCGTACGGCGGCCGGCACGCCGAGGAAAGGGGAAACCATGAGCACCATCAGGGAGTTGCTGGTCGAACTCACCGGCACGGCCGAGTACGCCGACCAGGTCGGCGACGACGTCGACCTGGCCGCCAGCGGCATCGACTCCGGGGACCTGGTGCGCCTGGTCCTCCTGGTCGAGCAGCGGCTCGGGGTCGAGATCACGGCGGAGGACATGGAGAAGCTGCACACCATCGGTGACTACGAGCGCTTCGTGGCCGAGCACTCGGTCGCCGGGGCGAGCGGCGGTGCGTGATGTGGCTGACGCAGCTGCTGGAGCGCAACCGCCAGTGCCGGCCCCGGCGCACCGCGCTGGTCGACGAGGAACGCAGCGTCACCTGGGCCGAGTTGCACGACCGCACCATCGAACTGGCACGGGGTCTCGCCGAGTCGGGCATCCGCCCGGGTGACCGGGTGGCCGTGCTCTCCAAGGACCGCGTCGAGGTGCTGGAGAGCTACTTCGCGCTGGCCCGGCTGGGCGCGCTGTTCGTGCCGCTGAACCACAGCCTGGCCGAGCCCGAGGTGGCCGGCATCGTCGAACGCGTCGGCGCGGTGGCCGTCATCGGCGAGTCGGAACTGCTCGACCGGCACTGCGGGCTTCCGGAGTCGGTGCGGCTGCGGCTGGCCCTCGACAAGCCCGCCTTCGCCGAACTGGGCAGCCTGGCGGGCGAGCGGGATCTGCCCGACGTGGCCGACACCGACCCCGTCGCCGTGCTGCACACCTCCGCCACCACCGGGCAGGCCAAGGGCGTCACCGTCGACAGCGCGTCGTTCCGGGCGATCGCGCTCGGCTGGCTGGTGATGGCCCGCCCCACCGACGACATCGTCATGGTCAACTGCTGTCCGCTGTACCACGGCAGCATGGTCGTGTCCCTCACGTACATGGCGGCCGGCGCGACGATCGTGCTCATGCCGGGGTTCACTCCGCAGCGGGCCCTCGCCGCGGTGGAACGGCACCGTGCCACGCACATGTGGTTGGTGCCGCAGATGCTGCGGTTCATGCTGCAGGCCAAGGCGTCCCGGCACACCGACCTGTCCTCTCTGCGGGAGGTCCTGTACGGCGCCGCCCCCATGCCCCTCGACGTCTACGCCGAGGCGGTGGAGCGGCTGGGCTGCGGGTTCCGGCAGGTGTACGGCATGACCGAGGTGGGCGGCCCGTTCGTCACGCTCGGACCCGACGAGCACCCCGCGCCCGGGGACGTCACCGCCCGCATCCCCTGCGGCCGGGTCGTGCCGGGCATGTCCGCGCGGGCCGTGGACGGGGGCGGCCGGGAGCTGCCGCCCGGTGACATCGGGGAGATCGTGGTGCGCGGGCCGGGCGTCATGCAGGGCTACTGGAACGACCCGGCGGCCACCCGTGAGATCACCCTCGACGGCTGGATCCGGACGGGCGACCTGGGGTTCCTGGACGACGAGGGCCGGATCAGCCTGGTGGACCGCACGAAGGACGTGATCATCCGGGCGGGCCAGAACGTCTACCCCTCGGAGATCGAACGCGCCCTGATGACCCACCCGGCGGTCCGGGACGCGGCGGTCGTCGGGATGCCCGACGAGGACTACGGCGAGGTGCCGCTGGCGTACGTCGTCGCGGAACCGGGCGTGGAGCCGGACGCCGCGGCGTTGCTGGCGCACGTGGCCGAGTTGCTCGCGCCGTACAAGCGGCCGCGGCGGGTGGAGTTCATCGAGCAGGTGCCGCGCAATCCCGCGGGGAAGATCATCAAGAAGGTGCTGCGGGCGTGAGGGTGCGCGGCGCCGTCCGGGGCGCGCGGCGATGACCGGCCGCCCCTCCGGGACCGGGCCGGCCACGGCGGTGACGCCGTGGCCGGCCCGAGGCGATCGGTGGGCCGGAGACGCGGCGCACGGCGCCGGGAGCGCGCCGGCCGGGCCGTGCGCGCCGTACGCGGCGTCCGGAGCGCCCGCGCCTCCCGCGGCGCCCGCACGGCTTGTGGTGTCCGCGCCGTCTTCGCGGTCCGCTCCGCCTTCGTTCCCCGGCGCCCCGGACCGCCCCGGGCCGTCCGGCCCGCCCGGCCTGTCGACGCTCACCGCGCTGCCGGTCGCCGCCGGCCTCGGGCTGGGTGCCGCCGCCGTGTGGGAGGCGTGTCTGGAGCCGGCGGGGCCCGCGGAGGCGGCCGCGGCGGCGTCGATGCCGGACCGGCGGCGGCTGGAGTTCCTGGCGGGCCGGTGGGCCGCCCGGCGGGCTCTGGGCGCGGTGGGAGTGGACTGCGGCGAGATCCCCCGTGCGGGGCGGCTGCCGGTGTTCCCGCCGGGCCTGGCCGCGTCGATCTCGCACAGTGCCGGGATGGCGGTCGCCGTGGCCCGGGGCCCGGGTGGGGACGTCCCTCTCGGCTGCGACCTCGAGCTGCGGCCCCTCCCCCGCGGTGCGGCCCGGCTGGTGCTGCGCGAGGACGAGGAGGGGCTGCTGGCCGGCGGCTGCGGGCCGGTGGGCGCGGCCTGGTCGGTGACCGAGCTGTTCTCCGCGAAGGAGGCCGCGTGGAAGGCGCTGAGTGCGCGTGACGACGCCCATGAGGCGGGGACGGCACCGCGAAACCTGAGGGACCTGCGGGCCGAACCGATGGAGGGCGATCTGCGCGTCGCCCTGCGGACGGCGCCCGCCCGAGCCGTGCGGGTGCGGGTGACGCGCCTGGAAGCGGGCGTGTTCAGCCAGGTCACCGGGTGGGCCGGGCCGCGGGCCTGACCCCGCGCCGCCCGGCCCACCCGTGAACGCCGTGCGCCGGGGGTGGGCAGCGGGTTCAGCGGCTCGACGCCGCGGCGTCCGGCCGCTCCGGGTGTGCTGCGCCGGGAGCGGCCCGCCGGCCGCGCGGGCCGGCACCGCGCGCGTCCTGCCGCCCCCGGTGCGGTACGCCGGGGGCGGCCGGGACGGTCGAACCGGTCAGTGTTCCGACGTCCCGCCGTCCCGGTAGGAGCGTCGCACCGTGTCGGCGGCCTTGTCGGTCCGGGCGTCGTACTTGTCGCCCGTCCGCTCGTCGACCATGCGCTCGGCGCTGCCGACGCCCTTGTCGGCCTGGTCGGGGTGACCCTTGGCCATCTGCTTGGCCTTGTTCATCATGTCGCCCAGCTTGCCCATGGGAGTACCTCCGGGGAGTGCGCGTACGTCGTACTCGGCGCAGGTACCCCGTCCGATGTGGACGAATCACCGCAGCAGGCTCATACCGGTCCGTCGTTCACCCGCGGTCGCCCACCCGCGCGGCCATGTTGCCCGCAGGGTGCCGGTTGTCGTGGATCAGCTGGTGGGCCAGGCCGATCTCGTCGAAATCGAAGGTCCTGGACAGGCAGGGGTCGATGATCCCCTGGTCGATCAGCCGGGTCACCTCGCGTGCCTCGCGTGCCGTGGCGACGTGCGAGCCCTGCAGGCGCTTCTGCCGCATCCACAGGAAGCGCAGGTCGACGTCGCCGTTGTAGCCGGTGGTGCCGCCGCACAGGACGACCATGCCGCCGTTGTCGCAGAGGTACAGGGACGTGGGGATGGTGTCGGCGCCGGAGTGCTCCAGCACGATGCGCGGACTGCGGCGCTCGCCCAGCACCTCCCAGAAGGCCCGCCCGAAAGCCCGGGCCCCCGACAGCCAGCGGCCCATCGCCGCCTCGTCGGAGGTGTCCGGCAGCCGCCCCCAGTGGTCGAACCGCCGCCGGTCGATGAAGCCCTCGGCGCCCAGCTTGAGGCAGAACTCGCCGCGCTCCTCGCTGGAGACGACCGCCACGGGGATGCCGCCGACGTGCCGGACCAGCTGGATGGCGATGCAGCCGAGGCCGCCGGCGCCGCCCCAGATCAGCACGGGGTCACCCGGGCGCACGGTGTGCGGCGGCCAGCCGAAGAGCTGGCGGTAGGCGGTGGCCGCGGTCGCCATGTAGCAGGCGGCCTCCGCCCAGGACAGCCGGGCGGGCTTGGGGTGGCACATGTAGTCGTCGACGACGGCGAACTGGGCGAAGGAGCCGTGATTCTCCTCGTAACCCCACACGCGCTGGCTCGTCGACCAGGTCGGGTCACCGCCGAGGCGGACGTCCTCGGCCCTCTCGTCCCAGCGGTTGGCGAGGACGACGACCTCGTCGCCGAGCCGCACCCCGCGCACGTCCTCGCCGACCGCCCACACGATCCCCGACAGATCGGAGCCGCCGATGTGGAAGTCCTCGGTGGCGCCCGCCTTCTGCCGGGCGGCGATCACGTCGAGCGGCGAACCCAGCGCCGCCCAGACGTTGTTGTAGTTGATGCCGGCCGCCATCACCTTCACCAGGACCTGTCCCCGGCCGACGGGTGGGACGTCGACCACCTCGGTCCTGAAGGCGTCGGCGGGCTGTCCGTAGCGCTCGCGGCGGATGAGCGAGGCGTACATCTTCTCGGGGGCCGTGCCGATCTCGGGCGCGTCACCGAGTTCGTAGAGGTCCTGGGTCGCACTCACGCGGGTTCTCCTCGACGAGGGTTCACGGGGAAGGGGATGCGGCGGCCCGGTCCCCGAGGCCGCCCAGGGCCTTGGCGACCGCTTCGCCGATGCGGGCGATCGGTTCGGGTTCGGTCATCTCGTAGTGGCCGCACGGCACGCGATGGTCGTGCAGGGTGCCGTCGACGTACGGCCGCCAGCTGTCGGCCTTGCCGGGCAGCACCGCCAGGTCCGCCGGGAAGTCGGTGTGCTGCTCCTCGGCGGCGCTGAAGAACAGCACGTCACCGCGGTAGACGCCGGGCGCGAACTCGGGGGCGATGCGCAGGTTGTTGCGCATCACGGTGGCCACGGCGGCGGCCTCGGCGCGGGTGACGGGGACGCTCGACGGGTCGGCCGCGACCCGGGCGTCGATGCGGTCCAGGACTTCCGCCACGGGCGCCCCGTCGACGGGGAGGCCGGCCACCCGGGACAGCAGGGCAGCCACCTGGCGTTCGGACCCGTCGGGGTCGTGGGGGGCGCCGTGCGGCTGGGGCGCGTCGAGCATGGCGAGGAGCTCGACGCGCTCGCCGTCGCGCTGGAGCGCGCAGGCCATGGCGTGTGCGACGAAGCCCCCGTAGGACCAGCCCAGCAACCGGTACGGGCCGCGGGGCTGCACCTGGCGCACCAGGTCGAGGTAGTGGGCGACCATGGCGGTGGCGTCCGGGGCGGGCGGGGCCGTGCCGTCGAGACCGGCCGCCTGGATGCCGTAGACGGGCTGATCGCCGCCGAGATGCGGCAGCAGGCCCGTGTAGCGCCAGGACACGCCCGCGCCGGGGTGGACGCAGAACAGGGGCGTGGCGGTGCCCTCGGGGCGCAGCGGCAGCAGCGGGCCGAGGGCCGAGGGGGCGGACTCCAGGGTCGCCGTGCCCTGTTCGTCGGTGGCGGCGAGGACCCCGGCCACGGTGGGCGCGGCCAGCAGGGTGGCCGCCGGGACGTCGAGCACGCCGGACTGGCGCAGCCGGCCCGCCAGCAGCACGGCGCGCATCGAATCGCCGCCGAGGTCGAAGAAGTTGTCGTGCAGGCCGATGCCGCCGATGCCGAGGGTCTCCTCCCACAGGCGGGTCACCTCCCGTTCGCGGTCGGTGCGCGGTGGGACGTGCTCCGTGGTGAGCCGGGGCCGGGGCGCGAGGCCGGTGGCGGACTCGGCCGGGCCGTCGTCAGCGGTGCCGGGCCCGGTGCGCGCGCCCGGGGCGTCGATCCAGTGACGCCGGCGTTCGAAGGCGTACGGGGGCAGCGGCACCCGCCGCGGCGTGCCCGGCACCGGGGGCAGGGCGCTGTCCACTCCCGCGCTCCACAGCCGCCCCAGTGCCTCGGCGAGGACGAACCCGTCGGACGCCTCGGCCTTGGCGTGACGCATGGTGGTCACCGTCACCAGTGCCTGGCCGGTGAGCCGGCCGGTGGCCAGCTTGGTCAGGGTGTCGCCCGGGCCGATCTCCACGAGGACGGGGTGCAGCCGGTCCCACAGGGCGCTGATGCCGTCGGCGAACCGCACGGTGCGGCGGGTGTGGTCGAGCCAGTGCCGTACGGAGGTGGCCTGGGCGCCGGTGACCCAGGTGCCGGTGACGTTGGTGACGTAGGGGATGCGCGGCGGGCGCAGGGTGACCTGGCGCAGGTGGGTCTCGTAGGCGGGGAGCACCGGGTCCAGGACGTGGGAGTGGGCCGCGACGGGGATGCGCAGCCGGCGGAACGGCACACCGCGGCGGGTCAGTTCGGCTTCGAAGCGGGTGACCGCGTCGAGGTGTCCGGCGACGGTGCAGGCGCCGGGCCCGTTGACGGCGGCCAGGGACAGGTCGTCGCCGAGCAGCGGCGCGATCTCCTCGGCCGGTGCGGCGACGCCGAGCGTGGCACCGCCGGCGGAGGCGATGAGCCGGATGCGTTCGGTGACCAGGGGGAGCATGTCCGCGAGGTCGATGACGCCGGCCAGGCAGGCGGCCGTGTACTCGCCGAGCGAGTGGCCGATCAGCGCGTCGGGGCGCACGCCCGACTCGATGAGGGTGCGGGCCAGGGCGTACTCGGTGACCACCAGGGCGAGGAAGGCGGAGGTGTCGTCGGGGTGCCGTTCCTCGAGCAGGGCGGTGCGCAGGTCGGCGCCGAGGACGGGTCGCAGGATGCGGGCGCACTCGTCGACGGTGTCGCGGTAGACGGTGTGGTCGCGGTACAGCTCCGCTCCCATGCCGGGGTACTGGGTGCCGCCGCCGGGCAGCAGGAACGCCACGCGGGGCGGTTCGCCGGTGAGCGGCGGGGTGGTGGGCGCCGCGGAGCGCAGCGCGTCCAGGGCCTCCGCGCGGGAGGCGGCCGTGACGGTGAGCCGGTGGGGCAGTGCGGGCCGGTCGGTGCGCAGGGAGTGGGCGAGGTCGTCCAGCCGCAGCCGCGGGTGGCGTTCGAGGTGCCGTGCGAGTGCCTCGGCCTGGCCGCGCAGGGCGCCGGCGGTCCGGGCGGACAGCGGCAGCACCAGGCGGCGGCCGTCCTCGGGCGGGCGCGGTGCGTGGGCAGGGGTGGGCGGGGCCTCCTCCAGGATGACGTGGGCGTTGGTGCCGCCGATGCCGAAGGCGCTGACGGCCGCGCGGCGGGGGTGGTCGCCGGCGGGCCAGTCCTCCAGGGCGGTGGGCACGCGGAAGGGGCTCGCGTCGAAGTCGATGAGCGGGTTGGGCCGGTCGAAGTGCAGGCTCGGCGGGATCTGCCGGTGTTCCAGGGCGAGGACGGCCTTGATGAGCCCGGCGATGCCGGCGGCGGCTCCGAGGTGGCCGATGTTGGTCTTGACCGAGCCGAGCGCGCAGAACCCGGTGCGTGCCGTGCTCTGCCGGAACGCCTCGGTCAGGGCGGACACCTCGATGGGGTCGCCGAGCCGGGTGGCGGTGCCGTGCGCCTCGACCATGCCGATCGTGTCGGCGTCGAGCTCCGCCTGGGCCTGCGCGGCGAGGATGACCTCGGTCTGCCCCGCGGCGCTGGGCGCGCTGAAGCCGACCTTGCGGCGGCCGTCGTTGTTGACGGCGCTGCCGCGGATGACGGCGCGGATGCGGTCGCCGTCGGCGAGGGCGTCCTCCAGCCGTTTGAGCACGACGGCGCCGACGCCGTCGCCCGAGGACGTTCCGGCGGCGTCCGCGGCGAAGGCACGGCAGTGGCCGTCGGGTGAGAACGGCCCGTCGGGCACGTGACGGTAGCCCAGGACGGCCGAGGGGTTGAGGGAGACGGCGGCGGCGAGCGCGGTGTCGCAGCGGTGGTCGAGCAGGTCCTGGCAGGCGGTGTGCACGGCGACCAGCGCGGTGGAGCAGGCCGTCTGCAGGGACACGCTGGGCCCGGTGAGGCCGAGTTCGTAGGAGACGCGGGTGGCGAGGGTGCCCAGGGAGTTGGCGGTGGCGGCGTGGACGAGCGCCACCGACCCGGGCTGCCCGGCGAAGCGCGGGTGGACGTGGGCCGGGTAGTAGCGGCTGTCGCCGGCTCCCGCGTACACGCCGAACGCCTCGCCCGTACGGTCTTCACCGAGGCAGCCGGCGTCCTCCAGGGCGTGGTAGGCCACCTCCAGCAGCAGCCGCTGCTGCGGGTCGACGACGGCGGCCTCGGCGGGGCTGTAGCCGAAGAAGCCGGAGTCGAAGCGGTCGATGCCCTCGACGACGGAGACCTTCCGGATCAGTGCCGGGTCGTCCAGGTCGCGCGGGTCGCCGCCCGCGGCGAGGAACTCCTCGTCGGTGACGGGCCGTACGGCTTCGCGGCCGGCCGCGAGGTTCTCCCAGAAGGCGTCGAGGTCGTCGGCGCCGGGGAAGCGGCCCGCCATGCCGATGACGGCGACGGCGGGGAGGTCCTCGTCCTGGGGTGCGCTGGTGTCGTGCACGGCGTGTGCCTCGTCCTTTCCCGGATCGGTGGTGTGCGGGCCTGGATGTGCCCGGTCAGGCACGGCCGTGGTCCTCGCCGTGCCGGGCGGAGCGGCGTGCGCGTGCGGCACGCTGCCGCCGGGCCTGTGCCTTGGCGCGGTCCAGACCGGACGCCTGCGGCGGGGGCGACGGTTCGGCGGTCGCCGCGGGGCCCGCGCCGCCGGCCGCCAGATGGCGGGCGAGGTCCCGCACGGTGGGGTGCGCGAACAGGTCGACCACCGCCAGCTCGGTGCCGAAGGCGCGGTTGACCGCGCTCTGCGCGGTGACGAGCAGCAGGGAGTTGCCGCCCAGGTCGAAGAAGTTGTCGTCCCGGCCCACCCGGTCCCGGCCCAGGACGCCGCACCAGACCTCGGCGAGGCGGCGCTCCAGCTCGCGCGGTTCCTCGCCCGCCTCCGCTCGGTCCGGTCCCGCCGCGGTGCCCGCGGAACGCAGCACCCAGGCGTCGGACACTCCGGCCGCACGGGCACCTTCCTCCGCCACCCGGTACAGGGCACCCAGGTCCGTGCCGTCCTCCAGGCCGACGCGCCCGGCCAGCCGCCGTGTCCCGCGCACGGGTGTCACGACGTGGCTGCCGACCCACGGGGCGGTGCGGTCGGCGCCGATCAGCAGGTGGGGCTCGTCCAGCGCACGGGCCAGGTCGAACGAGCGCAGCGCGGCGGCGGTGTCGAGCAGCCGGTAGCCGCGGGCCTCGGTGAGCGCGGTGAGGCCGTAACCGCGGCTCATGCCGCGCTCGCGCCACATGCTCCAGGCCAGGGACTGCGCGGGCAGGCCGAGGCCGCGGCGGTGGTGGGCGAGGGCGTCCAGGTAGGCGTTGGCGGCGGCGTAGGCGGCGTTCATGGCGCCGCCGAAGAAGCCGTTCACCGAGGAGAACGTGGTGAAGGAAACCACCGGGTGGTCCTCGGTGAGCCGGTGCAGCGCCCAGGCCCCGCGTACCTTCGCCTCCAGCGCCCGGCGCCAGGTGGCCGTGTCGAGCTCCGCGACGGGACGCTCCACGAGGGTGCCGGCCAGGTGCAGCACCGACCTCAGGGGCACGCCCCACGCCTCGGTGGCGGCCTCGACCGCGTCGCGCACCTGCTGTTCGTCGGTGACGTCGGCCGGGGTGTAGCGGACCTCGCCCAGCTCGCGCAGGCGCGTCAGGATCCGGCCCTGCGGCCGTGGTGTGCGGCCGACGACGAGGAGCCGGGTGCCGGGGGCGCGCAGCAGGTGCGCGGCGAGCTCGGCGCCGACGCCGCCCAGGCCGCCGGTGAGCAGGGTGAATCCGTCGGGCGCGGGCTGCCCGGCGCGGGACGGGGTGTCGGGCAGGGGCGCGAGGCGGCGCACGTACCGCTGCCCGTCCCGGTACGCCACGTCGGTGTCGCCGGCCACGACCGCGGCCTCGGCGAGGAGGTGGGTCAGCCAGTCCGTGCCGCCGTCCGGTGCGAGGTCGAGGTGTGTGGCGCGCAGGCGGCCGGACTCCTCGCTCAGCGACTTCAGCAGCGCACCGCTCATGGCGTGGGCGGGGTGGGCGGGTTCGCCGGGGTGCACGGCGTGGGCGCCCGCCGTCACGTACATCAGGTCGACGGGCCGCGCCGGTTCGGGGCGCGCGGTCAGGGCCCGGGCGAGGGCGAGCAGTTCCTCCGCGCCGGTCGTGTCGTGGGGCTCCACGGTTCCGGTGGCGCGCAGTGCGCCGAGGTGCAGCACGGCGTCGACGGGCCGCTGGTCGTGGTCCAGCCGGTCCAGCAGCGCGACGTAGTCGCTCTGCTCGCCGGGCCGGACGCGGTAGTGGGCGGCGCCGAGGCGCGCGTACGCCGTGCCCGATTCGGCCAGGGTGCACCGGCCGCCGCTGTCGCGGAAGGCGTGGGCGAGCCGCTGGACCAGCGCGTCCTCCTCCTGGGCCAGGACGAGGACGTGCCGTCCGGGCTCCGCCGGGCGGGCACCGGGGCGTTCCACCCGCTGCCACACGGGCCGCAGGAACCAGTCGGGAACGGTGGCCGCGGTGCCCAGCAGCAGTTGGGTGCGGCGGACCTCGGCGTCGAAGTCGCCCGCTTCGAACCGCTTGCGCAGCCTCGTGCGCTGGATCTTGCCGATCTCCGTCTTGGGGACGGTCTCGCGCGCCACGGGGATCAGGAAGGCCGGGCTGACGCCGATCTCCCGTGTGACCTTCCCGGCGATCTCGCGCAGGGCCCCGGCGGTCACCTCGGGTACGAGGTGGAAGAACAGGGCCAGTTCGTCGGTGGGCGACGAGGGGTCGGAGCGCACCGCGACGGCCGCGGTGAAGCTCCGCTCCACGTACGGCAGTTCCTCGACGCAGGCCTCGATCTCGTGGCTGTAGTGGTTGACGCCGTTGACGATGATGACGTCCTTGGCGCGCCCGGTGATGTACAGCTCCCCGGCACGCAGGTACGCCAGGTCGCCCGTGTCGAACCAGCCGTCCTCGGTGAACGCCTCGGCGTTGGCGGCCGGGTTGTCGTGGTAGCCGCCGGTGACGGAGGTGCCCCGGACCTGGAACCGGCCCGCCTCGCCCTCGGTGAGGACCGTGCCCTGCTCGTCGACGACCCGCATGGCGAACCCGGGGTAGGGCCGGCCGCAGCTGACGAACATCCCTTCGTCCGTGTCGGGCCGGGCGGGCAGGACGGCGTCGGTGACCACGGAGCAGGTCTCGGACATGCCCCAGCCGGGGTGCATCACGTCCTGGGGCAGGCCGAACGGCTGCAGCGCGTGCAGGAACCGGCGGGCGGCCGAGGCCACGACGACCTCGCCGGCGTTCATCACCAGCCGCATGGGCGACAGGTCCCAGGTGCGGCCGGCGAAGCGGTCGGCCTGCTCGGCGAGGAGCCCGAAGGCGAAGTTGGGTGCCCAGGTGACGGTGACCCGGTGCCGGTCGGCGAGGTCCATCCAGCGCAGCGGGTCCTGCAGGATCCAGGGGGTGGGGGCGTGGATCTGGCGGCAGCCGAGGTAGACGTCGCGCAGGTGGAACATCACCACGCCGGTGACGTGGTCGAGCGGGATCCAGTTCAGGGACACGTCGTCCGCGCCGAGCCCGTTCATCTGCTCGGTGGCGGCGGAGCGGGTGAGCACGTTGCGGTGGGTCAGGCGCACCGCCTTGGGCAGTCCGGTGCTGCCGGACGTCATGAGCATCAGCATGAGGTCGTCCGGAGCGGCCGCGTGCCAGTCGTGGTCCTCGGGCGCCTCGCGCAGGGCGTCGGCCGTGGTGAGCCGCAGTCCGGGCCAGTCCTGCCGGGCCGCGACCTCGCGCAGCCCGGCCTCGCGGGCGGTGGAGCACACGATCCGGGGCCGGCCGAGCATCCGCCAGATGCCCTCCAGTTTCGTGAGTGCGGCGGACGGGGTGTCGTAGGAGGTGGGCACGGTCAGCGGGACGGCGACGAAGCCGCCGAGGACACAGCCCCACAGCACGGCGAGGAAGTCCTCGGTCACGTCGCACTGGAGGATCACCTGGTCGCCCGGGCGCAACCCGGCCCGGCGAAGCCCGGCGAGCACGCGCGAGGCCTCGGGAACGAGGGAGGCGTAGCTGCGCCGGTGTTCGGTGCCGTCGGGGTGGACGTGGACGATGTCGCCGCGGCCCCGTTCGGCGGCACGGCGCAGGGCCTGTGCCCAGTCCGGGACCGAGGGTTCGGTCAGGGCGGGGCCCTCGCTGACGGCCGGGACGGTGGACAAGGATGCTGTGCGGGGCGCGGCGGAGGCGGACTCCGTGGCGCGCTCGGGCAGTCCGGCGTGGCGCAGGCCGAGTTCCTCGGGGACGGTCTCCACCGACACCTCGGCGGCCGTGACGCCGGGGATCCGGGCCAGCCGCTCGCGCCAGTCGCCGGCGGCGGTGCGGTCGACGGCGGGCAGGGCGCGCAGGGCGGCGGTGTCCACGGTGCCGTCCTGCGCACGGGGCAGCAGGTTGACCGCCGTGACGCGGACGGTGCCGTGGCCCGCACGGTCCAGTGCGGTGTCCAGCTGCGCGGCGGCGTCCGGCCGCCCGGGCACCACGTAGAGGTGCGGTGGGGTGCCGTCCGCGCCGTCCAGGGCGTGGGCCTCGCGGATGCCGGGCACGGTGAGGGCGGTCCGTTCCAGTTCCGCGTGGCAGGGCGCCCCGGCGGGGGCACGCTCGGGCAGCGCGGGCAGGTCCCCGACGCGGACGCCGGGGTCGGTGCCGACCTGGCGCAGGGTGTCGCGCAGGGCCTGGGCGAACGCCTCGGCGGTGCCGGCGTCGTAGAGGCCGGTGGCGTACTCGACGTGCAGCGTCAGCCCGTCGGGCACGCCGTCGGGGGTACGGCGTTCCCGTACGTCCACGAAGAGGTCGAACTTGGCGGTGCCGGTGGCGGTGGGCCTCAACTCGACGCGGTTCCCGTCCAGTTCGAGGACGGCCGGTGCGTTGTTCTGCAGGGCCAGCATCACCTGGAACAGCGGGTGCCGCCCGGGTGTGCGGGCCGGGTTGAGTTCCTCCACCAGCCGGTCGAAGGGCAGGTCCTGGTGGTCCAGGGCGGCCAGGTCGGCGGTGCGCAGCCGGGCGAGGAGGTCCCGGAAGGCGGGATCGCCCGAGGTGTCGGCGCGCAGCACCAGCGTGTTGGTGATCAGGCCGATCAGGGGGTCGAGGGCGGGTTCGGTGCGGGCCGCGACCGGTGTGCCGAGGACGATGTCCTCGCCGGCTCCGCAGCGGGTGAGCAGGGCGCTGACGGCGGCGTGCAGCACCATGAACAGGCTGGCGCCCTCGCGGTCGGCGAGGCGCAGCAGGGCGCGGTGCAGGGTGGCGTCGACGGTCGCCTCGACGTGTGCGCCGTCGCCGCGCGGCGTGCCGGGACGCGGACGGTCACCGGGCAGGGTGCACTCCTCGGGCAGGCCGTCCAGCGCGGTGCGCCAGTGGGTCGTGAGCCGCTCCAGCCGCCCCGGGCCGTCCGGGGCGGGGGCCAGCAGGGCGCGCTGCCACAGGGCGTAGTCGGCGTACTGCACCGGCAGCGGCGTCCACGCGGGCGCCCGGCCGGCCCGGCGGGCCGCGTAGGCGGTGCTCAGGTCGTCGGCGAAGGGACCGAGCGACCAGCCGTCGGCCGCGCTGTGGTGCAGGACGAACAGCAGCACGCGCTCGCCGCCGGTACCCAGCAGCCAGGCGGCCAGCGGGCTTTCGGCGGTGAGGTCGAACCGGTGCCGCAGCGCGGCGCCGACGTGGGCGGCGGTCTCCGAGGCGGGGCAGTCGACGCGCCGCAGTTCGGGACGCAGTTCCCCGGGCGGCAGGATGCGCTGGTACGCCGTCCCGTCGTGCTCGGCGATCACCGTCCGCAGGCTCTCGTGCCGGTCGGCCAGGTCGCCGAGGGCCGACCGGAGTGCCTCGGTGTCGAGGCCGGAGCCGACCGGGACGAGGAGCGGGATGTTGTAGGTGGCCGCTCCGTCGTCGAAGCGGTGCAGGAACCACATCCGTTCCTGGGCGAAGGACAACGGCACCCGCCGCGGGCGGGCGGCGTCGCCGAGGACCGGGCGGGGCGGGGTGTCGTCCGCCGCGGTGAGCCGCTGGGCGAGGGCGGCCGGGGTCGGTGTCTCGAACAGGGCGGTGATGGGGATCTCGGCGCCCGTGGCCTGCCGGAGCCGGGCCAGCAGCCGGGTGGCGAGCAGGGAGTCGCCGCCCAGGTCGAAGAAGTTGACGTCGGTGCCGACCGCGCCGCGGGGCAGCTGCAGGACGTCCTCGAACTGCTCGCACACCAGGGCTTCGCGCGGCGTGCGGGGACGGGTCCCGGAGGCGGCGGCGGTGAAGTCGGGGGCGGGCAGGGCTTCGACGTCGAGCTTGCCGTTCGCGGTGAGCGGCAGCGTGTCCACCGGGACGCAGACGGCCGGCACCATGTGCTCGGGCAGGTGGGCTGCGGCGTGTGCCCGCAGGGCCGCGGGACCGACGGCCGCGTCACCCGCGGGGACGGTGTAGGCGACGAGGTGCAGGGCGCCGTTGCCGGCCCGGCGGGGCACGACGGCGGCGCGTGCGACGTCGGGGTGGGCGGCGAGGACCGCCTCGATCTCGCCGGGCTCGACGCGGAAGCCGCGCAGCTGCACCTGGGCGTCGGCGCGGCCGAGGTAGTCCAGCGTGCCGTCCGGGCGGCGGCGGGCCAGGTCGCCCGTACGGTACATGCGGGTGCCGGGCGGGCCGTAGGGGTCGTCGAGGAACCGTTCGGCGGTCAGTTCCGGCCGGTCGAGGTATCCGGCGGCGACGCCGGCGCCGGAGACGTACACCTCGCCGGTGGCGCCGGGCGGCACCGGGCGCCCCCGCCCGTCCAGCAGGTGCACGCGCAGGTCGGCGAGGGGGGTGCCGATGACGCTGCCCCGGCGTGGGTCGTCCAGATCGGCCCGGGTGAGGCGGTGGTGGGTGACGTGCACGGTGGTCTCGGTGATGCCGTACATGTTCACCAGCGCCGGGCGCTCCAGGCCGTGCCGTCGCACCCAGGGGCGCAGCCGCGCCGGGCGCAGCGCCTCGCCGCCGAAGACGACGTAGCGCAACGTCCCGGCGCCGCCGCCTCGTTCGGCATCCGCGTCGGCGAGCTGCTCGAACGCGGACGGCGTCTGGCTGAGGACCGTCACACCCTCGCGGTGCAGCAGGTCCAGGAAGTCGCGTGGCGAGCGGCTGACGGCGTACGGCACGACGACGACCCGGCCGCCGTGCAACAGGGCGCCCCAGATCTCCCAGACGGAGAAGTCGAAGGCGTAGGAGTGGAACAGCGTCCACACGTCGTCGTCGCGGAAGTCGAAGTGCTCGGCCGCGGCGGCGAAGAGGCGGACGGCGGCCGCGTGCGGGACGGGCACGCCCTTGGGCCGGCCGGTGGAACCGGAGGTGTGGATGATGTAGGCGATGTCGGACGGGCTCACCGGGCCGTGCCGTTCGGCGTCGGTCAGGTCGGCGCCGGAGCGGCGGGCGAGGTCGGCCGTGACGTCGGGGTCGTCCAGGAGGACGGCCGGCACGGTGCCGGGGGCGAGGTGCGCGTGGGCGTGCTCGGTGACGAGGACGACGGGGGCCGCGTCCTCGACGACGAGCCGCAGCCGCCCGGCCGGGTGGCCGGGGTCGAGGGGCAGGTAGGCGGCACCCGTCTTGAGGACGGCCAGCAGGGCGGGCAGCAGCCGCACACCGCGTTCCAGGGCCAGTGCCACGACCCGGCCGGGGCCCGCGCCGTGCTCGGTGAGCAGCCGGGCGAGCCGGTTGGCCTCGGCGTTGAGCGCGGCGTACGTGAGCCTTTCCCGCCCGCAGCTGACGGCGGTGCGCTCCGGCCCGGCCGCCGCCCGCTCCTCGAACAACTCCGTGAGGGTCCGCTCGACGCGATACGTGTGGACGGGCGTGTCCCGGGGGTGTTCCCCCGGCAGCAGCAGGTCCAGGTCGTCCAGCGGTGCCGTCGGGCCGGCCTCGGCGAAGTGGCGCAGCAGTGCGAGGAACCGGTCGCGGTGCAGGGCGAGTTCGTCCTCCTCGTACAGCGCCGGGTTGGCGTCGAAGGCCAGCCAGAGTCCACCGGGGCGGCTCCCGGGGCGTACCGAGATCTGCAGGTCGTCGACGGCCCCGCCGGACAAGTGGTGCCAGGTGGTGGGGTGTCCGCCGAAGACCGGGGACTCGTCGAACGGGACGATGTTGAGCACCGGCCCGTACAGCCGGCGTCCGGTGCCGAGCAGTCCCAGGTCCCGGCGGAGGAACTCGCCGCGGTAGCGCTGGTGGCGGCGCAGGGCCTTCAGCTCCTCGGCGACGGCCCGCACCAGGTCCTGCAGGGACGTTCCGGGGCGGGCGGTCACGCGCAGCGGCAGGACGTCGGAGGCGGTGCCGGGGGTGCGCAGGGCGGCGCTGCCGAGGCGGCTCATGGTGGCCATGCCCAGCACCAGGTCCTCGGCGCCGGTCATGCGGTGCAGATAGGCGGCCGTGACGGCGGTCAGCAGGTCGGTGCGCTGCACGCCGAGGCGGGCGGCCGCTGCGTCGAGGGTGCCGGTCTCGGCGGGTGTGAGCTCGGCGGTGCGGCGCAGGAAGGGCGCGGTGGGAGCAGCCGTCCGCGAGGTGAGCCGGGCGGGCTCCGGCAGGGCGGACAGGCGCCGCGCCCAGTGGCCGCGGTCGCGGGCGTACCCCTCGGAGGCGCGGTAGGCCGCCTCCTCCGTCTGCAGCCGGCTCACCGGCGCGAAGCCGCAGGGCTCCGGTTCACGCCCCTCGGCCAGGGCGTTGTAGGTGTCCGCCAGCCGCCGCCCGAGCAGCTTGTAGCTGTAACCGTCGAGCAGGATGTGGTGGGCCCGCAGCAGCCACAGGAAGCGGTCGGGGGCCAGGGTCAGCAGGGTGTGTGCGAACAGCGGGCCCTTCTCCAGGTCCACGGGTGCCGCGAGGTCGGTACGCACGTGTGCCCAGGCGGCCGCCTCGGGATCCTCCGTGCCGCTGACGTCGATCCGGTGCAGGACCCAGTCGTCCGCGTCCGCGGCGAGGTGGCAGCGGGGGCCGTCGTCGGTCTCGGCGAAGCGCAGGGCGAAGGTGTCGGCCTCGCCCACCGTGCGCCGCAGCGCGGTCTCGAACAGACCGGTGTCGAGGGGGCCGTGGATCTCCACCGCCTCCGCGGTGTTGTACGCGGCGCTGTCCGGTGCGAGGCGCCCGGCGTACCAGAGGCCCTCCTGGGCTCCGGACAGCGGTCGACGTGCGTCCTCCTGGAGTGACATAGCACAACCCTCACGTGGCTAGCCGTAATGTCCCGGACGGCGAAGGCCCGGCCGGATCGGAAACGGGTGCGGCCACCGCTCCGCACGGTCCTCGCGCGGGTGTACGCGCCGGACCGTGCGGCCGACAGGGCGGGCGGGGGGTCGCACGCCGGGGGCAGGGGAGGCACCTCACCCGGCCCCGGTTTCACGGCACATCACGGTGCGGCACCCGAACCCGCCGGGTCAAGCGCCAACGGGCCGTGACGGCGCCGATTAGGGGTTTCCCTGGAATGCGGGGTGCCGGGGAGTGCGCCACGCCGGTCAACTTCTAGGGAAATCACGCGACTTCCTCCGCCACGGCCCTCTCCGCTGGATCAGGACGTGTTGCGCCGTGCACTCTCGGAACGCTCCCCCTGCGCCCCGCGGAAAGCCGCGGCGGCCGCCCGATCCGGGGCCGTGGAACCCCGCAATGGACGACGGAAAGAAGGCTGACGGCATGCACCGTGCGCTGTGTCCGGTCGAGACGCTCTACGTGGGTCAGAGAAGCAGAGCCGTGCTGTCCTGCACCCTGCGCGGACGCGTGGACGTCGCGGCGCTGTCGGCCGCGTTCGACGCCATGACGGAGACGAACCCGCCGCTGCGCTCCCGCATCGAGCAGGACGGCACCGGCCACCTGCTGCGCCTGCTCGACGAGGACGAACGGCCCCGGCTGACCACCCGGACCGGCGACGAGACGGAGGCCTACGCGGCGGAACTGAATCGGCCTCTCCCGGTCGGGGGACCGCTGAGCCGTGCCGTCCTGGTCAGCTCACCGGACGCCGAGAGCCATCTGTTCGTCCTGGTGGTGGACCACACCGTCACCGACGGGCACAGCAGCATCGCGCTGCACAACGCGCTGTGGGACCGCTACCGGACACTGGTCGAGGGGGAACCCACCACCGACCGAGCCGGCTCCGCGGCGCCGAGCTGGCCCGAACCCGTCAGCCGGCTGGTGCCGGGCGCCGACGCCGCCGACACGGCGAAGTACCTCGACAGCCGTCTGCAGGAGGTGCGGCGGCACCCGGTCGAGCTGGTGCCGTACGACGTCACGGCCGGTGACCACGCCGACGGCGAGGGGCACATCGAAGTCCGCCGGCTGACCCTGGACGCCGATCACACCGCGCGGTTGCGGCGGACGGCGCGCGACGCGGGCGTCTCGGTCCACGCCCTGATCGCCGCGACGCTGCTGGGCACGGCCCGGCGGCGGCTGGAGGGAGACGGCTCGCGCACCCTCGGCTGCCTCTCCCCCGTCGACCTGCGTTCCCGGCTCTCCCCGCCGCTGCCCGCCTCCGCCCTGGTGCCCGCGGTCACCACGCACCTGCAGACCCTCGACGTGTCCGATTCGGCCGAGCCACTGGTCCTGGCGCGTACCGTGCACGGCCGCCTGAACGACTTCCTCTCCCGCGGCGACCACTTCCACGAGATGCGCCTCACGCCGGAGATCCCCCGCAATCCCGCGCTCCAACTGGCCACCGTGATCGTCACCAACATGGGTGTCGTCCCGGGTCCCCGGCTGCCGGAGGGACTGCTGGCGTCCGACGTGCGTCTGGTGCCGGCCCGCGAGCACTACTTCCCGCAGGCGGGACGCAGCCCCGTCATGGCGTGCGTCGTGTCCTTCGAAGGCCGGCTCTCGGTGGAGTTCCCGCATTCCACGGCCTGTTACAGCCCGGCCTTCATGAGCGCCTTCCGCGACGAGGTCCGCGCCGGTCTCCTCCGCCTCGCGAGCGCGGCGCGACCCGACCGCGCCGTCACGGGCTGATCAGGCCCGCTCCCCGCTCCCCCGCCTCCGCCGAGGAACCCGTGACCGACATGACCACCGTCAGCGAACTCCCCTCCCCCCTGACACTGCTGCCCCGCGCGCAAGCGGGTGACGAGCACGCCATGAACCACCTGCTGACCGGCATCACGCCCTACGTCGCGCGTATCTGCCGGTCCATCACCCACGACGACGGCGCCGACGCCACACAGGAGGCGCTGCTCGCCATCTACCGCGGTCTGGGCACCCTGCGCGAACCGGCGGCGTTCTACGGCTGGGTGCGCTCGGTGACGGTCCGCGAGGCCGTCCGCACCGCCAAGCGCTACGGCGAGGAACGCTCGTGTTCCGACGTGGACTCCCAGCAGGAGACCAATCCGCTGGACGCGGTGCACATCAGCGACGTGCTGGAGCGCCTGTCCCGGGCGCACCGGCAGGTCCTCACCCTGCGTGCCTACGGGCTCAACGAGGAGGAGATGGCCGAGGTGCTCGCCCTGCCCGTGGGCACCGTCCGCTCCCGCCTCTTTCGCGCCCGGCGCCGCTTCCAGGAGGCGTGGCAGCCCTCGGCGGCCTGAGACCGGCGCCCGCTGCTCGACGTGGACGCGGCCGTGGCGGTGTGTCACCGCCACGGCCGCTCCGGGACTGGCACTCCGGATCGCTGCGGCACACGTGTCCCGCCCCGCCCCGGGGGTCCCGCGCTAGCGCACGCGTTCGGGGAGGACACGGGGGGGCCACTGCCCCGTGGCGAACATGCCGAGTGCGTGTGCCCGCGCCACCAGGGCGGGACGGTTGGGCGCGTCGAAGCGCCGCAGCATCTGCCCGACGCGGTACTCGATTCCCTGACGGCTCAGATAGAGACGGGAGGCCAGCTGCACCGTGGACTCACCGCTCGCCACGCCCTCCAGGACCTGCGCGTCGAGGGCGCTGAGCACCGGCCCGGCCGACAGCGCGTCCTCGGCCCTGCGCAGGAGAACGACGACGCCGACGACCTCACCGGCAGGTTCCCGCACGGCGACGGCGGTGATCTCCGCCGTGAACTCCCGGCCGCTGCCGTTCCGGCCGGTGACCCTTTCCGTGACCCGCCGCAGGTGCCCCGAGGAAAGGGCCGTGAATTGTTCCCGCAGCCGCGCGGGACGGGGTGAACGAAGAAGGTCGAGAATGCTGTACCCGCATATCTCGTCGGCGGTCAGCCCGAATTGGCCGGCGAATTCGGGTTCGGCGGCCGTCACGACCGGAACTCCGGGGGACACATGGGCCGTGCAGGCTCCGGCCGGGGCGCCGGGGCCCGGCGAGCCGTCGCCGGTCGGGCCACGGCGGGCGGGGGCGGCCGCGGCGGCTGTCTTGTTCCTGTGGGGCGAGGCGTCGGGGAAACTCGTGGTCGCCACGGACGTACCGTCCTTCTTCCTGCATGCGGGCGGGGAAGGGTGAGCGGACGCGGAACGGACCGGTGCGCTGTGCATGGGTGTCGACGAGCGACCGGTGACGGCAGGCACCACCTCACTGGTGGCCGGGGCCGTTGTCCGCGTCGTTCCGGGGCGGCCGGCACCGAGGCGCCGGCCTCCCGGGTCGGTCAGAGTGAGCAGAGAGAGCGGCACCGAGGCGGACGGCCCCTGACTGCCGGGGATAACGTTGTCATCGCCATGGGACCTGGGCGTCCGATCGTGGCGGAAAACCACGGGCAGGGTCCGCGGGCCGCACCTCCGGCCGTCGCGAGGGAGCCGGTCGGAACCTGCTCAGCACGAGAACCTCCGCATGGCGAAATGGGGGTCACATCAAGGGGACGCTTTCGAGATTAGACCTCGGCAACTCCCCTGGCAAGAGTTTGCCAAGTGACCTGGACAACGCGTCGACCGGCATCCGAACGGGCTGAATTCGGGCGCCCTGAAAGGCAGTTCAAACATTGCCCGCACAGCCGGACACCGCCCGGGCACCGGCCGGTTGACCTGCGTTAAACGGCTTGTCGCCCCTTGCCGCACTTCCTAAAGTGTTGGCAATTTCGTACGCCCGAACGGGCAGGCGTGAGCGGCGCAGCGTGGCGCCGACGGCGCCTGGGGAGCAGGGGAGGGAGATGCTCGAACAGCCGTATTTCGGCCGTCGGCTGAGAATGCTCCGGTTGGCACGGGGGCTGAGCCAGGCCGGTCTCGTCGGCCAAGGCATGTCGACGGGATACCTGTCGCGTCTGGAATCCGGTGAGCGGCCGCCCACCGAGCGCGCCGTGACCTACCTCGCCCGGCGGCTCGGCGTCGACCCGTCCGTCCTGACGGGTCCGTCCGACGGCAGGCCCCTGACCGGCATCCTGGCCGCCGTGACCTCGGCGCCGCCCGGCGCGGACGACACGTCGGCGCTGTGCCGCGCGGTCGAGGAGGACGCGGGTGAGGACCCCGCAGCCCGCTGGCAGGCGCTGTGGCTGCTGAGCCGCGCCGCGGACCGCGACGGGGACCGGGAGCTGGAGCGCACGAGGCTGGCGGAACTCGTCGATCTGAGCGACCGGTTGAACGCTCCGGAACTGAGGGCCCGGTCGCGCGTGCAGTTCGCCCGCTGCGCACGCTCCCTGGGCGACATGCGCGCCGCCGAGGCGGCGGCCGTGGAGGCACTGTGCGTGGCGCGCACCGAGGAACTCGCCGTGGCCGACACCCTGTCCGCCCTGATCGCGCTGATCGGCGTCGAGACGGAGCTCGGCAAGCTGGAGGCGGCCGGCCGCCATGTCGCCGAACTGGAGCGGGATCTGCTCGTCCGGGCCGCGCCGGCCCAGGCGGCCGAGGCCCTGTGGACGGCCGCCGTGGTCAGCAGCCGTCAGGGCGACGACACGACCGCCCGGACCCGGCTGGAGACGGCCCTCAGCCTGCTGGAGGGCAGGGACGACCTGGCCCTGTGGACCCGGCTTCGGGTCGCAGCCGCCGACGCCGCGCTGCAGATGTCACCGCCCCGGGTGGCTGCCGCCGAGCGCCGGCTGGGTGAGGCCGCGGCCGTCCTGCGTCTCGTCGGAACCCCTGGTCAACTGCAGGAAGTACGGGCCCTCGAAGCCCATCTGGCTTTCCATCAGGGACGGTTGGACGACGCCAGGGCCTTGAGTCAGGCGCTGCTCGCCGAGGAGGACCTGCGTCTGTCCTACCGTGAACGCGTACGCCTGTCGGTCCTCGACGGCCGTCTGAAGATACTCGCGGACCGTGCCGACGAGGGCATCGCAGCGCTGCGACGGCTGGGGCGGCAGGCGACGGAGTCCGCCAACCTGGACCTGGCCGCCCACGTCTGGCAGTCCCTCGCCACGACCCTGGCCGACGTCCGCCCCCACGACACGGCCCCGGGAGCGGCGGAGCGACCCGGGTCCGGACGTCAGCGTGACCGCTGCCCCTGAGCCGGACCCGTGCCGGCCGGTGGCGAGGAGCACGGGTCCGCCGGGGCCGTCCCCCCACCCGTCACCACGTCACCGGCAACTCCACGGGAAAGCGGCGGATCGTCCGGGTGTCCCAGGTCAGTTCCTCGGCCGGAACCGCCAGGCGCAGGCCGGGCAGGCGGGTGAACAGCACCTCGATCGCAGCTCTCAGTTCCGCGACGGCGAGGGTGCTGGCGACGCAGTGGTGGCCGCCCCAGCCGAACGTCATGTGCGGGTGGGGCGCCCGGTCGACGTCGATGACGTCGGGGGCTTCGAACACCTCCGGGTCCCGGTTGGCCGCCAGGTAGGAGACGTGGACGAATTCACCCGCGCGGATCAGCACCCCCTCCAGCTTCACGTCCTCCACCGCGACGCGCGGGATGCCGACCCCCTTGCGGAAGGGGATGTGCCGCAGCAGTTCGTCCAGCAGCCGGGGCAGCCGTTCGGGGCTGTGCTCGGCCAGGGCACGCAGATCGGGCCGGGTCAGCAGGGTGTAGGCGATATTGCTGATCTGGCAGGTGGCCGTGTCGTTGCCGCTGAGGATGAGCGTCAGGGCCAGCACGGCCAGTTCGTCGTCGCTCAAGGGCTCCTCCCCCTGCTCGGACGCAGCCATGGTGCTGATGAGGTCGCTGCCGCCGTCCCTGCGGCGCTCGGCGACGAGCGTGGTGAAGTAGCCGCGCAGCTGCTGTTTGGCCGCGGCCGCCGCCTGCCTGCCCTCGGGTGCCGTGGTGAGCATCTGCTGGGTGAGGCGCAGCATGAGGGGCCGGTCCGCGGCGGGTACGTCCAGCAGCGCGCAGATGGTGTGGTTGGGAAGCGGCTCGGACAGGCAGCGGGCGAGGTCCGCCGGCGGGCCGTTCCCGACCATCTCGTCCACCAGCCGGTGCGCCACCTGCTCGATGGCCGGTGTCATGCCCTTCACGCTGCTCTGCGTGAAGGCCCGGGCGGCGGCATGACGCAGCCGGGTGCTGCGCGGCGGGTCCATGACGTTGAGCGATTCCGGGGAGACGATCGGTTCCGGAGTCATCCGCGGGTAGTCGCGTCCGACGACGGCGGCCCGGCTGAACCGCGGGTCGGTCGTCACCTGGCGCACCCCCTCGAAGCTGGTCACCAGCCACGCCTCGGCCTCCCCGAAGGGCAGCCGGATGCGGGTGACCGGGCCGTCCGCCATGAGCTGCGCGAGGGAGGGGTCGAAGGCGAGTCGTTCGCTGTGGTCGAAGGGGCAGGCGACGGCGTGAGCCATGGGTACTCCTGAGGGCGTGCGGTGGTGCGGCCATGTGGGCGGAACCGGTGGGCACGGGCCACGGCCGCCCTGCCCGAGGGGGGACATCTCGCATAGTGCGGCAGAGCGCCGCTCCATGCATCCAGTGCCGGTCAAACGGCAGAAAGCAGGGAGACGTGCCCCATCCCACCCCTGAGTCACCCCGTCCTCCGGCCGTGGACGTGCTGGTCGTCGGCGCCGGGCCGACCGGCCTCGCCCTCGCCTGCGACCTGGCCGGGCGCGGTGTGCGCACCCATGTCGTCGAAGCGGCCGAACGCCTTCCGGCGGGCTCGCGCGGAAAGAGCCTGCAGTCGCGCACGCTGGAGGTGTTCGACGACCTCGGCGTCGGCGACGCGGTGCACGCCGCCGGCTCCCTCTTCCCACCCATGCAGACATGGCGCGACGGCGAGCGCGAGGGCGAGTGGCAGCTGATCGAGCCCGACCCGGACGCACCGGTGTCGCGGCATCCTCGCCCGTGGCTGGTCCCGCAGTGGCGCACTCTGGAGATCCTGCGCGACCGGTTCCTGGAGTTGGGCGGGACGCTGGAGTACGGTGCCCGGCTGAGCGGCCTGACCCAGTCGGACGCGCAGGTGACGGCCGAGGTGACCCACCCCGACGGTGGCCGGCGCCGGCTGTCGGCGCGCTACCTGGTGGGTGCCGACGGCGGCCACAGCACGGTGCGCGAGTCGTCGGGCATCGCCATGAAGGGCGACGACGGGGGGCTGCGCTCGGCGGTGGTGGCGGACGTCCGCGTCCGGGGGCTGGATCGGGGGCACTGGCACATCTGGCCCGACCCGGCCGGTGAGCTGCTGATGTGCCCGCTGCCCGGAACGGCGGACTTCCAGCTCAACGCCAAGATCACCGGCGAGGAGTTCGCCGCGGCGCCCGAGACCGTGCGCGACCTGGTCGCCGCCCGTACCCATCTGCCCCCGCAGGCCGTCACGCAGGTGGGGTGGTACTCGTTCTACCGGCCCCGTACCGCGCTGGCCGAACGCTTCCGGCAGGGGCGCGTCCTCCTGGCCGGGGACGCCGCTCATCTGCACCCGCCCGGAGGTGGCCAGGGACTGAACATCGGCGTGCAGGACGCCTACAACCTCGGGTGGAAGCTCGCCCTGGTCGTCGGTGCCCGCGCCCCGGACGCGCTGCTGGACAGCTACGAGGCCGAGCGCCGGGCGGCGGCAGCCGACGTACTGGATCTCAGCACGCGCCTGTACCGGGCGGGCCGTGAGACGCGGGACGCCGGTGAACAGGCCCGCTACCGGGGGCGGGTCTGCCACCTGCTGTCGGTGCACTACCGCGACAGCGACCTGTCGACCGACACGCGTACGGGCCGTTCCCCGGCCGATGTCCGGGCCGGCGATCGTGCGCCCGACCTCCCGTGCGTCACCACCGACGGCCCCCACGACGGTCTCTTCGACCTCCTCAGGGGCCCGGAGTTCACCCTGCTGGCGGTGGACTGCACGCCTCCTGCCACTGCGTGGCGCGTCCGCACGCACCAGGTGACCGGCGGCCCGCTCGCCGAGGCACTGGGCACCGGACTGTTCCTCATCCGCCCGGACAACCACATCGGTCTGGCCACCGTCGATCCCGGAGACCTTGAGCGCTACGTGACCCGGATCGGCCTGCGGGCCGGGGTGTCCTGAGGGCCTGCCGGACTTCCGGGCCGACAGGTCCAGCCGACCGGCACCGGGCGGGCACCGCATACGATCGGCCGGTAGCCGTCCCGCAAGGAGTGCCCGTCCGTGACCGCCGCGATCCCGCTGCCCCGCCCCGCCACCGATCTGCTGACGGTGGAGCAGCTCAGCCGCGTCGAGGACGGCGAGCGGCTGCACGGTCTGCTGTGGCGGGCGGGTGACGGCTGGCGGATGGTCAGCAGCGCCGTCCTCGGCGGGGGCGTCGGGACGCGGTCCTTCGTCCTCAACGCACAGGTGGCGCACGGATACCGGCGCACCGACCCGGACCGGCACCTCGCGGAACTCGCCCGTGCCGCCGGGACCCGCGGGCCGGGTGTCGGGCTGATGACGGCGGCCGACGTCCGGGCCTACGGCCACGGCCGTGACGGTGGCGTGGAGGCGGTCGCCACCGCGGGGCTGGGGGTGCGCGGCTGGGCGGCGTCCCCGGTGGCGGGCCGTGACGGGGACACGCGACCGGGCACGATCAACATCGTCGCGGCGCTTCCCGCCGCCCTGTCCGACGCCGCCCTGGTCAACGCCGTGGCCACGGCCACCGAGGCCAAGGTGCAGGCACTGCTCGACGCGGGCTACGACTGCTCCGGGACCCCGACGGACGCCGTGTGCGTCGCCGCCCGCTCCCCGCTGGCCGGGGACGAGGTCCACGCCTTCGCCGGTCCCCGCTCGCTGTGGGGCGCACGCCTGGCCCGTGCCGTGCACCGAGCCGTGCGCGACGCCGTCCCCGCCGGGCCGTGAGACCCGAATCCGGTGGAGCCCGCAGGGCCGTCCGGCGTACTGTCGCCGCCCCGGCAGCGCCCAGACGGCAGGTGATCATGGAACTTCGTCCTTTCGCCCCTCCGCACGCGTCCACGGTCGCCGGATGGCCGACGTCCGCGGAGGAGGTCCTCATGTGGTGCGGGCGGCACGCGTTCCCCCTGTCCGAGCGCACGGTCCGCGCATGGCACGAGGACGACGACGTACGGGCCCACCTCCTGGTCGAGGGCGACGAACCGCTCGCGTACGGGGAGTTGTGGTTCGACGAGGAGGAGGACGAGGTCGAGCTGGCACGGCTCATCGTGGATCCCCGGGTCCGGGGCGAGGGGCTGGGGCGCGAGCTGGTGACGGCTCTCCTCGCCCGGGCCGTCGAGGCCGGTTTCGACGACGTCTTCATGCGGGTCCACCCGGACAACGACCGGGCGCTCCGGTGCTATCTCGGCGCCGGCTTCGTACCGGTCGATCCGGCGCTCGCCGAGAGCTGGAACGCCGTCCAGCCGGTCCCCTACACGTGGCTGCGGAACGCTCCCGCGGAGGCACGCGCCCCGGACGGCCGCACGGCGTAGGACGTCGGAGTGCCCGACTGCGCTTCCGGTCCGCGCGGACGGCCGAGGCGCCCGGTGCCACGCCACCGGATGGCCCATCGCACCGGTTCCGGGCCTCGGTGAACATAACCTGCGCGATATGAACAAATGCCATATCGCGTATCTGGCGTGCACGGCCGCGCTGCTCGGGACGAGCCTGGGTGCCGCCCCGTCGACCGCCGCCGCCCACACGGTCCGTCTGGTGAAGCCGGGCGACTCGATCCAGCAGGCGGTCGACGCCGCCGGGCCCGGTGACATCGTGCTGCTGGCACACGGCGTCCACCACGGCAGCGTCGACGTGACCACGCCGGGGATCACCCTGCGCGGCATGGGCCGCGGCACCGTGCTCCGGCCGGCGGCGGCCACGGGCGCCTCCGGCGCCGCCGAAGCCTCCTCGGTCTCCTCGGCCTCCTCCGGAACGTGTGCCGCCGCCGGCAACGGCATCTGCGTCACGGGCACGAAGGCCGGCAGCGTCGAGGGCGTCACCATCGCCTCCCTGACGGTCACCGGCTTCCGCAAGACCGGCGTCTACGCCCACTCCGCCGAGGCACTGACCGTGCGGAACGTCACCGCGGTCGGGAACGGGGTGTGGGGCATCGCCACCGAGCGCTCGCCGCGCGGGGTGTTCCGCGGCAACACCGCCCGGGACAACGGTGACGCGGGCCTGTTCCTCGCCAACACGGTGACGGAGGAGGAAGGCGCCTCGGACGCCGGGGGCACGGTGGTGGAGCGCAACCGGCTGGAGGGCAACCGGATCGGCGTCACCGTGCGGCGGCTGCGCGACCTGACCGTCGCCGGCAACCACCTCACGGGCAACTGCGCGGGGGTGTTCGTCGTCGGGGACGAGAACAAGCCCAAGGCCGGCCGGGTGACCGTGCGCGAGAACCGGATCGAGCGCAACAACAAGTCCTGCCCGAAGACCGCGCGGCTCGACGCCCTGCAGGGCTCCGGCATCGTCCTGACGGGCACCGACGACAACGTGATCACCCACAACGTGATCAGGGACAACGCCGGCCGGTCCCCGCTGTCGGGCGGCATCGTCGTGTTCAAGAGCTTCGTGGGCACGACCAGCGAGCGGAACCGGATCAGCGACAACCTGCTGAGCGGCAACGCCCCTGCGGACCTGGTCAACACGGACCCGGGCGTGGGCAACACGTTCCAGGGCAACTCCTGCGTCTCCTCGCAACCCGCCGGTCTGTGCTGACGGTTCGCCGTCGATCCGCACCCGTCCCCGCCGGCCCCACGCACGTCCGACGACCCTCGTGCTTCACGTGAATCGACCAGGAAGGCGGCACATGACGACCACTCAGCCCGCTCCTCCGCCGTCCATGCGGCTGCGGGAGCTCGTATTCGGGGCGGCCTGTGCCGCCGCCCTGCGCGCGGCCGCCCGGCTGGGCGTGGCCGACGCCCTCGGTGACACACCGATGGCCGTGGAGGACATCGCGGCGTCGGTGAAGACGGAACCCGCCCCGCTGCGGCGGCTCCTGCGCGCGCTGTCCTGTTACGGCGTCTTCAGCGAGCGCCCCGACGGCACGTTCGCGCACACCGACGTCTCCCGGCTGCTGCGCGAGGACGATCCCGAGAGCCTGCGGGCCATCGCCCTGTGGTGCACCGAACCGTGGACCTGGGACGTCTGGCCGAAGCTGGACGAGGCGGTGCGCACCGGCCGCAGCGTGGTCAAGGACCTGTACGGCAAGGAGTTCTTCCCCTACCTCAACGAGGACGCCCCGGAGTCCGCCGACGTCTTCAACCGCGCCATGACGACCTCCAGCGTGCAGTCGGCGCAGGACGTCGCCCGGTTCCTCGACCTCACGGGGTGCGCGTCGGTCGCCGACATCGGCGGCGGCCAGGGGCACGTGGTGGCGAGCCTGCTGGACAAGTACCCGACCCTGGAGGGCACACTGCTCGACCTCCCCCGGGTGGTGGAGAACGCGGTGCCGCGGCTCCTGCCGGGCGGGGACCTCGCGGACCGGGCGCGCGTGGTGCCGGGTGACGTCCGTTCGGCCGTCCCGGTGAAGGCCGACGTCTACGTCATCAAGAACGTCCTGGAATGGGACGACGAGAGCACCGCGCGCACCCTGCGCAACGTCCGCGAGGCCGGTGGCGCGGGGACGCGTGTGGTGGTCATCGAGAACCTCGTCGACGACACGCCCTCGATGCGGTTCAGCACCGCGATGGACCTGCTGCTGCTCCTCAACGTGGGCGGGGCCAAGCACACCACCGAAAGCATGGTGGACCGGCTGACCCGAGCGGGACTGGTGATCGACGACATCAGCCCGGTCAACCCGTATCTGCACGCGTTCGACTGCCACATCCCCGGCTGACCCGATCGCACGGCGCAGGGCGCCCGGTGATCCCGGGGCGCCTTCGGCACCCGCAGACACCGGTCGCCGGGTCCACCACGTCGTGGACCCGGCGACCGGTGAGGGCCGGCGGCGTCTCAGCCCGCCGGCTCGCGCTCCCAGAGGTAGAAGCGCTGCGCCATGGCGTCCTTCGGGGAACGCCAGGTCGCCGGGTCGTACGCGCTGACGTAGGCGGCCAGCCGTTCGCTGATGTCGCGGAACTCGGGGTGCCCGGCGACCTGGGCGATGGCCTGCCCGGGCTCGCGGTCGGACTCGATCAGGTGCATGTACACATCGCCGAACTGGAAGAGGCTGCGCCGGGTCACGCCGACGAGGTGCGGCAGCTCCCCGCGGTCGGACTCCTCGAACACCTTGGCGATGTCGGGCGCCGATCCCGGGGCCATCCGGGCGACGATCAGGGCTTGGTGCATGGCGGTGTTCTCCGTCCGGCTCAACGGGTCAGACCGGGACTCTCGCCGCGCTCCGCGGCGATCTTCTCGATGCGGTCGCGGATCAGGCCCATCTGCACCTTGGAGTTGCGGTTGATGTTGTCCGTCATCCAGGCGTCGTCGACCGGTGCGTCCGGCTTCATCGCGAAGTCCTGCGTCCACACCATCCGGGTGCCGCCCGGTACTTCCTCGTACTGCCAGTGGATGTCCATGTGGGCGAAGGGACCCGTCTCGACCCGGCGGGCGTCGACCGTGAGGGTGTCGCGGTTCGGCTCCCGTTCGGACACCCAGCTCCACACGGTGCCGTTGTCGTCGGGGTGCATGGTGAGCCGGAAGGTCGTCCTGCGGCCCTCCCGGGCCAGGATCTCGACGGAGGCGTACTCGCTGAACAACTGCGGCCAGTTCTCCAGGTCGTTGGTCACCTCCCACACCAGGTCCACGGGTGCGGCGATCGTGATCTCGTTCCGCGTGTGCCCGGCCATGTCACGCTCCCGCCATGAGGGCGCCGTTGACCAGGTCGAGGAACTGCCGGGGCGACTTGGAGCGCTCGGCGTCGGTCGGCATCGGGGTGCCGTACCGGTTCTCCAGTTCGCCCACGATGCCCAGCAGGCCCAGCGAGTCGACGCCCATGGACTCGAACAGCGCCCCTTCCTCGCGCAGTTCGGCCGGGCTGACGGTGGCGCCGGCGCACTTCTTCATCAGTTCGGACAGCTCTTCCACGGTGATGCGGTCACTCATGGCGTTTCCTTCCTCTCCGGTTCCGCGGCGCCTCAGGACGAGGCACCGGTGGCGCCGTGCCGCAGCACCAGCGCCGAGTTCGACCCCATGAGCCCACGGCTGAGGACCAGGGCCGTGCGCACCTCGGCGGTACGGGCCCGGCCGGTCACGAGGTCGAGGTCGTGGCAGATGTCGAAGACGTTCGGCGTCGGCGGGATCACCCCGTGCTCCATGGAGAGCACCGCTGCCGCGACGTCCATCAGCGGTCCCGCGCAGTAGCCCCGGCCGATACCGGTCTTGGGCGCGGTGACGGGCACCCGGGTGCCGTGGGCCCCCAGGGCGTCCGCGAGGGCGAGGGCCTCGGCGCGGTCGGCCGACGGTACGCCGAGGGCGTCCGCGAAGACCACGTCGATCTCCTCGGGCGCGCACTCGGCCTCGGCCAGGGCGCCGCGCACGGCCTGGGCGAGTCCCTCCGCGGACTCCTCCCAGCGGGAGGCGCCGGTGAAGGTGGCCGCGTGACCGGCCAGGTGGGCCCGCACCCGGGCACCCCGCGCCAGGGCCATCTCCTCCGCCTCGACGACGACCATGGCGCCGCCTTCCGCGGGGACGAACCCGCAGGCCGAGGAGGTGAACGGGCGGTAGGCACGGGCCGGGTCGTCGGCCGTGCTCAGCTCTTCGTAACCGAGCTGGCAGACCACCGAGTAGGGCGCGATCGGTGCCTCGGTCGATCCGGCCACGATCACGTCGGTACCGCGGCGCACCGCCCGTGCCGCGTGGGCGAGGGCGTCCAGGCCGCCGGCCTCGTCGGCGGCCACCACCGAGCAGGGGCCCTTGAAACCGCGGCGGATGGAGATCTGGCCGGTGCTGGCGGCGTAGAACCAGGCGATGGACTGGTAGGGGCCTACGTAGCGGCTGCCCTTGCCCCACAGTTGCTGCAGTTCGCGCTGGCCGAACTCGCCGCCGCCGGAACCGGCCGCGGTGACCACCCCGACGGAGAAGGGGGCGTTGTCGGTCTCCGAGCGGGGCAGGCGGGCGTCGTCCAGGGCGAGGTCGGCCGCGCCCATCGCGAAGTGCGTGAACCGGTCGGTCTGGACGAGGAAGCGCTCCTCGATCGCCGCCGAGGGGTCGAAGTCGCGCACCTGGCCCGCCACCCGCAGCGGCAGGTGCTCGCAGCCCTCCCGGGTGACGCGGTCCAGGACGCTGATGCCCTCCCGGGTGGACTTCCAGAAGGTCTCGGTACTGGATCCGTTGGGCGCGATCACACCGACTCCCGTGACGGCCGCGCGCCGTGGGCGGGGTGCGTTCATCGTGTCCTCTCCCTCGGCCGGCTCATGACCACCGCGGACTGGAAGCCGCCGAACCCGCTGCCCACCGAGAGCACGCTGTCGAGCCTGCGCTCGCGGGCGACGCGCGGGACGTAGTCCAGGTCGCACTCGGGGTCGGGCGTCTCGTAGTTCGCGGTCGGCGGGACCACCTGGTGGGCCAGGGCCAGCACGCAGGCGACGAGTTCGATCGCCCCGATGGCGCCCAGGGAGTGGCCCACCATCGACTTGATGGAACTCATCGGGGTCTCGTAGGCGTGCGCGCCCAGCACCCGTTTCACCGCGGCGGTCTCGTGGCGGTCGTTCTGCTTGGTGCCCGAGCCGTGCGCGTTGACGTAGTCGACGGCGGTGGGGTCGAGCCGCGCGTGGTCGAGGGCGTCCTCGATCGCGCGGGCCATCTCCACGCCCTCGCTGGTCAGGCCGGTCATGTGGTAGGCGTTGCCGAACGTGGCGTAGCCGCCGAGCTCGCAGTACACGTGGGCGCCGCGGGCCCGGGCGTGCTCCAGCTCCTCCAGGACCAGGACGGCGCCGCCCTCGCCCATGACGAATCCGTCCCGGTCGGCGTCGAAGGGACGCGAGGCGTGGGCCGGGTCGTCGTTGTTGGGGGAGGTGGCCTTGATGGCGTCGAAGCAGGCCATGGTGATCGGGGAGATCGGCGAGTCCGAGGCACCCGCGATGCAGACGTCGGCCCGGCCTTCCTCGACGGTGTGGAAGGCGTAGCCCACCGCGTCCAGCCCGGAGGTGCAGCCCGTGGAGACGGTCTGCACCGGCCCGCGCGCCCCGAACCGCTCCGCGACCGTCGAGGCCAGGGTGCTGGGCGAGAACGCGCGGTGCAGGTCGGCGCCCGCCTTGCGGTGGTCCACGTCCCAGCGTTCGCCGCCGTGGCTGACCAGGACGTAGTCGTTCTCCAGCCGGGTGGTGCCGCCGACCGCCGTGCCCAGCGAGACGCCGACGCGCCACGGGTTCTCGGCACCGGCGTCGAGACCGGCGTCCCGTACCGCTTCGTCCGCCGCCACGAGGGCGAACTGGATGTAGCGGTCGGAGCGTTCTACCTCGCGCGCGTCCAGTCCGTGGGCGGCGGGGTCGAAGTCGCACTCGGCGGCGATCCGCGAGCGCAGGCCCGCCGGGTCGAAGAACGTGATGCCACGTGTCGCCGTGCGCCCGGCCGACAGCAGATCCCAGAAGGCGGGTACCCCGATGCCGCCGGGCGCGACGATGCCTATACCGGTGACCGCCACACGTCGGGTCATGACGGGACCTGGTCTCGTCCGGCCGCCTCCGCCCCCACCACCGCGGACCCGGCGTCGGTCTCCTCGGTGTCCACGTGGCCCAGCGGCGGGCTCGGGGCGAGGGGACCGAGGTGGAACACCAGCCGCGCCTCCACGTTGCCGACGTTGCGGAAGCGGTGGCGCACGTTGATCGGGATCAACAGCCCCTGTTCGGGCAGGAGCGGGTGCGGCTCTCCGTCGAGGTCGACCTCCAGCTGCCCGCACACCACGTACACGAACTCCTCCGAGTACGGGTGGTAGTGCTCACCGATGCGGTCACCGGGCTCGATGAGGGCCACGCCCATGAATCCGCTGGTGGCGCCCACCGCCGCCGGGGTGAGCATGGCGCGCAGGTCACCACCTCGCCGGCGGTTGGGCTCGACGTCGTTCAGGCTCACGATCTTGTGACGGGATGTGATCACGCGTTCCTCCGTTGATGTGCTGCACCGGCGTGGGAGAGGCGGGCATCGCCTCTCCCGGGTTGGCGGTCAGGCGTCGGGCGCCCGGCGGTCGGTGACGAACTCCATGCGCGCCAGTTCCAGCAGGCGGGCCGGGTCGGCGTCCGTGGACGCCGCCGCGCCTGCGGCGTCGTCGAGGAGCGTCGTCAGCTCGGCCGTCCGGGCCGGGTCGGACAGGCCGAGGATGCGGGCGGGGTCTGCGTCCTCCAGCGCACCGCGCACGTCGACCAGCCGCACGACGACGTCGTCGCGCTGGAAGATCGTGCTGCGCAGGACCGGGCTGCGCGGGTCGTCCGCCGCCGCCTCGTCCTGGCGGGCCAGGAGTTCGGCCAGCCGCATGCCGCACTCCGGGCGGGCCGGGTAGTACAGGGCGTGCCGCTCGGCCCGCTCATCCTGGTCCCCGGCACTCACGTGGTGGACGGCCGGCAGCGCGGCGCGGGTGAAGAAGACCCGGGCGGACTCGGGGTCGTTGAGGTCCCGGTCCTGCTCCAGGTACGGGTTGATGGCCTCCTCGACGGCCCGCACCTCGGGCTGGCGGGCGACGTGGCGCAGTGCCGCCAGCAGGTCGCCGCGCACCTCGACGGCCCGCACGACCCGGTTGCCGTGCATGAACAGCGAGGTGCGGCACAGCCGGGTGGAGTCGTCGACCTTCGGCTCGGGCGAGGCGTACTCGGCGAGGATCTTGGCGACGACGTCCTCATTGCCCGGCTTGACCGTGAAGGTCAGCGCGTGCCGGATGACACCGTCACCGATCCGGGGGGCCGCCTGCAGCCGGCGCTCCGCCGCGTCGGGGCCGTCCGCCGGGCCGCCGGTCTCGCGGACGACGTGGAAACGCAGCGAACGGGTGTCGCGCACGCAGTTGTGCAGCGGCCGCACCATCTGCACGTGCTCCTCGCTGTTGACCCACGCGAGGAAGGGCGGGGCGCTCTCCCACTCGCTGGTGATGAGCCACTGCGAGGGGTTCTCGATCGACTGGCACAACTGGTCGCTGACGTGCCCGGGGACGGACGCGACCTGGTTGCACAACTGCTCGTAGGCTTCGAGGAACTCCTGCTGCGCGCCGTCGTTGACGTCGACCAGGAGGACGACTCGCAGCCGGGAGCCGTCGAACACGGACTGGGAGACATGGTGCGACGCCTGCCGCACCCGTGAACCTGCGGCCCGTTCGGACGTGGTGGTCATCCTGCGCACAGCTCCTTCGCGGAGGGAAAAGTGGGCGCCGGTCGCAGTGGGGCGACGTCGGCGTTCCTCGATCCTGTGGCCGATTCCACGCATCGCGCGACTCGGGTGTAGTGCAGGAGTGATGCGGCGGGGGCGGCCGGGGGGCATATGCCGGGGCGGGCCTGCCGAACCGTGTTCTCGCGGGTGCGCCGCCCGTGCTCCCCCGCACAGGTGACGGCCCGGGCCGGGCGCGGATGGTTGCTCGCTACACGCGCCCGGGGAGGTCGGGGTGCCCCCGACGGACGTCGTCGTGGCCCGGCGGTCGGCCGCCGGGCCACGACGAGGACGGGTCTCAGTGCACGGCCAGCGCGGTTCGCAGGACGTCCCGCAGCACCGCCTCGGCGTCCGCCTCCGCTCCCCGGGACCGCCAGGCCACGAAACCGTCGGGCCGGACGAGCACGGCACCGCCGGGCGCGGTGCCGTGGCGCTCCGTGAAGTCGGCGGAGTCCTCCGGGACCAGCTCGGCCCGGGTTCCGCCGCCCACCCGGTAGGACTTGAGTGGCAGGGACAGCTCGTCGGCGAGGCGGACGGCGGCGTCGTGCCACCCGTTCGGCTCGTCGGCGTCGCTGAGCAGCACCGGGGCCCGCTCGTAGAGGTCGAGGGTGGAGATCCGGTCGCTCCCGCGGCGCACCCACAGGTGCGGTGCCCTGGTACCGGCCGCGCCGGTCAGGTCGAGGCCCTCGGGCACCACCGGGGCCTCGGGGTCGGCTCCGACGACGGCGCCCTGTGTGTAGCGGTAACCGAGGGCGACGTTCAGGATGCCCCGCTGCGGGCCCGCGCCGCCCGCTCCGGGGGGCGGGGCGAAACCGGGGTGGCTGTGCTCGGCCGACCGGGCGGCGGCCCGGGCGCTGGTGGCCTCGGCGACGGGCCGGCGCTCGGCGTCGTAGGTGTCCAGCAGTTCCTCCCCGGCCCAGCCGTCGAGCACCGCGGCCAGCTTCCAGGCCAGGTTGTGCGCGTCCTGGATGCCGGTGTTGGAGCCGAAGGCACCGGTCGGGGACATCTCGTGGGCCGAGTCACCGGCCAGGAAGACCCGGCCCG
Organism: Streptomyces sp. AHA2; assembly: GCF_036857595.1. Lineage (NCBI taxonomy): Bacteria > Bacillati > Actinomycetota > Actinomycetes > Kitasatosporales > Streptomycetaceae > Streptomyces > Streptomyces sp. AHA2. The sequence goes on from NZ_JAUQWJ010000005.1 coordinate 74,373, forward strand.
ACCGGTAGCTGCGGGCGACCCGCTGGGCGGCGTGCCAGGGCGCCTTGCCGGTGATCTCCACGTCGAGGTCGTCGACCCCGACCGCGCGGCGGATGTGTGCGGTGCACATCTCGTCGGTGAACTCGTCGAGACTCTGGCCCTGCTCGGGGTGCCAGGGGGCGTGGAAGACCCAGTTCTCGCGGTTGTCCACCGGCAGCAGGGCGCCGTCGGCTTCGGGGTTCGTCAGGTAGCAGACGATGAAGTGACGGTCGCCCACGACGTCGGCGAGGCGGCGGGAGCGGAAGGTGAGGCTGACGTTGTGGAACAGGTCGCCGGGTCCGCTCTGGGTGATCCCGAGCTGCTCGCGCACGGGGCTGCGCGGGCCGTCCGCGGCGACGAGGTAGTCCGCGCGGATGGTGGTGTGCTCGCCCGTCTCACGGTTCTTGACCAGGGCGGTCACCCCGGTGGAGTCGCTCTCGAACGACATCAGCTCGGTGGAGAAGCGCAGGTCGCCGCCGTGCGCGCGGGCGTGGTCGAACAGGACGGGTTCCAGGTCGTTCTGGCTGCACAGGCACCAGCCGCTGGGGCTGAAGCGGGCCAGACCGCCGCCCGGGTCGATGTCCCGGAACAGCCACTCGCCGGCGTCGCCGACCAGCGTGGGCGTCTGGAGGATGCCGTGGTTGACGGCCAGGGTGGCGGCCGCGTCCCGGATCGCCTGCTCGACGCCCGCCACCCGGAACAGTTCCATCGTGCGGACGTTGTTGCCGCGGCCCCGGGGATGGATCGAGGTGCCCGCGTGACGCTCCACCAGGACGTGCGGCACACCCAGCCGTCCCAGGAACAAGGACGTCGACAGGCCGACCAGGGAGCCGCCCACGATGAGGACCGGGACGCTGACGGTGTCGGGGCCCGTCCCCCCGGCTCGTTCGTTCATCACTCTCGCCTCCAGCGCATCGATGCCGCCGGCCAGGCCGGACACGGCGGCGATCCTCATGCATGCCCCGGGAAGCTGACGGTGGCTCAGGCTTCACCCGCCTGCTTCGCGCGCCCGGCGGGAGGGCTCGGGACCAGGCTGCGCGGGGTGCCGTACCCCAGCGGGACGGTGGTCGACGACGTGAGGCACGCGGCGCTTCGCACCCGCGTCCGGCGCCGGCCGCCGGCCGAGGGCCCGCGGCGGGCCGCGAGCGGTGCCGTTAGGATCCGGGCCATGGTGCTGACCGTGCGCGACGTGGAGCGTTTCGAGGCCTCCAGGCCCCGCCTGGAGGCCCTCGCCTACCGTCTCCTCGGCTCGGCGAGCGAGGCCGAGGACGCCGTGCAGGAGACGTTCCTGCGCTGGCAGGCGGCCGACGTCGACCGCATCGAGGTTCCCGAGGCCTGGCTGACCAAGGTGCTGACCAACCTGTGCCTCAACCAGCTCACCTCGGCCCGGGCCCGGCGTGAGACCTACGTCGGCCAGTGGCTGCCCGAGCCGCTGCTCGCGGGGGACCCGATGCTCGGCCCGGCGGACACGGCCGAGCAGCGCGAATCGGTGTCGTACGCCGTCCTGGTCCTGCTGGAGCGGCTGTCCCCCAGTGAACGCGCGGTGTACGTGCTGCGGGAGGCCTTCGCCTACGCGCACCGGGAGATCGCCGAGATCCTCGACATCAGCGAGTCCGCCAGCCAGCAGATCCACCACCGCGCGAAGAAGCACGTCGCGGCCGGCAAGACCCGTTCCGAGGTCGACGAGGCAGCGGCACGGAAGATCATCGACGAGTTCCTGGCGGCCGCCACCAGCGGGCGCACCGAGCCGCTCGTCCGGCTCCTCACCCAGGACGCGGTCGCCGTCGGTGACGGCGGCGGGAAGGTCCCGGCCCGGGCCCGGGCGTTCGAGGGTGCCCGCGCGGTCGCCACGTTCATGCGGGGCCTGTTCAAGCCGAGCAAGGCCAAGCGGGACCTGGTGGGCGGCTCCCCGGACATCTACGCCGCGACCGCCAACGGGGGTCCCGCCCTGGTGGTGGTGGTCGACGGCCGGGTCGTCGGCGTCATGTGCCTGGAGATCGGCGCCGACGGCATCGCCGCGTTCCGCAGCCAGGTCAACCCCGACAAGCTGGAGCGCGCGACGCGGCGGTGGGCCGCCGGCGAGCACGGGGAGCCCTTGCTCCGGGTCTTCTGACGCCCCCACCTGCAATGTGACGCGCATCACACAGCCCGCCTGTCAGGAAGCAGGACGCCGCTCGGTTCAAGAGGCGAACCCGCTGACGACAGGAGCAGGCCATGCAGCACCGCATCATCGTTCTCGGAGCCGGATACACCGGAGCGTCCGCCGCCGGGCGCATCGCCAAGCGGCTGCACCGCGACGACGTCGCCGTCACGCTGGTCAACGCCGAGCCCGACTTCGTCGAACGCGTCCGGATGCACCAGCTCGCCGTCGGCCGGGAGCTCGCACCCCGGCCCCTCGGCGAGATGTTCGCGGACACCGGCGTGACGCTGAAGCTCGCGCGGGTGACCGGCATCGACGTCGACGCCAGGAGGGTCACGGTGACCACCGGCGGTGGCGCCGAGGAACTGGAGTACGACACCCTCGTCTACGCCCTGGGCAGCGGCTGGAACGACCAGGGTGTTCCCGGCGCCGCGGAGCACGCTCACGAGATCGCGAGCCGCCCCGGCGCGCTGCGGCTGCGCGAACGTCTGGCCGGGCTGGACGCGGGGCGGCCCGTGGTCGTGGTGGGCGGCGGCCTGACCGGCGTGGAGGCCGCGACCGAGATCGCCGAGGCCCGCCCGGACCTGGACGTCGCCCTCGCCGCCCGCGGCGCCCTCGGCGACTGGCTGTCCGACAAGGGCCGCCGGCACCTGCGGAAGGTGTTCGACGGGCTCGGCATCACCGTCCACGAGAACGCGGAGGTCACCGCGGTCGAGGCCGACCGCGTCGTCACCGCCGGCGGCACGGCCGTCCCCGCCGCGGTCACCGTCTGGACCACCGGCTTCGCCGTCCACCCGATCGCGCAGGCCACCACCCTGCGCGTCGGCGAGACCGGCCAGATCGTCGTCGACGCGACGATGCGCTCGGTGTCCCACCCGGACGTCTACGCCATCGGTGACGCCGCCCTGGTGGCGGGCCCGGGCGGCAAGCCGCTGCGGATGTCCTGCGCCTCGGGCGTCCCCACCGCCTGGCAGGCCGCCGACGCCATCGCGGCCCGTCTGACGGGCGGCAAGCTCCCCGCGATTCCCCTGCGCTACGTCAACCAGTGCATCTCGCTGGGCCGCAGGCAGGGGCTGATCCAGTACGTCACCGCCGACGACCGCGCGGTCCGCTCGGCGCTCACCGGCCGGCTCGCCGCGGCCTACAAGGAGCTCGTCTGCAAGGGCGCGGCCTGGGGCGTCGCCCATCCGACCTTGGGCCTCCCGACGCGCCGCCGCCGGGTCGTCGCCGAGCCGTCCCGCACGGCGACGGTGACGGAGGCCGAGGCCGCCGCCTGACCACCGGCAGCGGGCCTAAGCGGGCGCCCCGGTCCGGGCGCCCGCTTCGGCCGCGGCCCGGCGCGTCCGGGCCCGGCCGCACGGGTGCGCGGCGCCGCGACCGGCCGCCACGACCCCTCGAATCGGACACCAGTACCAAGGGTGATTCCCGTACGTATGCCGACCCCGGACACCTCATCGCTGTCAACCTGCCGTTGGTGATCGAAAGACGGCGGGGGCCCGTCGGGCGCCGCCTCCCCGCGGGGGTGCGCCGGCCGGGGTGCTGAGGGGGGCAGGCGTGACAGCAGAGCGGTTGACGAGTGATGTGCTCACGCCTCCCCGTGCCGCGCCGCACGGCGGCGGGACCGCGCCCGAGCCACGACCGGTGCCACGCCACGTGGCGTGCGTGATGGACGGGAACGGCCGCTGGGCGGCGCGGCGTTCCCTCCCCCGGACCTCGGGTCACCGGGCCGCGGAGACGACGGTGATCGACGTCATCGAGGCGGCGCGGGCGGCGGGTGTCGGCTGGCTGAGCCTGTACGCGTTCTCCACGGAGAACTGGCGACGGCCCGACGCCGAGGTCGACTTCCTCATGCACCTGGTCCGCCGCGTGGTGCGCAAGCACGCCCCGCTGCTGCACGCCCGCGGCATCCGCTGCCGCTTCCTCGGCATGACCGATCCCCGCATCCCTGCCGAACTGGCGCGCGACATCCGCGATCTGACGACGCTGACCGCCGAGAACCGGCAGATGACCCTGACCGTCGCCTTCGACCACGGCGGCCGCCGGGACATCGTCGAGGCGGCACGGTCGCTGATCCGCAACGGGGTGCCGGCCGAGGCGGTCACCGAGCGGAGCTTCGCCGACCACCTGCCCTTCCCCGACACCCCGGACGTCGACCTGGTCATCCGCACCTCCGGCGAACAGCGCATCTCCAACTTCATGCTCTGGCAGGTCGCTTACGCCGAGTGGGTCTTCCCGCCGGTGCTGTGGCCCGACTTCCGCGCACCCGACTTCCTCGACTGCCTGCACGCCTACCGGCAGCGCGACCGCCGCTTCGGCGGCGTACTGCCGAACCAGAACGGAGAGACCCGATCGTGACGACAGCAGACACCCCCCGCTCCTCCACCGCCGGGGGCGGTACGGAACATGACGGGGCCGGGGCCCACGACACGGCGGAAGAGCCCCTGTTCGGTCCGGGTTCGCAGTTCCACACGCTCTTCAACGACCCGCGCTGGGCACTGGCCATGATCCGCGCGACCGTGCTCGAGGCGGCCCACCCGCAGATCGGCGCCGCCCTGATCGAGAACTCCACGTTCGTCGTCCACCCGTGGCGGCGACTGGGCAACACGTTCATGAGCCTGCGGCGGATGTTCGGAGCCGACGAGCACGTACGGCAGCGGGAGGCGACCCGGCTCAACCGCATGCACGCCCGGCTGCGCGGCACCGACGCGCGGGAGCGGCCCTACGACGCGATGGACCCGGCCGTGCGGGCCTGGGTGGTGGCGACCATGTTCGAGAGCGCCGTCACGATGTGCCGCCTCAGCGGACAGCCGCTGGAGCAGAAGACCATGGAGCAGCTGTACGCCGAGTTCCAGGCCTTCCTGGCCGCGATGGAGGGCGACGCCTCCCACCTGCCCTCCACGCTCGACGAGTTCTGGCCCTACTACGACCGGGTGGTCGCGGAGGAGCTGGAGAACACCGAGGCCATGCGGATCATCCTCTACAAGCTGTTCGACCACCTCCCCGCCCCTCCGGTGCTCAACGGCTTCCCCGCACTGTGGGCGACCGGCCGGGCCGTGGCCGGCCCGGTCATCGGGGCGATCACCGTGGCGTCCCTCCCGGAGCCCTTCCGGCGGCGGGCCGGCCTGCCGGAGATCGCGGGCGTCCAGACCCTGATGCAGGGCACCTATCTCGCGGCCGGTCTGGCCCGGTTCCTGCCCGAGGGCTGGATCCAGGCCGAGACCATCGCCGAGATGCTGACGCTCTCGCCCGACAGCGACGACCCCCGTGCCCGGACGATCAGCGCCCTGCGGGACCGGATCAAGCGGGCCGGCGCCCTCATCCGCCTCATCACCCCACTGCCTGCGGACCCGGAGCCGGAACCCGCCGCGGCCGGCACGGCGCAGCGGAGCGCGGAGGAGTTCTTCGCGGACGTCCTCGACCAGACCGGCGACGGATACCTGGACTGGCCCGACCTGGCCGCCATGGCCCGGGAACTGTCCGGCCGCCTCGACCTCGACGAGCCCGAGGAGACCCGGCTCTACGACGCCTACGCGGACTGGTGGCGCGAGCTGCAGGCCGCCCTCGACGCCGACGGGGACGGCCGGGTCAGCGCCCGTGAGTACGCCGACGCCGTCCCCTCCCTGGCCGGGCCGGCGCTGATCCGCGTCGCCGAGGTCCTCTTCGACGTCACCGACAGGGACGGCGACCAGCGCATCGACGCCGACGAGTACCGGGCGCTGTTCCGCACCGGGTTCCACCGGGACACCGCCGACGCCGACGGTACGTACAGCCGCAGCGCGTTCGTCGGCGACTTCGTGTCCTTCATGGCCGGACGCCGGCGCACGACCGCCTACGATCCCCTCCTGGCGCAGGCGTGACGGACCGGGTCACTCACTCTCGGCGTACAGGTGGGCGGCCGTCGTCTCCCGCGGCGGCGCGTCGGGAGGCGCGGGCGGCGGGAACAGGAACCCCTCGAAGGCGTCCAGTGCGAACAGCACGCCCAGCAGCACCAGGGGCGTGAGCAGTGCCAAGGCCATCATGACGCCTCCTGACAGCGGTGCCGGGCGCGGCGTGACGCAGCAGGTCCAGGACCACCATGGGCCGAGCGGATGAAGATCGCACCCGCGGCGACGGCCACGGCGGCTCCTGGGGCCCGGGCGGGTTTCAGGTTTCACCGGCGGGGGTGGTTTGACGACTGCGGTGGCGCCCGGTGGGCACGCACACCTCAGGCCGGCTGTGGCGGCACCTCTTTTCCGCTCCCCCGCGGCGCCGCCGCAGCCGTCCACTGCGGGGCTTTTGCGGCCGGGCGGCCGCAGCACCCCCGGGGGATACTCGGAAGGTCCCGGCGCGCGGCCGGGCGACGGGCCGCGACCACGGTCGTGCGGACGCCGATCCGCGCGCGAGTGTTCGCTGACAGGGAGTGCCGTGGCGACCATTCTGGTGGCGGATGACGACGAGGACGTCCGGGACGTCGTGTCCTTCAAGCTGGGCAGCGCCCACCACACGGTGCTGGCCGCCCGGGACGGCCCGGAGGCCTTGCGGATCGCGAGCAGCCGGAGCCTGGACCTGGCCGTGCTGGACGTGCGCATGCCGGGGCTGACCGGTGTCGAGGTGTGCCGGCGGCTGCGGCAGAACCCGGCGACGGCCACGCTTCCGGTCATCCTGCTGACCGCCCAGTCCGAGGAGGGCGATGTGGAGGCCGGGTTCGCGGCCGGCGCGGACGACTACATCGCCAAGCCGTTCAGTCCGCGCGAGGTGGGCAGCCGGGTCCAGGCCGTCCTGGCCCGCTCGCGTTCCTGACCGGCGCCGCCGGAAAGCGCTCAGTCCCGCGTCCCGGGCGGGTAGGGCAGGTGACAGGTCACCGTCGTGCCCCCGCCGGCCGCCGCGTCGACGGCGAGGGTGCCGCGGTGTGCCACCGCGATGCGCTGGCAGGTGGCGAGCCCGATCCCGGAGCCGGGTGCGCCGGTGTCCAGCCGCACGAAGGGTTCCAGCACGTGACGGCGCTGCTCGGCCGGGATCCCCACTCCGTTGTCGGTGACGCGGAGGTTCCAGCCGTCCGCGTCGTTGTCGCAGCTCACCTCGATGCGCGCGGGCCGGTCGGGACGGCGGAACTTGACCGCGTTGGCCACGAGGTTCTGCAGGAGCCTGCGGATCTGCGTGCCGTCGCAGGGGACGACCGGCAGCATGCCGAGACACACGTGTGCCCGCGCCCGTGTCAGCTCCTCGCGCAGGTCCTCGACGGCCTCCTGGGCCACGCACAGCAGGTCGGTCTCGGCGAGGTCCAGCCGTCCGCCGGTGCGGGCCAGGGACAGGGCGGCCTCGATGGTGCGGTTCATGCGGGAGGTGGCCGCCTCGATACGGCCGACGAAGGCCGACGCCTGCGCGTCCTCGGTCACGCCCGGCAGCTCGGCGAGGAGGCCCGCGTGACCGGTGATGCCGGTCAGCGGGTTCTTCAGGTCGTGGCCGACCTGCCCGGCGAACTGCTCCAGGGCCGAGTTGGAGCGCTCCAGCTCGGCCCGGACCTGGTCGGCGGCCAGCAGCGCGTGGTGCAGCAACTGCCGGTGCCGGTGCAGGTCCAGGACGTCCACGACCAGGGACGCCAGATCGTCCAGCGCCCGGCGCTGCCGCTCGGTCAGCGACCGCACCTCCTGGGCGAACACGCACAGGGTGCCCAGCGTCTCGCCCTCGGGCGAGTGCAGTTGGGAGGCGGCGTAGAAACGTACGGCGCCCGTGGGGGCGGTCACCCAGGGGTTGGCGGCGAACCGGGGATCCCGCCGTGCGTCCGGCACCAGGACCTGGCCGGGGGCGCTGATGCTCACCGCGCACATGGAGTCCGAACGCGAACACACCGTGGGGGCGATGCCGACCGCGGCGATCTGGTGCTGGCGGTCGGCGGAGATGATGTTCACGGCGGCCTGCGGAGCCTCGCACACCCGCGCGGTCAGCCGGACGATCACGTCCAGGTCCGGCGGTGCGGGCGCCCCGACGATGCCGTAGCGCTCCAGCACCGCGAGACGGCGGTGCTCGGCGGGGTCGTCGCCGGGGTCCACGCGTTCGGCCATCCCTGCCCCCGAGTCCCACGTGTGCGGTCCTCTCAGCAGCTTGCACCGGCCTGCCGGCACCCGCAACGCCGGCCAACGCACCCACCGCCTGCCACCGGGGTGGGACGCCGGTCACCGCGGTCTTCCGCGCGGTGACCGGTCATCCCTGCGGGGGACGCGCCGCGGCAAACGCACGAGGCTCTCTGGCCCGCGCCCACGCGCCGCCCCAGGCTGGCACGCGTGACCGGTGAAGGGGGCGCACAGCGATGCGTACGGTGGCTCAGGCGGTTCTGCTGGTGTCCGCGGCCTGGGCGGCCCTGTGCCTGCTCGCGCTCGGCGTCACCCGGGTGGTGCGCAACCGCCGGGAACGCGCCCTCCGGGATGCGGCGACGGCCGCCAGACGTCTCGTCGTGGAGACAGCGGGCGGTGAGAGCCCGTCGGCCGGCGCGGCACTGGCCGCACTGGACCGGCGTTCCTGGCAGGCCGTGGAGCCCGCCGTCACCCGCTTGCTGAGCCGCGTCAAGGGAGGCGCGCACCGGGCGCTCACCGACGTCCTGGTGCAGCGCGGCGTCGTCGACACGGCCCTGACCCACGCCGACAGGCCCCGTTCGCTGCGGCGGGCCCGGGCCGCGACCCTGCTCGCCCTGACCGGCCCCAGTCTGCGGACGGACCCGGTGCGCGGGCCCGAGGCGCGGCGCGTCCTGCACGGGCTGCTGGAGCACCGCAGCGCCACGGTGCGCGAGACGGCGGTGCGCGCCCTGGGACGACTCGGTGACTCGGTCAGCGCCGGTCTGCTGCTGGCCACCCTGGACGCACCCCGGTCCGTCGCCCCCGGCCTGGTCGGCGACGCGCTCGTCCGCATCGGACCGGCCTCCGTCCAGGCTCTGGCAGCAGCGGCCGAAAGCGGCGACGAGCAGCACCGCGCCCTGGCCGTGGAACTGCTCGGCCTGATCAGGGACCGCCGGGCGCTGCCGGCCCTGTCGGTGGCCCTGGACGATCCCGCCGCGATGGTGCGGGCGGCGGCCGCCGCGGCTCTGGGCCGGGTCGGCGAACCCGCGGCCGTCCCCGCGCTGGCCGCGACCGTCCGCACCGACCCCTCCGGCCGGGTGGTGGCGGCCGCCGCTGAGGCGCTCGGTCTGATCGGCGACGAGAGCGCCGTACCCGCACTGGAGCAGATCCTCCGGCACGGCACCTACCGCCCGGCCCACACCGCGGCCCGCGCCCTGCTGCGCCTGGACCGGCCGGGAAGGGGGGCGCTGACCGACGCGGCGCGCGGTTCCGGTGCCGCCGGTGCGCACGCCCGTGAAGCCCTCTCCTCCGCGTTCGACGACCGGGGAGGCTCCGACCGGTGAAGGACGTCGTCGTCACCCTCGTCCACCTCAGCCAGTACCTGGTGATCGGCTACTTCCTCGCCCTGAACACCGTGTACCTGGTGCTGCTGGTCGTGGCCGGACGCACCATTCCCCGTCTGGCTCGACGCCGCCGGCTCACCGGCCTGGACGACCTCGCCACCAGCCCGCTCACCCCACCGGTGTCGATCGTCACCGCCGCCTACAACGAGGAGCCCACCATCGTCGAGAGCGTGCGCGCCATGCTCGCCCTGCGCTACCCGCGCCACGAGGTCGTCCTGGTCGACGACGGTTCACGCGACGGCACCTTCGACCGGCTCCGCGAAGCCTTCGGACTCGTACCGGTGGAACGCGTGCGCCCCCAGGAGATCACCTCGCGGGAACCGGCCCGTGCCGTGTACGTCAGCACCCACTCCGTGCCCCTCACCGTCGTGCGCACCGAGAACTCGGGAAAGGCCGACTCCCTGAACCTCGGCATCGATCTGGCCTCCCACCCGCTGGTGTGCATGGTGGACGCCGACTCGCTGCTGGACGAGGACGCCCTGCTGACGCTCGCCCAGCCGTTCGTCGCCGACCCGCTGCACGTCGTCGCCGCCGGAGGCGTCATCCGTCCCGTCAACGACAGCGTCGTACGCCACGGGCAGGTCGCGGAACCCCGTGTCCCCAAGGGCTGGCTCCCGCGCATCCAGGTCGTCGAGTACCTGCGGGCGTTCCTCATGGGCCGCACCGGCTGGGCCCGTCTGCACGGCCTGCTCATCATCTCCGGGGCCTTCGGCCTGTACCGCCGTGACGTCCTCCCCGAGGGAGTCGGCGGCATGAACGCCGACTCCCTCGGGGAGGACTTCGAACTCGTCGTGCGCCTGCACCGGCACCTGCGCGACCGGCATCGCCCCTACCGCATCGAGTTCGTCCCCGAGCCGGTCTGCTGGACCGAGGTCCCCGACAGCGGGCGCGTCCTGGCCCGGCAGCGCAGACGCTGGCACCGGGGCCTGTACGAGACGCTGCTGCGGCACCGGCGGATGCTGCTGCGTGCCCGCTACGGCGTCATCGGCATGGTCGCCTACCCCTATTTCGTGCTGTTCGAGCTGCTGGCCCCCCTGCTCGAGGTGTGGGGCCTGATCACGGTCTGCGTCGGCTTCGGGTTCGGGCTGGTGTCCGCGCCGCTGGCCCTGCTGTTCCTGCTGGCGGCCTTCGGCTACGCCGTACTGCTCTCGCTGCTCGCCCTGCTGCTGGACGAGCTGGGTCTGCACCGCTACCGCCGGCTCGGGGACCTGGCCGCGGTGGCCGCGGCCACCGTCGTCGAGAACCTCGGCTACCGGCAGCTCACGGCCCTGTGGCGACTGCAGGGGTGGTGGGCGTCGCTGCGCAAGGGAACGCCCGTGTGGGGCGAGATGACCCGCAGCGGCTTCGCCGGGACCACACCCCTCGACCACGGCAGCCACGCCACGGTTCCGGAGACGGCGGCCGGGCAGGCCCCGACCGGTGCGCGATCGCCTGCGGCGGCGCCTCGGGACCGGGGCACGTCCCATTGAGCCGGGCGCCGCGGAGGGCCGGGCGGAAAGAGCGGGAAGCCAGACGAAGTCCCCTGCTATGGTGCGCCGATGCCGACGATCAGGAAGATCCAGGTCACCTTCGACTGCGCGGACCCGGAGCGGGTCGCCCGCTTCTGGTGCGAGGTGCTGGGGTACGTGGCACCACCGCCGCCGGAGGGCTTCACCACCTGGGCCGAGTACGAGGACTCCCTGCACCCGGAGAAGCGGGGCGCGTGGTTCGCGTGCAGCGATCCCTCGGGCGAGGGGCCGCGTCTGTACTTCCAGCGGGTCCCCGAGGGCAAGGTGGTCAAGAACCGCGTGCACCTCGACGTACGCGTGGGCACGGGCCTGGTGGGCGAGGAGCGGCTGGCCACGCTGCAGGCGGAGGCGGAGCGGCTGATCGCACTGGGGGCGACGAAGGTGCAGGTGCTGCTCGCCGACGAGGAGAACGAGTCCTGCATCGTGATGCAGGACGTCGAGGGCAACGAGTTCTGCCTGGACTGACGGAACGGATCCCGGGTCCGACAAGCCCGTCGGATCCGGGGGTGGGACCGGTCGGTTCGGCGTCCGTGGCCGGAGTTCCGCGGCCGGGGCCGGTCTCGGCCGATCGACGAGAAGGGCTGCCCGTCGGTGTGGCGGGCAGCCCCGGGCCGTGCGGTGTTCCCTTCCCGGTCAGGGGTTGGGGACCGTGTCCTCGAAGGTCGTGCCGGACGTGCGGTACGCGTTGAGCTTCGCCGTGACCTGGGCAGGTGTGAGCACCTGGTCCTTGACGTGCAGGACGTAGTCGATCTGCTCGTCGTAGGCGCGCGGAGTGGTGCTGGTCTGGCCCGCCAGGTCGATCAGCCACTGGTTGAAGTTGATCGACATGGGGCGTTCGGGCAGGTAGGCGGCGTCATGGGTGCCGAACAGCTGCCCGTCGACGTAGTACTTGATGCTGCTGTTGTCGATGGTGAGCACCAGGTCGTGCCAGCCGGCGTAGCTCTGCCGCGACTCGGTGTGCTGGTTGACGGCCTGCCAGGGGTCGGGGTTGTAGGTCTCCCAGGACGTGGTGTACAGGATGTTGGCGGGCTCGCCCCAGCCGCCGTTGGGCAGGTACTCGAAGTCGTACTCGGCGTAGTCGTCGGCCATCGGCGCCTTGAGGTCGTTGATGGTGAAGAACGTCTGGACGACGCGGTCGCCGTCGGGGCCGGAGACGGGCGCGTCGGAGAACCTGACGCGGGCGGCGTACGTACCGTTCTTGAACTTCGTCGCCTTGGTGAGGACTTCGGTGTGCTTGGTGCTGGCGGCCGTCCCCGCCGTCGACGTGCGCAGGTTCATCACGGAGTTGCCGCCGGACGCCGCGAAGGTCACGTTCTCGGGGGCCCAGGTCGCTCCGGGCACGCCGGGTCCACCGGAGTTGGCCCGGACGCTCCAGCCGTTCGCGGAGATCCTCGGGTCGCTGGAGCTGGTGTAGTTGAAGTCGTCGAAGAGGGTCTGTCCGCCGGCCGGGGGGTCGGTGGGCGGATCGGTCGGCGGGTCGGTGGGGTCGTTGCCCTCGGGGGCCGTGCCCCACACCGTGCTGCCCGAGACCTGGGCGGTGACCTTCGGCCAGTCGGCGTACGTGGTGCGGGTGGCGCTGAAGGAGTAGTCGTCGCTCTGCTTGAGCGGCTGCCAGTCCGTGCGGTGGAAGCGCAGTTGCATGTCCCCGGTGTCGGAGCCCGGTGCGAGGCTGCCTGCGCCGGCGGTGAAGCCGATGTCGAGGTAACGGTCGGCGGTGGCGGTGGGGTGCGCGAGGGTTCCGAAGGTGCCGGTGATGTTGGCGCAGCCCTTGACCGCCCAGGAGCAGGCGAAGCGGTAGCCGGCCGCGGCCGAGTCGGCCTTGAAGTAGTAGCGCACCTTGACGGTGGAGAGCTGGACGGGGACGGTCCCGGTGTTCCTGACCTTCAGCCAGGGTTCGGACTGGTCGGCCGTGGCCGAGCCGGCGCCGGTGCGGTACTGGACGGTGACGGTTTCGCCGGCGGCGCTGGCCGTGCCGGTGAGGGCGGCCAGCGAGGTGGTTCCCGTGGCCAGGGCCACGGCGGCGGCTGCGGCGATGCGCCACCGCTGGGGAGTCGTGCGCCGTTGCATGCTGTTTCCTTCCGGGTGGGGGTGGGGTCGTCCCGCCGCTCGGGGGCGGCCGGACGAGCACGGACGGTGCTGTGCTGCGGTGCCGGATGTGGTGCCTCGGTGCGGTGCCGGGTGGTGCCGTGGTGCGGTTCAGGGGTGGCGGCCGACGTGCAGCGCGTCGAGGCGGGCCGTGTGGCCGGCCAGGCGGGCGCTGAAGTCCGCCCAGGTGGTCGGGCCCGTCCAGCCGACGTCGGCCAGGGCGCACAGGCGGGGGTAGGTCAGGTACTCGATGCGGGCGGGTGTGGCGGCGTACTCGGTCCACAGGTGGGCCTGGGTGCCCAGGATGCGGGCGGCTGTGTGCGGGGGTGCCGTCCCGGGTACGGGGTCGTGGCCGTGGACGTCCCGCAGTCCTACGACGCCGCCGGGCTGTCCGGGCGGTTCGTCGGGACCGGCGCTCTGCGGATAGTCGAAGTAGGTGGCGCGGTGGTACGAGTTGATCACGTCGTGGCCGCGCCGGGCGGCGTGCAGGGTGTGTGCGGGGTCGCGCCAGGCCATCGCGGTGAAGCCGGCGGGCAGTTCGCTGCCGGTCTCCGCCCAGCCCACGGGGCGCCGTCCCTGCCGGGTGAGGAAGGTGCCGATGCGGTCGAGGAACCAGCCGTGCAGGGCGGCCGGCCCGGTCAGTCCCTCGCTCCGGGCGCGGCTCCTGGCCGCCGGGCTCCGCTCCCATTCGGTGGTGGGGCATTCGTCGCCGCCGATGTGGAGGTAGGGCGAGGGGAAGACGTCCATGACCTCCTCCCACACGGTCCGGCAGAAGTCGAGGACCTCCTCGTGGACCCCGAGGATCGTGTCGCACACCCCCCATCGCGTCCAGACGTCGAGGGTGCGTCCGGGCCGGTTGCCCAGGTGCGGGTAGGCCGCCAGGGCGGCCCGGGAGTGGCCGGGCATCTCGATCTCGGGCATGACCGTGATGCCGCGTGCCGCCGCGTGGACGACGAGGCGGGTGAGGTCGGCCCTGGTGTAGGCGCCGCCGTGGGGCGTGCCGTCGTAGCGGTCGCCGCCGGGTCCGATCAGGGACTGGCGGCGGTGGCCTCCGATCTCGGTGAGCTTGGGGTAGGCGGAGACGGGCATCCGCCAGCCCTGGTCGTCGGTCAGGTGCAGGTGGAACACGTTGATCTTGTGCAGGGCGAGCAGGTCGACGTAGCGCAGCAGGTAGGGCAACGGCTGGAAGTGGCGGGCCACGTCGAGCATGGCTCCGCGCCAGGGCAGCCGGGGGACGTCGGTGATGTCGGCGCAGGGCACGGTCCAGCGCACGCCGGGCCGTGGGGAGGCGGCCAGGGCCTGCGCGGGCAGCAGTTGGCGGATGGTCTGCACGCCGCGCAGGAGGCCGGTGACGCTGCGGGCGCGCAGGAGCACGGACTGGGGGCCGATGGTCAGCCCGTAGCCCTCGCTGCCCAGTCCGGTCAGGGCGGTGTCGAGGACGAGGACGACGGGGCCGTCGGCGGCCGGGGGCAGCGGCAGTCCGGTGGCGGGTGCGAGGAGGGTGCGCAGGAGGTCGGCGGCGGGCTCGGCACCCGCGGTGACGCGCATACGGGTGCCGGCGTCGAAGGTGAACTGCCCGCCCTTGACACGGGCTTTGGCGGGTCGGGGCACGAGCGCGGTCCGCGGCGAGGACGGGGTCACGGCTGTCTCCGGAAGGTTGCGGCTGAGTGGGGGCGCGGGCTCAGCCCTTGACGGCGCCGGCGGCGAAACCGGCGGTCACATGGCGTTGGAGGAGGAGGAAGACGGCGAGGGCGGGAAGCGCGAAGAGGGTGGAGGCGGCCATGGTGGCGCCCCAGTCGGTGCCGAAGACGTTCTGGAACGAGGACAGCCAGACCGGCAGGGTGCGGCTGTCCTGTTGCTTGATGATCAGGAAGTTGGCGTAGGCGAACTCGTTCCAGGCGGTGATGTAGCCGAACAGGGAGGTGGCCATCAGTCCGGGTGCGAGGAGGGGGAAGGTGATGTGGCGGAAGGCGTGCCGGCGTGTGCAGCCGTCGACCTGCGCCGCCTCCTCCAGCTCCGGCGGGATGGCGGCGATGAAGCCGCGCAGCACCACGATGGTGAACGGCAGCGTCATCATGAAGTAGACGAGCGTGAGCGTGGGCAACCGGTCGAGCATGCCGGTGTCGCGGGAGATGATGTACACGGGGATGATCAGTGCCTCCCACGGTGCCATCTGGGCGATGAACACCAGCAGCATGAACTGCCGTCTGCCGCGCCACCGCATGCGGGCCACCGCGAACGACGCGCCGAGGGCGACGGCCAGGGCGAGCAGGACGGCACCGGCGGTCACCAGGAGGCTGTTGCGCCAGAACAGTGCGAAGCCGTCTGCCGCCACAGCCGTACGGAAGTGCTTCAGCGTCCAGGTGTACGGCAGGAGTTGCGGTGTGCCGGACTGGATGTCCCGGCTGGGCTTGAACGCCGTGGTGATCATCCAGTAGACGGGGAAGAGGCACACGGCGATCGTCAGGCAGGCGGCGGAGTTCAGCAGGAGGCGCCGGCGGACCGGGGGGCGTGTCACCGCTCCGACGCCGCGACGTGTGGAGGCGATGGTCAGGGGGCCGGTGCTCATGGGGTTTCGCCCTCCTGGCGGAACATCTGGCGGAAGTAGAGGACGAGTACGCCGGTCATCAGCAGGACGGTGACCATGGAGGCGGCGGAACCGAGGTCGTAGCGCTGGCTCGACAGGGCGGTCTGGACGGCGTAGACGGGCAGGATGGTGGTGGCGTCGCCCGGTCCGCCGTTGGTCATGACCCAGATCTGGACGAACGCCTTGAAGGTCCAGATGACTTCCAGGGAGAGGACCAGCATGAAGATCGGCCGGATCACGGGGAGCGTCACGGCGCGGAAGACGCGCCCGGCCGAGGCGCCGTCGATGCGGGCCGATTCGTACAGTTCCGCAGGGACGGTCGTCAGGGCCGAGTAGAGGGTGACGGCGGCGAAGGGCACCGACTGCCAGACGATCAGCAGCACGAGGATGGTGAAGGCGGCCGGACCGTGGGCGAACCAGGGGTAGCGGTCGAACGAGGAGAAGCCGAGGTGCTGCAGCGCCCAGTTGACGATGCCGAACTCGGAGTGGAAGAGCCACTGGAAGACGGTGGTGGCGGCGATGACGGGCATCGCCCAGGCGAGGACGAGCGCGCTGAGGACGGCCGTGCGCCCCACGCGGCCGAGCCGCTCGATGAGCAGGGCGACCAGAGTGGCCAGCAGCATGATCAGGACGACGTTCACGGCCATGAAGACGAAGGTACGGCGTACGACCTGCCAGAAGCGCTCGTCCGACAGCAGCGTGCGGTAGTTGCGCAGGCCCACGAACTGGGCGTCTCCGCGGATGAGTTGGCGTAGCCGAAAGTCCTGCAGGGAGATCAGCACGGCGCGGGCGAGGGGGTAGAGCAGGAGGTAGAGCATGCCCAGGACGGTGGGGGCCGCGAGGAGGTAGGGCCACGGGCCCGCACGGCCGGCCCGCGGTGCGCTGCCGCGTCGCGGCTTCGCGGGTGGCCGCGCCGGCGGACGGGTCCGGGCGGGTGGCGCACTGGAGTCGCGGACGACCGACACGGTGTCGCCTCCTTGGGTGTCGTCAGGGGCCTGTACGGCGGGACCGCGCCGGGTGGCGGCGCCAGGTGCTGCCGGTGACGCTGTCAGGAGCCGTTCATGGCGGCGGTGATCGACGCGGAGGCACGGGCCGCCTCCGCCCGGGCGTCGGCGCCGGTCAGGACCGCCGTCATGTAGTCCTTGATGGGGTTCTTCGCCTCGACGGCCGCCCAGCCGGGGGTGTTGGGCGTGGCCCGGCCGACGGCGGCACCCACCGCCATGGCCGAGGCACCGGGGTCGGAGGCGACCGCGTCGGCGAGGGTCGTCCTGTTCGGCACGTAGCTCATGGCGGCGGCGAGCTTTCGCTGCCATGTGTCGCCGGTCAGCTCCTTGACGAAGGTGAAGGCGGCCTCCGGTTTGCCCGACGCCGCCGGGATGACCAGGTCGGAGCCGCCGATGAACACCGAGCCCGGCTGTTCGGGGGTCTTGCCCGGGATGGGGAAGAAGCCGAGCCTGCCCTCGAGTTCGGGGTTGTTCTCGGTCACCACGTCGGCTCCGCCGGGTGTGGAGATGATCTGCGCCACCTGCCCCTTGGCCATCACCTCGGCCTGGGGCGGCTCCGCCTCGTCGGAGTCCTTGGGGCCCTTCCCGAGGGCCTGCAGCTTCCTGTAGAAGGCCATGCCGCGCAGCGCCTGCGGCGTGTCGAGTGCGCCCCGCCAGTTCCCGCCCGACCGCGTGGCCAGGTCACCGCCCTCGTCCCAGATGAACCCGGCCAGCGCGTACCACATCTGGCCCGGCAGGTAGATGCCCTGCGTGCCACCCGAGTCGAGCTTCTCGGTGGCGGCGATCCACTGGTCGCGGGTCTTGATGGAGGCCGCGTCGACGCCGGCCTTCTCGAACAGGTCGGTACGGTAGATCACGACCCGGTTCGCGGCGTAGTACGGGATGCCGTACTGCTTGCCTTCGTACGCCCCCGGTTCTGCCAGCCCCTTGAGCCAGTCGCCTCCGCCGAGTTCGTCGACCTTGTCGCTGAGGTCGAGGAGGCCGCCGCTCTGTGCGTACTGCGCCACCTGGGTGTTGCCCGTCTCGATGACGTCCGGGGCGTCGTTGCTGGCCAGGGCGGCCGTGACCTTCTCCCCGATGCCGTCCCACTCCTGGATCTGGACCTTGACGTCGATGTCGGGGTGGGCGGCCTCGAACCCCGCCACGAACTGCTTCTGGAACTGCGCCGAGACGCTGTCCCGCATGAGCCAGACGTCGATCGTCGTGGCGCCGTCGGCGGAGTCACCGGACGAGCCGGAGCCGTCGCCGCAGGCGCTGACGCCCGAGACGATCACCAGTGCGGTCAGTCCTGCAAGCATGCGGAGCTTCACAGTTCACCCCTGGAGGTAAGGCGCCAAGGCACCTGACCAGTTGAGCCACTGGACAGGTGACCTCTCGTTGGTCGATGAAAATGGCATAGACCAATAGAGGCGTCAATCCCCCGCGCTCACCTCACTTCCGCTCCGGCCGGAACGCGGGACGGTACGGTCGCGGGATCCGCCTGCTTGACCAGCGGGCGCCGAGTGGTAAAGAGTCCACGGAGCGGGTCGCAGAACAGTCGCGTACGGCGAAGCGGGAGCGGTCGGGCATGGGCGCTGACGGGTCGGGGGCGGTACTCAAACGGGAGCGGGTGCGGGACCACATCCTCCAGCTGATCGAGTCACTGCACCCGGGGGACTCCATCCCCTCCGAGCGGTCCCTGTGCGCCACGCTGCAGGTCTCCCGCCCCACGCTCCGCGCGGCCGTCGACGAACTCGTCGCGGCGGGGCTCCTGGTGCGCGAGCACGGGCGGGGCATGTTCGTCGCGCCGGAGAAGATCACGCAGGAACTCGTCTCGGACTCCCACGGCATGGTCCTGCCGCAGGCGTCCGGCGCCTGGTCGAGCCGTCTGCTGGAGTTCGCCACCATCACGGCGGGCGCCCGGGTGGGCCGCAAACTGCACCTGTCCCCCGCCGCCGAGATCGTCTACGCGGCGCGCCTGCGGCTGGTCGACGGCGTCCCCATGGCCATCGAGCACCTGCACATCCCGGCGCAACTGGTACCCGCGCTCAGCGCGGGGGAGCTGGAGACGGGCGACCTCTACGAGCACCTGCGCGAGCGGCACCGGGTACAGGTCTGCGACGCCACCCAGACGATCGAGCCCACCGTGGTCAGCCAGGCGGAGGCCAGGCTGCTGGGCGTGCCCGAACTGTCGCCCGCGCTTCTCTTCGAGCGTCACACCAGCGACACGCGGGGCCGGCCCGTGGAGTACGTCCACTCGATCTACCGGGGGGATCGCTACCGCATCGTGTCCCGCCTGAGCCTGAACGCCCCGGACCGGCGGCAGGCTTCCCCCGGCCCGGGGGTGACACCGGGGGTCGCGCCGAGCGGGGTGGGACAGTGGGAGCCCAGCCTCTCCGTCGAGGCGGGGGCGGACGGGGAGGCGGGCAGGGGGCGTTGACGGAGCGGAGACGGTCCGGGGCGGCTCTCCCGCACACGGTGTGCGTCAGCCTCGGAAGGCGGCCCCGGCGCCGCGCACGCCTGGACGGCGCTGCTGCCGACCGCCTTCGCAGGGGGTCGTCCCCACCGTCACGATCGGTTGTCCGGGAACTCCCGCGGAATCGTCCGGAATCCGTCACGGGCGGATCCCGCACCCGTCGGTCCTCGTCCTGTCAGGTGGTCGCGAGGCGACCGCGGAGCGGACGAGGAACAGCGTGGGAGCGGGGCGGACATGGCGCGGCACGGTGGCGGGCGGGGCTGGTACGGCAAGGTCGTCGGGGCGGCGCTGGGGGTGACGGTGCTGGCCACCGGTGCCTCGGTGTGGACCGCACGGGCCGGCGCCACGGACGCGCCGAGGCCGAAGGCGACGGTCTCGGCCTCCCCCGGCGGTGACGTCGAGCCGGTCGCGGTCACCATCGCGCACGCGTCGGAGAAGGGGGCACGCGGCGTGAACATCACCATCGACGACGGCCCCGACCCCGTGTGGACCCCGCAAGTCCTCGACGTCCTGCGGCAGTACGGGGTCAAGGCCACGTTCTGCATGGTGGGTACCCAGGCGCAGGCACACCCCGACCTCGTCAGGAAGGTGGTCGCGGCCGGGCACCGGCTGTGCGACCACTCCGTCTCGCACGACACCGCCATGGACAAGAACTCCCGGACCTACCAGTCACGGCAGATCCTGGACGCCGAGCGCATGATCACCAAGGCGTCGGGGGGTGTCCGGCCGATGTACTACCGGGCGCCCGGCGGGGCGTTCACCCCCTACAGCCGCGAACTCGCCGCGTCACGGGGGATGCGGCCGCTGGGCTGGAACGTCGACACCAAGGACTTCGAGCGTCCCGGCGCCGACGCCATCGTGGCCACCGTCCGGCGGGAACTGGCCAACGGACCGACGCTCCTCTTCCACGACGCGGGCGGCGACCGCTCCCAGACCGTCGAGGCCCTGCGTCGCATCCTCCCCTGGCTGGAGGAACAGGGCTACTCGTGCGGGTTCCCGGTACGTTGAGGACCGGGCCCGGTCAGCTGCTCACCGGCCATTCCAGGGGCTCCTTGGAGAAGCCCTGGAACAGTTCGACGGCGCTCGCCTTCTGGCCTTCGGGGATGAGGAACGCCTTGCAGATCTTCTGGGACTGCCCCGGGCGCAGGGTCTTGTTCTCAGGCGTCGGGCAGTCGGGCCACTTCGCCTCGCCCAACAGCACGATGAGTGCCCTGGTGCGCTTGCCCTTGTCCGTCCGGACGATCAGGTCGTCGTCCATGTCACCGGACGCCATGGGCTTGCCGCCGACGTGCCGGAGAGTGGTCCACACGTAGACCGGCACCTGGGGCTCGTCGTCCTTGTCCCTCTTGAGGCCGGAGTTGGCCATGTCGGCCTTCGTGCCGGTCTCCACCTTCGTCGGGGTCAGCGTGTACTTCGTCCCCTTGTCCTTCTCGGCCGTGCTTTCCTTGATCGGACTCGGCTCGCCGAGGCGGAACGACGTCCTGGCCTTCGCCGACTCGGACCTCCCCTCGCTCGGCCGGGCCTTGCCGTCGGCGGAATCGCCTCCGTTTCCACAGGCGGTGAGGGCCAGCGCCAGCGCGGCGACGGTTGCGGCCAGAGCGGTACGGGGGGTGCGCAGGTGCATGGGAGTGCGGTGTTGCCTTTCGGTCCGTCAGGGCGTTCTCGGCGATCCGGTGACTCCGGGCCCGCGACCGATGTACGCCGGGCCTGCCTTCCGTGATCCACACGAGGCTATCAGTGGCCGTGTGCAGCCCTGCGGCGAACGGGCAGCGGGCCGCGGTCCTCGGTCCGACAGAGGTCGGCGGCCCGGATCAGCGGAACTCGTGGATCACCTGGATGTCACCGACGATGTGGGCGTTGAGATCGTCCAGTTCCTCGGCCGGCACCCACAGTTCGAGGATCGTCTTCCCGCCCGCCTGCCGGACGGGATAGCGGCTGAGGAACGGCGCGTCGACTTCGAAGCGGGTGACGAATCCCGCGCCGTCGTGCTTCACGTTCCAGTCCCGCGCGATCCGGATCGCATAGTCCTCGTCCAGAACCGGGTAGAAGATCGGCTGATGGGGCAAGCGCGCGGGCCACGCACGCCAGTTCAGCCGGCGGACCAGTTCCAGCTCCTCGGGACCGGTGGGGCGCCACAGGGTCGTCGTCGGTCGCGGGCTGGTCATCGGGGCATCCCGGAAGGTGGACGGTGGTGGGCTCGGAAAGCCGGACACTACCGGCAGGAACGCCCGGACTGCCAGGTATTTCGGCCCGGGTTGCGACGGTCAGCGGCCCAACGGCCGTTGCCAGCGCCTCTCGCCGTCGTGCCGGGCGTCCGTCGGTGTGAGACCGGCCGCGGTGGCGACGGCGGCGGACGCCCGGTGGTCCGGCGGGATGTGGGCGATGACGGTGTGCACGGACCGTTCGCGGAGCCAGGAGAGCAGTCCCCGGGCCGCTTCGCGGGCGATGCCCCTTCCCTGCCACGGGGTTCCCACCACCCAGGCGATCTCGGCCGTGAGCCCGTCATCGGACGGACCGACCGTCGCCTGGACCGTGCCCGTCAGGCGGGACTCGGCACGCAGGTGCAGCACCCAGTTCAGCCAGGACACGCTCGGGACGGCAGAGCCCGCGGTGAGGCGCTCGTACCGAGAACGCAGGGCCTGCGGGGTGTCGGGGGCGCCACCGGTGAACGTGTGCAGGCCCGGGTCGGACAGCACGACGGCCATCTCCTCGGCGTGCTCCACCCGCAGCGGCAGCAGGTCGAGTCGCTCGGTGCTGATCGGCCGGGCAGCGAGTGTGCTCACCGTGGCCTCCTGCCGGGCCGGACGGCAGGAGGCCGCTGCTGGGGGTCGTGTGGTCCCCACCGTACGTCCTCCCGTCAGGACGGTGTGCCGCTTTCTCCTCCGCGCTGTGCCCTGACTTCCAGCGTGCAGCACTTCACGCTGCCGCCGCCCTTGAGGAGTTCGGACAGATCGACGCCCACCGGTTCGAATCCGCGCTCGCGCAACCGCTCCGCGAGAGCGGTGGCGGCCTCGGGGAGGAAGACGCGCCGACCGTCACTGACCGCGTTGAGTCCGAAGACCTCCGCGTCGGCCGGCTCCGCCTCGATGGCGTCCGGGTACAGGCGGCGCAGCACCTCGCGGCTGCCGGGGCTGAACGCCCCGGGGTAGTACATGACCTCGTCGTGGTCGAGGACGGCCAGTGCGGTGTCCAGGTGGTAGTAGTCCGGGTCGATCAGTTCCAGACCGATCACGGGACGGCCGAAGAACTCCTGGACCTCCAGGAGGCTTTCCCGTTCGCTGCGCAGGCCGTGGCCGCCGAGGATCACCGTCCCGGTGCACAGGAAGTCGCCCTCGCCCTCGTTGACACTGCGGCTCGCGACCGCGCGGAACCCCTGCTGCCGGAACCAGCGCAGGTACGCCGTGCCCTCGGCGGCACGCTCGGGGTGGCGGAAACGTGCGCCGAGCACCTTGCCGTCGACGACGAGTGCGCCGTTGGCCGCGTACACCATGTCCGGCAGGTCCGGCTCCGGGTCGACGAGGGCGACGGAATGTCCGGCCTCCTGCAGGACGGAGCGCAGCCGTTCCCACTGGGCCACGGCCAGGGGTGTGTCCACGGGTTTGCCCGTGTCCATCCACGGGTTGATGGAGTAGGTGACGTCGAAGTGTTCGGGACGGCACATGACGTACCGCCTGGGGCGGGCCGTGCGTTCACGCATCCGGTGAATTCCTTCTGTCTCGGGCCGTGTCCGGCCGGGGTCGGACGTCACACGTCCGTGGGCATGGTCCTGATGCCGGAGCTGAACGTGGCGGCGACGGCGGCGACCGCCACGATGAGGGAGAAGGTGAGCATCGTCGCCGCACTGGACAGGTGTGCCAGGAGCACGCCGGCGAGTCCGGGGGCGAGGGCCGCCGCCGAGGTGGCGACCAGCAGGATGACGCTGATCACGCGCCCTTGCAGCCGGTCGGGGGTGATGGCCGCCTGGTAGCCGAACAGGGCGGCGTTGGCGGTGGGGCCGAGGAAGACGGCACAGGCCAGCGGGACGGCGGCCAGGACGCTGGTGGCGAACAGGGCGCCGGCCGCCATGAGGGCGGTGGTGACCCAGCACAGCACCAGGATCAGCTTGGGCAGGGGAAGCTTCCGCTGCAGGGCGGGAGCGGCGAAGGCGCCGAGGAAGCCGCCGAGTCCGAAGATGGTGCTGGCGGTCCCGACGAGGGCGGGCGAGGTGCCCTCGCGTTGCAGGGCGACGATGATGGCGAAGATCATGCCGGTGAACGCCATGTTGAGGGGGGCGGCGATCAGGAGCAGGGCGCGCAGGAAGGGATTGCCCAGGACGAAGCGCACGCCCTCGGTCCCGGCGGCCCGTCCGGTCTCCGCCGGTGCCGTCCGCCGTTCCTGCAGGGGCCGCCGGATGCACAGGACGGCGATCAGGGACAGCAGGTGGCTGACGGCGTTGCCGAGGAACGGCAGCGACCGGCCGGCCGCGAAGAGCACGCCGCCCAGCGACGGCCCGGCCAGCGAGGTGCCGTAGGCGCGCGCCTCGTTGCGGGCGACGGCGGTGGACAGCTGACCGGCCGGGACCAGGCTGCGGACGGCGGCGTGTTCGGCGGTGCTGAACAGGGCGTTGGCCGCGGCACCCAGGACGACCACGGCGAGCACGAGGGCGATTCCGGCGGCGTCGGCCAGGACCGCGCCGAAGAGAGCCCCGTAGGCCGCCAGACGCAGCAGGTCGCAGGCGATCATCACCCGGCGCCGGTCGAGCCGGTCGGCGAGCACACCGGCCGGCAGTCTGCACACCATGGTGACGAGCAGACCGGCGGTGCCGACCAGGCCCGCCTGCTCGGGCGAGCCGGTGAGGTGCAGCACCAGCAGCGGCAGGGCCAGGTTGGACATGGCGGTGCCGAGGTCGGAGAGCGACTGGCTGGCCCAGAGCAGGTTGAAGTCCCTGTTGCGCCACAGGCTCGGCGTCGGGTCGGCGTTCGCCGTGGCGCCGGTGTCCTCTTTGGTCGGCGGCATCGATTCCTCCAGTGCGGACGGTCGTGGGGCGGCGGGTCGACGGGCCGCTGCGGCCGCGTTCTCGCCGGGCGGGCCGGCTGCGGGGGGCGTCACGGCCACCAGGAGCCGGGTGCGGGGCGCAGGTCGTCCAGCCATTCGGCGTCCGGATCGTGCCGGGCGAAGAACTGGCGTCCCACCAGGCGGGCGTCACGCGCCTGGAGCATGCGCAGGCTGAAGACCTCGTCGCCGCCCAGGGTCACGACCCCGTCGACGAGGACCTTGCCGGGTGCCGCGGACATGACGGGTCCGCGGGCGGTGCGTGCCAGGCCGGACACCCGGCGCACGGCGTCCGTGTAGATGCGCAGGGCGCGGGTCAGCGGCACGCTGAAGTAACTGTGGGCGCCGGTGTCCCGTTCGACGAACATGTAGTAGGGCAGCACGCCCAGTTCCACCAGGCGCTGCCACATGACGGCCCAGTCCTCGGCGCGGTCGTTGACGTGGGCGATGAGCGGCGCCTGGGCGCGGATCACGGCGCCGGTGTCGCGGATGCGCCGGATCGCCTCCCGCACGGCGGGGTTCTCCAGCTCCCTCGGGTGGGAGAAGTGGGCCATGACCGCGGCGTGCCGTCCGTCGGCGACGATCCGGTCGAACAGCCGCAGCAGGTCGTCGGCGTCACGGTCGGTGGTGAAGCGGTAGGGCCAGTAGGAGAGGGCCTTGGTGCCGAAGCGGATCGTGCGGATGTGGCCGAGGTCGGCCGACAGGAGCGGGGCGACCCATCGGTCCAGTACGGCGGAACTCATGATCATGGGGTCGCCGCCGGTGAACAGGACGTCGCTGACCTCGTCGTGGCGGGCCAGGTACGACACGACGCGGGCGACGTCCGGGGCAGCCTGGCGGATGTCGGCGTTCCCGACGAACTGCGACCAGCGGAAGCAGTAGCCGCAGTAGGAGTGGCAGGTCTGGCCCTGCGCGGGGAACACCAGGACCGTTTCGGCGTACTTGTGCTGGACGCCGTCCAGGGGGTGGTCCCCGTCCGTCGGGACGTTGGCCTCCAACTGCGCGCCGGGGTTGGGGTTGAGACGGGAGTGGACCTCACGTGCCGCCTTGCGGATCACGTCGGGTGCGGCGGCCGTGCGGTGCAACGCCGCCATGCCGTCGTAGACGTCGGGCGGCAGCATGTCGCGGTGCGGGAAGGTGAGCCGGAAGATCGGGTCGTCCGGTGCCGCGGACCAGTCGATCAGTTCGTCGACGACGTACTCGTTGACCTTGAACGGCAGCACCGACGACACCACCCGCAGCTCGCGCAGGTACTCCTCCAGCATGCCCCGCTCGCGGGCGAGGCGTTCAAGACGCTGGTGGGCGAAGACTTTCAACACTGCCGCCTATCTGTGGGGCTCACTGGTTTCGACGAGGGAGGGGCGCCTGCGCGCGGGGGCATCACGGCCGGGAGTCCGGGGCGTGGCCGGGGCGGGGCGCGGCCGGACGGCGTGTGCCGTGCGGCCGCGCCCCGGCAGGGCCCGACGGGTCACTGCCCGGCGTCCGCCATCCGCCGGCGCAGGCTCAGCGGCCGCATGTCCGTCCACACTTCGTCGATGTGGTCGAGGCACTCCTGCTTCGGCCCCTCGAACCCGGTGGCGGTCCAGCCGTCCGGCACGTCACGCCCGGCGGCCCAGATCGAGTACTGCTCCTCGTGGTTGACGACGACGCGGTAGGTGCGGGTGTCCTCTTCTGCGGACATGGGTGTCCTCCTTCTCGTGGCACGTGGTGTCGTTGTGCGGTGTCCGGCCGGTGGCCGGGGTTCGGGGGCTACAGCCGGACCGGCAGGGTCCGCAGGCTGCGATTGAGCAGGGACGGCTGCCACTGCGGCTCGCCGGCGGCGAGCGCGAGCCGGGGGGCGGCGGCCAGGAGGTCGGTGAGCGCCGCTCCGGCCACCAGGCGCGCCAGCGGCGCACCGAGGCAGAAGTGCGCGCCCTGTCCGAAGGCCAGATGGGGGTTGGGCTGCCGGCGCAGGTCCAGTTCGTCCGGTCGTTCGAACCGGGAGGGGTCGCGGTTGGCCGCGGCGGTGACCAGGTAGAGACGGTCACCGCGGCGCAGGGTCCTGCCCTCCAGGGTGAAGTCGTCGCGCACCTGCCGGACGGACATCTTCGACGGGCCGTCGTAGCGCAGCAGCTCCTCCACGGCGGTGGGCGCCGACTCCGGCTCCCGGCGCAGGATGCCGAGCTGGTCGGGGTGGCGCAGCAGGTGCCAGGTGCCCACGGCTATGAGGTTGCTGGTGGTCTCTCCGCCCGCGAACGCGATGTGGGTGAGCATCGCGACGAACTCGTCCTCGCTGACGGTGTCGTCGACGACCCCGCCGGCCAGCGCGGCGCTGATGAGGTCCTCCTGCGGTGCGCTGCGGCGCAGCCGCACCAGGTCGCGCAGGTACGCGAACAGGTCGAGCAGGGCTCGCTGGGAGTCCTCGTGCTCCTGCGCGGACTGCGCCGCGCCGAGGGCCAGGTCCCCGACCTGGAGGGCCCAGCGCTGGAACCGCGCGGTGTCGGCGGCCGGCACCCCCATCCAGGCCGCCGCGACGGTGGCGGGCAGGGGGCGGGCGAGATCGGCCACCAGGTCGCTGCACCGCCCCCCGTCCCGGACCCGTGCCGCGAGCCGGGCGACGGCCTGCTGCACCATCGGCCGGTTGCGCCGGACCTGCCGCGGCCCGAAGGCGCCCCGGAAGGCGCTGCGCAGACGCCGGTGTTCGGGTGGATCGACGAACACCATCCAGCCGGCCATGATCTCGAACGCGCGCGCGGCTTCCGGGCCCAGCAGGTGACGCGGGGTCCGGGCCAGCACCGGGGTGATCCGGTCGGCGGAGACGGCCGGTTCGGTGAAGCAGGAGGCGACGGATTCGTACCCGGTGACCAGCCACGACCGCTGCACCGGACTCCAGTGCACGGGAGCGGTGTCGCGCAGGTGCGCGAAGTACGGGAAGGGGTCGGCGACGAGGTCGTCGTCCAGGAGATAGCGGTCGGTGACCTGACCGGCGGTGGTCATGTCGTGCGCTCCATCAGTTCGGCGGCGATGGCGGCGACGGCCGCCACCTCCGGTTCGGTGACCATGCTCCGGTGGGTGCCGGGCAGGCGGTGCAGGGTGAGGGCGCCCGGGAACATCTCCCGGCAGCGCCGCTCGTAGGCCGCCGGGTCCTCACCGGCGACGACGGAGGGCCGGCCGGGGGCCGCGGTGGCCGCCTCGGCGCTGACCAGCAGATGCGTCGGGCCCCGGTAGGGCTCGGGCCGGTAGGACGCGGCCGCGCGCAGCAGCGCGGTCCACATGGCGACCGGCCAGTCCGCGCCCAGCGCCGCCTCCGCCTCGTCCACCCCGGCGGCGAGGAGTGTGGCCACCAGTTCCCGCTCCTGGCTGAGCCGGGCGGGTGTGCCCGGGGAGAGCGCCCGGATCGCCTCGCGCAGGGCGACGGCCTTGTCCAGCAGGTCCAGCGCCTCGGTGACCGCGAACATCCCCGCCTCGTCGGGCACGGCCGGTTCCACCAGCAGCAGTGTGTCCACCTGCTCGCCCTCGGCGGTGAGCCGTATGGCCATCTCCTGGGCGATGTTGCCGCCCATCGACCAGCCGAGCAGGGCGTACGGGCCGTGCGGCTGGTGGGCGCGCACCTGCCGGACATAGTCCTGGGCGAGCCCCGTCATGGTGTCCGCGTCCGTGCCGCCGTCCAGGCCGCGGGCCTGCAGTCCGATGACCGGCCGGCCGGGGGGCAGGGCGCGGGCCAGCGGCAGGTACCAGGCGACGCTGCCGCCACTGGGGTGGACGCAGTACAGCGGCCGGCCCGCGCCCTCGCGCAGCACGACGAGGACCTCGCCCCGCGGTGCCGGTGCTGCGCCGGGGGCGCCGTGGCGGCGGTCGTCCACCGCGGCGGCCAGGGCCGCGATCGTCGGGTGCTGCAGCACGTCGGCCACGCCGACGGGCAGGCCGAGGTCGCAGGCGCGTGCGGCGACCCGGACGACGGCCAGGGAATCGCCGCCGACGTCGAAGAAGTCGTCGTAGACGCCCACCCGGTCCAGCCGCAGGGTCTCGGCCACCAGCTTGGCCAGGCTCGCCTCCACGTCGGTGCGCGGCTCGACGTGGGGGCGTTGCGGACGGTCGGCCGGGCCGGGTTCCGGCAGTGCCGCGCGGTCGAGCTTGCCGTTGCCCGTCATGGGCAGCGCGGTCAGGGCCACGAACGCCGTCGGCACCATGTAGGCGGGGAGCCGGTCGCGCAGCCAGCGCCGCAGTTCCTCGGCGGTGGGCGCCGCGGCTCCCGCGGCGGGCACCACGTAGGCCACCAGCCGGGCGTCGTCGCCCGGCCGGCCGGTCCGGGCGCGGCATGCGGCGACCGCCACGTCGGATCGCGTCGACAGGGTGGTCTCGATCTCGCCCAGTTCGATCCGGCGTCCGCGGATCTTCACCTGGTCGTCGAGCCTGCCGCCGAACTCGAGTGCGCCGTCCGCCCGGTGCCGTCCCCGGTCACCCGTGCGGTACAGCCGTCCGCCGCCGCCGCGCGGGTCGGGCACGAACCGTTCGGCGGTCAGCCCGGGCCGGCCGGCGTAACCGCGGGCCAGCGCCGCGCCGCCCAGATGTATCTCGCCCGCCGTCCCGGCGGGCACCGGGCGCAGTTCGCCGTCGAGGACGAGCGCGGTGGTCCGGGCGAGGGGGCGGCCGATCGGCAGTCCGACCGCGTCCTCCGCGACGGTGTCCACGTGGTGGGCGGTGGCGATGAACAGGGTCTCGACGGGGCCGTATCCGTTGACGATGCGCAGATCGGGCCGGCTGCGGCGCAGGGCGCGGACGTGTTGGGCGGAGGCCGTCTCGCCGCCGAACAGGATCTGCCGCAGACCGTCGAGCCCGTCCGGCCGCTCCTCCACCATCAGGTTGAACAGGGTGGTGGTGAGGAAGGCGGTGGTGACCCCGCGGGTGCGGATCACCTCGGCGATTCCGGCCGGGGTCAGGGGTCCGGCCGGGTGGAGGGCGCAGGTCCCGCCGTGCAGCAGCGGGCCGAGGATCTCGAAGACGGCAGCGTCCCAGTTGAGGCTGCTCAGGTGCAGGACGGTCTCGTCGGCGTCCAGGTGGAAGGCGGCTTCCTGGTCGAGCAGGGAGTCGACGACGGCGCGGTGCGTCACCACGACGCCCTTGGGGTGGCCGGTGGAGCCGGAGGTGTACAGCACGCACGCCGGGTTGTCGGCGTCGGCGCCGCGGCCGGGGTCGCCCGCCGGGTCGGCGGCGAAGGTCGCCTCGGTGAGCGGGACGACCGCGCGGACGCCCTCCGGCAGTGCCTGCAGGTGGGTCGGCTCGGCGAGCACCACGTCGGCGTCGGTGCCGGTCATCAGCCGCTGGAGCCGGTGGGCGGGGTCCCGCGGGTCCAGGGGCAGGTACGCGGCACCGGACTTGAGGATGCCGAGGAGACCGACGACGAGGTCCGGGCCGCGGTCGGCGCACAGGCCGACCACGCGCTCCGGGCCGGCGCCGAGGTGTCGCAGCCGGTGGGCGACCCGGTTGGCACGCCGGTTCAGTTCGGCGTAGGTGAGCGTGCCGCCGGCGCCCGCGAGGGCGTCGTCGTGGGGGCGGGCGGCCACCTGGGCCTCGAACACGTCGACGACGCTGCGGTCGTCCCGGGCGTGGGCCCGGGGCGGTACCGTCGCCGGGGCCCCCTGCGCCGCCGCGGGCAGGCTCGGGGCGGCGTCCGGGTTCTCCACCATCGTGGTCAGCAGGGCGCAGTAGGCGTCGGCGAGGCGTGCCACCTCGGCCGGTGCCATGCGTGCGGCGTCCGCCTCGACGGACACGCCCGTCGGGCCGGTGGTGACCATGAGCCCGAAGTTGGTCCGGGCGATCTCCTCGATCTCCTGCTTGTGTTCACTGCCCAGGGCATGGAAGTGGACGTAGTTGAAGGCGGTGTCGACCAAGGTCTCTCCCGCCCAGCGGCCGCGCTGCAGTTCCGCCAGGGGGAAGCGGCGGTGCGGCAGCACCTCCTGCTCGGCGGCGAACACGTCCTTCAGCAGTTCCACCCAGCTGGTGGCCGCGGAGCGGACGCCGAACGGCACCACGTTGAGGAACACTCCGCGCATCCCGTCCGAACCAGCCCGTTCCGGACGTCCGTTGGTGGCCAGGCCGGTCGAGTAGGCGTCGCCGTCGGCGAGTTGCCCGAGCAGGTGGTAGTAGGCGGTGAACAGCACGGTCTTGCGCGGCACTCCGGCCCGGGCGGCGAGCGCGTCGAGGCCGGGCTGGAGATGGCCGTACTCGCGCAGTGCCTCGCAGGTGGGCGTGCCGGTCCGGTCACCCCGCGCGCGGGGCAGCCGTACCGGCGGGAACGACTCCACCATCGCGTCCCAGAACCGCCGCGCCGCCGGGTCGGTGAGGGCGGCGCGCTCCAGGGCCACGTACTCGGCGAAGCGCGGGACCTCGTGGTCTTCCGCCGGTCCGGGCTCGCCGGTCCGGATGCGGCGGTGGCGGTCCACCAGCTCGGCGATGAGCGAGGTGAGACTCCAGCCGTCCAGCACCGCGTGGCAGTCGGTGAGGGTGAGCCGGTACTCGGTGTCGTTCAGCACGTGCACGTGGAGCCGGATCAGCGGAGGGGCCGACAGCTCGAACCAGCGCTTGGCCTCGGCGTCCAGGTGGGCCCGCACCCGCTCGGACCGGGCGGCAGCGTCGACGCCACGCAGATCGTCCACGCCCACCGGGAGCGTGGCGTCGAGATGCACCAGTTGCAGCGGCTCGTCGTAGCCGCTCCAGTCGAAGCCGGTGCGCAGGATCTCGTAGCGCCGCACGACCGCGTCGGCGGCCCGCTGCATCGCCTCGGCGTCGAAGCCGGCCGGCTCCTGGATGCGGAAGCTGGTGACGTTGTGGTAGGCGCCCTTGCCGGCGTCGGCGAGCAGTTCGTACAGCATGCCCTGCTGCATGCGGGTCAGGGGGTAGGCGTCCTCGATGTCGCCGGGGAGGCGGTCGCGGTCCGCGGGCGACACCATGGCGAAGCGTGCCACGGGCCCCTGGCTCCGCCCGCCGCGCTGCCGTGCGTCGGCGGCGGTGTCGACGGCGCGCGCGAGGTCACCCAGCATCTGGTGCGCGAAGACGTCACGCAGTTCGACGGTCGTTCCGCGCCGCTCGGCCAGGCCCACCACGCGCAGCGCCAGGATGGAGTCGCCACCGAGTTCGAAGAAGCGGTCGGTGACCCCCACCCGCGGCACGCCGAGCGTTTCCGCCCAGACGTCGGCCAGGACCCGTTCGGTGGGCGTGGCGGGGGGCACGAAGGAGCGGGCCGTGTCCAGGGCGGTGCCGTCCAGCCCTGCGAGGGCCCGGCGGTCCGTCTTGCCGTTCGCGGTGAGCGGCATCGCCGGCACCACCGTGAACGTGGCCGGCACCATCGGCTCGGGCAGCCGGCGCAGCAGCCACGCCCGGAGGTCGTCGCGGTCCAGGCCGGAGCCGCCCACCAGGTAGGCGTGCAGGCGGTGTTCGCCGGTGCGCTCGCCCCGGGCGAGCACGGCGGCCTGGTCGACGGCGGGGTGCCGGAGCAGCGCGGCCTCCACCTCGCCCGGTTCGATGCGGTGACCGCGGATCTTGACCTGGTCGTCGGCCCGGCCCCGGTACTCCAGGGTCCCGTCGGGCCGCCGGCGTGCCCGGTCCCCGGTGCGGTAGAGGCGCGCCCCGGGCGCGGTGCCGTACGGGTCGGGCACGAACCGCTCCGCGGTCAGGCCCGGCCTGCCCAGGTAGCCACGGGCCAGGCCCGCGCCGCCGACGTACATCTCGCCGACGGCTCCGGCCGGTACGGGGTTCAGGTGCGGGTCGAGGACGTGGACGGTCAGGTCGCCGAGCGGCCGGCCGATCGGCGAGGCGGTGCCGCCGGTGAGGTCACCGGGTGTCACGGTGTGGTGGGTGACGTGCACGGTGGTCTCGGTGATGCCGTACATGTTGACCAGCCGGACCCCGGCGCCCGGCCCCTCCAGCCAGCCGGCGAACTCGGACGGGTCGAGTTTCTCGCCGCCGAAGACCACGGTGCGCACGCCCAGTTCCGCGAGCGGGCGGCTGCCGAGGGCGGCGCGCAGGTTGCGGAAGGCGCCGGGGGTCTGACTGAGGACGGACACGCGCTCCGACTCCAGCAGCGCGGCGAAGCGCTCGGGGTCGCGGGCGGTGTCCTTGTCGGCGATGACGACGCTGCCGCCCCGGGCGAGCGCCCCCCACAGTTCCCAGACGGAGAAGTCGAAGGCGTACGAGTGGAACAGGCTCCACACGCCGCCCGCGGGCAGCTCGAGGTCGGCCTCGCAGGCGTCCAGGAGCCGGACGGCCTGCCGGTGCGGGATGCACACGCCCTTGGGCAGGCCCGTGGATCCGGAGGTGTAGATGACGTAGGCGAGCCGGTCCGCGTCACCGGCCGGGGCGGGGTCGTGCTCCGGCTGTCCGGCCAGGGACGCTTCGTCGAGCACGATCTGCTGCCCCGGCCCGGCGGGAACCCGGTCGGTGAGCGCGGGCGAGACGACGGCCGTGCGCGCGCCGGCGTCGCCGACGACGTACTCCAGCCGGTCGCGGGGGTGGTCCGGGTCCAGCGGCAGGTAGGCGCCCCCGGCCTTGAGGATGCCCAGGACGCCGACGGCGAGATCGGGTCCGCGCTCCACGCAGAGCGCCACCACCGACTCGGGTCCGACCCCGGCGGCGCGCAGCCGGTGGGCGAGCCGGTTGGCCCGGCGGTTGAGGTCGCGGTAGTCGAGCCGGGCGTGCCCCGCGACCAGTGCGGGGGCCCCGGGCCGGGCGGCCGCGTGGCGCTCGAAACGCTCGTGCAGCAGGTCACCGCTGTCGTACGACGCGGCAGGTGTCCCCCAGGCGGCGATGCGCCGCCGCTCGCCCGCCGGCAGCAGCGGAAGGCGGGACAGGGGGGTGTCGGGGTGCTCCACGGCCGTGCGCAGCAGGTGGACGTACTGGTCGGCCCAGCGGCGTACCGTCTCGGGGTGCCACGGACCGGCCCGGTGGAAGAACGCGCCGGCCAAGCCCTCGGGGGTGCGTGCGGTCTGCAGGATGAGGTCGAACTTGACGGCGTCCAGTTCCAGCGGGAACCGGGTGGCGGTGATCCCGGCGAGGCGTACGGGCCGGTCGTCGGCGTCGTCCTCCAGCGTGAACATGGCCTGGAACAACGGAGTCCGGCCGAGGTCCCGTTCGGGGCCCACCTCGTCGACGACCCGTTCGAACGGCACGTCCTGGTGCTGGTAGGCGCTCAGGGCGTCGTCCCGGACGCGTCGGAGTATCCGGCCGAACGACGGGTCCCCGCCGAGGTCGGCGCGCAGGACCACGGTGTTGGCGAAGAAGCCGATCAGGTGCTCCACCTCCGGACGGCTGCGTCCGGCGACGGGCGTGCCGATCCCGAAGTCGCGCTGCCCGCTCCACTCGCCCAGCAGCACCTGGTAGGCGGCCAGCAGCGTCATGTACAGCGTCGCGGAGTGCTCCCGGCCCAGCCGTTCGAGGCCGGCCACCAGCTCGGGCCCGGCTCGGAACTCGCACACCGCGCCCGCGTCGCCGCCGCGCACGCCCTCGCCGTGCCGGTCGTACGGCAGCTCCAGCGGGGGCAATCCGGCCAGCCGGTCGCGCCAGTGCCCCAGTTCGGCGGCCAGCCGCTCACCGGTGAGGGTACGGCGCTGCCAGGCGGCGAAGTCGGCGTACCGCAGCGGCAGCGGGGGCAGCGACCCACCGGCGTACAGCGTCTCCACCTCGCGGACCAGGACGCCCATGGACCAGCCGTCGAAGGCGATGTGGTGGAAGGCCATCAGCACGACGTGGTCGTCGGGCGCGAGGTGCCACGCGGTCACCCGGAAGACCGGGCCACGCGTCAGGTCGAACGGTTCGCGGGCGAGCCGGCGCGCCGCCCGCGACACCTCCTCCTCCGAGGCGGCCGCGCACCACCGGACACCCGGCCAGCCGGGGTCGATGTCCTGGTGCACCCGGCCGTCGACCAGGGCGAACCGGGTACGCAGGCTGGTGTGACGGGCCACCACCTCGTCGAACGCCGCCCCGAGCCGGGCGGGCTCCAGCGGGCCCTTGAGCCGCCAGGCCACGGCGATGGTGTAGGCCGGGCCCGGCCCCTCCAGCCGGTCGAGGAAGTAGAGCCTCTCCTGTCCGAAGGACACCGGCAGTGCGCTGGTGCCGGGGACGGCAGTGATCGGGTCCGGGACGTCGAGGCGTTCGGCGCGTCCGGCGAGGCGGCGGCGCAGCAGCTCCCGCTGTGCGGGTGTCAGGCCGTTCACGTGTTGTCCTTCGCTTCCTGGGCGAGCAGCTTCCTGGCGAGCCCGGTGATGGTCCGGGCCTCGAAGAAGGCGCGGAGGCTGATCGTCGTGTCGAGCTGGGAGCGCAGCCGGGAGATGACCCGCAGCGCGGACAGGGAGTGTCCGCCGAGGGCGAAGAAGTCGTCCTCGACCCCGATGTCGGGCCGGTCCAGCAGTTCGGACCAGATCTCGGCGATGGCCTTCTCCGTCGCCGTGCGCGGAGCGACGCGCTCGCTTTCCGGGGCGGCGGCGGCCTCGGGCAGTGCGGCCCTGTCGACCTTGCCGTTGCCGAGCAGGGGCAGGGTGTCGAGCACCATCAGGTCCGCCGGGATCATCGCGTACGGCAGTGCGGTCTCCAGGTGTGCCCGGAGTTCGCCGGCGGTGACGGTGGTGCCCGTGGCACGTGCGGCGTAGCCGGTGAGCCTCCAGCCGTTCGAACCGTCGGGCCGCGCCAC
Organism: Streptomyces sp. AHA2; assembly: GCF_036857595.1. Classification (NCBI taxonomy): domain Bacteria; kingdom Bacillati; phylum Actinomycetota; class Actinomycetes; order Kitasatosporales; family Streptomycetaceae; genus Streptomyces; species Streptomyces sp. AHA2. The sequence goes on from NZ_JAUQWJ010000005.1 coordinate 109,293, forward strand.
GACAGCGGTGGCGCGCACCGCGGGGTGCGTGGCGAGCGCGGCCTCCACCTCGGCCGGTTCGATGCGGACCCCGCGTACCTTGACCTGCTGGTCGAGGCGGCCCCGGAATTCCAGTCCGCCGTCCGGCAGCAGGCGGGCGGCGTCGCCGGTGCGGTACATGCGGGCGCCGGGCGGTCCGAAGGGGTCGGGGACGAAGGCCCGTGCCGTCGGGCCGGGCCGGCCGTGGTAGCCGCGGGTGACGCCCCGGCCGCCGATGTACACCTCCCCGTACACGCCGAGCGGTTGGGGACGCTGTGCCGCGTCGAGCACGTACACCGACGTGCCCGGCATGGGCCGGCCGATGGAGACCGTGCGGTACGGCAAGGCTGGGTCCAGATCCTCGAACGTGGTGGTGAGGGTGCATTCGGTCGGCCCGTACTGGTTGATCACCCGGCGCAGGTGCGGCAGCGCCCGGTGGAGGCGTTCCAGCAGGGCGGGGGTGCACGGTTCGCCGCTGAGGACCATCAGGCGCAGGTCCGGCAGCCGGTCGGGGCTCAGGTCTCCGCCGTCGAGGAGCCGGTGGAGCAGGGAGGGCACCATGCTCAGGACGGCGGAAGGCGAGGGGGTGCCGTCTCCTGCCGCGTCGAGGCCGGACAGGTCCGGCCGGTCGGCCATCAGCACCGTCGCTCCCACGGTGAGCGGCCCGAGACAGTCGCGCAGGAACGCGTCGAAGGACGTGGACGCGCGTTGCAGGACGACGTCGCCGGGCCCCAGCCGGTAGTGGGCCAGGCACGTGTCGAGGTGGTCGGCGATGTTCGCCATGGCCACCAGCACGCCCTTCGGCGTTCCGGTGGAACCGGAGGTGTAGACGGTGTAGGCGAGGTGGTCCGGGGCGCGGGCCACGTCCGGTGGCCCGGTGGGGCATCCGTCGAGGGCGGGGTCGGCGAGGGTGCGGGCGTCGACGACCGTGAGCAGTCCGGAGTCCGCCGCCAGCACTCCGAGCCGGCGTTCGGGCTGGTCCGGGTCGAGGCCGACGAAGGCTCCACCGGCCTTCCAGATGCCCAGCAGCCCCACCAGGGTGTCGACGCCGCGCGGTACGCACAGCCCGACCCGGCTCTCGGGCTTCACGCCGCGCCCGACGAGGTGGTGGGCCAGGCGGTCGGCCCGGCGATCCAGCTCGGCGTAGGTGACCCGCTCGCCACCGTGGATCACGGCCGTGGCGTCCGGGTGGTCCCGCACCTGGTCGGCGATCCGGTCCAGGACCGGCCGGGCGGGCGGGGCGGCCGGGGCCGTCGCGGTGGACGCGGTGCCCGGTTCGGTCAGGGTGATGTCGCCGACCCGCAGGGTGGGCCGGGCCGCGACAGCTCCCAGGAGGGCGGTGTACGCCCGTACCATGCGCTCGATCGTGGCCGTGTCGAAGATGTCGGTGGTGAAGTCGATCGTGCCGGCCAGTCCGTCCGGGCCCTGCACCAGCTCCAGGGTGAGGTCGAGCTTCGCCGCGCCCCGGTCGGCGGGCAGGGCGGTGCCGTGCGCAGTGCCCAGCCGCAGGGTGTCCAGGTTCCAGTCGTTGAAGCTGAACATGGCCTGGAACAGCGGTGACCGGCTCAGGTCACGGTCCGGGCGGAGTTCCTCCACGAGGCGGCCGAAGGGCATGTCCTGGTGCTCGTAGGCGTCGAGGGCGTCGTCGCGTACACGGCCCAGCAGGTCCTCGAAAGCCGGGTCGCCGGACAGGTCGGCCCGCAGGACCAGGGTGTTGAGGAAGAAGCCGACGACCTCGCGTACCTCGGGCCGGTCGCGGCCGGCGACCGGGGTGCCCACCGCGAAGTCCGTCTGACCGCTCCACCGGCCCAGCACCGCCTGGTACGCGGCGAGCAGGGTCATGAACAGCGTCGCCCCGTGCCGCCGGCCGACCTCCTCGAGTGCGGTCACCAGTTCCGGCGCGACCGTGAACCGCACGGCCTCGCCCGCGCGGTCGCGGACGGCGGGACGGGGCCGGTCCGTGGGCAGCTCCAGCGCGGGGAGGTCCGCGAGCCGGCGCCGCCAGTGCGCCAGCCGGCCGGTGAGCCGCTCGGCGGACAGCTCCCGGCGCTGCCAGGCCGCGAAGTCGGCGTAGCCGAAGGGAAGTTCGGGCAGAGTTCGGCCTTCGTAGCACAGTTCCAGTTCGCGGATCAGCACTCCCATGGACCAACCGTCCGAGACCGCGTGGTGCATCACCACCGCCAGCACGTGCTCGTCGGCCGCGATGCGGTACACCACCGCCCTGAACAGCGGGCCCGCGGTGAGGTCGAACGGCTCGCGCACCAGCTCCCGCACGCCCTGGACGGCTTCGTCGAGGGAGGGGGCCTCGCGCCGGTCGAGGCCCTTCCCGTGTGCGTCCGTGTCCTGGTACGCGACACCGTCGACCAGGGCGAACCGGGTGCGCAGCATGTCATGACGGGAGACGAGGGCTTCGAACGCGTCGGCCAGACGGTCGAGGTCCAGCGGTCCGGCCAGCCGCCACACGACCGGGACCGTGTACGCAGGGCCCGCGCCTTCGAGGACGTCCAGGAAGATCAGCCGCTCCTGTCCGAACGACACGGGCAGCCGGCCGGTCCGCTCGGCGCGCTCCATCGGGGCGCCGGCCGGAGCGGTGTCGCGCAGCAGACGTGCCAGTCCCGCGATGGTGCGGGTGCGGAACAGGTCGCGGAAGGTGATCTGCCGTCCCGTGCGTTCGGCCACGGCCGCGGCCATGCGGATCGCCAGCAGCGAATGCCCGCCGAGAGCGAAGAAGTCGTCGTCCATGCCCGGTGCCGGCACGTCGAGGATCTCGGTCCAGACCTGTGCGACAAGCCGTTCCAGCTCGTCGGCCGGTTCGGTGCGGCCGTCGCCGGGGCTGTGCTCCGGCTCGGGCAGCGCCGCCCGGTCCACCTTGCCGTTGGGCGTCAGGGGCAGTTCGCCGAGCGTGACCACGGCGGCCGGCACCAGGTAGGACGGCAGGTGTTCGCCGAGGAACGTGCGCAGGGCGGCCTGTCCGGTGCCGTCGGCCACCACGTAGGCGACCAGGCCGAGGGAGCCGCTGCGGTCCGCGCGGGTGACGACCGTGGCCTCGCGCACCTCCGGATGGCGGCGCAGGACGGACTCGATCTCGCCGGTCTCCACACGGAATCCGCGGATCTTCACCTGGCCGTCGGCCCGGCCGACGAACTCCAGCCGTCCGGGCGCCGTCCACCGCACCAGGTCTCCGGTGCGGTAGACGCGGCCGCCCGGCGGGCCGAACGGGTCGGGGAGGAAACGGCCGGCGGTGAGTCCCGGCCGGCGCAGGTAGCCGCGGGCCAGGCCGGCTCCGCCGATCAGCAGCTCCCCCACGACGCCGACCGGGACCGGCCGCAGCGAGGCGTCGACCACGTGGACGGTGGTGTGGTGCAGGGGCCCGCCGATCGGCACCGGGCGGCCCTGGGCGCGTTCGGTCACCGGATGCCAGGTGGCGAACGTCGTGGACTCGGCCGGACCGTACATGTGCAGCAGCTGTCCGGGCGGGTCGGCGAGCAGGGCGTCCACGGCGTGCGGGTCCGCGGCCTCACCGCCGAACAGCACGTGGCGCAGACCGGCGAGGGCGTCGGGGCGTTGCCGCACGACCTGGTTGAACAGCGCGGTGGTGAGGAAGAGGGTGGTGACGCCGTGCCCGGCGAGGTGGCCGGCGAGAGCGTCGGGCGACAGCGCGACGTCCGGCGGGGTCACCACGACGGCCGCCCCGGCGACCAGCGTTCCCCACACCTCGAAGGTCGCCGCGTCGAAGACGGGGTTGGCCGCGAACGCCACCCGGTCGTCGGGACCGAGCGTGAGGTGGCCGCTGCCGGCCACCGTGCGGACCAGTCCGCGGTGGGTGATGCCGATGCCCTTGGGGGTGCCCGTGGACCCGGACGTGTAGACGACGAAGCCCAGTTGGTCCGGGTGCACGGCCACCTCGGGAGCGGCCGCGTGCGCACCGTCCGGTTCCGCGGCGTCCCGGGGCACCTCCACCACCCGGCAGTTCAGCTCCTCGGCGGGCAGGTGCCCGGCGGTGGTGAGGAGCAGGCCGGTTCGGGTCTCCTCGATCACGTGGCGGCTGCGCTCGGCGGGCTGGTCGGCGTCCAGCGGCACGTAGGCACCGCCGGCCTTGAGGACGGCCAGCTGGGCCAGGACCAGTTCCGCACTGCGCGGAAGAGCCACGGCCACGACGGTCTCCGGGCCCACGCCGAGGTCCCGCAGGCGGTGTGCCAGCCGGTTGGCGCGGCGGTCGAGTTCGGCGTACGTCCACACGCGGTCACCGTCCACCACGGCCGGCCGGCCGCCGTGCAGGGCCGCCTGCCCGGCGACGAGTTCGTGCAGGGGGCGCTCGGGCAGGGCCGGCCGCGGGGCGGTGCCCGCCCGGACGAGCCGGTCGCGGGTGGCCGGGTCGAGGACGTCCCAGTCGCTGAGGCGGCCACCGGCGTCGGCGGCGAGCGTGCGCAGCACCTGCCGGTAGGCGTCGGCGATGCGCTGCGCCGTGGCGGCGTCGAACAGCGCCGTGGCGTACTCGATCAGTCCGGTGCGTGAGCCGTCGGCGGCCTGGTCCACGAAGAGCGTGAGGTCGAACTTGGCGGTTCGCCAACCGAGCGGGATCTCCTCGGTCGTCGTGCCCGGCAGCCGCAGGGCGGTGCCGGCGCCGTCCCGGAGGGCGAACATGGTCTGGAACACCGGGGTGCGGCTGAGGTCCCGCTCGGGGTGCAGTTCCTCCACGACCCGCTCGAACGGCACGTCCTGGTGCTCGTGGCCGTCGAGGGTGGCCGCCCGCACGCGGCTCAGCAGCTCGTCCAGGGTGGGGTCGCCGGCCAGGTCCGCGCGGAGGGCGAAGGTGTTGACGAAGAACCCCACGGTGTTCTCCACGTCGGCGCCCGCCCGGCCGGCGACCGGAATCCCCACCACGAAGTCGGTCTGTCCGCTCCATCGGGCCAGCACGACCTGGTACGCCGCCAGCAGCAGGGTGTGCAGGGTCGTCGCCGCGTCCCGCGCGCGCCGCGCCAGCGTGCGCAGCGCTTCCTCCGGCAGGTCGAACCGGAGGGTGGCTCCCTCGGTGCCGAGGACCGCCGGGCGGGGCCGGTCGGTGGGCAGTTCCAGCACCGGGGCGTCGTGCAGGGTGCGCCGCCACCAGTCCAGTTGGGCGGTCATGCGCTCCCCGGTCAGGGCGGCGCGCTGCCGGCGGGCGAAGTCGGCGTAGCGGACCGTGGGCGCGGAAGGGGTGCCTCCGGCATACAGTTCGCCGAGTTCCCGGGCGACGACGCCGAGGGACCAGCCGTCCGCGACCAGGTGGTGGAAGGTCAGCATCAGCACGTCGTGTTCCGGCAGCCGGACCACCACGGCCCGCCACACCGGCCCGCCGGCCAGGTCGAACGGTCGGCTGATCTCGGTCGCGGCGAGTTCCCCGCTCCACCGCGGCGCGTCGGTCAGGCGCAGGTCCACGCTGGGCACGGGCTCCACGACCGGCGCGGCACCAACCCCGGGAAAGCGGGTGCGCAGCGCGTCGTGCCGGTCGGCGAGGCGGTGCAGTGCCCGTCGCAGGACCGTCTCGTCGAGCCGTCCGTCCACCCGCCAGGCGATCGGGATGACGTACGTGGCGCTGTCGGGGTGCATGTGCTGCAGGAAGAGCAGCCGCTCCTGGCCGAACGAGGCGACCGGCGGGCCGTCCGGGGCGGCCGGTGACGCGGGCGTGTCCGCGGTGGCGAGCCCGGTGCGGGTGGCGAGGCCGGTGCCGGTGATGTGCTCGGCCAGCGACGCGATCGTCGGTTGCTCGAAGACGTCCCGGATCGACAGGTGGAGGCCGGCCTCGTCCCGCAGGCGCGCGACCAGCCGCACGGCGAGCAGGGAGTGGCCGCCGAGGGCGAAGAACGGGTCGTCGACCCCCACGGCGGACACCCCGAAGACCGATGCCCAGATCTCGGCGAGCCGCTCCTGCAGCGGACCCCGCGGGGTCCGGTAGGCGACGGGCAGGTCGGGTCTGTCCAGCGCGGGCAGGGCCTTGCGGTCCAGTTTGCCGCTGGAGGTCAGGGGCAGTGCGTCCAGCTCGACGAGGGCGGAAGGGATCATGTAGGCGGGCAGTCGCTCGCCCAGCGCACCGCGCAGCGCGGCGTGGTCCAGGCTTCGCCCCGTCGGGACGACGTACGCGACGAGCCCCTGGTCCGCGCCGGACCCGCTCGCGACGACCACGCTGGTGCGCACGCCCGGCTGGTCGTTCAACGCGGCCTGGACCTCGCCGAGTTCCACCCGGTTCCCGGCGAGTTTCAGCTGGTCGTCGGCGCGGCCGACGTAGTCCACGACTCCGGGCCGGTGCCACGCCGCCAGGTCGCCGCTGCGGTACATCCGGCCGCCCGGCTCACCGTAGGGGTCGGGCAGGAAGCGCTCGGCCGTGAGCCCGGGCTGCCCGGCGTAGCCGCGCGCCAGTTGCACGCCGGCGAGGTACAGCTCCCCCCGTCCGTCGCCCGGGACCGGCAGCAGCTCGTCGTCGAGTATGTGCAGGCGGGTGTCGGTGACGGCGGCGCCGATCGGCACGCCCGGCTCGGTCCAGTCCGGACGGCACGGCCAGGCGCTCACCTCGATGGACGCCTCGGTGGGGCCGTAGAGGTTGTGCAGCTCGACGTGCGGCAGCTCGCGCAGCACGCGGTTCGCCGTGTCGGGGGGCAGGGCCTCACCGCTGGCGAGGATGCGACGCAGGCTCGTGCACTGCGCCGCGCCCCGCTCACCGGCGAACAGAGCCAGCATGGTGGGGATGAAGTGGACCGACGTGATGCCGCGGCGCCTGATGAGGTCGACGAGATACCCGCTGTCGCGGTGTCCGCCGGGCCGGGCCACGACCAGCCGGGCACCCACCATCAGCGGCCAGAACAGCTCGTGCACCGAGACGTCGAACGCGTACGGCGTCTTCTGCAGCACCCGCTCGTCCGGTGTCATGCCGTACTCCCGCTGCCCCCAGCGCAGCCGGTTGCAGACGCCCCGGTGTTCGACGATCACGCCCTTGGGCCGGCCGGTCGAGCCGGAGGTGTACATCAGGTAGGCGGCGTTGCGGTCGTCGACCCGCACCCCGCAGGGCCCGTCCGGCTCCTGGTCGAGGCCGCCGGTGGACACCTCGGGCAGTCCGGGCAGGTCCAGGCTCGCGTCCATGCCGGGCCCGCGCACCAGGGCCACCGCCCCCGCCTGCCTGACCATGTACGTCAGCCGGTCCGGGGGCAGTTCGAGGTCGAGCGGGAGATAGGCGGCCCCCGACTTCAGGACGCCCAGGAGGGCGACGACCAGGTCCAGGGAACGCTGGGCGCCGACCGCGACGACGGTCTCCGGCGCGGCACCGTGGCGGCGCAGGGCGTGGGCGAGGCGGTTCGCCCGGCGGTCCATCTCCCGGTAGGTCAGCTCCTCCCCCTCGAACTCCAGGGCCACGGCGTCCGGGCTGCGCCGGACCTGCGCCTCGACCAGTCCGTGCATCGTGCTCATGCCTGCTGCTCCTTCTCCACGCGGTCCTGTGCTCCCGGCGCCCGTTCGACGACGTCGGCCGTCTCCCGCTCACGCAGGGCCTGCTCGACGTCCTCGGCGCTCATCGCGGTGATCTCGCGCACCAGTTGCTCCTCCACGGCGTCGGCCAGTCCCGCGACGCTGGGTCGTTCGAAGAGGGCGCGGACGCCGACGTCCACGCCGAACACCGCGCGCAGCCGCATCACGGCCCGGGTGGCCAGCAGTGAGTGTCCGCCGAGGTCGAAGAAGTTGTCGTGGATGCCGACCTCGTCGAGTTGGAGGACTTCCTGCCAGACCTCGGCGACGGCCTGCTCGGCCGGGGTGCGGGGCGCCTCGTAGGTGCGCTGCGAGGCAGGGCGGTGGTGGTCGGGGTCGGGCAGCCGGCCCCGGTCGACCTTGCCCCCGACCGTGCGGGGCAGCTCCTCGACGGCGATGAACAGGGCGGGCACCATGTAGGCGGGCAGCCGCTCGCCCAGCCAGTCCCGCATCCGCTCACCCGCGGGGGCCTCCCGGCCGGCGAGGTAGGCCACCAGCCGGTCCTGCCACACGACGACCGCCGCGTCCTCCACACCGGGGTGCTCCCGCAGCCGGGTCTCCACCTCACCGGTCTCCACCCGGAAACCACGCACCTTGACCTGGTCGTCGGCACGACCGCAGAACGCGAGCTGCCCGTCGTTGCGCCAGCGCACCAGATCACCCGTGCGATACAGCCGCCCTCCCGGCACCTCCCCGAACGGATCCGGCACGAACCGCTGCGCCGTCAGCCCCGGCCGCCCCACATACCCGCGCGCCAGCACCGACCCGCCGATGAACAGCTCACCCACCGCACCGGCCGGCACCTCACGCAACCCCTCGTCCAGGACGTGGAGGGAACGCGGTCCGACCGCACGCCCCAGAGGCACACCCCCCGGCCACTCCCCCGCACCCGCCGGCACCTCGAACACCGTCGACGACACCGTCGCCTCCGTCGGGCCGTAGGTGTTGACGACCGTCGTGTCGGGGAAGCGCCGGTGCCACCAAGTGATGTCCGCCGGGCGGACGACGTCACCGCCGAGCACCAGCAGGCGCAGGGGACCGAGGTCGGCTTCGGCCGGTCCGCCGGCCGCCGACAGTTCGGTGACGAGTTCACTGAGGTAGGCCGGGACGACCTCCATCACGGTCACCCGGTGGTCCTGGAGTTCGGTGAGGAGGGTGCCGGGGGCGATCAAGCCGTGTCCGGGCAGTACCAGAGCCGCCCCGCACGACAACGCCGGGAAGATCTGCTCCACCGACGCATCGAACGCCAACGCCGCGAACTGCAACACCCGATCAGCCGCACCCAACGCGAACCGACGCCGCATCCGCCCCACATGCACCGCGAACGCACCCCGGCTCACCCCCACACCCTTGGGCCGCCCCGTCGAACCCGACGTGAAGATCACATACGCCAACTGCTCCGCAGCGACCACCACACCCGGATCATCCTCACGACCCCCGTCCGGCAGCTCCCCCTCCAGCACCACCGACGCACCCACATCCCCCAACACGAACGCCACCCGCTCCGCAGGCCAGTCCGGATCCAACGGCACATACACACCACCGGCCTTCAACACCCCCAGCACGGCCGCCACCATGTCCACACCACGACGCACCCGCACACCCACCGGCACCTCGGCCGACACACCCCGGCCACGCAACCACCACGCCACCCGATTCGCCCGCGCGTTCAACTCCGCATACGACACCGACCGGCCACCCGACCACACCGCCACCGCACCCGGAACCCGACGCACCCGCTCCTCGAACAACACCACCGGATCCCCCACCACACCCGGCGACACCTCACCCGCACCCCACCGCCGCAACACACCCACCTCACCGGCAGGCAACCCCAACTCACTCACCCGCACACCCGGCGACGCCACCACCGCCGCCAACACCCCACGACAACGAGCGACCAGACGCCCCACCGACACCGCATCGAACACATCCGTCGCGTAGACGAAGGTCATCGACATCCCGCCGTCGCGCCGGGGCTGGGCGAACAGGGACAGGGAGAACAGGGCGCGGGGACGGTCGGTGTCGAAGTCGGAGAAGTGCAGGGTCCCGGTGTCGTCACCGGTGTCCGGGACGTTCTGCATGGCGAACCACGCGTCGATCAGGGAGTCGGTGTCCGGCCGCCCGGGCCGGAGTTCGCGTACGACCCGCTCGTACGGCACGTGCTGGTGGTCCAGGGCGTCGAGGGTGTGGTCGCGGACGCGGGCCAGGAGTTCCGTGAACGCCGGGTCCCCCGACAGATCCGCCCGCACCACCAGCGTGTTCACGAACAACCCGACCAGATGCTCCACCTCCGGCCGGCCCCGCCCCGCCACCGGCGTACCCACCCCGAAGTCCGACTGACCGCACCACCCACCGATCAGCACCTCGAACACCGCCAGCAACGTCATGTACAACGTCGCCCCGTGCTCACGCCCCAACCGCTCCAACCCGGCCACCAGCTCCGGATCCAGCTCGAACGAACACGTCGCACCCGCCCACGACGGCCGCACCCCACGCGCACGGTCCACCGGCAACTCCAGCACCGGCAGACCACCCAGCCGCTCACGCCAGAACGCCAGGTCCGCGTGCAGTGCCTCTCCCTCGAGTTCCTGTCGCTGCTCCGCGGCGAAGCGCGTGTAGGTGCAGGGGAGTTCGGGCAGGGCAGCGCCGTCGTGCAGGGCGCCCAGTTCCTTGACGAGCAGCCCGGCCGACCAGGCGTCGGAGATGATGTGGTGCATCGCTGCGAGCAGGACGTGCTCGTGGTCGCCGAGCCGCCACAGGACGATCCGCAGCAGCGGCCCCCGGCTCAGGTCGAAGGGCCGGTCGGCCTCGGCGCGGGCCTCCCGGTCCACCTGCGCGGCGTCGGTCGCCTCACGCCATTGGACGGGGATGCCGACGTGGTCGTCGACGAGGACGCGGGGCACGCCGTCCAGGTCCGTGAAGCGGCTTCGCAGCGTTTCGTGCCGGGCCGCCACCCGCGCGAGCGCCCACTCGAAACGTGTCCGGTCCAGCGGGCCGCGCACCCACCACATGGGGGTCGACACGTATGCGGTGCTGTGCCCCCCGGCCAGCCGGTCGAGGAACCACATGCGCTCCTGGGCGAAGGACGGGGGCCGGCCGGCCCCGGCACGGGTGTCCGTCCCGAGCGCGTTCGTCGCTGATTGCTCCACCGCAGTTCCTCTCCCCATACCGGAGCCGCTGTCCGGTGTCGACGCCTCGCCGGCCGGACCGGCTCACAAGGCAGCGGCATGGACCGCCACGGGTCGGGGAAGGATCGATGGTTCCTCGCACCGGACCCGGGGTCCGTGCGAGAAAGGATCCCGCGGTAATCGAGCGTCGATAGAGTAGGCGCTACTTCCGTGCCGCGCCCCCGGGTGGCCGTCACCGGCGCACCGCACCGACGGATACGGCCTTGCTTCTGCTTGCCCGTAGTGGTTGATTGCCTCAGTGGCTCATCCACTGAACAGCGATGTGGTGTCCCGGCGTCGGCCGGCAGCGGTGGCACGAGAGGGCGGCCCTCCGGTCGCCGGCGCGCCGTGCGCCGGCGACGCCCCGCGGCACCGGTGGCCCTTCGCGTGCCGGGACGTTCAGGTCGACGCCTTCCGGTCGCACCTCGACGACGACCGCGTCCTGGCACTGCTGCTGACCGGTCCTGCGGGGGTCGGCAAGTCCCGCCTCGCCGAGGAGTGCCTGCGTCACGCCGAACGGGCCGGCCACCGCGTCGAGCGGGCGGTCACCGGCGAGGCGCACTCGCCGTTGCCGTTGGGCGCGTTGATGCATCTGCTGCCACCGGACGCCCCGGTCACCGATCCGGTGCGGCTGTTCCGGACGGCGGTGGAGGCGTTCGCTCCGCCGACCGGCTCCGGACGCCCCCGGCGCGCGGTCGTCCGGGTGGACGACCTCCCGCTGCTGGACAACGCGTCCGCCGTGCTCCTCGGTCATCTGCTGCGCAGGGGCGCGGTGTTCCTCCTCGCGACCGTGCGTACCCCTGCTCCCGCGTCGGACGTGGTGGACTCCTTCGCGCCCGACCCCGGCACGCGCCGCATCGACTTGCCGCCTTTCGGTGCAGCCGAGACGCGGGAAGTGGTCCGTACGGCTCTCGGGGGTGCGGTCGAGCACGTCACGCTGCGGCATCTGGCCGAGCAGTCACGTGGCATCCCGCTGCTGCTGCGGGAGCTGGTCACCGCGGCCGTCGGTGCTGGACGGCTGGTGCGGGAGAACGGGCTGTGGCGGCTCACCGGGCCACTGCCGGAGCCGATGCGGCCGGCCGCTGTCATGCGCAGCCGTCTCGACCGGGTGGGTGCCCGTCGGCGCCGGGTGCTGGAACTGCTGTCGCTGTGCGGTCCGCTCCCGCTGGACGCGGTGACCGGTGAGTTCGGCGAGGAGGACGTCGAGGCACTGGAGGAGCTGGGGCTGTTGCGGGTGCGGGTCGACGGTCGCCGCACGGTCTGCGCGGTGGACCATCCGTTGTTCGGGGAGGTGGTGCGGAACGGTGTCCCCGCCGCGAGGCGACGCGAGGTGTTCCGGGAGCAGGCGGACCGGCTGGCCGCGACGGGGGCGCGCCGGCGTGAGGACGCCCTGCGCCTGGTCTCCTGGCGGCTGGCCGCCGGTCTGCCCGTCGGCACCGCCACGCTGCTCGCCGCGGCACGCATCGCCCGCCATGTGCGCGACTACCCGGCCGTCGTCAGGCTGCTGGCCGGTGTGCCGCGACAGGAGGCGGACTTCGATGTCTGGCTGCTGCGGGGCGAGGCGCACCACCACACCGGTGACTCCGCGGCGGCGGAGGAGTGTCTGCGCACGGCCGAGGAACTGGCCGAGCGGGACGAGGACTTGGTGACCGTGGTGATGGAGCGCACCCAGAACCTGTACTGGGGGCTCGGTGACGCCCGGCGGACCCTGGAGGTCAACAGTCGTGCCGCGGCGCGGCTGGACGCGGTGGGGCGGCGCGTGCTGCGCATCAACGAGGCCGCCTACCGGCTGTACGCGGGCCGGGTGCCGGACGCGCTGCGTCTGCTGTCCGACGCGGACGACGTCGCCGTGCCCCGCTTGCGGATGTGGGCGCAGCTGCAGCGCTCGCTGGCCCTGTGCTACGTGGGGCGGGCGGAGGAGTCCGTGGAGCTGGCGCGGGCGGTGCACGAGGAGTTGACCGCAGCCGAACGGGACCAGCGTCCGGGATGTGCCTCCTCCCACGCCAGCGGCCCGGCGATCTACCGGGTGGCCGCGCTGACGGACGCCGGCCGGGGTGAGGAGGCGCGTGCGGTGGGCCGCGAGGCCTTCGAGAGCGCCGTGGCCGCGCGGGCCCTGATGCCGCAGATCTGGCTCGCGGCCCATCTGGGCCGGTGCGAGCTGATCGCCGGGCACTTCACGACGGCGCAGGAGTGGTTCACGGAGGCTCTGGGGCTGGCCCGCGCCCGGGGGTTCCGGCGGGCGGCCGCGTTCGCCGGGGCGGGCCTCGCCGCCGTCCACGCCCAGGCGGGACGTCCCGCGGCGGCGCGGGAGGCGCTGGCCTCGCTGGACGGGGTCGACGTCGAACGCCAGCAGGCGACGTTCTTCATGCGGCAGCTGGCGCTCGCCTGGTCGAGCGCGGTCCGGGGCACGCCACACACGGCGGTGCGGATCCTCCTCGCGGCGGCCGAGCGGGCGAGGGAGACGGGGATGGCCGTGCACGAAGGCTGGCTCCTGGCCGACGCGGCGCGGCTGGGGGCCGCCGCCCGGGTAGGGGTGCGGCTGGCCGAGCTGGCGGCGGCCGGGGACAGCCGGCTCACCGCGGTCAGGGCGGACCTGGCGGCCGCACTGACCGGGCCGGGTCACCACCCCCTGCGGGCAACGGCGGACCGGCTGGGCCGGCTGGGCCTGGACATGGCCGCTGCGGAGGCGGCCCGCGAGGCGTCGGCGCGCGCGGCGCGAGCGGGCGACGGGAAGGCGGCGGCCTCGGCCGCCGTGCTGTCCCGGCGGCTGCTGGCCCGCTGCGGGACCGAACGCGTCAGTGCGCCTTCTCCTCAGCCGGCCGAAGCGCGTCCGCTGACCCGGCGGGAGCGGGACGTGGCCCGTCTGGCGGCGGATGGACTGACCAGTCACGAGATCGCCGCGCGACTGGTGGTGTCGGTACGCACGGTGGACAACCACCTGCACCGCGCCTACCGGAAGCTGGGGGTCTCCTCGCGCCGGGAGCTCGCGGCGGCCGACTGGCCGGATTCGCCCGGCAGGGGCACGGACGCCCCGGCGGTTCCCTGACGGGTACCGTCAGCCGGACCCGATCAGGGACCCGCGGGGCGGGGGTCCGGGAACAGGGCGGTGCGCAGCCGGCCGGTGTCGGTGACGCCGAGTTTCGAGCGGATCCTGCGCAGGTGGTTGACGACCGTGCGGTCCGCGAGGGAGAGCCGGCGAGCGGTCTCCTCGACGCCGAGGCCGCTCGCCGCGGCCAGCGCCACCTCCGTCTCCCGTGCGGTGAGGCCGAGCCGGGCACGGGGTGCCACGAGGGCCGGGGTGCGGGCTGCGGCTTCCCGGCACGTCAGCCGGGCGGCACGGTCCAGGGCCGCGCCGGCTGCGGACGGCCGGGCACCGGCCCTGGCATGCGCGGCGGCAGCGGCGGTCCATGCCTCCGCCGCGAGGAGCCGGACTCCCAGACGTTCCAGCCCGGCCGCACAGGTCTCCAACCGGCCCGGCTCCGCCGACGCGAGGGCCCGCGCGAAGCCGGCCCGGGCGGCCGTCAGCGCACTGTCCGAGCAGGCCGCCAGGCGGGACAGCGCCCCGGCCGCCGCCTGGGCGTCCCCCAGCCGCGCCACATCGCACCACAGCAGCGCCTGAGCCGTGTGCAGGCCCCGCCGGGCCGCTTCGTCGGCAGCGCGCCGCAGTTGCCGGCGGGCTTCACCGAGCCGGCCGGTGGCCGCCGCCAGCCACGCATCCGCGAGCACCGGCTCCGCCCGCCATCCGCTCCTGGGCGCGAGGGACCGGGCCTGCTCCCGCCACTGTTCGGCACCGGTCACATCGGCGCACACGGCCGCCACGAGAGCGAGTCCGCACAGGCCCGCGTACGCGCTGGAGCGCTGTCCGGCCTCCCGGCCGTGACCGAGTGCGGTGGCGTACCACGTCCTGCACTCGTCGAGCCGTCCCTGGAGGTAGCGGATCCAGCCCAGTTGCTCCGCGAGCGAGGTCAGCGACCGCACCGCCCGGGCGTCCACGGCCCGGTCGTAGGCCCGCTCCGCGAGCACCCCGGCTTCCTCGAGGGCGCCGGCCTCGGCCAGGGCCCAGGCCTCGGTGCCGGCCGGCACGAAGCGGACGGACGGCTCGGCCTCGGCCACGGTTGCCTGCCTCGCCGCGGAGCGGGTGAGCGGGGCGGCGCCCTCGGGCGCGTGCCGGAGGAGGCCCACCGCCTCCTTCGTCCGGCCCGATTCGGTCCGGCAGCGGATCTCGGCCAGGAGGTGCAACGGCTCGGTGATGCCGGCCGCACGCACGGGCCCGGGCCCCAGGGCCCGCCCGGCCCCCTCCATGTCACCGAGCAGGCTGCGCAGCGCCGCCTCCGCCGCGTCGAGCAGCGCCGCCGCACCGGGGTCGGCGGCACAGTCGTCGCGCGCGGTGGCGATGGCCGACAGGCCTTCCTCCCCTCGCAGGTCGCCGAGGAGCCGCTGCGCCTCCAGCACCGTGGCCCTGGCTCTCTCGTCCGGCGCGGCGCTGTCCCGCAGTACCTGCCTCACCGCGGCCCGGGCCTCGTGGGGGCGGCCGCCTTCCAGCAGTTGCTCGGCGAGGGCCAAGCCGCTCGCGGGACCCGGCCGCAGGTGGACCAGCTCCCGGGCGAGCCGCAGGGCCAGGTCGTGGTCGGGTACCGACCGGGCGGCGCGGACGGCTGCCGTCAGGTCGTACGGGTCGAACGGCTCCCCCGCCGCCGAACGCCAGCGTGCACGGTCGAGCAGGTCACCGGAGCCGGACTCCGGGGAACGGGCCAGCTCCTGGCGCAGGATGCGGCGCGTGCGCTGGGACGGGAGGCGGGCGCACAGCAGCTGTCGGTGCAGGTCACCGGCGAGTTCCAGGAAGGTGCGAGAGCCTTCGGTCCGGGCCCGCAGCCAGCCGTCCAGGACAAGTCCCTCCACGTCGGCCTGTGCCGGCCTCACGTGGGCCAGACGCCCGCACACGGCCACACGGTCCAGGAACTCCCGGTCACGGGGGTCGAGGGAGCGCAGACGGCTGTCCGTCAACGCACGCAGGCCCGCGGTGACCGGCAGGGCCCCCGTCAGTCGCCACACGGTTCCGTCCCACCTCAACGCGGCCTCGGCGACGGCGCCCTCCAGCACCTCCTCCAGTTCCCGGGGCCTGCCTCCGGTGGCGCGGTGGAGAAGGCGGACCGTGCGGCGCTCCACCGGTCCGCCCAGGGCGTGCCGCAGCAGCCGGCCCATGGCCTGCACCGGCAGGGCTTCCAGCCGTACGGGGAGCAGTGCCTGTCGCCGTGGGTGTTCCTCCCACGGCAGCCGGGCGTGGAGTGCGGAGGTGGCGACGACCAGCAGGCGGCCGTTCCTCGTCGACTCCGCGACGAGCCGGGCGGACGCCGAATCCAGATGGTGCGCGTCGTCCAGGAACAGCACGGGCCGGGGACGGACCGCCCGCACCTCGTCCTCCAGCAGACCGGGCGCGCCGTCCGGGCCGCGGCGCAGCACGGGGGCCAGGGCGCCGAGCGGAACGTACCGCGCGGCGGGGGTGGCCGCAGCGTGGAGGCGCGGATGCCCGCGTCGGCCCGCCGCGCGCCAGCACTCCTGTGCCAGGCGGCTCCTGCCCGTACCGAACGGCCCGGTCACCAGGACGCCGGAGGAGGCCGGGTCCCGCAGGGCACGGTCGGCTAGTTCCAGTTCCCGGTCCCGGCCCAGCATCGGCCAGGGACGGCGACCGGCCGGTGCGCCGTCATCGCTCGTGCTCATCGTCGTCCTGCATCTCGGTACAGTCCCCGTCGCCCTCGTCGGTCGTCCTCGCGTGGCTGGTCCCGGTCCCACGGCGCCCCCGCCGGACGCAGGCCTCGTGCGCCATCCCGGCACGATAGTCCGGGTTGCCCGCCGAGCCGAGGGGACGGGCTCCGCCGGTGACGACAGCGGTCCGAGCCACGGCGACGGCAGCGGTCCGTCGGCGGCCCGGCGCGGTCAGCCGCCGCAGGGTGCCATGAGCAGTTGGAGCTCGCGGCGGTTGGCGGCGCCGACCTTGCGGTAGACGCGGTACAGGGTGTTGCCCACGGTGCGGACGGACACGCACAGCCGCTCGGCTATCTCCTTGTCCTGCAGCCCCCGGGCGGCGAGGCCGGCGATCGTCCGCTCCCGGTCCGACAGCGGCACCGACCGGCCGAGGAAGCGCAGCGGCGGGGTGTCGACGGGACCGCAGCGGCGCAGCAGGTCCCGGGCCTGGGCGGTGGCCGCTGCGGAGGCCTTCACTCCGCCACGCCGCTGGTACAGCCGCGCCTGCTCCGCGTAGGCCTCGGCGGCGAACAGGAACGCCCCCAGCTCGGCGAACGCGCGGGCCACCTTCCCCATGCGTTTCGGATCGCGCGCCGCACGGGCCCACGCGTAGTCCGCGCGTGCCTTCAGGAAGGGTCCTTCCACGTGCAGGTCCGTGGGCGCGACGGGCGGTGCGGGCAGGCTGAGGCGCGCGCACTCGTGCAGGCCGATGACGACGTCGGCGTGGGCCGCGTCGGCCAGGGCCGCCGCCACCGCCTCGTGCAGGGCGGTGGCGGCCGCGTGGTCGTCGCCGCCCTCGTGGTGCCGCCGTGCCCGTACCACCGCGAGGAACATGGCGCAGTGCCCGGCCTCCTGCATGCTCAGTCCCTCGGGCAGCGCGTCGGCCGGCCGTTGGTCGGCGGGCAGCGCGCTCGCCGCCAGCGCGGCGTGGATGCCCGCCTTCACCTGCCACTGCCGCCAGCCCACCTGGTAACTGGACGTGAAGGTGGCGCACTTGACGGCTCCCTCGATGATGCCGCGGTCGTGCAGCAGATGGCCCAGCGCCAGGCCGCGTTGCGCGTCGACGCGGACGTGGTGCTTCTCCAGCGCCTCGGTGTACTCGCGCCAGTGGATCCCCTCGGCCTCGTCGAACCGGCCGCAGTAGTGCAGGGCGGAGGCGTGCAGCTCCTCCAGCGAGTCGGCGTGGAACCGGGTGGGCCCGCCGGTGGTCCGCTCCAGGTCCTGGCGCAGGGTGCGGTACAGGGTCAACGCCCGCTCGGGCAGGCCCATGTGGCACAGCGAGCCCATCATGATCAGCCCGGCCTCCAGGGCGTGCGCCTCCGGCCCGGTGCGGCGCAGCGCCTCAGCCGACGCGTACGCCCGGGCGAATCTGCCCTGGAAGTACTGGGCGACCGTGCGGAAGTAGGCACGTTCGGTCTGCGGGAGCAGCGGCAGGAGTGCCTCCAGCTCCGGGTAACGGGCCTGCAGTAACAGCCCGCGTGCCTCGGCTGCTCTCAGCGCACCCGTGTACTCGCCGCCCCGCGCGCGCACCCCCGCCACGAACGACGTCAGTCCGGAGAAGTCCGCCGCAGCGGTCAGCGCCCGGGCGTGCGCCTCGGCGGTGAGGACTTCCGGATAGTGCTGCCAGGCGCTCCTGGTGAGCCGCAGGGCACTCGCCAGGGCCTGTTGCCGCAGGCTCTGTCCGACCGCCCTGTCCAGCAGGGCCCGTGGCGGTCTCACCAGGGCGTCGACGTGCCACTCGGCCAGCCGGACGCAGTCGTCGCCTTCCGTCCACGCCGCCTCCCCGCAGGCGGTCATCCATGCGCGCAGCAGGCGCCGTCGGCGCAGGAGCGGCAGGCCGCAGGACAGGGCATGGCGTATCAGCGGGCGGGTGATGCGCACGCGGGGCCCGGACGAGCCCGCTTCCCCTTCCCCGTCCGTGCGCAGCAGTTCACGCTGTTCGAGCCGCTCCAGCCGCCGTACGTCACAGAGGCGTTCGACGTCGGTGAGACGGGGTTCGCCGGCCAGCGCCACCAGTTCCAGGATCTCCCGGTCCCCGGCGTCGAGGGCGTCGAGGTACGGGTCGATGAGTTCCAGCACCGAGGTCGGCAGGGGCAGTCGTTCATCGGTGAAGTGCCAACTGCCGTCGACTCGTGTGAGCATGCGCCGCTCCACTGCGGCGCGGGCGACTTCGAGCAGCAGCCGCGGGTTGCCCTCGCACATCCCGGCCAGCCGGGAGGCGCTCAGCTGGCCGAGACCACCGCTCAGCAGCGAGTCGGTCAGCTGCTTCACGTCCGTGGCCCCGAGGGGCTGCAGATCCATCCGCACCAGGGCGTGGTCGCTCCACAGGGCCCGGATCCCGGCGGGCAGGGCCTTGCCGTCCGTGGTCACCGAGACGAGCAGCTTGACGTCCGGGTGGCGGGCGGCCTCGTGGAGCAGCGGCAGGAAGGCCGGATCCATGAGGTCGGCGTCGTCGACGTGGATCTGCCAGGCGCGTGACCGGTTCCGGGCGGTACCGCGGGTCGGCTCGGTCAGCAGGTGGGCGATGCCCGAGGTGGCCGGTTCCCCGTTCACGAACACGGGAGTGCCCGCGCCGGCCCGGCAGTTGAGGCTGATCAGGCGTCGCTGGGGAGTCAGGGTCTCGGCTTCGCGGAGCAGTCGCGTCTTGCCGATGCCGGGCGGTCCGGCCACGAGAACGCCCCGTGCGCCGCGTGCCGACGTCAGCACGTGACGGATACGTTCCAGCTCCCCCACCCTGCCGACGAACGCGGGCTCGAAGGCCAGGGCGGGGGCCGGCCCGGGTGGGACCGGGTGAGGGGTGAGCGGTAGAGGAGTCATGGGGTCCCTCAGTTGCGGATCGCTTGGTGCCGGGCGCCGCCTGCGGCACGACGTCGTGCGTGACGGCGCACCGGGCGCTCGGCCGTGCCGACGCGGGAGGGCCGGCGTCGCGTGGACGGGAGCCACGCCCGACGGACTCGTCCGTCATGGCCCGTGCCTCCGGGGCCGGGCTGTCGGCGCTCGCCGGTTCGGACGGCCGGAGCGTCGTCGGCCCAGGAGCCCTACGGTGTGAGAACCGCCGGGTCGGGCGCCGGCTCCCGCCGGCCTGCGGGCCGGTCCCGCTCGGGTGGGCCGGCCCGCCTTCGGTCGTGCGTCCCCGTCGGCGCCGGTGTACGACCCTCCCCCGTGTCCGGCCGCCGTGTTCGTGATCGATCATGTGGTCCCGGACAGTCTCCGAGGAGGACGGAGACCGGACCAGGGAGGGTGACTACTCAATTTCGAACGCGGCTGAGCGCCTGTGCCCCGCGGGGCCGCAACAGACAGCCGGAGAAGCCCGCCGGGAACTCGCACAGGGTTCGGCCCGGCAGGTGAGGGTCGCCGACGCCGGCCCGGCTGCCTCCGCTCAGTCGGACCGACGCGGCTGGTCGCCCGCCTCGTCCTCGGCCGAAGCGGCTGCCACCAGGGTGGTGACCTGCTCGTCGATCAGATCCCAGGCGCCGGGGACGTCCGCCAGAGGTGTGTCGCGCAGTTGGTCCAGGAGTGGGGCCGTGCCGACGCCGAGGGTCGCGGTCGCGGTCGCGGTCAGGACGTCGTGCCCGTCGCGCACGGCGGCGCGGAGCCGGTGCCCTGCGCCGGTGTGGGGATCGGTGTCGGCGTGCAGGGCTGTGGCCACGACGAGGGGCGGGGCGCCGCCCGCCGCACCGGGCAGCTTGCGGTAGGCGCTGGCGACCGGAGTGCGCCAGTGCAGACCGAGCAGCACCGGGCGCTTGGCCGTCACCTCGGCCAGATCGGTCTCGTAGACGCCGTGCGGGGCCAGAACGGTCGCGCGGGCGTCGAGGACCAGGGCCGCCGGCAGCAGGCAACGCAATGTGCTGCCCGCTATGTTGCCGCCGACCGTCGCCGCGCGCCGCACCGCGCCCGTGCCCACCGCAGCGGCCGCGGCGCGCAGGACGTGCGGGACCCGCTCGTCGATGCGGCTCAGTACGACCGCACCGCCCAGCTCCTCCGGGCCCATGACGTTGGCCTGCGGCAGCTCTCTGAGGGACATGGCCTGTCGGGGGAACCCGTCCCGCTGCCAGATCGCCCAGACGAGGGTCGCCCCGCCGACCGGTACGGCACCCTCGGCCAGGTGCTTCCGCGCCTGCGCCACCGTCTTCGGCAGATGTACCAGCATCTTCAGTCACGCTGCCCTTCCGGAACGCCGACGGACACTCTTCGGCCACCCGTCCGTCGTCAGGGCGCATAGTGGCCGCAGCGGAGGGGGCGCATCCAGGGCTCACACGCGCGCGACGCCCGCGGCAGGGGGATCGGCCTGCGTCGGACGCGGACGACGGCGCGCTCCCGCCGCCGGTTTGAGTGCACCGGCCAAGGGGCACACGTCCGCACCTGTCCGGCGGAGGTGTACTGCATCACCGGCGGCCACGGCATCGTGACAGCCCGACGGGGCGGAACGGCGATCCGTGACGACGCGTTCGTCCGGGACGGCAGCGACGCGTAGCGCAGGAAGCGACGGGCCTCGGTGAAGGCGGGCCCTGCCGCGGTCACGGCGGTCCCCGCTTGACGGTCGGAAGTCCGCGCTGGTCCACTGCCTGCGAAGATCCGACATCCGGTCCCGGCCCCACCGACGGGAGGGCGGACCGAACCGAGGGAGTGCGGCCATGTCAGGCGAAACGATCGTGCGCCAGTCCGTCGTCGACGTGCTGGAGGAACGCCTGCGCACGGGCATCCTGGACGGCACGCTCCCACCGGGTTCCCTGCTCCCGCCGGAGCGCGAACTCGCCGCCTCCTACGGCGTCACCCGCACCACCCTGAAGCACGCGCTGTCCCGGCTGGAGCAGGCGGGCCTGCTCCGCACCCGCCACGGCGTGGGCACGCGCGTGCTGGACTTCCTGAGGTCCGGGGGCGTCGATCTCCTGCCCCTGCTGGTGGGTCAGGACGGACGGTGGCTGTCGGACGTCTTCGAGGCGCGGCGGGCCATCGGCGGGATCATCGCACGCAAGGCGGCCTCCCGGTGCAGGACCTCACAGGGGGTCCGGCTGCGTGCCGCGGTCGACGCGGTGGCCAACGCGTCGGACCCGGCCGGGGCACAGCTCGCCGAGGCGGAGGTACACCGCGAACTGGCCCGCGCCACCGGCAACCGCGTCTACCTGCTGCTGACCAACACCCTGCTCAACGCCTATCTGCCCGTCCGTCACCTGATGAGCACCCCCTTCGCCGACCCTGCGGCCGCCGCGGAGCGCATCCGGCAGGTGGTGGAAGCGGTGGCGAACGGCGAGGTGGAGGACGCCGGGCGCGCCGCCGAGGACTACTTCCGGCTGACCGCGCAGGAGATGACCGCGGACCTGGACAGGCACGCCCGGCGACGGTAGGGGCGGCGCCGACGGACCCCTCGCTCGCGAACTGCGGGCGGCGCCGGACGAACGAACGAGGGGTTGACCTCCGGGAGATGGGCTGATTCTCTTCCCCCAGTGGATGAGCCACTGAGCCAGTAGACCACTGGCTCGCGGCTCGCCGTCACCTCCGCGGTCTTCCCTGTGGCTGCTTCACGCGGCGGACGGCCCGGACGATTCGCAGAGGAAGGGTGCCGTAGATGGCAGCACGCCGGGGAGCGCGCTTCGCGGAGACCATGCAGGGGACCCTGCGGCTCGACACACCGGAAGGCGGGTCACGGCCCGTGAGACTCGACCTGCGGGTCGCCACGCGCGGCGCGATCCGCCCGAGCGGCTCCACGACGGCCGGCGTGACGGGGCGTGTTCGCATCGGCGGCTGGGCCGACGACCTCCACGCCCGCGGCAGCATGCTCATCGCCCCGCTGTCGCGGGGCCGGATCGCCTACAGCGTGCGCTTCACGGCCCGCGACGGCCGCCCGTACGTCCTGGAGGGGCACAAGTCCCCGGTGTGGCGCAGTCCCCTGCGCTCCATGACCACCCTTCCGATCCGACTGCGGCCGGCCGGGACGACCGGGGAGGTGGGCTTCCCCCACGCGGCCGCCGGCGAGAGCTGCTCCCCGGCGACCGACGACGAGCGCTCCTCCCCCGGCGTCAGCGGTGAGGGACTCCTGCGGTTCCCGCTGCACACCCTCCCCTCGTTCGCCGCGAGCTGGCGTTTCCCCGCGCCCGCCACCACCGGCGGCACGCCCTCCGACACCACCGCCACCGCCGAGACGTTCACCGCACCCCGCCCGGACCGCCTCAACGTCTGGTACAGCACCTTCACGGACCCGGACACCGGCACCGGTTACTGGTTCCACCACGAACTGGTCCGCCCGGTCGGCGGCGCTCCCTACACCCACGGCTGGGCGGCGGTGTACCGGCCGGACGCACCCCCCGTCATCGACCGCTTCGGCCCGCACCCACTGCCGGGGGAACCCCCCGTACCGGCCGACGGCACCGTCCCGGCGCAGTCACCCGGCTTCCACTGCCCGTCCGCCGTCGCCACCGCACGCGAACTGCGCGGGAGAACGGACCGGTTGGCGTGGGACCTCGAAGTCGCGGCGGACTCCGCGCCCCTGCACACGTTCCCCCGGCTGGCGTGGAAGCGCCGGCTCCTGCCCGCGGTGCACGCCGTCCACCAGCCGCAGGCCCGCTACTCCGGATCCGTCCGCCTCGACGGGCAGTCGCTGGCCCTGGCGGACGCGCCGGGCGCCGACGCCCGCATCGCCGGTCGCGGCAACGCCCACCGCTGGGCCTGGCTGCACGCCGACCTGGACGACGACACCGTGCTGGAGGTGGTGACGGCCGTCTCCGACCTGCCCCTGCTGCGGCACCTGCCGCCCCTGGTGTTCCTGCGGTTGCGCACCGGGGGACGGGACTGGCCGCGGGGTGACTGGCGCAGTTCGCTGGGTCTGCTGGGCGTGGGACGGTTCCGGGGGCGGCCGCGGTTGCCGACCTGGACCGTTCACGGCCGTGCGGGAGGACGCCGTATCGCGGTGCGGGTGGACCTGCCGGAGGGAAGGCGGACCGAGGTGGGCTACACCGACCCGGACGGCGGCAGGGCCACCTGTCACAACAGCGAGCGGGCCGACGTCCACGTCCACGTGGAGCAGGTGCGTGACGGTCGGTGGCGCACCGAGCGGGTCTGGCACCTGCGGGGTACGGCACACGCCGAAGTGGGGCTGCGATGAGGGCGGTTGCCGGCCGGGCGCTGTCAGCGGTCCTGCTGGACCTCGGAGGGGACGCCCACGGTCCGGAATGGGAGCGGCAGGTGCCGGAACGCCTGCTGCGCTTCATGTCCTCCCTGCCGCCGTACGTGCGTACGGGTCTGCGCGCGGCGGACGCCGCACTCGACGGCCTCGCCGTGCTGACCACCGGGCGGCGCGCCCACCGGCTGCCGGCGGACGCGAGAGCCCGGCTGCTGCGGCGGCTGGTCCGCCTGCCGGGCTTCCCGGCTCTGCTCGACAACGTGAAGATCCCGGTGCTGCTGGCCGCGGGGGCGAGCCGGCACGGCACCCGGGCCGTCCGCCCCCTCGTCCGGGCCGATCCTCCGCTGGACCTGTGCGTCTCGTCCGAGTGGCCGGACGTGTGCCGCGTCGACGCCGTGGTGATCGGCTCCGGCGCGGGCGGAGCAGTGGCGGCGCTGACCCTGGCGGCCTCCGGGCGTTCGGTCGTGGTCCTGGAGGAGGGGCGGCACTTCCCGACCCGGGAACTCGCTGCGCGCCCGCCGCTGGACCGGTTCGCCGCCGCCTACCGGGACGGCGGTGCCACCCTCGCCTGGGGCCTGCCGCCCGTGCTGCTCCCGGTCGGCCGGGCCGTCGGCGGCACCACACTGGTCAACTCGGGCACCTGCTTCCGCACACCCGGCGACGTGCTGCGGCGATGGCACCGTACCCACGGTGTCGAACTCGCCGACCCCGCCGCCTTCGCCCGTCATCTGGACCATGTGGAGAGTCTCCTCGGGGTGGGCCTCCCGGATCCGTCCGTCCTCGGCCGCAACGGCGGGCTGGCGCTCGCCGGCTCCGAGCGGCTGGGGTGGTCCGCGGCTCCCCTGCGCCGCAACGCCACCGGATGCGAAGGCTGTTGCGAATGCGTCGCCGGGTGCCCGAGCGGTGCCAAGCAGGCGGTGCAGCTGTCCGTGCTGCCCGCGGCCTGCGCGGCGGGAGCGCGCATCGTCACGCGTGCCCGGGCCACCCGCGTCCTCACCGAGCACCGGGCCGGGGGCCGCCGTGCCGTCGGGGTGGAGGCACTGCGCCCGGACGGCACGGTCCTCACCCTCGCCACGGAGCTCGTGGTGGTGGCGGCGGGAGCCCTGCACACCCCCGCCCTGCTGCGGCGCTCGGGGCTGGCCGGACACCCCCGGCTGGGCCGCAACCTGGCGATCCACCCGGCCGTCAGCGTCGCCGGACGCTTCACCGAACCGGTCACCGGCCCGGGCGCCGGCCCCAACGTCCTGCAGAGCGTCGGGGTCGACGAGTGGCACCACGACGGCATCCTCATCGAGGCGACCGCGGCACCGCCCGGCATGACCTCGTTCGTCCTCCCGCATCTCGGCGCGGACCTGAAGCACGAGCTGGAGGACGCGGGGAACCTCGGTCTCCTCGGCGCGATGGTCTCGGACCGGCCCTCCGGGCGCGTACGCGGAGCACACCGGCCGGTGGCCTCGTACGCCCTGCACACCGAGGACGGGGACCGTCTGCTCCGGTCCATGGTCCACATGGGCCGCATCCTCTTCGCCGCGGGCGCCCGCGAGGTCCTCACCGGCCTCCCGGGGCACCCGTCGGTCACGTCCCCCGGCGCCCTGGAGGACCTGGTGCGGCGCACCGGCCACCGCCGGCTGCACCTGTCGGCGTTCCACCCCACGGGGACGGCAGCCCTGGGGGCGGACGGCCGGCGGGCTCCCGTCCGCCCCGACGGAAGGCTGCGCGGTACGGAAGGGGTCCTGGTGGCCGACGCCTGCCTGCTGCCGTCGTCCCCCGGCGTGAATCCGCAGGTCACCATCATGGCCCTGGCCCACGCGGTGGCGGAGCGGGCCGTCGGCCGCGACGCGTAGCCCCGGCGGGAAGCACTCCGCGCCCCTGCGCCTGCTCCCCGCGAGGTACACGGGGAGCCGCCGCCCGTACGACGACCCGGCACCCCGTGCGGGACCACTCTCGTAGGCGACGCACCGACAGCGTGCCGAGCGATCGAGGAGTGAGCGACATGCAGACCCTGGCGAACGTCACAGACGGCGGACCCGGCCCGTGGATCCTGCTCGTCCCGGTGATCTGGGCCCTGGTGATCGGCGGCGGCATCGCGCTGCTGCGCCGCGCCCCGTGGCGCGGCGGCCCCCGTCGGCGGCAGGAACCGGCCGGCACCGGCTCGCCCGTCGCCGTGCTCGGCCACCGCTTCGCCTCCGGTGAGATCGACGAGGACGAGTACTGGCGCCGTCTGTCCGTGCTGAACGAGGAGTTCGGCCGCCAGGGGGGTGCGGCCTAGGTCGACACTCCGGGAGTGCCGAGCGTGCGGCGGCGGCTCCGTCCCCGGTGTACCGGTGGCGAGGAGACGCAACTGCGCGGCCCCTCGGGCACCGTCGTCGCCCTCGCCCAGCGGATCGGCCGGCGGAGCGTGCTCCCGCCGGCGGCGGACCAGCGGCGAGGGCGGGACCGGTACGGCATAGGGTGCACGGCATCAGTGAAGGAGAAACCCGATGCCCGACGGCCACCGCATCCTGTTCGTCACCGACCTGGCCTACCGGGCCCGGGGGCGCGGACGCTACTGCGACGAGGACATCTTCCTGACCTCCCGCCTCCGCCGGGAGTTCGGCCTGGCTCTGTGCCACCCGCTGGACGCGGCCGCGCTGATGGACGCCTTCGACGCGGTCGTCGTCCGCAACAGCGGTCCGGTACTGCAGTACCGGGAGGAGTACGCCGCCTTCCGGGCACAGGCGGTGGCGCGCGGTGCCCGGGTCTACAACCCGCTGTCGGGCCGCGGGGACATGGCGGGCAAGCAGTATCTGCTCGACCTGACCCTCTCGGGTCACCCCGTCATCCCCACCGTCGACCATCCCCGGGACCTGCACCGGCTGCCCGAGGCGGAGCTGTACGCGGTGAAGCCGAAGCTGGGCGCGGACTCCATCGGGCTCACCTTCGTCCCGCGAGCGGCCCTGGGCGGCTTCACCGGCGGTGACGTGCTCATCCAGCCCCGGGTCGACTTCCGGTACGAGGTGTCCTTCTACTACGTGGACCACACCTTCCAGTACGCCCTCCACGCCCCCGATCCCGGCAGGCGCTGGGCGCTCGAACCCTACGAGCCCACCGGGGCCGACCTGGCCTTCGCCCGCCGGTTCATCGACTGGAACACTCTCGACCACGGCATCCAGCGGGTGGACGCCTGTCGCACACCGGAGGGCGAACTGCTGCTGGTGGAGCTGGAGGACCTCAACCCGTACCTCTCCCTGGACCTGGTCCCCGACCACACGCGCGAGGCGTTCGTGGCGAGCATGACCGGATCCCTGCGCCGGTTCCTGGCCGTCGGCTGAACGCCCGTCAGGCCGACGCCGCCGGTCACGGCCCCGGCCCGTCACCCGGAGTCGGCTCAGAGTTCAACGCCCCTTGTTAAATAGTGGCGTTGATCGTGTGAAGTCCGGAGGAGCGGCTTCCAGACGCCCCCGTCGACGGTGATAGCATTCCGCCGTCTGCGACCTTGATCCACTTTTGCTCAGGGCCCCGAACCCGAACGCGCGCCGAGCTCCCCCTGGTGCACTGCCCCGGACGGGTTGCGGATCCTTGCGAGGCGTACCTGTCGACGCCTGCATGCCACGCGCCGTGAAAGGTTTCCATGACTCAAGACGTGCTTCTTTGGTGCCTGGTTGCGATAGCGGTGATATCCATAGCCGCCGTCGTAGCGCTCGTGCTCCGCAGCAGAGGCGTACTGAGGAGGAAGAAGGAGTCCGAGGACGAACTGCAGGCTCAGCTGCAGTACAGCCAGATCGAACTGGCGCGGGTCCGCGGCGAGTTGTCCCAGCTGAGGAACGAGCAGGACAGCGTCATCCGCGAGGCGGAGACGACCGCGGAGGAGAACACCAAGGCGGTCCTCAAGGGCGCCGCCCGCTTCCTGCAGAGCCTCGCGGCCGAGCAGACGACGCTGCTGGACCGGGTCCAGCGCGAGTACGGCGGCCACCCGGTCCTCAGCGACCTGATGGACATCACGCACGCCAACGCCCAGATGGCCCGCAAGGCCCAGGGCATCGCGGTCATGTGCGGCGCGCCCCTGGGCCGCCGCAACCAGCCGGCCAGCGTGTACGACGTCGTCCGCAGTGCCCAGAGCCAGATCCGCAACTTCCAGCGGGTGGAGATCATGCAGCCGAGCGGCATCGCGCTGAAGGCCTCCGCCGTCGCGCCGGTCGCCCTCGCCGTGGCCGAGCTCCTTGACAACGCTGCCAGCTTCTCGCAGGCCGACGCTCCGATCGAGGTCACGTTCCGCCAGGTCCAGCAGAACCTGTGCATCATCATCGACGACGCCGGCGTCGGCATGGGTGACGAGGAGCGGCAGCGGGCGACCGCGCTGCTCTCCGGTGACGATCTGCCCCGGCTGTCGCAGCTGGGCACCCAACCGAAGTTCGGCTTCCCGGTGATCGGTCTGATCGCCCGCCAGTACGGCTTCAAGGTCGACGTCACCGGCGTGTCCCGATACGGCGGTGTACGGGCCGTCGTCCTGCTGCCCGAGGAGCTGTGGACCATGGAGGAAACCCCGTCGGCCCCCGACACAGCGCCCGTGAGCAGCATCCGGCCCATGGAGACGCGCAATCAGGCGCGCACGGCCAACGGGCTGCCCAAGCGCGGCCCGCGCGTGGCGTCGATCGCCGACTCGCCGTCGGCGGACCAGCCGGCCCGGCGAAGTGTCCGGCGCCGCGGCGCCGGAAGCCTCGGCGCGCTGCAGCGCGGCGCCCAGACCGGACGCGATGTGGCCTCCCTCGACGCCCCCATGTCTGAAGGGTCCGACAACGCATGAGTACGACCGACCTGTCGTGGATGGTCCAGGACATCGTGGCCAACGTGCCCAAGGCACGGCACGCCGTGGTGCTCTCGGCGGACGGCATGCCGCGCGGCTCCACGGACGGCCTGACCGCCAAGGACGTGGGTACCGTCTCGGCGGCCATGGCCGGGATGCAGTCCCTCAGCCGGGCCACCGCGCATTTCGCGGGCTCCTCGCAGACCCGCGAGTGGATCCAAACCGTCATCGAGTTCCAGCACGGCTGGGTGTTCCTGATCGGGGCGGGCCAGGGGGCCTATCTGGCCGCCGCCGCCGAGCCCGACGTCGACATGGAACAGCTGTCGTTCCGCATGAACCGGCTGGTGGCGCGGCTGGGCAACAACCTCACGGCCCCGCCGCGGGTGACCCCTGCCGACCAGGCCGGAGCCGGCGACGGCGGCCAGGCCGCGCAGCGCCAGGCGGGCAGGGCCGTCGCGGTGCTGGACCAGCTGGACAAGGTGGTGGCCTCGGTGCCGGGTGCGCTGCACGCGCTGCTGCTCGGCGCGGACGGTCTGCCCCGCGGTGCCAGCGCGGGGATCGACCGGGACCTCGCCGACACGATCTCGGCGGCCATGACGGGCATTCACGCCTACAGCAGGGCCACGGCACCGTTCGCGGGCGGGGCGCGGGACGACGAGTGGAGCCAGACGGTCATCGAGTTCCAGCACGGCTGGGTCTTCCTGATCGCGGCGGGCGAGGGTGCCTTCCTCGCGGCGGCCGCCGAACACGACTGTGACATCGAGGAGTTCACCGTCCGGCTGAGTGACGCGATGCCTCCGCAGGCCTCGTCTCGCGCCGGGTGGGGAGAAGGGGTCGGCGATGCATGAGGACCCGTCCGAGGAGCTGGAGCTGACGGCTCCGTTAGTCCCCTTCTTCGTCATGGCGAAGGGGCGGGTGCTGCCCCGGGAGAGCGAGTACGAGCACACCACGATGATCTCCGTCCGGGACGCGGCCGCCGCCACGGTGCGCACCCTGGCTCCGGAAGCACGTGTGGTGATGGACCTGCTCGCGAACGGATACCTGTCGGTCGCCGAGGTCGCCGCCCATACGCAGCTGCCCCTGGGCATCGTGCGCATCCTGCTGGCCCAGATGGCCGAGGACGGGCTGATCCATGTGCGCAATCCGGTGCCACATGCCGAGCGCCATGACCCCGCCCTGCTCACCGCCGTGCTCCATGGCCTGGAGCGAATACGAACCGGAGCGTAAGTCGCGTGTATCTGGATCCCAAGGTCTCCCGCTCCGTGAAGGTCCTGGTCGTGGGCCACTTCGCGGTGGGGAAGACCACCTACATCGGCAGCGTCTCCGAGATCGAGCCGCTCCAGACCGAGGAGGAGATCACCGAGGCCAGCGAGGGCTTCGACGATCTCTCCGAGACGCCGGACAAGACGACCACGACCGTCGCGATGGATTTCGGGCGTCTGACGCTGAGCGACGACCTGGTGCTCTACATCTTCGGAACACCGGGGCAGGAACGGTTCAAGCAGATGTGGGAGGGCCTGTCCCGGGGAGCGCTGGGAGCGCTCGTCCTGGTCGACCCGGAGCGGCTGGAGGAGACCTTCCCCATCCTCGACCTGGTCGAGGACTTCGGCCTGCCCTACGTCGTCGGGGTCAACACCTTCGACGGCCGGTCCCGCTTCCCGCTGTCCGAGGTGTGCGAGGCACTCGACCTCTCCGAGAACACGCCGGTCATCGACTGCGACGTCCGCGACCAGGACTCCTCGATGGAGGCCCTCATCACCCTCGTGAAGCACCTCTTGTCCTCACTCGGCTAGGAGCCACCACCATGCAACAGCCCCTCGAGACGACCGGCACGCCCGCCGGTCAGCCGGCGCCCGGCAACGTGCCGCTGTACGGCCCCGACTTCGGCTCCGACCCCGAGCGCACCTACGACCGGTTGCGCGCGTCGGGACACAGCGCCCCGGTCGACATCGCCCCGGGCGTCCAGGTCGAGCTGGTGACGAGCTACGACGCGAGCCTGTACATCCTGCAGAACCCGAACCTCTTCGTCCGTGACTCCCGCCGCTGGAACGCCCTCAACGAGGGGCGCGTCCCGGAGGACAGCCCGGCCCTGCCCATGATGGGCTACCGCCCCAACGCCCTGTTCAGCGACGGCGCCGCGCACGCCCGGCTGCGCCAGGCGGTCACCGACAGTCTCGCCACCGTCGACCAGGGCCGGCTCATCCGGCTGACCCAGCAGTCGGCCGACTACCTGATCAGCCGGTTCAGCTCGGAGCCGCTCGGGCAGGCCGAGTTGATGGCCGCGTACGCCCAGCCGCTGCCGCTGCTGATCTTCGGCGACCTGTTCGGCTGCCCCCCGGAGCTCGGTGACCGCGTCATCGCCGGGATCACCGGCATCTTCCAGGGCACCACCGGCGCCGACGAGATCCTGGCCGGGGCTCTCGGGGAACTGATCGCCCTGAAGCGCCGGCAGCCCGGCGAGGACCTCACCACGAAGCTGATGGTGCACTCCGCCCGGCTGAGCGACGAGGAGGTGCTGCACCAGCTCGTGACCCTGCTGTCGGGCGGCACCGCGCCCCTGGCGGCGGCGATCGGCACGAGCGTCGCCCTGTACCTCAGCGACGACTGGCCGACGGGCCTGCCGGCGGAGGACGCGGTCGTGAAGACCCTGTGGAACTACGCCCCGATCGCCAACTACGCCGGCCACTACCCCACACAGGACGTCGAGTTGGGCGACCGCACCCTGCGGGCGGGCGACCCCGTGCTGATCTCGTTCGCGGCGGCCAACAACGACCCCAAGCTGACCGCGCACCGTGAGCAGCTCAGCCCCAAGGCGCACCTGGCCTTCGGCGCCGGCCCGCACGCGTGCCCGGCCAAGGACCCGGCGTTCATGATCACCGCCACGGCCGTGGAGTCCCTGCTCAACCGGCTGCCCGACGTCGAGATGCGCGTCCCCTTCGACGAGCTCGCCTGGGTGCCGGCCCCGTGGAGCCGCACGCTGGTGACCGTCCCCATCCGGTACAGCCCCCGCACCGTGCCCCAGGCCGCCAACGCCCGTTTCAAGCAGCCCTCGGCGGCTCAAACGGCGTCTTCGTCCGTCGGCGTCCCCCAGCCGCACGCGGCCCACCGGCCGGCCCACGCCGCGCGCCCGAAGGGCGGGCTGTTCAGCCGTTTCCGGGCCTGGATGAATGGCGAGTGACGTAAGTAACCCTATGAGAATACGGTGTTACTGTATGGCTCAAGTGACGGTCGGGTACGGATAGCGGCTGGCAGAAAGGAGCCGCTATCGTGGGAAGTGTCACGACCCCGTCCACGGACCGTCGGGCCACCATCTCTCTGTTCTCCCGTCTCAGGACGGCCGACGGACAGGCCGACCCCTTCCCCTTCTACGAGGAGCTCAGGGCGCGCGGCGCGGTCAGTCCCGCGCCCTGGGGCGGTTTACTCGTCACCGGTTACGCCATGTGCGAGCAGATACTGCGCAGCGGCAACTGGCTCGAACCGGACACCCGATGGCGGGAGCAGCAAGGTGCGCGCACCCGCTGGAACGCCCCTTCGGCGCGGGAGATCAGCCGTACCCTGCCCGCGCTCAACCCACCCGAACACACCCGTGTGCGCCGGTCGGCGGGCACCTTCGACCGCGGCACCATCGACCGCATCGGCAGCCGGGTGACCCGCATCGTCGACCGGCTGCTGGGCAACCTGTACGAGCGAATACAGGCCGGGGAGGCCGACTTCGCGGCTCTGGTGAGCGAGGAGCTCCCCGTCGCCACGATAGGCGACTGGCTCGGGCTGCCCAGCGCCGACTGGGCACGCCTGCGGGAACTGACCCACGAGCAGGTCTTCACCCAGGAACTGCTGCCGAACGCCAGCCAGTTGGCGCGCTCCGACGCCGCCATGGCCGAACTGCGCGCGTATTTCCTCGATGTGGTGCGCGACCGGCGCAGACGTCCCGGCGACGACCCGGTGTCCCGCTGGACGGACACCTGGGACCAGCTCGAACCCGACCAGGACAAGGCTGACGAAGCGGTCTACTTCCTCGCCCTGTTCGTCCTGCTGGCGGCGCTGGAGACCACCTCGACGATGCTGTCGACGATGACACTGCGGCTGGTCGAGGACCCCGATCGCTGGACGCGTCTCACCCACCGGCCGGACCTCGTGCCCTCCTTCGTCGAGGAGTCGCTGCGCCACGACCCCCCGACCCACGTCATCAGCCGGGTCGCCGCCCAGGACACCGTCCTCGCGGGCATCGAGGTGGCGACCGGTGAGATGGTCCACCTCATGGTCGGGGCGGCCCACCGCGACCCCGAACGGTTCCCCGGACCCGACCTGTTCGACGTGCAGCGCAACCCTTCGCACCTGGCCTTCAGCTGGGGCATCCACTATTGCCTCGGGGCGCCCCTGGCCCGCCTGGAGGCACAGACCCTGCTCCGCCACACGATCACCCGTCTGCCGAGACTCACCCTGGTGCGCCGCCCCGCGTACGCACCGCGGGTGGCGTTCAGGCGCCTGCTGAATCTGGATGTAGCACTGGCATGAACCCGCCTCACACCCCCACCGGCGTCTCCGCCGCCGCCCCCGAGCCGGCGGCCCCGCTGAGAACGCCCCTCGCCCCCGCTCCACTGGCCCTCACCCGGACCGGCGCCGTCCTCCACGTCCAGCTCAACCCCGACGCACAGGACGACGTCCTGGGCACGGCGGTCCTGGACGCTCTCCTCGCCGTCCTCGACGGACTGCACGACCAGCCCGACGTCGGCGTTCTGGTGCTCTCCTCCCGGGGCGGCGACTTCTGCCTGGGTGCCGACCGGCGGGAGTACCGGGACAGCCTGGCCGCCGACCCCGGCGGGACCGCGCTGCGGCGGATGGCGGACAAGGCACAGCGCCTGTGCCAGGCCCTGGAGAACACCCACGCCGTCACCGTCGCCCGGCTCCACGGCAAGGTCGTCGGCGCGGGACTCGCCCTCGCCGCCTACTGTGACCTGCGCGCGGGCGCTGACACCTGTCAGTTCCGGATGCCCGAACTCGGCCTCGGGCTCGCACCGGCCTGGGGCGGCGCCATGGGCCGCCTGATCGCGGAGGCGGGTGCGGCCCGTGTACGCGAACTGATGCTCACGTGCGAGACGTTCGACGCCCACACCGCTCACCGTCTGGGCCTCCTGCACAAGGTCGCTCCCCTCGACTCCCTGGACGACACGGTCACCGCCTGGACCAGGCCCCTGGCCCGGCGCTCACCGCAGGCCCTCGTCCTGACCAAGCGCATGCTGGCCGGCTACTCGAAGGCCGCCCGCACCGCCGACCCGGCCCTGCTGGACTCCCACCTGCTGGCCGCCCAACTGGCCCAGCCCCGCTGACCCGCGCCCAGCACACCCGGCCCTTCTCGTACGCACCGGCGGACATCCGCCGTACGAGGGGGCCGCCGCTGTTTCCGGCGCGGTCCCCGTCGCCCACGACCGGGCGATCCGCGCCCGCCGGGGAGCACGCCGTGCGGCCGGATGGAGCAAGTCCGTCGAGCAGACCGGCACGGTCCCGGCCGATGCTGAGGATGCCCCTGACCGCCGAGTCTCCCAGGACCCCCATGCCACTCGTGCCCGTTCCCCGACCGGGGACACCTGCCCGTTCCGGTGCCGGATTCCGCTCCCGCCGCCACCGTCTGTTCCTCGTCACCTTGCTCGGCGCGTCCTTCCTCGGCGGTCTGCTGCTCGCCCCGACGGCGGGCGCCGCCGCCGGTTCCGGCGGCTCCGGCGGCACGGGCGAGCGTGCCCTGCAGCGGCAGCTCGAGGAGCTGGTGACGACGCCCGGAGGACCACCGGGTGTGATCGTCGTGTTGCGACGGGACGGCGCCCCGCGCATCCTGCGCGCCGGTGTCGCCGACCTGGAGACCGGCCGCCCGATCGAGCCCACCGACCACATGCGGATCGCGAGCACCGCGAAGGCGTTCAGCGGAGCGGTGGCGCTGCGTCTCGTGGCGGACGGTGCGCTCCGGCTCGACAGCACCGTCGGCCACGTCCTCCCCCGGCTGCCGCGTGCCTGGCGGTCGGTCACCCTGCGGCAACTGCTGAACCACACCAGCGGACTGCCCGACTACACCGAGGACCCCGAGTTCGCGGACCTGCTGGTGTCGGACCCGCGTCGCACCTTCGACCCCCGACGGCTGCTGGACTTCGTGGCGGACGAGCCGCTGCGCTTCCGCCCCGGCACCCGGTACCGGTACTCCAACTCCGACAACATCGCCGTGGCGCTGATGGCGGAGGCCGTGACCCGCACGCCGTACGAGGAGCTGCTGAAGGAGATCGTCTACCGGCCGCTCGGCCTGCGCGACACCAGCCTGCCCATGGGCTACGAGATGCCCGAGCCCTACATGCACGGTTACGCCGTGGAGCCGCCCGAGCCGCCGGAGGACGTCAGCGAGGTGATCAGCGCGTCCGGCGTGTGGGCCTCCGGCGGCATCGTCTCGACCCCGCGGGACATGACGCGCTTCGTCCGCGCCTACGCCGCCGGACGCCTGACGTCACCGGAGGTGCTGCGCGAGCAGCGCCGCTGGGTCGAGGGGGCTTCGGAGCCGGCCGGACCCGGCCGCAACGAGGCCGGACTCGCCGTCTTCCGCTACGAGACCCGCTGCGGGGTCGTCCTGGGTCACACGGGGAACTTCCCCGGCTACACCCAGCTGATCGCCGCGACCCCGGACGGCCGCAAGTCCCTCACGTTCTCCCTGACCACCCAGGTGAACAAGACGCTCGCCCCGGAACTCCTGGAGCAGTTGCGCACGGTCCAGGAGAACGCGGTCTGCGCACTGCTGGGCGGACGCCGCGACTGACCGGACACTCCGCTTCGGACGGGACCGCCGCCCCCGGTCGCGAGGGCGCTCCCGTGCCGTGACCGGCACGCCTCGACATCACCCGATCGGGCCCCTTGGCGGACGAGTCCCCTGGGGAGCCTGGCTGTGCACCGCGGGCCGAACGCCGGCCCGGGCAAGCAGCGAGGAGCATGATGAGCGAGTCACGTGCGGTTCGGGAACGCGTCCTCACCGTGGGGGTGGCCGTCGCCCGTTCGGGCCGCCTTGCGTCCCTGGGCGACCCTCTGGACTTCGCACTCGACCACCTGGCGCCGAAGCTGGCCGGACGGGGACCTGCCGGGTACACGATCCGGCTGGCGAGCCGGGACACCCGCTCGTGCGCCGAAGGCGCCCGCCAGGCGGTCGAGGAGCTGATCCGGGAGGAGGACGCCTCGATCGTCGTCACCCTCGCCGGGACCGAGGTGCTGCCCGCCGTCGCCGACGCCTGTGAGGCGGCCGGGGTCCCGTGCCTGTCGAGCACGTTCCCTTGGCAGGTGTACTACTACGGGCGCGGCGCCGAGGGCGACCGGCCGTTCGACTGGACGTACCACTTCTGCTGGGGCCTGGACGACATCGCGGAGACCTTCGCCGATCTCTGGGAGCGCCTGGACGGCCCCGGCTCGCAGCAGCCGGTCGGCTGCCTGTGGAACGACGGGCCGCAGGGCATGTGGTCGCGCCACCCGCAGCATGGCTTCGCCCCGGCGGCCCTGGCCCGGGGGCACCGGCTGGTGGAGCCGGAGCCGTACCGGGAACCGGCCACCTCCCTCGACGCCCACGTCAAGGCGTTCAAGGACGCCGGGGTCGACGTGGTCACGAGCGCGGCCACCGGCCGCGACCTCGCCCTCTTCCGGGCCCGGGCCGCCGAGGAGGACCTGCGGCCGCGTCTGATCACCTGCTCCCGCTGGCTGGCCTACCCGCCGTCCGTCACCCGGAGCGGGGAACTGCCCGCCCAGGCAGGGGTGGGGACCCTGGCGTACTGGACACCGGCCCACCCCTACCGGTCGTCGATCGACGGCACGACCGCGGCGGAACTCGCCGACGCCTACGAGCAGTCGACGGGCCGCCAGTCCCTGCAGCCGCTCGGTCTGGCCTACGCCCTGTTCGAAGTCGCCTGCCACGCGCTGACCACGGCGGACGACCCCACCGACCGGCGCTCCGTCGCCGCCGCGTTGGGCGCGACGCGACTGCACACCATGGCGGGCCTGCTCGACTGGACCGGCGGCCCCGTGCCGAACGTCGCCACCGTCGCCCTGGCGGGGGGCCAGTGGCAGCCGGGCATCCGCCACGACTACGAACTCGCCATCGTGACACCGGGCCGGATCGAGGGCTTGTCCGTCACCGGCGACCTCGTCACCACCTGACCGGCGCCGTCGGCGGCACGGCCCCGCGGCAGCCGGCCGCGGTCAGCCGGTCGGTGCCGGGATCCTGCGCCGGGCGATCAGCCGCCTGGTGCACTCCGGTCCGCTCGAACGGCGAACCGAACCGGGCGCTCCGGCCGCTCGACGGCACACCGCCGTCCTCGCCTTCCTCTCACAGCCGCCCGACGAGGCCGGCCGGCACGCCCGTGCGACCCGAGCCAGGACCGTTCCGCCCGACCGGTGGCCCGGCGGTGAGCATCCCCCGGCGCAGGCGGGACCGGCCGAGGGGCTCGGTGTGGAGGGGTTCGGCTCAGGTCAGGGTGCTTTCCTCGACGTTCTCCATGCGTCCGTACAGCACCTGCTCGTTGACCTCGAGTTCGTTGATCAGCCGCAGGCAGGTCCTGATGCCGCTGCCCACGAGCTCGTCGGCGGTCTCGCCGTACTCGACCTGGTAGACGGTGTTGGCCGCGCGGTCGTCGTCGGCCGTCCCGTGCGGGTCGCGCCACGTGCCGTGCGCACCGATCTCGGTCGCCGCCTGGAGGACACGGGCCACCGTGTGCCCCTTCGCCCGCGGTACGGTCAGCGTCAGCAACTCCCGCTCCACGCGCTGCAGGTGCACCCCGACCTCCTCGGTGCCGAACAGGAGCGCGTAGAGCACGTCCTTGGCCCGCTGCAGCAGACGCCCGCCGTCCGCGGAACGGTGGGCGGGGCCGATCGGCGGCCCGCCCTTCGACGGCGGTTCGAGCAGCAGGCCCCGGCCGGTGAGTTCATCGCGCGTCAGGTCACGGTGGTCGTCGACCCAACGGCGCAGTGCCGCGTGGTCGAGGTTCAGCGCGCGTACTCGTACCAGCCGCGCCGACCTCTCGGTTTCCGTCTCCTGCGGGACGGTCACCTGGCGGCCGTCCCGCGGCGCGGGCAGCGCCGGGGGCAGGGCCGCGTCGAGGAGTTGCTCGATCAGCCAGTCACGAGACCGGTCGGCCAGAGCGTGCCGCACGCGGTTCCGCAACTCCTCCCCCAGTTCGTGCCGCACCCTGTTCACGATGGCGTTGATGTCGTCCGTGTCGGTCATGCCATCGGACGGTAGGGACAGTGGGGCCCGGTGGCGGCCGACCTCGTGTTCCGCCAGCCCAAAGAGTGACGGAGCCCTCCGCCGCGGGCGGCTGCTCGGCCCTCGGTCAGCTCGGGACCGCCGGGATCGTCGCGGTGACGGTCGGCAGGCCGTCACGGAGGGCGCGGCAGCGGCGTCGGGAACATGTACATCCGGACAGCCCCGACTCACCGTTACGCAAGGGCGACAAACTGATAGGCACGGCAAAGGGCTATTGAACCGAACGATAGAAATTCGCCGCCGAACCGTGACACAGCATGAGCCGTTCAGTTGTGCCCATGCATCAATCACCCTCGACGATGCATCCGGTCACAGATCACGGAGAAGCTATGTTGAACGCCACGGTGTGGACGTTTGTCGTGAGTGCATCTCTCTGCACTATCGGTTCCGTATTCCTGTCCGACCCTCACCGGCGACTGCACCACACCGACGCGGCAGAACTGCGCCGCCGCCGGCTGCTCGTCGAGGTGCTGCGCAACAACATGCGCGCGCAGCGCTGCGCGCCGCCGTCGCCCCGGGCCGCCGACGAAGCCAAGGAGCCGGCGGCGAGCGCTCCCTGTCCCCGACGACCTGCGACTACTCCCTGACAGGGGCATCACGTCCGCTTCGGGACAGCACCTGACCGGGCTGCCGCACGAAAGCCGGCAGCCGGTCACGATCATCGTCACACCGTACGTATCACCGATGGCGTCACCCGTTCCCCGCAGCACCCACCACCCGGCTCGGACGTTATGGTGCATATGACGGCGGCAGCGACGAGACATCCGAAGCCGATTGCTTGAATACTCGATCACATTCCACTGACTTTCGCACGGCAACAACCTCCGTCGGATTCTCAGCGAGCCACGGGACCGGCAGATCTCCGTCGCCCAATTCCTCGCCACCGCTTTCAGGGAGGCCTGATGGTGCAATTCCGGCGGCAGGCGATCACACGGGCGTGAGCCGGAAGGTCTGAGCAGGGCCGTGCGTGCACGTCCACTGCTGCAGGCGGGCGCCGTCAGCCGTGGACAGATCCGTGACGTCGAGGCACCTTCCGCTGTGCCGGGCGGTGAACTCCCAGGTCCCGTCGCCCCGGCTCACCGGACGCCACTGCTGATTCGCGGCGCCGCCGTAGGCCCAGAGCTGGACCTTGACGCCGTCCCCGGTCGCACCGCTGCCCCCGGTGACGTCCCAGACGGCGGTCGTGGCGTTGCGGCTCACCACGCGCACGTGGCCGTCCGTGGTGGGCTGGAACTGCCACTGCTGGTTCGGGTTGCCGCTCGAGCACGTCCACTGCTGCACGGCCGTGCCGTTGCCGGTGCCACCGCCGGTGGCGTCCAGGCACTTGCCGCTGTTGACGTTGACGACCTGGTACCAGCGGGAGGGGTCGATGCTCCCGGCCGGAGGCGGAGTCGTGCCGTCCGGCTCCCAGACGAACGTGGCGACGGCCCCGGCGGGGAGCGTGTAGGAGAGCGACTTCCCACCGTCCGTGAGGGAGAACGTCTGGGCGGAGGACGCCGAGTTGACCACGTACGCGGCGCGCGAGCCGTCCGGGTTCTCGAACGTCACGTTCCGCACGCCGCCCGCGCCCTGGCTGGTCGAGCCGATGCGCACGGCGCCCGGTTCGACGAACTTGGACAGGTGCCCCAGGACGTAGTACTCGGCCATGCGCGTGACCGTGCCGCCGTTGATCTCGACGACGCCGTTGCAGCGGTTCGTGCAGTGGCCCTGGTGCGGCCCGCCGTTCTGATCGAGCGCGAGGTTCCAGTTGATCACCGTCTCGCCGCCGGTGCGCATGTTGGTCACGACGAGATTGTCGGCATGCCAGCGCAGGGTGTCGGCGAACGTCTGGGACGGGTTCGTCGAGTCCGTCCCGGAACACTCGGTGAAGAAGACCCGCTTGCCCGCCTGACGGATCTGGGACTGGCTGTTCGGGTCGCCGCCGTAACAGTGGAAGGCGGCCCCGATGACCCTGCTGATCCCGGTGGTGTTGGCGAACACCGTCAAGGGGTACTGCGGATGGTCCCAGTTGTGGTCGTAGGCGAGCAGGTTGGTCGGCAGTCCGGCCGCGGTCAGCGTCCGGTCCAGCACGCGGATGAAGTCGGCCTGCTGCGTGGCGGTCATCGACATGGAGGGGTAACTGGTGGCGAACTCCGGCTCGTTCTGCACCGTGAGGTCGGTGAGGGTGATGCCCTGCTGCGCGTACGCCCGTATCGCGCGGACCAGGTAGTCGGCGTAGTCCTGGTACCGCTCGGGAAGCAGACTGCCGCCGTTGAGGGAACCGCCGCTCTTCATCCAGGCCGGCGGTGACCAGGGGCTGCCCATGAAGCGGATCCCGGGGTTGACCGCGAGGGCCTGGCGCAGGACCGGGATGATCTCCTGCTGGTCCCGGCCGATGCCGAATTGGCCCCGGGTGTCCTCGTAGGTGTAGAACGGCCCGGCGTTGAAGTCGGTGCTTCCCAGGGGCTGGCGCAGGTAGTTCAGGCCGATGCCGTCCCCCTGGGTGGAGAACAGGGACGTCATCAACGCGGTGCGCTGGGCAGCGGGGAGCTGCTGGATCAGGTGGGCCGACGCCTCCGTGACCGATGCGCCGGCGCCGGTGAAGCGCTGCTCACGCTGGGCCGCGTCGACGCGGATGTCGATGGCCCGGGGGGCGGAGTCGAACGCCACGCTGCCGCCGGACGAGAGTTTGCGGGTGCCGTCCGGGGTGGTCACCCACACCTGGGCGACGGACGGTGCGGACTGAGCGGTCCCGGCCAGACCGACCTCCAGACCGGCGGCCGTCAGGACCAGGGCCCCGAGCAGAAGGGCGGCCCTGCGTAGGCCCGGTCGCTTCGCCGTGGTCGACGACGTCTGCGATGTCCTCATACGCGTCACTCCTCAAGTCCGTCGGCTGCCATGGGAGTTGCTGCCACTCCAAGCACTCAG
Source organism: Streptomyces sp. AHA2 (assembly GCF_036857595.1). Taxonomy (NCBI): domain Bacteria; kingdom Bacillati; phylum Actinomycetota; class Actinomycetes; order Kitasatosporales; family Streptomycetaceae; genus Streptomyces; species Streptomyces sp. AHA2. The sequence continues at coordinate 149,795 of NZ_JAUQWJ010000005.1, forward strand.
GTCTTAGTTCAAGGTGTGATGGAACTGCCTGCACGGCCAGTCGGTCAAGGTCTGTACCGGAGAAACTGGAAGGGAGCGCTCCCAGTTTCCCGACGCCGGGGCACCGTCCCTGGTGGGGGCCGTGGTGCACGGCCGTCTGCGCATGCCGGTGACGGCCGCGGTGCGAGGTCGGTTCGCGGTACGCCGCCTCTTCCTGGCCGTGGCCCGGACGCGCATGCCGCCGGCTGTCCGCTGTCCGGCCCGGGGGCGGCGTCGTTCAGAGGGCCCCGCGGCGGCGTTGCGGGGTGAAGGCGTACAGGTCCAGGATCTCCGGGCGCGGAGCCACGCCGGGGCCGCCCGCCCGTACCCAGTCCGCGATGTCCTGCGTGGCGGCCGGGTCGTTGACCAGGCCGAGCCATACCGGGCGGGCCCCGGCCGCCCGACCCGCCGAGGAGGGCTGCACGACGATGACGTTGGCCTGATCGCACACGTCCAGGCAGTCGGACACCCGCACGGGCGCCTCGGCGCGCAGGCGTGCGGTCTGTTCCGCGTGGTCGACGCCGGTCACCTTCGGGCTCCCGCAGCAGCAGTCCCGGCACACGACGATCCGGCACGGTGCGGAGCCGGCGCGCTGCGCGGTCGCCCCGCTGCCGGGTTCTTCGATGTCCGTTGCTTCGGGCATGCCGAACCACCTCTCTCCGGGGAGATCCGCCCCGGTGTTCTTCGAGGAGGCGACGACGTGAGTCTCCTGGCTTCCGGGTCGCAGCTCGTCCCGGCCTTCCCACCCCCTCCCGGGGGCAGTGGCCTGCACGGGATCCGCTCGCCGATCACAGTGGCGGGACCGCGCCGGATTCACACCGGCTTCCTCGGACCGTCGTCGCCCTGTCGCCGCTCATCATCGCATCAGCCCGCACGCCGCAGAGGGCGCCCTTTTGATCCGTGCTCCGCGGACCGTAGGATCACCGGGTCATCACCGCGACGGGAAACAGGAAGCCGGTGCGAATCCGGCACGGTCCCGCCACTGTGACCGGGGAGTGCACCCTTCGACACGCCACTGCGCGCCGCGCGGGAAGGCCGAGGGAGAGCGTCGATCCGGGAGTCAGGACACTGGCCTGTCGCGGGCCCGATCCGAGGAGCGCGGACTCCCCAGGAGGCTCTACGTGTTCGACGGCATGTCCCGTCCCCCGCTGTTCACCCCTGCCCGCAGGTCCCACGCCCTGCGCGCCGCGGCAGTCGCGCTCGCCCTGTCGGCGGTCCTGTCGACCGCCGGCTGCGGAGCTTCGCAGAAGACCGGGCAGGACGCCGCCGCCGCGGGCTCACCGGCCGGTTTCCCCGTCACCGTCGACAACTGCGGCGTGCGGACGACCTACGAGAAGCCGCCCTCCCGCGTCGTCACGATCCACCAGCACCCGGCGGAACTCATGCTCTCCCTCGGTCTGAAGGACCGTGTGGTGGGCACCGCCTTCCCCGACTCGGCCGTGCTGCCCCGACTGCGGAAGGACTACGAGTCGATCCCCGAACTGGCCGAGAAGGAACCCTCGTTCGAGACGGTCCTGGAGGCCGAACCGGATTTCGTCTACGGCGGGTACGGCAGTGCGTTCGCCGAGAACGAGGGCCGGTCCCGCACGGCGTTCGCCGACTCCGGCATCGACACCCACCTGAACCGCGAGTACTGCGGCGAGAAGAGGGTGACGATGCAGGACACCTATGCGGAAGTCCGCACTCTCGGCCGGATCTTCGGCGTCTCCGGCCGCGCGGACGAGCTGGTGTCCGATCTGCGGGCGCGGGTCGCCAGGGCCGCCTCCACGGTCGAGGGCGAGCCCAAGGTGTCCGTGTTCGTGTACGACAGCGGCGACAAGGCGGCCTTCACCGCCGGTGGCAAGAGCCTGGGAACGGAGCTGATCCGGCTGGCCGGCGGCAGGAACGTCTTCGCTGACCTCGACGACGTCTTCGGCGACGTCTCCTGGGAGCAGGTCGTCGAGCGGAAGCCCGACGTCATCGCCATCTACGACTATGCGGGTGCGGGGAGCATCGAGCAGAAGAAGGAGTTCCTGCTGTCGCAACCGGCTCTCCGGGACGTTCCCGCGGTCCGGAACAAGCGGTTCGTCGTGCTGCCGCTGACGGCCACCCTCGTCGGCGTGCGGTCCGCCTACGCGGTCGAGGACCTGGCCCGGGGTCTTCACCCCGAGAGCTTCGAGTGACCTCCCCGGTCACCGACGCCGGCGCCGGGCACGCCGCACCCCGACGGCCACAGCGCGACGGGCGCACGGGCCGGCCCCGTCTCGCCGTCACGCTCGTCGTCCTGGCCGCCACGCTGGTCGTGTCGGTCACGGCGGGACTGGCCGTCGGGTCCGTGCACGTGCCCCCGGGCCAGGTGTGGGGCATCGTCACGCACGCGCTGGGCGCCGAATGGGCCGCGCCGGACTGGTCGCGTGCGAGGGAGACCATCGTGCTGGACGTACGAGCGCCCCGCGTGCTGCTCGGGGCGGTGGCCGGCGCCGGACTCGCGGTGGTGGGCACGGCCATGCAGGCTCTGATCCGCAACCCGCTCGCGGAGCCGTACCTGCTCGGTGTCTCCTCCGGGGCGTCCCTGGGTGCCGTGGTGGTGATCGTGTTCGGTGTGACGCTGTTCGGCCCGGTGTCGCTGGCGGCCGCCGCGTTCGCCGGCGCACTCGGCGCGCTGCTGCTCGTCTACGCCACCGCCCGCACCGGTGGCCGGATCACCTCGTCACGGCTGGTGATGTCCGGCGTGGCCGTCGCCGCGGTGCTCAGCGCCGTGCTGAACCTGCTGCTGCTCACCACCGACCGGGGCAACGAGGCCCGCGCGGTCCTCGCCTGGACGCTCGGCGGTCTGGGCGGCGTCAGCTGGGGGACGCTGTGGCTGCCCGGCCTCGCCCTGCTGCTGGGTGTCACCGTGCTCCTGGTCCAGGCGCGGAACCTGAACCTCCTGCTGGCCGGGGAGGAGGCGGCCGTGACCATGGGGCTGGACGTGGCCCGGTTCCGGGCCCGGATGTTCGTGCTGCTCTCCCTCGTCACCGGCGTGCTCGTCGCGGCCTGCGGGCCGATCGGCTTCGTCGGCCTGATGCTGCCGCACGTGGTCCGTCTCGTCGTGGGCGGCGACCACCGTCGCGTCCTGCCCACGGCGGCCCTGGGCGGAGCGGTCTTCCTCGTGTGGGCGGACATCGCCGCCCGCACCGTCGCCGCGCCCATGGAGATACCCGTCGGCGTGCTGACGGCACTGTGCGGCGGCCCGTTCTTCCTGTGGCTGATGCGCCGGGACGCCCGGCGGGCCACGCGGCAGGGAGCGGCCGCGTGACCGCCAGCGAACTCACACTCGACGGCGTCACCCTCAGCGCCGGGGCCCACCGCCTCGTTGCGGACGTCTCCCTGCGGGCCCGCCCCGGTGAGGTCGTCGGCCTGGTCGGGCCGAACGGCAGCGGCAAGTCCAGTCTGCTGCGGGCGGTCTACCGCGTGCTGCGCCCGGAGACCGGTCGCATCCTGGCCGACGGCAGGGACGTCTGGTCCCTGCCTGTGCGCCAAGTGGCGCGGGCCGTGGCGGCGGTCGTGCAGGAATCGGGGGCGGACCTCGATCTCACGGTGCGCGAGGTCGTGGCGATGGGGCGTACGCCGCACAAGCGGTTGCTCGACGGGGACACCCCCGCGGACGCCGGTCTGATCGAGTCGGCGCTCGTCGCCGTGGACGCGGCCGGCCTGGCCGACCGCCCGTTCGACCGGCTGTCCGGCGGCGAACGCCAGCGGGTGCTCATCGCCCGCGCTCTGGCGCAGCAGCCGTCGCTGCTGGTCCTGGACGAGCCGACCAACCACCTCGACATCCGCCACCAGCTGGAAGTCCTCGGGACGTTGCGGCGGCTGCCCGCGACCGTCCTCGTCGCCCTGCACGACCTCAACCTGGCGGCGTACTACTGCGACCGCCTCTACGTCCTGCACGCCGGCGAGGTCACGGCCTCCGGCCCGCCGTCCGAGGTGCTCACCCCGCGGCTGCTGGCCGAGGTCTACGGGGTGTCGAGCGAGGTCACCGTCCATCCACGAACCGGAGCGCCTCATGTGACGTTCCTCCCCGGCCCGGACGGCACGTAGGACCCGGACCTCATGGACCCGGCGTGGGCGATGAGGGCATCTTCGAGGCCGGGCACGCCGACCATCCCGAGGTGGAGGCCGTGCTCGGCTTCACACCGACCCATGCCGTCAATGTCCGGGGGCTGCGGGTGGCCCGGGCCGCCGGCTTTGTCAGCCGGTGCAGGCGGGGCTCACCGTCTGTCCGCCAGTTCCTTGAGCGCGATGTTGAGTTCCAGGACGTTGACGCGCGGTTCGCCCATGAAGCCGAGGGTGCGGGCCTGGGTGTGTTCGCGCACCAGTTCCTTCACCTGCGCCACCGGCAGGTCGTTGCGCTGGGCGACCCGGTGGACCTGGAGTCCGGCGTACGCCGGGGAGATGTCCGGGTCGAGGCCGGAGCCGGAGGAGGTGACGGCGTCGGCGGGGACCTGTGAGGGCCGGACGGTGTAGCCCGGCACCGAGTTGTCCTGGACGACCTCGGCCTTGGCCTGCTCCACCTGCGCGACGAGTTCCTCGTTGTCGGCCGCCAGGTTCGTGGCACCGGAGAGAATCAGCCGGTACCGCGTGTTGAGCGAGTTCTCGCCCAGGCCGTTCGCCGGGCGCGGCTGGAAGTAGTCGAGACTGTAGCCCTGTTGCCCGATGAGCGAGGAGCCCACCACCCTGCCGTCCGCCCTGATCTCGGACCCGTTCGCCTGGTGGTGGAACAGCCCTTGGGCCGTGCCCGTGACGACCAGCGGGTAGACGACGCCGGTGACCAGGGTGAGCACGAGCAGGGCGCGCAGGCCCGCTCCCAGCAACCGGACGGTGTTCACGACGGAGTTGTTCATGGCGATCAGCCGATTCCGGGGAAGAGGGAGAGGACCAGGTCGATGACCTTGATGCCGGCGAAGGGAGCGACCAGCCCGCCGATGCCGTAGACCGTGAGGTTGCGGCGGAGCATCCGGTCGGCGCTCATCGGCCGGTACCGCACTCCCCTGAGGGACAGCGGCACCAGCGCGACGATGATCAGCGCGTTGAAGACGACGGCGGACAGGATCGCGGAGTCGGGCGAGGACAGCTGCATGATGTTGAGCTTGTCGAGGCCCGGGTGGACCGAGGCGAACAGCGCGGGGATGATCGCGAAGTACTTGGCGACGTCGTTGGCTATGGAGAACGTCGTCAACGCACCTCGTGTGATGAGGAGTTGCTTGCCGATCTCGACGATCTCGATGAGTTTGGTCGGGTCGGAGTCGAGGTCGACCATGTTGCCGGCCTCCTTCGCTGCCGACGTGCCCGAGTTCATCGCGACGCCGACGTCCGCCTGAGCCAGTGCGGGGGCGTCGTTGGTGCCGTCACCGGTCATCGCGACCAGCTTGCCGCCCGCCTGCTCGCGCTTGATGAGAGCCATCTTGTCCTCGGGGGTGGCCTCCGCGAGGAAGTCGTCGACCCCCGCCTCCGCCGCGATCGCCTTCGCCGTCAGGGGGTTGTCGCCCGTGATCATGACGGTCCTGATGCCCATGCGCCGCAGTTCGGCGAACCGTTCGCCCATGCCGTTCTTCACGACGTCCTTGAGGTGGATGACGCCGAGCACCCGGGCACCGTCGGCGTCCTCGACCGCGACCAGCAGCGGGGTGCCACCGGCCTGGGCGATCCGGTCGGCGATCCCGGCGGCGTCCCGGGCTATCGTCCCGCCCCGCTGCCGGACCCAGGCGACGACCGAGGCCGTCGCGCCCTTGCGGACCCTGCGGCCGTCCGCGTCGACGCCCGACATGCGGGTCTGGGCCGTGAACGGGATCCATTCGGCGCCGGTGAGTTCCCGCTCGCGCAGGCCGTGCCGCTCCTTGGCCAGGACGACCACGGAGCGGCCCTCCGGAGTCTCGTCGGACAGTGACGACAACTGGGCGGCTTCGGCGAGTTCGGCCTCGCTGACACCGTCCACCGGCTCGAAGGCCGCGGCTCGGCGGTTGCCGAGGGTGATGGTGCCCGTCTTGTCCAGCAGCAGCGTGGAGACGTCGCCGGCCGCCTCCACCGCGCGGCCGGACATGGCCAGCACGTTGCGCTGGACCAGGCGGTCCATGCCGGCGATGCCGATGGCGGAGAGCAGCGCGCCGATCGTGGTGGGGATCAGGCAGACCAGCAGGGCCACCAGCACGACCAGGCTCAGGTGGGTGCCGGCGCGGGCCGCGAAGAACGGCAGGGTGGCGCAGGCCAGCAGGAAGACGATCGTCAGCGAGGCGAGCAGGATGTTCAGGGCGATCTCGTTGGGCGTCCTCTGCCGTGCCGCGCCCTCGACCAGGCCGATCATCCGGTCGATGAAGGTCTCCCCCGGCCTGGTCGTGATGCGGACGACGATCCGGTCGGACAGCACCTTCGTACCGCCGGTGACGGCCGAACGGTCGCCGCCCGACTCGCGGATGACCGGGGCGGACTCGCCCGTGACGGCCGACTCGTCGACGGAGGCCACGCCCTCGATCACGTCCCCGTCGCCTGGGATGACGTCCCCGGCCTCGCAGACGACCAGGTCGCCGATCCGCAGGTCGGTTCCGGGCACGACGCTGCCGTCCGGCTTGCGGGCGACGCTGTCGGTCCTGGCCCTGCGCAGGGTGTCGGCCTGCGCCTTGCCGCGGCCTTCGGCGACGGCCTCGGCCAGGTTGGCGAAGACCACGGTCAGCCACAGCCACGCGCTGATGGTCCAGCCGAACCAGTCGCCCGGGTCGGTGACGGAGAAGACCGTGGTCAGCACGGACCCGATCCACACGACGAACATGACGGGCGACTTGACCATCACGCGCGGGTCGAGCTTGCGGAAGGCGTCCGGCAGCGACGTGATGAGCTGTCCGGGTGTGAAGTGGCCCGCTCGGACGCGGCCTTGCGGGGACGTGTGCCCCGTCGGTGTGTCCGGGTGGGGCGCGAGAGTGGGAGTGGACATGCAGTCCTCGTGGGGTTCGGTGCGGGTGGTCACGACGCCAGTCCCTCCGCGAGCGGGCCCAGGGCGAGGGCCGGGAAGTACGTCAGACCGGTGATGATCAGGACCGCGCCCACCAGCAGGCCGGTGAACAACGGCTTGTCGGTGCGCAGGGTCCCGGCGGTCACCGGGACCGGTTGCTGGGCCGCCAGGGAGCCGGCCAGGGCGAGCACGAAGACCATGGGCAGGAAGCGGCCCAGCAGCATGGCCAGTCCGGTCGTGGTGTTGAACCAGTCGGTGTTCGCGTTCAGCCCGGCGAAGGCCGAGCCGTTGTTGTTCGCGGCGGAGGTGAAGGCGTACAGCACTTCCGAGAAGCCGTGCGCGCCCGGGTTCAGCATCGAGTGGGGTGGCGTCGGCAGGGCCAGGGAGGCGGCCGTGAACACGAGCACCAGGGACGGGGTGATCAGGATGTAGCAGGCGGCGAGCTTCATTTCCCGCGCGCCGATCTTCTTGCCCAGGTACTCGGGTGTGCGGCCGACCATGAGGCCGGCGATGAACACCGCGATGACCGCCAGGACGAGCATGCCGTAGAGGCCGGAACCCGTGCCACCGGGCGCGATCTCACCCAGCATCATGCCGAGCATCGTGAGGCCGCCGCCGAGGCCGGTGAAGGAGGAGTGGAAGGAGTCCACCGCACCGGTCGAGGTCAGGGTGGTCGACACCGCGAAGATCGACGAGGAGCCGACGCCGAAGCGGACCTCCTTGCCCTCCAGAGCACCTCCCGCGGCCTGGAGGGCGGGACCGTGGTGGGTGAACTCGCTCCACATCATCAGCGCGACGAAGCCCAGCCAGATGGTGGTCATCGTGGCGAGGATCGCGTATCCCTGGCGCACCGATCCGGTCATGACGCCGAACGTGCGGGTCATCGAGAAGGGGATCACCAGGATGAGGAAGATCTCGAAGAGGTTGGTGAAGGGCGTCGGATTCTCGAAGGGGTGGGCGGAGTTGGCGTTGAAGTAGCCACCGCCGTTGGTGCCCAGCTCCTTGATCGCCTCCTGGGAGGCGACGGCACCGCCGTTCCACTGCTGGGGGCCGCCCGTGAACTGGCCGACCTCGTGGATGCCGGAGAAGTTCTGGAGCGCACCGCACGCCACCAATACCACGGCCGCGACCGCGGCGGCCGGCACCAGGATCCGTACGGTGCCGCGCACCAGGTCGGCCCAGAAGTTGCCGAGTTCGCCGGCGCGGACGGAGGTTCTCGCGTCGGAGGGGAGCCGGTGGTGGCGGGGGGCGAAGCCCCGCACGAGGGCCACCGCCACGGCCATGCCGACGGCGGCGGACAGGAAGTTCTGCACGGCGAGGCCGGCCGTCTGCACGACGTGCCCCATGGTCTGCTCGCCGTAGTACGACTGCCAGTTGGTGTTCGTCACGAACGACACGGCCGTGTTGAACGACTGGGCCGGGCCGACGGAGGCGAAGCCGAGCGAGCCGGGCAGCAGGCCCTGCAGACGCTGGAGCAGGTACAGGAAGAGGACCCCGACGACCGAGAAGGCGAGGACACCGCGCAGGTAGGCCGGCCACCGCATCCCGGTGTCCGGGTCGACGCCGACGCTCTTGTAGATCCACCTCTCCACCCGCAGGTGCCGGGTCGAGGAGTAGACCCGGGCCATGTAGGTGCCGGCGGGGACGTGCACGAGCGCCAGTGCCGCCACGAGGGCCAGCAGCTGGAGGACGCCGGCGAGGACGGGACTCATCTAGAACCTCTCCGGGAAGATCAGGGCGAGGACGAGATAGCCCAGCAGGGCGACGGCCACGACCAGGCCGACGATGTTCTCGGCGGTCACAGCCTGGTCACCCCCTTGGCGACGAGGGCCACCAGCGCGAATCCCGCGAGCACGGCGACGACGAAGGCCAGATCGGCCATCGCGAACTCCTGAGTGAAGGTCGACGGAAACGGACCGGATCAGGAAAACGCCTCGATGGCCGGATCGGAGCGGTCGTTGACGCCTCCCATACGGCGCGGGGCCCGGCCTTGACGCCGTCTTGACGACCCGGGTGACCAGCACGGTGACCAGGGCGGACGATGCCGTGGCAGCTCCGGCGACCGGAGCCGCCCCGCGATGGGTATCTTGACATAGGTTTTTGCTCATAGGTACTGTGCGCGGGTGACCGGAACCAGTGGGGCTCGCACGAGCCAGGGCCTCGACCAGGTGGCCGCGGGCCTCGTGGCGTGCCTGCCCGCGCTGAACCGGCACCTCGAGAGGAGCATCGACGGGCGGCTGCCCTTCCCCAGGCTCCCCGAGCGGCAGCTTCACCTGCTCCGGTACGTCGCCGAGCACGAGGACGTCACCGTCCAGCGGGCGGCCGCCGCGCTGCGGATGATGCCCAACAACGTCAGCGCCCTGGTCACCCGCCTCACCGAGGCGGGACTGCTCGAACGGCGCCAGGACGGCACCGACAGGCGCGTGGCGCATCTGCGCGTCACCCCGCTGGCCCGGCGGCGCATCGACGAGGTGCACAAGACCGCGGCGGCGCAGCTCGCGTCCGCCCTGCGCACCCTCACCGACGGGGATCTCGACGCCCTCGGTTCGGCGCTCGGCGCGCTCGGGGCCCTCACCCGGCACCTGCGCGAACACTCCGCCTGACCGGTCCTCCGGCTCGCCGTTCGCCTCCCGCCCTCGCCGCGGACACGGCCGGGTGGGGGCGAGGCTGCGCCGCGCCACCGGTGCACGGCCTTCCCCCGCACATCCACGCGCCTGCGCGGCGCCACTCGTTCCGAGGACATCTCACCCGTGCCAGTCACCGCTGTCTCCGCAGCGCCCACCTCCGCGTCCGCCCCACAGCCCCGGGGTGTCCGGGCCAATCCCTGGTTCACCCTGGTCGCCGTGGCGTTCGGCCTGTTCATGGTCGGACTCGACGGATCCGTCGTCTCGATCGCCAACGCCGAGATCGCCCGCGATCTGAACGCCACCACCGCCGAACTCCAGTGGGTCACCAACTCCTACCTGCTCGCCCTCGCCGCGACCCTCATCCTCGGCGGAAAGCTCGGTGACCGCTTCGGGCGCCGCACGCTCTACCTCGTCGGCGTCGTGGGTTTCACCGCCGCGTCCGTGGCGATCGGCCTCGCCGGCTCGATCGAGGGCGTCATCGCCTTCCGCGCCGTACAGGGCGTCTTCGGCGCGATGCTCATGCCCAACACCCTCGCGCTGCTGCGCGCCGTGTTCCCGCCCGCGAAGTTCGGTATGGCGGTCGGCATCTGGGCGATGATCTCGTCCGTCTCCACCGCGCTCGGCCCGATCGTCGGCGGACTGCTCGTCGAGCACGTGAACTGGGAGTCGGTCTTCTACATCAACGCCCCCATCGGCGTGATCGCCCTGGTGTTCAGTCTGCTCGTCCTGCCGCAGTCCAGGAACGAGGCGGCCGCCGGCGAGAGGTTCGACGTGCCCGGTGTGGTCCTGCTGGCCTGCGGACTGCTCGCGGTCGTCTTCGGCGTCGTCAAGGGCGAGACGTGGGGATGGACCTCGCCCGGCACGCTCGGTGCGATCGCCGGGGGCGCCGTCGTCCTCGGCCTCTTCGGCCGGCACGAGACGCGCGTCGCACACCCGCTGCTGCCGATGCGCCTGTTCCGCAGTCCGGCCCTGACCGTCGGTACCGTCGTCACCGCGCTGAACTTCTTCGTCCTGCTCGGTGTCATCTTCTTCGTGATGCTGTACCTGCAGAACGTACGCGGCTTCACCCCCGTCGAGGCCGGGATACGCACCCTTCCGCTGAGCCTGGCGTCCATGCTGGCCTCCCCGCTCGGCGCGAAGCTCACCGAGCGGTTCGGGCCGCGCGTCACCATGCCGTCGGGGATGGTGCTGCAGGCCGGTGCCGCCTTCTCGATGCTGGCGTGGAGCGCCGACTCGTCGTACCACACCATGTGGCCGCCGTTCGTCGCGCTGGGCCTCGGCGTCGGCATGGTGATGTCGGCGTCGTCCGACGCGATCGTCGGCAACGCCCCGGTCCGGGACGGTGGCGTGGCAGGTGGCCTGCAGGCCACGTCGCTGCAGGTGGGCGGCGCACTCGGTACGTCGGTGCTCGTCTCGCTCATCAGCAGCCGCGTCGGCGCCACCCTCACCGGCTCGCTCACCGGCGCGGGCGTCCCGCCCGCCGTCGCCGGCCGTCTGCGAGAGGCCGGGGACGCGGTCGCCATGGGCGTCGCCCCGGTCTCCGGCGCCATGCCGCCATCGCTCAGGGCCGCCGTGACGCACGGCAGTCACACCGCCTTCATGAACGGCGTCCACACCGCGGTACTCGTCACGGGCATCCTCGCCCTGGCCGGCGCCGCCCTGGCCGCGCTCGGCCTGCGCGGCCGAAAGGACGGCTGACCGGCCCCCCGGGCGCGCCCGGCCGCGGGTGCGGCGGGTGCTGGAGCGGCTGACTCGTCCTGCCGAAAGCGCACCACGCAGTGAACGCACAGCCACCGTGCCTCCTCTTGCAGGGCGAAACCTGCCAACCGAGAGGAACGTGCTGTGCGTTCACGTACGCGTATACGTCCGCGCCCGTACAGGGCCGGGTCCGTCGTGCTGGCCCTCGCCGCCGCGGGATCCGTGCTGGCCGGTCCGGCCGGCGGCTCCGCGTTCGCTGCCGAGGCCGGCGGACGGGCCGACCTGCGGGCGGACGTCGACCGCGACGGAAGGGCCGACGTCACCGGAAGCAGCGACACCCGGGGAGAGGACAGCTGGTCCGTCGGGCGGGGAGCCGTGTATCTGCCCAACATCGACGACGACTCCAAGCGGTGCCGGGTCAGCGGGCCGGGCGGTGAACCGCTGAGCGACGCCCGGTTGGCCGCGTGCAACGACGGCACCGACACCGAGGTCAACGGCAGCGAGGACGCCGCCGACCTCGCCCGGGTCCGGTCCGTGCCGATGCCCGGCCTCGCCTCCGGCGCCAGAGGCACTCTGAAGATCACTTCGGGTGCCCGGCACACCCATCTCTTCCTCAAGCGGTCCGGCACGTGGGTGCCGGTCACGTCCGCGACCAGGCTGACGGCCGCGGAGCTGCGCTCCGGTGCGGAGCTCGGCGTCGAGGCCACCGACGTCGTCCGGGACGAGGCGAAGTGGGACGGCCGGGCGGTCGTGCGGCTGACGGTGACGTCCGGGCGGAGATCCACCTCCGACGCCGTGACCCTGCGCGTCGCACCGCTGCTGACGCAGCATCACCTTCAGGACACCCGGCAGGTGATGGTCTCCGAGGTGCAGGGCGACGGACCGGACAGCCGGCTCCAGCGCCGGTTCGTCGCCGCGCTGGACAAGGAGGTGAAAAGGGCCGGTGTCACGACTCCGCTGATCAGGTTCGAGAAGTACGCCGACCGCTGGGCACAGGACTTCGTGGAACCGGCGTACGTCAGCATGACCGGGCCGGGCGGCGGGCGGCAGGCGATGCGTGTGATGCTGCGCTCGGCACAGCCCCACCGGGACGCGGGCCGGGAACTGTTCGAGAGGCTGCGCGGCCGGGACATCGGCGTGGTGCAGGTGACCGACCGGGCGGAGCCCGTGGACTGGTCGCTCGACTCCATGGGAAACCTGGAGACCGTCCCGCCCTACTCGCACGGCGGGCGCACCTTCCCGGCCGGGCGGATCATCATGGGCGAGCGCAAGGACGTCGGGGCCCGCCCGTCGAAGGTGATGCGGACGATGCTGGCGTCGCAGGGCATGCAGGACCCGCTGCTGCTGGACACGTCGTGGCTGGGCGTCGGGCACGTCGACGAGTTCGTGCAGTTCCTGCCCGCCGACACCCCGCGCGGCTGGCGTGTCGGGGTCGCCGACCCGAAGGCGGGACTGCGGCTGCTGCGCGATGCCGAACGGGACGGCCACGGAGGGACGAAGATGTTCTCCGTCCCGGGCCGCAGCGGCAGCCCCGCACCCAGGGAGACCATCAGCCAGGCGCTCGCGTCCCGTCACCTGGCGGCCGACAACGAGATGGCGGCCCGGCGCATCGCGGCGAACCTGGAGGTCCTCAGGCGTGAGACGGGGGTCACCGACGCGGAGATCGTGCGCGTGCCCGCGCTGTACACCCGTGACTCGGAGGCCGTGACCGCCGACGGCCGGGAGATTCCCGTTCCCCGGCTCACCCGCATGGGGGCCGGATCCGACCTGGTGAACGGTCTCGGGGAGCACGGCCAGCAGAAGTGGCTGGCCGAGAACCCGCCGGCCGCGCGGGCGGCCGCCGCGGCCACGGTCAGGACCAGCGCGTACGTCCCCGGCGCGGTCAACGGCGTGCTGCTGGCGCGCGACCGCTACCTCGCACCGCGCCAGTGGGGGCCCGTCATCGGCGGCAAGGACGTCTTCACGGAGGCCGTCACCGCCGTCTACCGGCGGGCCGGCCTGAAGGTGTCGTACATCGACGACTGGTACACGTACCACCTCGGGATGGGTGAGGTGCACTGCGGCACCAACACCCTGCGCGACATGTCCGCCGCGTGGTGGCTGCGTCCCGGTTCACCCGACGGAGCGTAGGCAGCGGCCGGTCGCCGCCGGCGACGGCCCCCGGCGGACCACCGGCGCCGCTCGACCGCGGGCCCGGCGCCCGTCGCCCTCGGGAGGCATTTCGTTCCGTTTGCCGGAACGTTGCTCGTTCTCCACTCGGTGACGCCCATCCTTCCGGGCCTGCCGGGCACCCGGATGGCATGCCGCGTCCGGGAGGGGAAAGCCCATGCTGATAGTCGCCGTCCTGTTGCTGCCCGGGCTCGCCCTGCTCTTGACGGGCATGAGTGTGCTCGAGGACCGGCTCCTGCGGGAAGCGGAGCCGGGCGCCGCCCGGCATGCCCGGCCCCGTCGGCTCCGCCTCATCCACGGGGGCAAGGCCACCGCGGCCCGTACGGAGGGCGGAACCGGCCGGACCCGCGCGTCCGTGCCCTCCCGTCACGCGGCGGTACGCGACAGGGCGGCCTGACGAGCGATCGGGCAGGTCGGCGTCCGCCCGACAAGGGGCGCCCCGGGCGGACGCGAGCGGGTGCGCCGTCGGACATGCGCAGGACCGGGGCGAGTGCTGCAACGGCTGGAAGGGCCGCCCGCGCCGGGGACGCGCCGCCCGGGAGCCGTTTCCTCGGCTGCCGAACGGGAAGGCGACCGCTGCGGCACCGGCCGGGTGAAGTCGTCGCCATTACGCCCGGTTGAGGGCGTCATCCAGGGTGATGGCCGCGTCGATCAGGGCGAGGTGGGTGAACGCCTGCGGGAAGTTGCCCAGTTGGCGTCCCTGCGGGTCGATCTCCTCGGCGTACAGACCGAGGTGGTTGGCGTACCCCATCATCTTCTCGAACACCAGCCGTGCCTTGTCGGTGCGGCCCGCGCGGGCCAGGGCGTCCACGTACATGAAGGTGCACAGCGAGAAGGTGCCTTCCGAGCCGCGCAGGCCGTCGGGAGACGCCTCGGGGTTGTAGCGGTAGACCAGACTGTCGCTGACGAGTTCCTCCTCCATGGCCTGCAGGGTGGAGGTCCAGAGCGGGTCGTCGGGCGTGACGAACCCGACGGTCGCCATGCGCAGCAGCGAGGAGTCGAGGACGTCGCTGCCGAAGTGCTGGACGAACGCCTGGCGTCGCTCGTTCCAGCCCTTCGCCATGACCTGCTCGTAGCAGGCGTCCCGAGCCGCGCGCCAGCGCCCGACGTCGGCCGGTCTGCCGTTGGACTCCGCGAGCCGCAGGGCACGGTCGAAGGCCACCCACGACATCACGCGTCCGTAGGTGAAGTCCTTGCGGCCGCCGCGGGTCTCCCAGATGCCCTCCTCCGCCTGGTCCCAGTGGTCGGCCAGCCAGTCGAGGTCCGTCAGCAGGGCGTTCCAGCCGTGGTGGCCCACCCGCAGGCCGTGCCGGTGCGCGAAGGAGATGCTGTCCAGCGCCTCACCGTAGATGTCCAGCTGCAGTTGCGTGGCGGCGCCGTTGCCGATCCGCACCGGCGCCGAGCCGGCGTAACCCTCCCAGTGGTCCAGCGTCAGCTCGTCCAGGTCCCAGGAGCCGTCCACCGCGTACATGATGTTCAGCGGCCCGCTGTCGCTGTCCCGTCCGGCGCGTTCCTTCACCCGGTCGCCCAGCCACTGGATGAACGCGCTGGCCTCCTCGGTGAACCCCAGCCCGAGCAGGGCGTACACCGAGAAGGAGGCGTCGCGAATCCAGGTGAACCGGTAGTCCCAGTTGCGTTCGCCGCCCAGTTGCTCGGGCAGCGCGGCCGTCGGGGCGGCCACCACGGCGCCGGAGGGCGCGTACGTCATCAGTTTCAGCGTGATCGCGGAGCGCTCCACGGTCTCGCGCCAGCGCCCGGTGTAGCGCGACTGCCGCAGCCAGCCGCGCCAGAATTCGACCGTGTCGTCGAAGAGCCGCCCGTACTCGGCCAGGCGCATCTCCCTGGGCGGGCCGTCGGCGCCCCACTCCAGGACCATCCCGCGTTCCAGTCCCGCCTGGAGGGTCAGCGTGAAGTGCAGGGCCTCCTCCCGGTCGGTGAGGACGTCGAGGAGTTCGTCGTCGTCCGGTTCCCGGACGGGGTGCACGGTGAGTCGCGCTCCGCGCCTTCCGGCGAACACCGCCCCGTGCTCACTGATGTGCAGCCGGTGGGGTTCGCGGCCGTAGTCGAAGCGGGGATCCACCTCGATCTCGAAGGTCATCCGCCCGCGTACGCAGCGGATCATCCGCACCAGCCGGTGACTTCGCGTGACGGTGGTGCCGGTGACGGGCATGAAGTCGATCACTTCGCCGGCTCCGGCCTCGGTCATGAACCGGGTGACGAGGATCGCCGTGTCGGGCAGGTACAGCTGTTTGGTGGCGTAGGAGCGGTGCCGGGGCCGGATGGTGCAGTGTCCGCCCTTCTTCCGGTCCAGAAGGGCGCCGAAGACGCTGGGCGAGTCGAACCTCGGGACGCAGAACCAGTCGACGCCGCCGTCGGTGGTGACCAGTGCCGCGCTCTGCAGGTCACCGACGAGCCCGTGGTTCTCGATCGGTGGGTAGTCGTCCATCGGGCCGCCCTTCCGGTGCGCCGTTCACCCGAACGCCTCCGGCAACAGACTAAGCCGGGCCCCGGACCGGCGCGCGGTCCGGACCCGACGGCACGGTGGGGCCCGGGGCGGCCACGGCCCCCACCGGCCGCTCGCCGTCCCCGTGGCGATACCCGCGGACGATACGGCGGGGTGCCGTGCGCGGCCGGGTCGCGCACGCTGGGTGAGG
Source organism: Streptomyces sp. AHA2 (assembly GCF_036857595.1). Classification (NCBI taxonomy): domain Bacteria; kingdom Bacillati; phylum Actinomycetota; class Actinomycetes; order Kitasatosporales; family Streptomycetaceae; genus Streptomyces; species Streptomyces sp. AHA2. Next base: position 165,922 of record NZ_JAUQWJ010000005.1, read on the forward strand.
AAGGGAGCGGCGTGATGGAGACTTCGCCGGGTGTGCGGTCGGCGGTGCGGACACGGCCGGCCTGTGCGGGTTCCCTGGGGGCGGTGTACGGCCGGGCCGCCCGCCGGCGTGGTGCCATGGGCCTGCGGCTGCGGATCCGCGCGAGCCGTGCACGCCGTCCGGCGGGGTGAGCCGCGGAGCCGGCGCGCCACGCCGGACGTCCCCGATGTCCGGCCCGCCGTGGTGGCGGGCCGGGACCGGCAGGTGGGCCGCCCGGCTGCGCTCCGCCGGTTCACGACTGAGAGCGCGCTTCCCCCTCGTCACGGCGCTGGTCGAACGACTCCTGGCGGTCAATGTCTTCGACTCGGCGACCCGCATCGCGGCGCAGTCGTTTCTCACCGCCGTCCCCCTGCTCTTCGTGCTGGGTGCCTACGCTCCCGCGGCCCTGAAGGAGCAGGTGGCGGCCTCGGTGAGCGCCGTGTTCGGACTGAGTGCGCAGGAGAGGGCCCAGTTGCAGCAGATCTTCCAGCCGCCGACCGCCGACCTGCGACAGGCGACCGGCGTGGTCGGCGGTCTGATGGTGCTGCTGTCGGCCACCGCGGTGAGCCGGGCCGTGCAACGGCTGTGCAGACGGGCGTGGCAGCTGCCGCGCTCCGGCCCGTCGGTCGCCGCGTGGCGCTGGCTGGCGTGGATCGCTCTGTGGCTGGGCGCCCTGGCCGTGCAGGGCCTGCTGCGCAACGAGCTGGGAGCGGTCCTCGGCTTCACGATCAGCCTGTTGATGCAGACGCTCATGTGGTGGTGGACCCAGCATCTGCTGCTGGGCGGTCTGGTCCGCTGGGCGCCGCTCCTGCCGGGGGCCCTGGTCACCGCGCTCGCGGTCAGCGGTCTGTCGGTCGCCGCTCACTTCTCCATGCCGCGGGCCCTCAAGCGGGCCCTGGACGCCTACGGGGCCGCCGGTTCGGTCTTCGTGCTGCTGTCCTGGCTGATCGTGCTGTGCGTGGCCATCGCGGTCGGGCTGAGCGTGGGCGCGGTGCTGTCGCAGGCGACGTCGCTGCGTCGCAGGCTCGGCACGGTCACGTCGCCGCCCGGGGACGCCTGAGGGACCTGCCTGCGCCGCTCGCGGGCCGCGGACGGCCGTCCGGGCGGTGCCGGCGGGGCATCGGTGCCGTCCGCCCGCTCGGAGCAGCTCCCTCAGCTTCTGGGCCGAACTGAGGGAGCCTCGCGCTGATGGGCTCCCGGGAACCGACCTCCGCGTACGATCGAGGCTACTCTTCCGCGGGGTTCGCCGCGCTGGTCGGCGAACCACATCGTGGCAGGGTCGGGAACGGTGCCGGTCGGCCGTGCTCAGGACGTCTTGGCGGCTGGACGCTTCGCCGTCTTGCTCCGGCCCGCCACCCGCCCGGAAGTCGCGCCGGCGTCCTTGGGCCGCCTCGCTGAGGTCGCCCCGGCCGTGTCGGAGGTCGCCGCGTCCTTCCCGGATCCGGTCGGGGGTGATCCCGTCCCGGTGGACCACGTGAACTCGATCTCCAGCTCGGCCTCGCCGCCGCCGATCTCGACCTCGATCTCGCTGCGCAGACCGTCGGGGATCCGCAGGGTCAACGGTTCGGCCGGAACCTTGGCGCGGAGAGGTTCGATCCGGCCCACCGCGCGAGAGTTCCCGGGCGTCGAGGATCCGGGACAGCCGGTAGGTGCGGTCGGCCCCGGACCTGGCGGCGCGTGCCGGCCTCGTTCGGCTACAGCCACACCGCAGCCGCCCCGGCGGGCACCGGACCGGTCCTCGTGGCCGGCCGGTTCGGGGCCGGGCCCGGCGGCACGGTGGTGTCGGACGACTTCGGCCGGCAGGTGAAGCGGGCGTTCCACAACCTCGCTGTCGCTCTCGCCGCCCACGGGCTGGGGCTGGAGGACGTCGTCCAGCTCAGGACGTACGTGGTCAACCATGACGTCGGCAGGCTCGGGCCGATCACCGAGGCCGTCCGGGAGGGGTGGGGTACGCGGCCCCCGGCTCGGACACTCGTCGGCGTCGCGGGGGGCCGGCCACCCCCGACGTGCTGTTCGAGGTGGGGGCCGTCGCCGTCCGGCGCTGACCCGCGCGCCCGCATCGGCCCCGGCCTCGCCGATGCGGGCGGGCGGGCGATCGGGCGGTGCGAGGAGCCGGGCGATGTCAGGACACGGGGGGCATCTCGGAGGGGCGGGTGTCGAGGCCCGGGCGCCGGTTCACCCATGCTCCCCGGGTGAAGTCGGGAACCCGCACGGGGCGACCGCCCGCCGCCAGGGACCGTGCGCTGAGCGGCACGGGGGAGCACCACACGGCTGCGTCGTAGACGTCGATGTCGGGGACGAGTCCCGCGCGCATCAGCTGGACGGTGCGCCACTGCAGCACGTAGTCCATCCCGCCGTGACCGCCGTTGTTCTCGGCGTCGTCACCGATCTTCGTCCAGAGCCAGTGGTCGAACTCCTTGCGGTAGGCGTCGAAGTCGCGCCAGGTGTGCCCGCCGTGGTCGGGCTCGACGTAGATGCGGCCGCCGGTCGCCGAGGTGCCCGCGTAGTCCTCGAAGATGCCCCGGCTGCCCGCGAGGCTGTTGATGCGGCTGTAGGGGCGTGGCGAGCTGACGTCGTGCTCGGCCCGGACGGTGCGGCCCTTCGCGGTGTCGATCAGGCAGGTGACCAGGTCACCGTTGATGTACGTCTCCTCCCAGGAGGGGTGCGACCGGGGCACGAACCTCGCCCGGTAGTCGGCGAGACCCCTGGGCTCGGTCGCGGTGGCGCGCAGTGTGGTCAGGCGGTCGCCGCGGTTGACGTCCATGGCGGCGGCGATCGGTGCCAGCCCGTGCATCGGGTAGAGCGAGGCGGTGCTGCGCGTGTGCCACCGCCGCCGCCAGGCGTCGGTGTAGTACGTGTCGGAGAAGAGCAGCTCCCGCAGGTCGTGCAGGTAGCCGCCGTGCCCGTTGGTGAGGTCGCCGAACAGGCCGTCGTGGGCCATCTTGAGCACGGCGAGTTCGTTGCGGCCGTAGGAGCAGTTCTCCGCGAGCATCAGGTGCCGTCGGGTGCGCTCGGAGGTATCGACGAGGTCCCACAGCTCCTCGAGTTCGGTGGCCACCGGCAGTTCGACCAGGGCGTGTTTGCCCGCCCGCAGCGCGTCCCGGCCCTGGCGGTGGTGGAACTCCCAGGGGGTGGCGATGTACACGAGGTCGACGTCCTCGCGGCGGAGCATGCGGGTGCAGGCGTCGTCCGAACCGCCGTACTCCGCGGGGCGCGGTCTGCCCTGGGAGACCAGGCGGTCGGCGACGCGCCGGACGCGGTCGGTCCGTACGTCGCAGACGGCGGTCACGGTGCAACCCGGGACGGCGGACCAGCCCTCCGTCATCCCCGAGCCACGGTTGCCGAGTCCGATGACGCCCACGCGGACGGTCCGGTGCGCGTCGAACGGCACGTTGATCATGGACTTCTGGCCCGGTCCGCGGCGCGGCGAGGGGTCGGCCGGCCCGTCGGGCCCGTCCGGCGCCGCGGCCGCCTGCGCCGCGCCCAGACCGGCTGCGGCTGCGCCGCCCGCCAGTGCTCCTCCGAGGAGCGAACGCCTTGTGACATCGGGGATTTCGGGCATGGCAGTGCACGCTCCTCGGGTCCGCGGATCGGCATCACTCGGTGGGGACGACTCTGGGGGAGCGCCGTCGCCGTGTCAATAGATGCTCGATAGGCCGCCGTTGCGAGCAGGAATGAGCACGCCGAGCGTCGTGGCTGAGCGGCCGGCGGGGCGTACCCGACCCCGTGGGACCCGGAAGCGAGATCGATTGTCAGTGGTGGATGAGAAGGTGGAAACACCAAGCCCGGAACGAGGGGGAGTTGTGATGTCCGGAACCCAGAATTACATCAACCACGTCGCGCTCGTACTGGATGCCAGCTCGTCCATGTCGCATCTCAGCCACAAAGTCGTGGAAGTCGCGGATCAGCAGATCGCCTATCTCGCCCGCCGTTCGAGGGAACTGGACCAGGAGACCCGCGTCACGGTGTACGTGTTCGCCGACAAGGTGGAGTGCGTCATCTACGACAAGGACGTGCTGCGGATGCCGTCCCTCAAGCAGCTCTACCGGACCGGTGGAATGACCGCCCTGCTCGCGGCCGCACTGAAGTCGCAGCGGGAACTGGCGCGGACGGCACAGCTCTACGGGGACCACAGCTTCCTGACGTTCGTGCTGACGGACGGGCAGGAGAACGCCAGCCACCGCTGCCCGGACGCCCCCAGCGGGAACGCGCGCGACCTGGTCAGGGCCGTGGCCGAGATGATCGAGACGCAGCAGGACAACTGGACGCTGGCCGTGCTGGTGCCCGACCAGATGGGCAAGCGCGAGGCCATGCAGTGCGGTTTCCCCAGGGACAACATCGCCATCTGGGACGCCACCAGCACACAGGGACTGGAGGAGGCCGGGCAGGTCATCCGGCAGGCCACCGAGAATTTCATGGTGGGCCGTACGCGAGGAATTCGCGGCTCCCGGGCGGTGTTCTCCACCGGCGCCGACGCGGTCAATGAGAACACCATCAAGACGGCCGGCCTGACACCCGTCGACGCGTCGAAATACCAACTGATCCCGGTGGCTCGGGACGCGGCGATCCGGGACTGGGTCATCGAATGCGGGCACGCCTATCGCACCGGTTGCGCCTTTTATCAGTTGAGCAAGTCCGAGAAGATCCAGGCGCAGAAGGAGATAGCGGTACTGGAGAAGAAGACGGACCGCGTGTACACGGGTCCGGAGGCTCGGGCCCTGCTCGGCCTGCCGGACTCGGAGGTCCGGGTGAAGCCCGACCACAACGACCACTTCACGATCTTCGTGCAGAGCACCAGCGTCAACCGGAAGCTGGTGCCCAACACCCGCCTGCTCCTCATGCTCTGACGTTCTGCCAGGGGATGAGCGCGCCGGGGGGACGCGGCGGGGCGTGCTCTCCCCGGATGATGCCCCTACTCCTCGGCGAGCCCCAGTTCACGGTCACCCAGGGAGTCGAAGAAGCGCTCCACGTCGGCGTCGCCCACCTCGGCGAGGGTCTTCGGCGACCACCTCGGCCGGCGGTCCTTGTCGACGACCTGGGCGCGGATGCCCTCCACCAGGTCAGGGGTGGTCAGCGCGGCGCAGGACACGCGGTACTCCTGGTCCAGAACCCGTTCCAGCGTTCCGAGCCGGCGCGCCCGGCGCAGGGAAGCCAGAGTGACCTTGACGGCGGTCGGCGACTTCGACAGCAGGGTCTCGGCGCTCTCCTTCGCCGCCGGGTCGCCGTGCGCGAGCAACCGGCGCACGATCTCCTCGACCGAGTCGGCGCGGTAGCAGGCGTCGATCCAGTCCCTCCGAGCCGCCAGCACGCCCTGCGGGGGCGTCAGCGCCACGCCCGCGACGGCCTCGGCCGCCGGCAGGGTCGACAGGGACTCGAGAAGCTCCGGCAGCGAGTCCGACGGCACGTAGTGGTCGGCCAGTCCGCACAACAGGGCGTCCGCCGGGCCGATTTGGGTTCCGGTCAGCGCGAGGTGCGTACCCAGTTCGCCGGGGGCCACGGCGAGCAGATGGGTGCCACCCACGTCCGGCACGAAGCCGATGCCCGTCTCCGGCATGGCGACCCGGGACCGGTCGGTGACGATCCGGACGTCCCCGTGCGCCGAGACACCGACTCCGCCGCCCATGACGATGCCGTCCATCACGGCGACGTACGGCTTGGGGTAGCGGGAGATCCGGGCGTTCAGACGGTACTCGTCGCGCCAGAACGCCGCCGAGGCGGAGCCGTCCCCGTCACGGGCGTCGTCGTGGATGGCGCGGATGTCGCCGCCTGCACACAGGCCGCGCTCTCCCGCGCCGGTGATGACCACGGTCTCCACGGCCGGGTCCCGCTCCCACTCGGTGAGGGCCTCGTCGATGCGGCGGATCATGGTGTGGGTGAGGGCGTTCAGCGCCCTGGGCCGGTTCAGCGTGATGTGGGCGGCGCGTCCGGTGGTGCGGAAGAGGACCGGTTCCTCGGCCGCGCTCATCGGACCGTCTCCCTCGAGCCGTGGACCACGGTGACGCCCCTGTCTCCTCGTTGTCTCGTGACGCGGTGGCGGAGCAGTGTGCCCGCCCTCGGCAGCCGGCGGAGGGTTCCGCCACGCGGGACCCTACGTTGCCCGACGCCCGGCCGGGGCGATCCGGCGGGGTGGGTGGGAGGCCGGTTCGTCCGGGTCGTACCGGCCTGCCGGGTGCCGCCCGCCGTGTCGGGGCGGGGGCCGGCCCGGCCTTCCGGTCGAAATCCCGAGCGAAGTCGTCGTTCCCCCGCAAAGGGGCACCCGGCCGTCAGAGGGAAGGAGCCGACATGACCAGTCCTGACAACGACCTGTCCCATCCGCTGGAAGAAGTCACCGGGGAGAAGGACGTACATCCCGAGGAAGAAGGGGCGACGCCGCCCGACACCGGAGGCGAGAGCGACTCGGACGGCAGCGACGCGCCCGACGCCTCCGACGGGACCGAAGCACCCTGACAGGGCTGCGAGCGGGGCGGGACGCCGTGTGCGCGGCGTCCCGCTCCCCTGTGCCGCCCACCAAGCCGGTGGGGAGCCCGGTCGGGAGCCGGTCAGGGGCGGGGCCGAAGCGGCGGCTGAGGTGTCGGCGGGCGGCCGGCGATGTCGGTCAGCAGACGCGTGCAGGCGTCGTGGAGCTTGAGGTTGGTCTGCTGGGACAGCCGGCGCAGCAGGCCGAGGGCCTCTTCCTCGGTGCACTGCCGCTGCTGCATGACCACGCCGATGGCCTGGTCGATCACCCGGCGGGAGGCCAGAGCGCTCTGCAGGTCCCGGGTGAACTCCTCCGCGTCGGCCAGTCGCTGGGCCAGGGCGATGGCACCGCCCGCCTGGGCGGCGGACAACGCCAGCGCGTGCCGGTCGTCCTCCGTGAAGGCGTGGGGGTCCGCGGCGTAGAAATTGAGCGCGCCCGCGGTGTGGCTGCGCACGGCTATCGGTACCGACAGCGCGGAGCGGACGCCCAGGGAGGTGGCGAACCGCGGGTAACCCGCCCAGCGTGACTCCTTCAGCATGTCGGGCACGTGAACGATCTCTCCGGTGCGCAGGGCCTGCAGGCAGGGGCCGTCGTCCTGGCCGTACTGCTTCTCGTCGAGCTTGTCCGCCACTCCCCCGGTGCTCACCACGGTCAGCGGGCGGCTTCTGCGCTGCACCGTCACCCCGCACCCGTCCGCCGCCGAGGCGCCGACCGCGTCGGCGACCAGGTGCTGCAGGAAGTCCCGCAGTGTGTCGGTCTCCAGCAGCCAGTCGATCATGTCGAGGGCGTGCCGATCGTGATCCGGCCGGTGCACTGCCCTTCACCTCCCACAGCATGAACCCGCGGCCTGTCCTTCGTTGTGCGGATACCCGGACGGGGCCGGATACGCGCACAGCGATGCGTCACGGGCGGCCCGCACGGGCGGCGGCTCGGGGCAGGGCCCGGGCCCGGGGTGCCCACCGCGCCGCGGCGTCGCCGTCACCACCGGATCACGGCGCCGCCGCTGTCACCGCCGGATCCGTGGTGCCCCGCACGATCAGCCGGTGCGGGATGGTCAGGTCGGAGGCCGGCAGGTCGTTCCGGGGGCTGTAGATGCGGTCGGCCAGGCACTGCAGGGCCCGCTGGGCGATCTGGCGCTTGTCGGGCGAGACGGTGGTGAGGGACGGGTTGCTGAACCGGCCGTCCTCGATGTCGTCGAAGCCGACGATCGCCAGGTCGCGCGGTACGGACACGCCACGGGCGTGCGCGGTGTGCAGGGCTCCCAGGGCCAGTTCGTCACTGAAGGCGAACACCGCGTCGGGGACGGTGCCGCCGTCGAGGAGCTGCGCCATGGCCCGGGCGCCGTCCGTGCGGTGCAGCGACGTCACGGCCCGCGCCCATTCGGGGCGGGGCGTGATGCCGGCCCGGCGCAGGGCCCGGCGCCATCCTTCGGCGCGCTGCTCCGCGGTGCCGTTCTCCAGGTGCGGCTGCAGACCGACGGCGGCGATGCGGCGGCGTCCCTGCGCCAGCAGATGGGTGGTGGCCTCCTCGGCGGCGGCCACGTTGTCCACGGCCACGCGGTCGGCCAGGCCCTGCGGGCTGCGCTCACCGAGCAGGACGACCGGCAGCGAGCGGGCGGTGTCGGTCAGGTCGCGCGCGCCCAGGGCCCAGGGGCTGATGATCAGCCCGTCCATCACGCGGCCGCCGTCGCCGGTGAGCAGCCTGCGCTCCGCTTCGGCGTCGCCCTGCGTCTGGTCGATGATCACGGTCCAGGAGCGGCGGCGTGCCTCGTCCACCAGCAGGCCGGCGAGCTCGGCGAAGTACGGCGAGTGCAGCTCCGGGATGGCGAGTCCGATGATGCCCGTGCGGCCGGCGCGCAGGCTGCGGGCGGCAAGGTTGGGCCGGTAGCCCAGTTCGTCGATCGCCTCCTGCACCCGCTGCCGGGTCTCGGCCGACACCCGGGCGGATCCGTTGACCACGTTCGACACCGTGCGCGCGGAGACACCCGCGCGGGCGGCCACGTCCTTCAGGCTGCTCCTCACCCGCACATCGTGGCATGCGCCGCGCGCGGCGGGACAAGATCCCCCTAAGAAGGTATTGCCACGTTGAAATCAACGATGCAACATGGCTCGGACAGTTCTGCTGCAAGGAGGCACGCATGAGCCCGTACGCCTACCCCGGCATCGCGCCGGCCGGCCTCGACGTCGACGTGACGGCCGATGTGGAAGCCCTGTACTCGGACGGCATCACGGCGCGCAAGGGCGCGTTCACCAAGGAGTGGGCCGACCGGCTGCGCGAGGACGTCGAGGCCGCCTTCGAGGAAGCGCGGCAGCGGCCCGGCGGCGCGGTCGGACGCGGCCCGAACCGCTACTACGTGGAGATCCACCCCGAGCAACTGCGCGGCTTCGTCGACCTCGTCGACCATCCGTGGGTGCGCTCGGTCTGCACCGCCGTGCTCGGACCCGAGTATCGCATCGTCGAGCTGGGCTTCGACGTACCGCTGGAGGGCGCGGTGAACCAGCCCTGGCACCGGGACTTCCCCATGCCCGAGGAGACCCGCGCCGAGCGGCGGCTGACGTCGCTGGCCTTCAACGTGACGGCCGTCGACACGGAGGAGGACATGGGCCCCTTCGAGATCGCGCCCGGCACGCAGTGGGACGACAGCCCGGAGTTCGGGCACGGCATGTTCCCGCCCCGCTCGCACTACCCGCGCTACGAGGAGCGGGCCGTGCGCAAGTACCCGCAGCGCGGCGACATCTCGGCGCGCACCGCGCTGACGATCCACCGCGGCACCCGCAACCACTCCGCGAAGTCCCGCCCCGTGCTGGTGCTGGGCGTCGACGGTCCCGAGGCCACCAACGGCGACCGGCACGACACCGCCGTCACGCGGGCCTACTGGGAAAGCCTGCCCGAGCGGGTCCGGCGCCACCTGGACTGCCCCGTCGTCGACGTGCTGCAGCCGGTGACGCAGAAGCACACCATCGAGGGTCTGGTCATGGGCGATGCCTGAGCTGACCACGAAGCCCCGGCGCACCGGCCCCGCCGCCGGCGCCTCGGCCCGCGTCCCGGCGGCGGTGTACGCGGTGTCGGCGGTGTCCGCCCTGGGAGGGCTGCTGTTCGGCTACGACACCGGCATCATCTCCGGTGCGCTGCTGCATCTGCGCGAGGATCTGCACCTCACCTCCCGCGAGCAGGAGATCGTCGTCAGCGTGATCCTGCTCGGCGCGATGGTCGGGGCCCTGCTGTCCGGTCGTCTGGCCGTACGCCACGGGCGTCGCAGGATCGTCGTCGCCGTCGCCGTGGTCTTCGCGGTGGGAGCCGCCGCGGCGGCGGTCGCCCCCGGGGTGGGCACGCTGATCGCCGCGCGCTTCGTGCTCGGACTGGCCGTGGGCGGCGCGTCCAACATGGTGCCCGTCTACATCGCCGAGGTCGCGCCCGCGCGGATCCGCGGCCGCCTCATGGTGCTGTTCCAGCTGATGGTCGCCACCGGGCAGCTCATCGCCTACCTGTGCGGCTGGGCGCTGTCCGGCGAGGGCGGCTGGCGCGTCATGTTCGCCCTGGCGGTCCTGCCGGCCGTGGCACTGGGCGTCGGCATGCTGTTCCTGCCGGAGAGCCCGCGCTGGCTCATCGAGCGGGGCATGGACGACCGGGCCCGGGAGGTCCTGACCCGGCTGCGGCCCGCCGGGACCGACGTCGGCCGGGAGATCCGGGAGATCGCCGAGGTGGCCGCGCGCGTCCCCGCCGGCGGCTGGCGGGACCTGCGGCAGCGATGGGTGCGGCCCGCCCTGCTGATCGCCGTCGGCATCGCCGCCTTCAGCCAGCTGACCGGCATCAACGCCGTCGTCTACTACGCGCCGACCATCCTCGTCGACGCGGGCTTCGGCGACTCGGTCGCCCTCCTCACGGGTGTCGGGATCGGCGTCATGCTGGTCGTCGTCGGCGTGGTGGGTGCCGTGGCGGTGGACCGGGTGGGGCGGCGGAGCACCATGCTCTGGTTCCTGCCCGGCTCGGCCCTGGCGATGGCCGTGATGGCCCTGGCGTTCCTGGGGTCGGGCGGCTCGTCGGCCCAGCGGTGGACGGTGATCGTCGCCCTGTTCGCCTACATCCTCTTCAACGGGGTGGGCATGCAGGCGGTGGTCTGGCTCATCGGCCCGGAGATCCTCCCGCTGAGCGTGCGCGGCCCGGCGACCAGTCTCGCCACGGTCACCGTGTGGGGCGTCGACCTGCTCATCGCCCTCACGGCGCTGACCGCCATCGAGACCATCGGCCGGTCCGGGACCTTCTTCGTCTACGCGCTGATGAACGTCGTCTGCATCGCGTTCGTCCTCGCGAAGGTGCCGGAGACCCGGGGCAGGTCGCTGGAGAGCATCGAACGGGCGCTGCGGCGCGGCGGCGACTTCCGCAAGGCGCTCGACGGCTCCTGACGACGGCAGTGCCCTGCCCTGCTGACGGAGGCGGCGGATCCGCGGCGGGGCACGAGAGCGTCGTGCTCAGGTGGCGGTCGTCCGGTGCCGCGTGAGGTGCGGACGGGTGCACGAAGCCGGGGGCCGGCCCGCGCGGGCCGGTACGGCGATGTGCCCGGGCGGCGGGGCGCGGCGGCCGGAGGCTCCGGGACGTCCCGGAGCGCCGTGCTCGCCGGGGCCGGCGCGTCACGGGCCGCCGTTCCGTACCCTGACGGCATGCGCATGCGCCCCACGCTGAGCTGGACCCCCGTCGGAGACCTCCCGCCGGGCACCTCGGACCCGCAGCCGGTCGTCGACGCGCTCGGCGCCGGCGGGGTCCTGGTGCTCAGCGGCGCGGGCATCTCCACGGATTCGGGCATCCCGGACTACCGGGGCGAGGGCGGGAGCCTGAGCCGGCACACGCCGATGACCTACCAGGATTTCACCGCCGACGCCCGGGCCCGGCGCCGGTACTGGGCGCGCAGCCACCTCGGCTGGCGCACCTTCGGCCGGGCCCGCCCCAACGCCGGGCACCGGGCCGTGGCCGGCTTCGAGCGGCACGGACTGCTCACGGGTGTCATCACGCAGAACGTGGACGGCCTGCACCAGGCCGCCGGCAGCGAGGACGTCGTGGAACTGCACGGGACCCTGAACCGGGTCGTGTGCCTGTCCTGCGGGGCGTTCGGTCCCCGCCGGGAACTCGCCCGGCGCCTGGAGGAGGCCAACCCGGATTTCGAGCCCGTCGCGGCGGGGATCAACCCGGACGGCGACGCCGACCTGACGGACGAACAGGTCGGAGACTTCCGTGTGGTGCCCTGCACGGCCTGCGGCGGCGTCCTCAAGCCCGACGTGGTGTTCTTCGGCGAGTCCGTTCCACCGCAGCGCGTCGAGCACTGCCGGGAACTGGTCCGTGCGGCCACCTCGCTGCTGGTCCTGGGCTCCTCGCTGACGGTGATGTCCGGGCTCCGGCTCGTCCGTCAGGCGGCTCAGGCCGGCAAGCCGGTGCTGATCGTCAACCGGGACCTGACGCGGGGTGACCAGCACGCCGTCACCAGGGTCGCTCTGCCGCTCGGCTCCGCCCTGACCACGGTGGCGGACCGTCTGGGCATCGCGCTGGAGGACGAGCCGGCCGGGTGACGGCGTGCCGTCCGCGCCGGGCTCCTCGGGCCCCGGCTCGCCTCACCCGCTCACCGTGCGCGGCGCGTGCCGGCAACCCCGACGGCGCGCTCGTCCTCACCCCCCACCTCCTCTGCCTTGGCGGAGACCCGGCGGGCTCGGGCGACGCCTCACGGGTGCCTGCCGTGACCTTGGCGGGTCCGTGCCAGGCGGCGGCGCAGGGCCGCCGTCAGCCTGATCGGTGCGACGCGGAGTGTCAGGACGCCGCTCGGGGGGTGCGGGAGCGGTGTGGCGTAGTAGGGGCGGCCCAGCCGGGAGGCGCGGAACCAGCGCGTGCCGGGGAGCCGGTGCGTGTGCGGGACGGGGATCGGCGTGCCGCCGCCGTCCGTGCGAAGTGTCAGCGCCCACCGGCCAGGCCGGACTTTGGCGAGCGGCATGCGGGCGGTGAATGCGCGACCGCCGTCCGCCCCGTAGGACAGGGGTACCTCCCGGACCCGGCCCGAGTCCTCCTCGGCGCGCAGGGCGACGGGGTGCGGGCGGCGGGCGGCTTCGTCGGTCAGGTGTCCGCTGACGACGAGGGTGCCGGGGGCCTCCCAGGCGACCGCGGTCACGCGGCACGTCGGCTCGGACGCCGTCCCGGCTCGCCGGATGTCCAGCGCGAGATGGCCTTCGGCGGTGAAGTGCAGCCGCGCGGTGACGGGCTCGGGGCGGGAGCCGAGGATCCGTTCGCGGGGCAGGGGTGTGCTGCTGCGGCCGTCGGTGTCCGTCCGGGGCTGCCGGAGCCTGACGGTGCGGCTGACCCCCTGCGCGCGCAGGTCGAGGTGGACGTTCCACGTGCCGATGCCCAGCGGGGCACCCGAGGCCGCGGTGCCCAGGTCGACGTCGACGGTGAAGCGGGTCGCCCCGCTGCCGCCCTCGGCCGTGGCGGCCTGCTCGTCCGTGCCCGGGACGGGTTGCTGCGGGGCGGCGGCGAAGACGACCGGCACGCGGCCGTCGAGCATGAGCGGCACGTGGACGTCCGGGTGGCGGAAGCCGCTCGGGCGCAGGACCAGCCGGCTGCCGGGCTGGAGCGGGCCGAGGTCGTCGATCCGGGCGTGGCCCGAAAGGCGGAGCACGTCGCCGTCGCCCGCCCAGGCGGCCCCGGCCAGGTCGTGATGGACGGGGGTCCGGTCCGTCGCGTCGAAACAGACGTCCGGGACCGCCTTGGCCGGATCACGGAAGAACGGGTGGGCCCAGTAGACGCGGCCCTTGTCGACGACGTGGCCGCGGGCCGCGTCCCGCCGGGCGTGGCGCGCCACCGTCATGAGGTCGTCGTAGCGGTCCGCGCGCAGGAGGTGGACGATCAGCCGGTCCGGTGGGGCGAGCAGGTGGAAGACGCCGTCGGTCACGTGGTCGAGCGCCCACTGCCGGAACTGCGGGTAGTAGTGCTCCCGTGCCCGCTGTTCGTCCTCCCGCGGCAGCAACGCCCGCAGTGGCCCGCACAGTTCCCACTCCACGTGGCGGCGCATGATCCGGTCCCGGCGGGGCCCTGGTTCCAGGTAGCGGACGACCGTCTCGAAGCACAGCCGGGTGCCGTCCATGCGGTGGACGAGGTCGGCGGCCGTGAGGGTCAGGTTGTTGCCGTTCCGGCGGTTCCGTGAGTAGTAGCAGTCGTAGTCGGCGACGACGGAGATGCCGTCGGCGTTGAGGTAGGCCGCGGCGGTGAAGGGCTTGTCCTCGCAGTTGCGGTACGGCGGGAAGCGCAGGCCCAGCCGCTCGATCAGCGACCGCCGGAACAGCTTCCAGCAGCCCAGGGTGCGGTACGCGTGGGAGGAGAAGACGTCGGTGCGCGGCTGGTCGTGGGAGAAGACGGCCGTCGGCACGGCTCGCCCGCCGACCGACACCATCTTCCCGAGCACCACGTCCGTACCGTTCTCGTCGGCCGCCGCGACCATCCGGCGCAACGCGTCCGGGCCGAGGTAGTCGTCGGAGTCGAGGAAGAAGACGTAGTCGCCGCAGGCCAGGTCGAGACCGGTGTTGCGGGGGCCTCCGGCCCCTCCGCTGTTGGGCTGGTGGATCACGCGCAGGCGGGAGCAGATGCGGGCGAGGCGGTCCAGTTCGCGCCCGGTGCCGTCGGTCGAGCCGTCGTCGATCGCGATGATCTCGATCTCGTCCGGGCCGAGGGTCTGCTCCATGGCGGACCTGACGCACTCGGTGACCTCAGGCATGGCGTTGTACGCCGGGATGATCACGCTCACGCGCGGAGGGGTCGTGCGGGGCATGGCGGGCTCCCGGGCCGTGGGGTGCTGCGGAAGAGGGGGGAACGGCCGTCCGTCGCTGACCGGGCCAGGGCGGCGGCAGGCCCTCCCCCGCGAGCTTCCGGCGTCAGTCGCCGCCCCCGCCCTGCCCGGGACGCCCGCCTAGGCTGTCGGAGTGCGCGAACCACCCGTTCGGGCGCGTGTCGGCGCCGTACCCGTTCGGAGCCCGGGGCCGTGGACCGGGGCATGGCTCGGTCCGCGGGCCGTGGACGGGAGCGGAGCCGGTCGCGGGCCGTCGACCGGGGCCACGTCGGATCGGCGGGTCACGGACCGGGACGGAGCTCGGCGGGCGAGGGGTGCGCCGGGGCGGAGTGCGGCCGGGCCGGGGCAGCGGCACGGTCGGCTGGGGCGCCGCGGTGAAGCGGACGGATCACGGCTGGCAGACCCCGGAGCCCGTCGAGAGGTCCCGGGTGGTGGAGGCACCGGCGGGCTTGCCGGGCAGGTGGCGCAGGGGGATGCGCGCCGTGATGCGCTTGCCGACCGCTTCGCGTTCGACGGACAGGCTCTCGGTGACCGCTTTGACGATCTCGAGGCCGTGCTGGCCGATCCGGCCGGGGTCGGCGGCGCGGGCCGCCGGCAGCGCGGAGTCGCTGTCCCACACGACGACGTCCACGCTGCGCCCGGTCAGGCGCAGTTCCACGAAGACGGGGCCCGGAGCGTACTTCCGGGCATTGGTGACCAGTTCGCTGACCACGAGTTGGGTGAGGTCCCGGACCCGGTCGGAGACCGGCACGTGACGTTCCTCGACAGCCCTGTCGAGGAAGCCGACAGCATGGTGACGGGCGTCGGCGATGCAACTGTCGTCCCCGCTCAAGGCGAAGCCGACCTGCGCCAGATGCTCGTCCGGCGCCGAACCACCGTCACCCTCGGCACGACATTCCACTGGCCTCGCCCTCACTCCCCGTTTACGTGCCCGCCAGTACCCCCACTGACGCCATACATACCTCACAGGTGATGTTCGATACAGCCGCGGGGTGCATCCGGAAGGACCGGTGGGGCAGAATCAACCTCGTTCTGAACCGAGGGCGAGCCCTGAACGCATCGAGGAGATCGTGGCCCACATCCAACCCGCGGACCGGCCGGACCGGCTCTGCGCCGAACACCACCTGGTCGAGGGCGTCCGTGTCGTGACCCTGCGGGGCGAGATCGACCACGACGTCCAGGACGTGCTCAGCCAGGCGCTGCTGGGTGGACACGCGTCCGAGCCGCCCCGGATAGTCGCCGATCTCAGCGGTGTGACCTTCATGGACTCCAGCGGCATCAACGTCTTCGTCGCCGCCCACCAGCAGGTGAGCGTGGCGGACGGGTGGGTCCGTATCGCGGGGGCCCAGGAGTCCGTGCTGCGTGTCCTGCAGCTGGTCGGCGTGGACACGGTCATCCCCTGCCACCCCACGACCGAGCAGGCCCTCACCGCCTGATCACGCGATCGCCCACCGGCCGGGCAACAGGGGGAGGATCCGGCGTGGCGCGCGCGCATGACGCGGGTCGAGAACCGCGTACGCCCGTGCACGGCCCGGCGTCCGCCCCCGGCGGTCGAACCTCGACACAACGTCGCCGGCGCCGCCCGTCGCATGCGCGGACTCCTGCTGCCCGATGTCGTGCTCATCGGCGTGGCGAGCGTCGCGTACGCCCTACGGCGGCCCCTGCCGGTGACCGCTGCGAACAGCATGTCCGGGCGGGGGCACGGCTGCTGACGACACGTTCGACCGCGTGGTGTCCGCGCCGCGCACGCGCCTCGGTGAGCCCCGGGCCGTCGCCGCGGGGCCCGGCGTCGGCCACCGGACGGTCACGGCCGGACGCCCCGCGGCCCCGGCCTGCCCCGTACCGATGGCCGGACGTGCGGGCGTTGGGCGTCCGCGTCGAGCGCACGCCCAGCCGCGCCGGTTCCCTCCTCACCGCCGGCGCTTCGCCGCCGGCCGTGGACGCGTTCCGGCGCGCTGCTCGTCCGACCGGAGCCCTGCGCCGCCGAGCAGCGCGGGACCCCACTCGACGTCACCGGCGGCCCGGCCCGGGGCGACGGCTCCGCGGAACTCCTGCGGCACGGCCGCACCGGCGTGCTCGTCGGTGCGTACGCGCCCCGTCCCACGCCGAACGGCTCGCTGAGGCCGCCGGCAGCTCCGGCGGGGCAGTGGGCGACCCGTGTTCTCGGCTCGCGGCGCCCTCCCCCGGCACCGCACGCCCCGAGGTGGCCGGCGTCGGACGGGCGCGCCTCGTTCCGTGCGCCGGGCGCGCTTCGAAGTCCTCCGAATCGGTTACCCGTTGTGGAGGCCGGCCGGCTGAGGAGGAGTCACACGCCGGTTGACCTGTGTGCCGTATCACGCATCCCGTGCTGACCTGAGTTGTCTGCATCACAGCGGAAATGTCCCATTGGCGTCCATGCTCGACACAGGTACCGGACCTCCCGAAGTGGAGCCCCTCGGCACCCCTTTGGGCGCTGGGTCGCGGAAGTGACTCCTGACACACCCCTCGTGGCGATCGCCCCCGGTCAGCGCCCGACCACCCCACAACCCGCTCCCCGGAAGGCTCCCGACATGGCCGCATACCTCTGCCCCCCGACCGTCATACACGGCGAACACACCGTGAAGACCAGCGAGATCGTGGCGGAGGTGCGGGGCAGGCATCCCGACGCCGCCTGGGCGCCCCGGATCGACGCCATCGCGGCCGGTACGGGCATCGAGTCCCGCGGCTGGATGCTGCCGCTGGAGACCGCCGTCGCACCCGGCAGGGGCGGCGCACTGGACGCCGTCGGCGTCGAGACGGCCCAAGGGGCCCTCGCCGCCGAGGGGTTCGCACAGCAGGACGTGGACCGCGCCATCGCCGCCCTGGAGGCCCTGCCCGTCTCCCAGACGATCGAGGAGCGCACCGCACCGGCGTGGGAAGCCGTGCAGTCCTACGGCGAGCGCGCGGCTCGCGGGGCCCTTCAGTCGGCCGGACTGGACGTGTCCGACGTCGACTGCCTGATCACCAGCCACTCCACCACCCCGGCGCTGCCCGGCCTGGACATGTCCCTGGCCAACAGGCTGCCGCTGCGCCCGGACGCGATGCTGCTGCCCGCCACTCAGTGGGCCTGCATCGCCGGCACCCGCTCCCTGGCACTGGCGGCGGACCTCGTGGCCGCGGATCCCGACCGGGTCGTCCTGGTCGTCATCGCCGAGGCGCTGAGCACGACCTACCAGCCCGCGGACGACACCCTGGAGTCCCTGATCGTCCGGCTGCTGTTCGCCGACACCGCGGTCGCCGCGGTGGTCACGGGGCGGCAGCGGCGCCAGTCGGTGCTGCGCCTGGACGCCTCCTGGCACCACACCCTGCCCGGCACCCAGGACCTGCACCGGCTCCGGACGCGGGCGGACGGCACCCACTTCGTGATGGACCGGCGCGGGCCGCGCGCCGTGCAGGAGACCGTCACCGCCATGTGGGACTGGCTGCGCACCCGCTACCAGGACCACCCCGAGGCCTGGCACCCCGACGTGCTGCTCGCGCACCCCGGCGGGACGCGCGTGCTGGAGTACATGGAGCAGACGATGCCCGACTCGTGGCCGTCCGGGCTGCTCGACCACAGCAGGGAGAGCTACACCACCGGCAATCGCGGCGGCGCCGCCGTGTTCGACATCCTGCGGCGGGCGCACGACTGCGGGCGGCGCAAGCCCGGCGACCGCGCCGTCCTCTACGCGGCGGCACCGGGCCTGACGGCCACCGCCCTGGAGGGCGAGTGGCTGTAGGGCGCCGTCCCACCGCCACTGCCGGCCGGCAGTGGTCCCCGCAGGCGCGTCCGAGCCCTCGCCGGCCCCCCGTGCCGGTCGCTCCCCTACCGGCCTCCGTCGCCCCGCGGGCCGTACCGCACGGCGGTGAGGCTCAGCCTCGTGGCCTCGCGACCTCCGCCCACACCACCTTGCCGTCGTCGGTCCACCGCACTCCCCACCGGGTGGTGAGCCGGTGCACGATGCCCAGACCGCGTCCGCCGTCGTCGAGCACGTCGCTGCGCCGCAGACGCGGCCGGCCGTTCCCGGTGTCGCCCACCTCGCACAACAGGCCGTGCCCCGTCCTGATCAGCCGTACGGTGACGGGACCCGTCGCGAAGCGCACCGCGTTCGTGACCAGCTCGCTGATCAGCAACAGCACGGCCCAGCGGGTGTGGTCCCTGGTGCGCCAGCGCCTCAGCAGCGCGTCGACGTGCGCCCGGGCACGGGCCGGGGCGTCGTCGCGGGCGGGCAGCCGCCAGGTCGCCGTGTCGCCCTTGCGGTAGCCGAGCATGCGCGCGAGCAGCAGGGTCACGTCGTCGCGCTGGCGGGCGGGCGCGAGCGTGGCTGCGACGTGCCGTGCGGCCTGCTCCAGGGTGTCCCAGGGGTGCACCGCCGCCACGGCCTCCGCGAGCCTGCCGATGCCGTCGTCGATCGACAGGGCGGGGTCCTCCACCAAGCCGTCGGTGTAGAGGGCGAGCAGCGATCCGGGGGGCGCGTGGAAGGTGTGGACGTCGAACGGCTCGCGCAGCGCGAACTCGGCGCCGAGGCCCGGGTGGGGCCGGATCGCCAGCGGCTCCGCCCTCCCGCCCGGGGAGACCAGGATCGGCGGCAGGTGGCCCGCGCTGGACATGGTGACCTGGTGGCTGACCGGGTCGTAGAGGGCGATGCAGCAGGTCGACCCCAGGGCGCTGTAGCCGGCCGTCAGCCCGGACTCCGCGTCGTCCAGCAGTGACACGGTCTCGTCCAGGTGCTCCAGCACCTGGTCGGGCGCGAGGCCGGCGGACAGCAGCGCCCGGGCCTCCATGCTCAGCTGGCCCATGGTCGCGGCGGCCCCCAGGCCGTGCCCGACGACGTCCCCCACCACCAGCGCGGTACGGCCGTCCGGCAGCGGGAAGCTGTTCACCCAGTCGCCGCCGACGCCCGCGCTGTCGGGAGTGGCGGGCTGGTAGACGCTGGCGATCTCGACGGTGTCGCCGCCGGTCCGGGGCAGCAGCCGGCGCTGCAGCGCCAGGACCTGTGTGTGCTCGCGCTGGTGCTGACGGGCCAGGTCGACGTGGTGGGCCGTCCGCGCCACCAGTTCCTGCAGGTCGAACAGCTCGCCGTCGCGGAAGGGGTGGTCGGCCCGCCGCCAGACCTCCGCCACGCCCAGGACGACGGGCGGCGTGCCGTCCAGGACCAGCGGGATGCACGCCACACCCGCCGAACGGTCACTGGGCACCAGGGCGCGGATGACGCGCGGGCTGCCGAAGACCCGCTCGACGGCCTCCCGGTCGGGTATCACGACGGTCTGCGGGTCGTCGTCGCGCATCACCGCCTGCACCAGCAGGCGTCCCGCGTCGCCGGGCAGGTCGTTGCCGGGGGTGACGTAGCCGGCGGGCCAGGCCCGGTCCGGGACGAGGGCCGCGCGCCGCAGCCGGATGCGTCCCCGCGCCTTGCCGGTGACCCCCTCGCCCGTCCACACGGCGAAGTCGAGGTCGACGGCCGCCACGTCCCCCCAGGCCAGCAGGGACTGTGCCAGTGACTGCGCGGTCTCGCCGATGTCCAGCGAGGTGCCGATGGCGGTCTCGGCCGCGTAGAGGTGCAGCCGCCTGGCCATGGCGATCACCGAGACCGTCAGTCCCTCCTCGGGCGGGGCGGCGGGCAGGATGCTCATGGAGACCACCAGCTCCGACCCGTCGGCGCGGCGCAGGCGCTGGATCCGTGCCACGTGTGCCTCACCGGTCTCCACCACCTGCCGCAGCCGTCGGGTGACCGTCGGTACGTCACCGGGAGGCAGGAGGTCGACGAACGGCTTGCCCGATGCGGCGTCCAGGCCCGCGAACACCGGGGCGTCCAGCTTGCAGCGGGTGATGACCAGGTCGGTGTCCAGATTCAGCGCGCCGAGGATCTGCTCCTGACGGCTGCTCCCCGCGGTGTCGGCCGTCCCCTGCCCCCTGGCGGCACGGTCGTCCCGCGCCTCGGCCGAACCGGTGGCCGCTTCCTCTTCGCCGTGCGGGATGTAACGCCCCAGGGCGCGGCTGACCAGGTCGAACGCCGAGGAGGACGGGGACGAGGACGAGGGTGTGGAGTCCATGCGGCTCTTTCCGTATGCGGACCCGTGCGATCGGGGCCCCGAGCCCCCTGGTCGCACACCTCATTCAATAACACCAAGGGCCGCTGCGCCCACACCAGCGCAGCACCCGACGAACACGGACAGTGAGGGTGAGGTCCGCCCGCCGGACGGGAGACGGCTTCCGGCGGGCGGGGCCGCGTCACGCCCGTGTGCCGGGGCGCCACGCACCCGGGCTCACAGGTCGGCGGCCTCCTTCACCTCGCCCAGATCGACGAACTTGAAGCCGGTCGCGGTCCGGGTACCGCCCTCGCCGTCGGCCGTCCCCGGGGTCTCGTGGCCGTCCTGGACGACCAGGAGGCCGTTCGGGTAGCGGCTGCCGAGCGGTGCGTCGAGGACGGCGGCGCCGTCGCACTCCTGCGCCCCGTCGAGCGTCGCCGAGGCCGCGGTGACGCGGAAGCCGCCCTCGTACTCGTTGTCCTCGCTCACCTCGCGGTCGTACAGCGCGAAGGTGTCGTCGCCCTGGCTGGAGGCGAGCAGGTGGCCGTCGCCGTCGGACTCCTGCAGCAGGGTCAGTCCCTCCACGTCCGCCGACAGCCGTTCACCGCCGTAGCCGGGGTCGGTGCCCGCCGTGCACTCCTCGGTCTCCTCGTCGTACACGCCGGGGACCCCGTATTCGCGGACCTTGTCCACGAGGGCCGGCTTGCCCGTCAGGTCGGCGCGCAGCCGCCAGATGCCGACGTCCTCCTGTCCGGCGTACAGCGTGCCGTTCGCGGGGTCCACCACCATGCCCTCGACCTGCGGCAGCTCGCCGGGCTCCGCGCACGGCGACCAGGTCGCGCCGTTCGGGAGGCGGAAGGACGCGGGCAGGTCGAGGGTGCGGACCTTCCGGTAGGTCACGGTGCCGCTCGCGGTCGGCTGCAGCTCGACCAGTGCCAGGCGGGTGCGCTCCCGCTGACTGACCAAGGCGTAGCCGCGGCCGGTGGACCTGTCCCGCCAGGTGGCGAGGCCGTAGGCGGTGCGCTGTTCGTTGACCTCGGCCTGGTCCGCGGAGAACACCGGGGCGGCTGCCGGGTCGGTGATGTCGGTCAGCGGGCCGCCGGGGGCCGCCGGGTCGATACGGTAGATCCGCAGCCGGTCGGTGCCGCGGTCGCTGACCACGGCGACGTCGGCCGGGCCGCCGGCGGTGCGCAGACCGGTGACGAGGTCGACGTTGTTGAACCGGCCCGGCGCGTCGTCCGCGGCGGGCGGGCGGGGAGCGGGCAGTGACTGCACCGGGCGGGCGCCGAGGTCGTACACGCGCAGGCCGCCCTCCTTGGCGGTCGCGATGACGAGGCTGCGGCCCGGGTGGGCGGCGTTGCGCCAGATCGCCGGGTCGTCCGCGTCGGAGTTGCCGCCGGCCTCGTCGTCGTAGAGGGCGGGGGTCTCGCTGACCGGGGTGACGGTGGGCAGGGCCTGGTCGAGCGCTCCGGCGGGGGCGGGGCTGAGCAGGGCCAGCACGGTGCTGCCCAGCACGAGGGCGGCGGTGGTGAACGGAGTGCGATACGTCGCCACTGGCACTTCCTTGGTCGGTGTCGAGGACCTGCCGATGGTGCTGGTGGAACCTTGCGCGCAGGAGACTGTGACCTGTACGCGCGGGCACGGAGAAGACGCCGGCCGGCCAACTGCCGTTGAACGTGGGACAACCGGGACACCGGGTGAGGGGTGGGGACGGCCGCCTGGGGTGGGCCGCGCCTGCCCGGGCATGGATCGCGCCGCCGCAGGGCAGACGGTCCCTCTGACAGGGGAGGATGCCGTGACCATGGCGGAGCAGCAGGTGGAACCGGAAGGCAGGAACGAGGCCGACGGTGCGCGCAACGACGAGCCGGAGAGGAGACCGGACGGCGAGGGACCCGAGTCACCGCACGAGCGGGTCAACCGGCGGTGGAACGAGATCCTGCAGGAGACGCGCGTGTCCCAGACGGGCGTGCAGATCCTCTTCGGCTTCCTGCTCAGCGTGGCCTTCACCCCTCTGTTCAGGGAGTTGGAGACGCTGGACCGGGCCATCTACGTCACGACCGTGGTGCTCGGCGCGGCGGCCACGGGCACGCTCATCGCCCCCGTCTCCATCCACCGCTTCCTGTCCGGGCAGCGCATGAAGGACGAGCTGGTGGAGACCGCCGGCCGTCTGATGATGTGCGGCATGGTCCTTCTCGCGCTGACCATCGGCTGCACGCTGCTGCTGATCCTCCGGTTCGTGGTGCCCGGCGTGCTGGCCGAGATACTGGTCGTGGGCGTCATGTTGTGGTTCGGCTTCTGCTGGTACGCGCTGCCGTTGCACCTGCGGCGCCGTGCCGACCGGCGCGCCCGCGACGCCGACGGCTCCTGAGGAGCGTGACGGCCCGGGTGGCGGCCCGGGTGGCGGCCCGGTGGTGACAAGTACACCCCTCTTTCGGCGTTCAGCCCCACTGATCTTCTCGCCCGGTCCTGGAACCGTCGTGGTGGACGGACCGGACGAGGAGGATCGCAGATGCACAGGAAGATCGCGTCAAGGCTGCGCAGGGGACTGCTGGTTGCGGCGGCGGCCGGCCTTGCGGGCACCGCCGTGACCAGCGCGGCGGTGGCGGGCCCGCCGTCCGCCTCGCCGCTGCAGAGGAGCATCGACTCACTGGTGAGCGAGGAGAAGTACCCGGCCGTGACGGCGTGGGTGCACAAGGACGGCCGCACCAGGTCCCTGGTCGCCGGATCCGCCCGGCTCGGCGAACGGGTGCCGGTTCCCCGCGACGGCTACGTCCGGGCGGGCAGCAACACGAAGACGTTCACCGCCGTCGTGGTCCTCCAGCTGGTCGCCGAGGGCAAGGTCCGCCTGGACGAGCCCGTCGAGACGTACCTGCCCGGGCTGGTGCGCGGTGAGGGCATCGACGGCAGGGACATCACCGTCCGCCAGCTCCTGCAGCACACCAGCGGCCTGCCCAGCTACACCGACCACCTGGGCCTGGAGAACTTCGACGAGGTCCGGCACACGTTCTTCCAGCCGCACGACCTGCTCGCGACGGCGCTGGCCCATCCGGCGGAGTTCGCTCCCGGGACCGAGTGGAAGTACAGCAACACCAACTACCTGCTGGCGGGTCTGCTGATCGAGCGGGTCACCGAACGCCCCGTGCAGGAGCAGATAACCGAGCGCGTGATCGAGAAGGCCGGTCTGCGCCACACCTACTGGCCGCAGCCGGGCGACCAGACCCTGCGCGAACCCCACGCCCACGGGTACGCCCTGGACAACCCGCGATCGCGCGAGGTGATCGACGTGACCGAGATGGACCCGTCATGGGGCGGAGCCGCCGGCCAGCTCATCTCCACCCCCAGCGATCTCGCGAGGTTCGCCCGCGTCCTGATCGACGGCAGGCTCCTCGGGGCCGCGCAACTGGCCGAGATGCGCAAGACGGTCGCCGCCCCGCTGATGCCGGGCTGGCGTTACGGGCTGGGCCTGTTCAGCGTTCCGCTGAGCTGTGGGGGCGTGTACTGGGGGCACGGCGGTGACATCGACGGGTACGAGACCCGCGGCGGCGCCACGGACGACGGCCGTTCCGTCGGGCTGGCGGTGACCGCACTGCCGGGGACGTTCGGTGACGCCGAGCAGGGGGCCCGGGCCGTCATGAAGTCCGTGGACACGGCGTTCTGCACGTGACCGGTCGCCCGGCGCCGTCACCGGTGCCGGGGGAAGAGGCAGGACGGACGCCTGCCGGTCGCCGTGCCGGCCCGTTCCACGCGCCGTGGAACGGGCCGGGCGGACCGGCAGGCGTCCTGGGTCCTGCCGTCGACGGGATCAGCGTCTGCGGGCCGTCCAGCCGCCGCCCACGCCGGCCACGTGCAGAGCCAGACACATCAGACCGAGCAGCATCACGTTCGTCGAAGAGAACACGTCATTGGTGCCGATCTCCGCCGCGTTGATCAGGAACGAGATGAAGAACAGCACCGCCGCGACTATGCCAAGCATGGAACGAGCTCCTCTCGAAGGGGTGAAGCCCGTATGCCCGGCCAACGTCCAGGCATACCCGGGTCGTTCGCCGCGGTGTCGTGCACGCCGCTCGGCCGGGGCCGGCCGGACCGGCGACCGGTTCGCGTCGGCCTCGCCCGGTGGGCGCATCGGCCGGTTGTCGCCTGTGCACGGCCGGTCGAACGCCAGTAGCCTGTGCCGCCTTCGCGTCGTGGAGGTCTCGTGACCGGTCTCCGAGCGTTCGTCGTCCGTTTCGTGGCGCTGTGTGCCGCGGTGGTGCCGCCGGCTGTGGCGGTTCCGCCGGCGGCGGCCGTCCCGCCGGGCTGGTCGGCGCTGCCCGTGCCGGCGGCGGCCCCGCCCGTTTCCGTGTCCGGCCTGGCCGCCCGCGGGCCGCGCGAGGCGTGGGCGAGCGGCTTCGAGCAGCACACCGGCGGCGGGACACGGCCCATGCTGTACCGCTGGGACGGAACGGCGTGGAGCCGCGACACGACGTTTCCAGGGGCGGGCGAGCCGGGCCGGCTCGGCAGGGTGCACTTCGCCGGCGACGAGACGTGGATCTTCCGCGGCCGCGAGGGGACGGGGGACATCCTGCGCCGCGGTTCCGCGGGGGACTGGAGCACCCTGCGACTGCCGCAATCCCTGTGGACGTACCAGGACTTCGACGCCACCCCCGACGGCGCGGCCTGGGTGGTCGGCGAGGACGACGGCGGGCTGAAGGTCCTGCACCACGACGGCACCTCGTGGACCGCGCAGGACACCCCGGAGGACGTGCTGTACGTCATGGGGATCACCGCACGCACCGCCACCGACGCCTGGGCGTGGGCGGACACCATCGACGGGGCCACCGTCCTGCACTGGGACGGAACGGCGTGGCGGGACGCGAGGGTGCCTCTGCCGCCCGACAGCAACGTGCACACGATCGTGGTCGACGGGCCCGGCCATATCACGGTGGGCGGCAGCCGGTACGTCGACGGCCGGCCCCGCACCTACCTGACGACCCGCGACGGGGCGATCTGGCGCACCACTTACCCGCCGCTGGGCGACACCTCCGCACAGGCCGTGGTGCGCGGCCCCGACGGCGCGCTGTGGCTGCCGGTGCGCAGCGACCGCGCGTTCCGCTCGAAGTACGCGCGCTTGCACGGCGCACGCACCACCTTCTCCTACGGTCCTGCGCGCACCGACGCCATCGAGGTGGAACCCCGGGCGCTGACGGCCGCCGGTTCCTCGCTGCTGTCCTTCGGCACCGTCGAGATCTACGGCTCGAAACCGAACCTGATGAGCGAGCGGCTGGGAGGCTGACCGTGGCACGCCGACTGTTCGTCGCCGTCCTGTCCCTGACGCTGGCGTTCGCGACCGTCATGGCTTCGGCCGCAACCGGCACGCCGACGTGGCAACACGTTCCGGTTCCCGCAGGGGTGCGCCCCCAGGCCGCACTGAACGAGGCCGTGGCCCTGGGTCCGGACCGGGCCTGGGCGGTGGGCGCGGACGCCGTGGGGCGCCAGGCACCGGGCTTCCCTCTGCTGCTGCGCTGGGACGGACGCGGGTGGCAGCGCCAGGGGCTGCCCCGGGCGGGCTGGCAGGGTGAGCTGCTGTCCGTCGCCGCGGCCTCAGCCGGCGCCGTGTGGGTGGTGGGCCGCGACTCGGCCGGCGAGTCCCGGCTGCTCCACTACGACGGCACCGCATGGTCCGAGAGCCGGCCGCCCGGCGGCGTGTCGCTCACCGGGGTCGTGGCGGGACCGGGCGAGACCTGGCTGATCGGCTCCCGGGACGGCACGCAGGTGTTGCTGCGCAGGGACGGACGCGTGTGGCGGGACATGCCGGTGCCACCGGGCTCCGTTCACGGCCTGCACATCGTGGCGGCCGACGACGTGTGGGCCGCGGGCGCCACGGAGGCCGGTGCGGCCGTGGCGCACTTCGACGGCCGCACCTGGCGGCAGACGGTCGTGGACGGCTTCCCCCGCTCGGCCGTGGGCAGTGTGCTGGCGGTCTCGCCGACCGAGGTGTGGGCGGGCGGCACGGCCGGGTTCGTCGGCGGCCCGGTGGGCCGGCCGATCCCTCCCCTGCTGGTGCGTTTCGACGGGCAGGCGTGGAGCCGGGTGAGCGTGCCGACCGACTTCGGCGCGATCAGCTCCCTGACACCCGCCGCGACGGGCGCACTGGGCTGGGTCGCGGTCACCCGTTCCCAGAAGTGGGGCCCACCCGGCAGCAACCCCCCGCTCGTCCCCGGACCGGACTTCCTCGCCTGGAACGGACGGTCCTTCACGGAGTACGACGAACCGACGGTGGCGGGAGAGGGCGAGTCCCGGGTTCTCCGGCCGGCGCGGGTACCGGGCACGGACACGGTGTGGTCGGTCGGCCGCGCGGACGGCCCCGAGAACACCTTCGCACCACGCATCCTGCGCTTCGGGTGAGCGGCGCGCGTCCCCGCCCGGTGACGGCTGGAAACGCAAGTCCTCGGCACGTCGCTGGGAGGGCGTCGGCCGCGTCCTGCTGTTCCGCGCGGTACCCCCGTGCTCAGTGCCGCACCAGGCAGAACGGGTGCCCTGCCGGGTCGGCGTAGACGCGCCGGCTCCGCTCCCCGGAGCCGCCGTCCAGCAGCACCGCGCCGAGCGCCAGCACCTGCTCCTCGGCACGGTGCAGGTCGTCGACACCGAGGTCGAGGTGGAACTGCTGGGGGCCGGACGGGTCGGGCCACTTGGGGGCCCGGTGGTCGGCGACACGCTGGAAGGCGAGGACGAGACCGGACGGCGTGTGCAGTGTCGCCCAGTCGTCGCCGAGCGACCACCGCCTGTCCTGCCGGTTCAGGGCGCCGCCGAGGAGCGACCGGTAGAACCGGGCGAGCTTTGACGGCTCGGGACAGTCCAGCACCACGCACTGCAGTTCCGCGATCATGAAGGGAGCGTATGCGGGCCGGAGTTGGACGCGGCGTCGGTCTGCCGTGGCCGGCGCGGCGGTTTCTGCGTACCGTCAACCGGCAGACGCACCTCCCAGCGGGCAGGTGTGCGCGAGGTTCGCCGCGGTGCGGTCGGCCGGGAGGGGGACCGTGTGGGACGCGGGGGGTTGCTTCGCTGCGGTGAGCCAGGCGTCCAGTGTCGCCATGGCCGTGTGGTGGCACGGGGTGAGCGGGCGGAGGCGGCCCGGGTGGGTGTCGGCCAGGGCGTCGGTGTGGGTGCCGCCCTCGATGCGGTAGTAGCGGTGGAGGTGGCCCCGGCCGGACTCGCGCACCATGCGGGCGTAGACGTCGGAGTCCCGGCTGATCGGCAGCAGGACGTCCAGCGTGCCGTGGAGGGTGATGAGCGGCCTGCCGATGCGTCCGGTCAGCCCGATCCTCTGCACGGCCTTTCTCACCTCGGCGGGCCGGGCCGCGTAGTCGTAGTCGGCGTCACAGGCCGGCGTCCCGGACGTGCAGAAGGGCGTGCCCGCCTCGGCCGGCCCGTTGTAGCCGGGGTCCAGTTCCTCGCGGTAGAGGCGCTGCGTCAGGTCCCAGTAGACGCTGTGGTGGTACTGCCAGAGGAACTCCGACCCGGCCGGGAACCCGGCGGTGTGCAGGGCTGCGCGTGCCTCGTCGGCTCCTGCGCCGCCGGCCGCGTACACCGGGTGGTTGCGCAGCGCCGCGGGCAGGAAGTCGAGCAGCGTGGGGCCGTCGGGGCGCCACAGGGTGCCCTCCCAGTCCACTCCGCCGTCGTAGAGCTCGGGGTGGTTCTCCAGCTGCCAGCGCACGAGGTATCCGCCGTTGGAGATGCCGGTGACCAGCGTCTGTGACGGCGGCCGGCCGTAGCTGCGGGCGACGGTCACCTTGGCGGCCCGGGTGAGCTGGGTCAGCCGGCGGTTCCACTCGACGATGGCGTCCCCCGGCTTCCTGCCGTCCCGGTGGAAGGCCAGGCCGGTGTTGCCCTTGTCCGTGGCCGCGTAGGCGTAGCCGCGGGAGAGGACGTGGTCGGCGATGGCGCGGTCGTTGGCGTACTGTTCGCGGTTCCCGGGAGTTCCCGCGACCACGAGACCGCCGTTCCAGCGGTCGGGCAGGCGCACGACGAACTGGGCGTCGTGGTTCCAGCCGTGGTTGGTGTTGGTGGTGGAGGTGTCGGGGAAGTAGCCGTCGATCTGTACCCCGGGTACACCCTCCGGTACGGCCAGGTCCTTGGGCGTCAGCCCCGCCCAGTCGGCCGGGTCGGTGTGTCCCGAGGCGACCGTGCCGGCGGTCGTCAACTCGTCGAGGCAGGCGACGCGTTGCCGCTCCGCGCCGGGCACGCGCGCCTTGTGCGACTGCGCGCAGTGGCGGTCGTCCGGGGCAGGGGTCACGGCACTCGCGGGGCCGGCCGTCGCAGGCCCGGCGGACAGGATCAGGGCCGCCGCGGCGAGAACCGCCGGAACGTCTCGCCGCCAGGTGCCCGAACGGGGGCGGACAGGTGGACGGGGCCGGGGGTGGGGACGAGGGCGGACGGAGAGATGCATGGGTGACGCCTCCACGATGACGAGCAGCGCCTGCGGCGCGTGCCTCGCTTACCAGGACCCGCGGGAGGCTATGCCGTCTGTGTGCCCGCCACATATGGGGTGGCAGACCACCTTCGGAAGCCTGGCCATGGTTTCCAGCCCTATCCCTCCACCTCCGGGGGGCGACGCAGCCCTGTTCGCATCGTCCCCCTTACACCGCCCGTCGCTCCACAGCCATGGAGCGCCGTCACACAGGTTCGTGCCGACCATGGTCGCCGAACCCATGTCGGTACCGGCCGGCGCACCCAGACGATTCAGCCGGGCCGGTGGCCGAAACCACCACCGCCCCGGCACCCGGACGAGCGAGCGCTCCCCAGCGGCATCGCCCCCGACCCTCCAGTCCCCCAGTCCCCCACCAGGAGGCCATCGTCATGGGACAACCGCCCCCACGCTCCACTGCCCTCTCCCCCGTCGTCACGCGACGCCACCGCCTCGGCGCACGCATCCGCCGCGTCGCCGCCGCCGCTGCCGGTGCCCTGGCACTGACCGTCGGCCTGGTCACCGTGAGCCCCGCGGCCTCCGCCGCGAGCCTGACGCAGGTCACCGGCTTCGGCACCAACCCCGGCAACCTCTCGATGTACGCCCACGTCCCGGACGCGCTGCCGCCCGGTGCGCCACTCGTCCTGGCCCTGCACGGCTGCACGCAGAGTGCCGGCGACTACTACACCCACTCGGGCTGGCCCGAGTTCGCCGACGCCTACGGCTTCGCCCTGGTTCTCCCGCAGACGAGCAGCGCCAACAACGCCAACTCGTGCTTCAACTGGTTCGAGCCGGGCGACACGGCCCGCGGCCAGGGCGAGGCGCTGTCGATCAAGCAGATGGTCGACAAGGCCGTCGCCCTGTACGGCAGCGACCCCCGGCGCGTGTACATCACCGGCTTGTCGGCGGGCGGTGGCATGACCGCGAACATGCTGGCCGCCTACCCGGACGTCTTCGCCGGTGGCGCCGTCGCCTCCGGGCTGCCGGCGCGCTGCGCGACCAGTGTGTCGGCGGCGTACACGTGCATGTACAGCCCGCCGGACAGGACGCCCGCCCAGTGGGGCGACCTGGTCCGTAGCGCCGCCCCGTCCGGCACTGCCTCCTGGCCGCGCGTGGCGATCTGGCAGGGCACCGCCGACACCACCGTCCGGCCGGCCAACGCCACCGAGTTGCGCGACCAGTGGACCAACGTGTGGGGCATCGGACAGACACCCTCCCGTACGGAGAACCTCGGCGCGGGCACCACGCTGAGTGTCTACGACGACCCCTCGGGCCGTCCCGCCGTCCAGGTCTACTCCGTCTCCGGTATGGCACACGGCCTGGCGGTCGACCCGGGCAGCGGCCCGGAGCAGTGCGGCAGCACGGGTACGTACTACCTCGACACGATCTGCTCCAGCTACCACACCGCCCGGTTCTGGGGTCTCGGCGACGACGGGGGGACCGGTTCCCTGCCCGCGCCGACGGGGCTGTCCGTCACCGGGACCACCGACAGCACGGTCTCGGTGCGCTGGAACGCGGTGCCCGGTGCCGTCTCGTACGTCGTCCACCGGGGTGGCGCGAGGGTCGGCACCGTCACGGCGACCTCGTACACCGACACCGGCCTGGCCACCGGCACGGCGTACGGCTACAGCGTGGCGGCCGTGGACAGCTCGGGTGCCGTGGGCCGCGTCTCCCCGAGCGTCACGGCAACGACCACCGGGTTCACGCCGACGTGCCACACGGCCAGCAACTACGACCACACGGTCGCCGGACGCGCCTACCAGAGCAGTGGATACACCTACGCCAAGGGCTCGGGGCAGGCCATGGGCCTGTGGAACACGTTCACCAGCCACACCCTCAAGCAGACGGCACCCGACCACTACGTCCTGGCCGACTCGGGCTGCTCGTCGTGACCCCCGCGCGCCGCCCCCTTCGCCCGGGGGCGGCCCGCGTTCCGTCCAGGGGTCGCGCGCCGACTGTGTCCATCGCGTGTCCGCTGTATGAAATGGGCAGGTGTCGCTGGTACGGCGGCGTTCGTCGTGGTTCTCTGAGTTCATGACCAGGTTCGTGACCCGCCGCCACGTGGACTTCGTGCGTGTCACCACCATGTGTTGTCCCAACATGGGTCGTCCCACCATGTGTCGCACCATGGGCTGACCGACGGCCGCGTCACTCCTCCGAACCGGCCCGGTCTCCGTCTGACCCCCGGCTGTGGCCGCGCCTTCCTGCCGTGCTGTCGTGCCCGGCCGCCCTCGCGGGTCCTCCACGCATCCCTCGTTCACCACTTCCTGCCCTGCCCTGCCCTCGCACCCGGGAGCACCACCATGAGCCAGCCCATCGACTCCGTCACCGCCGGACACACGCCCGAGGACGACCCGACCGGGTCGGGCGCGTCCGGCTGGTCCTTCGAGACCCAGCAGATCCACGCCGGTGCCGTACCCGACCCGGCCACCGGGGCCCGGGCCACCCCGATCTACCAGACGACGTCGTTCGTGTTCCGGGACACCCAGCACGCCGCCGACCTGTTCTCGCTCGCCGAACCCGGCAACATCTACACCCGGATCCACAACCCCACCCAGGACGTCTTCGAGCAGCGGATCGCCGCGCTGGAGGGCGGAGTCGCGGCCGTGGCGCTCTCCTCGGGCCAGGCGGCGGAGACACTGGCGATCCTCACCCTGGCGGGTGCGGGCGACCACATCGTCTCCAGCACCTCCCTGTACGGCGGCACCTACAACCTGTTCCGGCACACCCTGCCCAAGCTGGGCATCGAGGTGTCCTTCGTGGACGACCCCGACGACGCCGACGCCTGGCGGAGCGCCGTCCGCCCCCACACGAAGGCGCTGTTCGCCGAAACGCTCGGCAACCCGCGCGGCAACGTGCTGGACGTGCGGGCGGTCGCGGACGTGGCGCACGGGGCGGGCGTGCCGCTGATCGTGGACAACACCGTGCCCACCCCGTATCTCCTGCGGCCCATCGAGCACGGGGCGGACATCGTCGTCCACTCGGCGACCAAATTCCTCGGCGGGCACGGAACCGCCATCGCGGGCGTGGTGGTCGACGGCGGCACCTTCGACTTCGGTGCGCACCCCGAGCGGTTCCCGGACTTCACCGAGCCCGACCCCAGCTACCACGGCCTGCAGTACTGGCCCGCCCTCGGTCCGGGCGCCTTCGCCGTGAAGCTGCGCGTGCAGCTGCTGCGCGACCTCGGCCCCGCGCTCTCCCCGCACTCCGCCTTCCTGCTGCTGCAGGGCGTGGAGACGCTCAGCCTGCGCATCGAGCGCCACTCGGCCAACGCCCAGGCCCTGGCCGAGTGGCTGGAGCAGCGGGACGAGGTAGCGGCCGTGCACTACCCGGGCCTGCCGTCCAACCGCTGGTACGAGGCCGGGCAGCGCTATCTGCCGCGCGGTGCCGGGGCGGTGCTGTCCTTCGAGCTGCGTGACGGTGTCGAGGCGGGCAAGCGGTTCGTCGACGCGGTGGAACTCTTCAGCCACCTCGCCAACATCGGTGACGTGCGCAGCCTGATCATCCATCCGGCGTCGACCACGCACAGCCAGCTCGACGAAAGGCAGTTGGCGGCCACCGGTGCCTCGCCGGGGCTGGTGCGCCTGTCGGTCGGCATCGAGAACCTCGCCGATCTGAAGGCGGATCTGGAGGCGGGCTTCCGCGCGGCGAAGGCCGCGTCCTGAGCACCGTGCTGACGCCGTCCGCGGTCCCCCTCCCGCCGGCCTCCGGGGCCTGGCGGGAGGGGGACCCGCCGGGGCGCCGGCGGTGGTACCGGCACGGCGGGCCGCTGCCGCTGGAGGCGGGGGGTGAACTGCCGCAGGTGCGGCTCGCGTTCGAGACCTGGGGGCGGCTCGCGCCGGACCGGTCCAATGCGGTGCTCGTGCTGCACGCGTTGACCGGTGACAGCCACGTCACCGGCCCGGCCGGGCCCGGCCATCCCACCGCCGGCTGGTGGGACGGGCTGGTCGGTCCCGGGCGCGCGCTGGACACCGACCGCTGGTTCGTCGTGGCGCCGAACGTGCTCGGGGGCTGCCAGGGCAGTACCGGGCCGTCGTCCGTGTCGCCGGACGGGCGCCGCTGGGGCAGCGCCTTCCCGTTCCTGACCCAGCGGGACCAGGTGGCGGCCGAGGCCGGTCTCGCGGACGCGCTGGGCATCGACCGGTGGGCGCTCGTGATCGGCGGGTCGATGGGCGGGATGCGTGCGCTGGAGTGGGCCGTGGAGCACCCGGAACGGACCGGGGCGCTGCTGCTGCTCGCCACCGCGGCGGCCGCGAGCGCGGAGCAGATCGCCTGGGCGAACATCCAGCTCCACGCCGTCCGCAGCGACCCGCACTGGCACGGCGGCGACTACCACGACGCGGCCGACGGGCTCGGTCCGCACGCCGGGCTGGGTCTCGCCCGGCGTCTGGCCCACGTCACCTACCGCAGCGAGCCGGAGCTCCAGGCCCGCTTCGGCCGCGCGCCGCAGGGCGCGGAGGACCCCTGGCGCGGTGGCCGCTATCAGGTCGAGTCCTACCTCGACCACCACGCGGACAAGCTCGTGCGCCGCTTCGACGCGGGCAGTTACGTCACACTCGCGCAGGCGATGAACAGTCACGACGTCGGCCGCGGCCGGGGTGGTGTGCGGGCCGCCCTGAGCCGGGTCAGGGCTCCCGCCCTGGTCGCCGGGGTGGACTCCGACCGGCTCTATCCGCTCTCCCAGCAGGCGGAGTTGGCTGCCGGGCTGCGCGGTGCGGATCGCCTGCGGGTCGTCGAGTCGCCGTACGGGCACGACGGGTTCCTCATCGAGGTGGAGCAGGTCGCCGCGCTCGTGGCCGAGTTGGTGAGCTGACGAGGCCGGGTGCTCCTGGGCGGCCCCGCGCCGGAGGCCGCCCCACCCGTACGTCACCGCGTCCCGAGTCCGCCGGCGTCACCCCGCCTCGGGCGTCCGCCGCCGCGTGAAGGCGGCCCAGTCGACGATCTGCACCGCCGAACCCGCGGCCTCCTGGCCCCGGCAGTGGGCGTGGTGCCTGCGCGCCGTGCCGTCGAGGTCGAGGTGCGGGCCGAAGGCCGGACGAGCCGCGAGGCGGCGCGCGTAGGCCCACAGGAACGGGTGGTCGGTGATGCGCTGCACCGCGGCGACGTCCAGATGGTGCCGGTGCACGGTGTCCAGTTGCACCAGCGTCACCCACATCTGTACGTCGGCGAGGGTGAGTTCGGCTCCGAGCAGGTGGTCGCGGGCGGCCAGCCGGGCCTCCAGTGCGTCGAGGGCGCCCAGGAGCGTGGCCAGCGCCGCGTCCCGTTCCGCCGCGACGGCTCCGGCGCGACCTGCGCGCTGGGCGGCCTCGGTGATGCCCTGCTCGCAGAGCCGGGCCACGGCCTCGATCTCCTCCTCCGCTCCGGGCGGGACGAGGTCGGGTCCGTCGCCGCCGAACCGCCGGGCCATGTCGCGCAGGATGCCGGGCGTGTGCGTGCTGACGATCGTCCCGGTCCAGCTGTCGCTGAGCACCGGCGCGACGGCCGGTCCGGGGTGCTGGTGCGAACTGGCCTCGTACAGCGGGCGCAGGGCCGTGTGACCGCCGTCCGGGCTGTCGGGTACGGCCGGCAGCAGGGTCACCGGCAGGGCGTTGTCGAGATCGAGGAGGCTGTGGGTGACGGCGATCTGCAGACAGTGCGGACAGGACGGCGACAGGTGGAGCCGGTAGCGGTGCGGAGCGGCGTAGTAGCCGCTGCGCGCGTCGCAGCCGATCCGGCTTCGGAAGGACGGCTCGGCGGTCGGGGATGGTGCGGACATGCGTCTCCCTGGGGTGCTCGTTCACAGGCGTACAGGCACGGAAGGCGGCGGCGCGCGGCGGCGTCGGCACGGCCGGACCGTTTCTCGAAACCGGGGGGTCAGGCGGGGGCGGGACCGCCGCCGTCAGGGGGACCGGCCGCACTGCACACCCGCAGGAGATCGACGTGGCGGCGGGACGTCAGCCGGGGGGAGTGCCGGAGGGCGAGGCGGGCGGCGTCGCCGCCGAGTGCCCGGCCGGCACGGTCCATGATTTTCCTATCTTTTCACTAGGGTTCCCGTCATGGAGTCTCGGTCCGTGGCGGGCCCTCGTCAAGAGGGCCGTGCGGCCGGGAGTTCGCCGTCTCACCCCCTGGAACGGCACCCGGCCGTCACGCGCTCCGGGTACCGGTGAACGGCACCTGCGCGGGGGGCGCTGTCCGCGCTCCGACGGGGTGTCGCCACAGTCCTTGCGCCTCGAGCCGGGGCAGGACGCCTTCGCCGAACCAGTACGCCTCCTCCAGGTGCGGGTAGCCGGAGAGGACGAATTCCTCGATGCCCGAAGCCGCGTACTCCCTGATGCGGTCGGCGACCTCGTCGTGGCTGCCGACCAGGGCGGTGCCCGCGCCGCCGCGCACCAGGCCGATCCCGGCCCACAGGTTGGGGTGGATCTCCAGCCGGTCCCGGTTGCCCCCGCCGTGCAGGGCGAGCATCCGCCGCTGCCCTTCCGACTCGCTGCGGGCGAGCCCCGCCTGGACCGATGCGACGGTCTGCGGGTCGAAGCCGGCCAGGAGCCGCTCCGCCTCGGCCCACGCCTGCCCCGAGGTGTCGCGGGTGATGACGTGCAGCCGTATGCCGAAGCGGAGGCTGCGGCCTTCCGCGGCCGCGAGCGCCCGGATCCAGGCGATCTTCTCGGCGACCTGGGCGGGTGGTTCACCCCAGGTGAGGTAGACGTCTGCGTGCCGGGCGGCGATCTCACCGGCGATCGGTGACGAGCCGCCGAAGTAGACCTCGGGCACCGGATCGGGCACCCGGGCGAGGCGGGCGTCCTCGACCTGGAGGTGTTCGCCGTGCAGGTCGACGGCCTTGCCCGCCCACAACTGGCGCACGACGTGCAGGAATTCGCCGGTGCGGCGGTAGCGGGAGTCCTTGTCGAGGAAGTCGCCGTAGGCGCGCTGCTCGTGGCTCTCGCCGCCGGTGACGACGTTGAGCAGGAGGCGGCCTCCGGTCTGCCGCTGGAAGGTGGAGGCCATCTGAGCGGCGAGCGTCGGTGAGACGAAGCCGGGCCGGAAGGCCACGAGGAACTTCAGCCGCTCGGTGTGCCGGCTCACCATGGCGGTGGTCAGCCACGCGTCCTCGCACCAGGCGCCGGTCGGGGTGAGGGCACCGACGAACCCGAGGTCCTCGGCGGCGCCGGCGATCCGGCTCAGGTAGGCGACCGTGGGCGGCCGGTCGCGGCCGGACTCGGTGGCCGGGGTGCCGTGGCCGCCGCCGACGACATGGCGGCTGTCGCCGTTGGTGGGCAGGAACCAGTGGAAGGTGAGGGACACGCGGGTCTCCGATCCGGGGTACCGATACGTCGTCAGAGCAGGCCGTGCCGCGGCGGTCTGGTGCCGTTCAGCACATGACGGCCGATGTGCTGGACCTTCCAGCGGGCCGGGTCGTGCAGGGTGTGGGTGCGGGCGTCGCGCCAGTGGCGGTGCAGGCCGAGGGAGTCGAGAGCGGACCGGGTCCCGGCGACCTCGAAGAGAGCACTGGCGATCTCCACCGCCGCCTCGGCCGCCGTCACCCTGGCCGTGGCCACGGCGATGGATGCCTCGGCGGCGGAGTCGTCGCTCAGGTCGGCACGGGCCGCGTCGACGACGCGGGCGGCTTCGCGCAGCAGCGCCGCGGCGGCCCGTTCCCGGACCGCCAGTTCGCCGAACCGCTGGATCAGCAGCGGGTCCTGGGCCGCGGTGGTGTGTCCCTCCTCGACGCTCTCGAACCAGGGGCGGCTCTTGGTGCGGACGAACTCGACCGCCTCGGTCAGGGCGCCGGAGGCGATCCCGGCGTCGATGGCGGCGTGCAGCATCTGTGCGACCGCGCCGTGCAGTTGAGGGCCGCGGAAGGTGAGGTGGTGCGGGACGACCCGGCCGGGCGGGACGGGCACCGCCGCCAGACGGACGGTTCCGCTGGCGGTGGTGCGCTGCCCCATGCCGTCCCAGTCGTCGACCACGGTGAGCCCGGGAGCACCGCGCGGTACGAACGCCACGTGCAGGGTGTCGTCCCCCGCCCGGGCGAGGACGGGGATCCAGTGGGCGAACAGAGCGCCCGTGGAGTACTGCTTGACACCGTCGAGGACGTAGGAGCCGTCCGGGCGCGGCACGAGGCGGGTGCGGATGTCCTGCACGTGCGCGGTCCCGGCCTCGGACTGGGCGTTGCCGAACCGCCTGCCGGCCAGCACCTCGCCGAAGAAGAACTCCCGCTGTTCGTGGGTCCCCTGCCGGCGCAGCACGTTGACGTAGACGAAGTGGCTCTGCGGGATCTGGGCGAGGCTGGCGTCGGCGGCGGCCAGCAGCCGGAAGACCTCGGCGAGTGTGCCCGCGCCGACGTCCGCGCCGCCGAACCGGGCCGGTACGGACACGCCGAGCAGTCCGGAGGCGGAGAGCCGCTCCACCTCGGCGTGCGGGAGCCGGCGGCGGGCGTCCCGTTCGGCGGCGCCCTTGCGGAACTCCTCGGCGAGTGACGCGGCGACGGTGAGGGCCTCGGCGTCGTCGGCGATCACATGGGCGGGACTCATCCGGTGGCCGCCAGCACGGCCGTACGGCCGCCCAGGGCGGCGGAGAACTGGTCGGTGACCTGGGCCAGGGCCTCGGCGGAGCCGGGCGCGACGGTCAGGGTGCCGTCGTCGCCGGTGGTGATGTCCTTGTCGAGGGTGAACCAGCCGGGGACGATGTGTGCCGCGCCCATGGAGCTGAGGACCGGACGCAGGGCGTAGTCGATGGCCAGGACGTGTGCGGTGGAGCCGCCGGTGGCCAGGGGCAGGATCGTCTTGCCGGCCAGGGCGAACTGCGGGAGCAGGTCCAGCAGGGACTTCAGCAGCCCGGAGTAGGCGGCCTTGTAGACGGGGGTGCCGACCACGAGCCCGTCCGCCTGCTCGACCAGGGCCGTGGCCCGGACGATCGCGGGGTGCCGGAAGTCCGCGCCGAGCAGGGCCTCGGCCGGGACGGCGCGGACGTCGAAGGGGACCACCTGGTGGCCCTGCGCGATGAGCCGCTGGTCGAGGTGGCGCAGCAGGCGCGCGGTGCGGGACGTGGCGGAGGGACTGCCGGAGACGGAGAGGATCGTGGCCATGAGACGGGATTCCTTTCAGGAGTACCAGGTGGGTTGCGGCAGTTCGCCGGTGAGGACGTGGCGGCCGACCTCACGGCGCTTGTAGGCGACGGGGTCGTGCAGGGTGTGGGTGCGGACGTTGCGCCAGAAGCGGTCGAGCCCCTCGGCGGAGGCGGTGGCGCGTGCTCCGGTCACCTCGAAGATGCGGTTGGTGATCTCCAGGGCGACGTCGGTGGCGCGGGCCTTGACGGCGGCCACCCGCACCTCGAACTCGCCGCGGGCCTGCTCGGTGACCGCGTCGGGGTCGTCGTGCAGTTTCTGGCCCTCGGCGGCCACCGCGTCGGCCAGTGCCTCGACGGCCCACAGCTTGGCGGTGAGGTCGCCGTAGGTGTCGATGACGTACGGCTCGTCGACGGCGCGGTCGTGGCCGCCGTGCAACCAGGGGCGGGACTTGGTGCGGGTGTAGGTGGCCGCGGTCTCCAGGGCGCCGGCCGCGATGCCGAGGTAGAAGCTGACGAAGACCAGCTGGATCGTCGGCACGTTGAGCGTGTTGTACACGCGGGGGCGGAATCGCTTGTCCACGTATCCGGCGGCGGACGACCAGGGGACGCGGACGGCGTCGAGGGTGACGCCGCCGCTCTCGGTGAGGCGCTGGCCGATGTTGTCCCAGTCGTCGTGGAAGGTCAGGCCCTCGCTGCCGGACGGGACGATGGCGAAGACGTGGTCGTCGGTGCCTTCCAGGACGCCTTCCAGCACGGTCACGTCGGAGACCTTGCTGCCGGTGGAGAACGTCTTGCGGCCGGTGAAGGTGAGGGTGTCGCCCTCGTCGCGCACGACCACGTCGGCGTCGCGGGGGTTGACGGCGCCGCCGAAGAACCAGCGGCCCCGGGCGGCTTCGGCCTCCACGTGCTCCCACTGTTCACGGGTGCCGACCAGGCGGGCGGCCCGGTTCCACAGGTAGTGGTAGCCGAGCAGCTGGCCGATGGAGCCGTCGGCCTTGGCGACCTCGCGGACGACGCGGTAGGCGGTCGGCCAGTCCTGGCCTCCTCCGCCGTGCTCGACGGGTCCGAGCAGGGTGACCAGGCCGGAGTCCTTCAGCAGGCGGACCTCCGCGTGGGGCGTGGCGGCGGCCTTGTCCCGGGCGGCGGCGTCGGTGGCGAGGACGGCGGCGACCTCGGTGGCGCGGGTGATCCAGCCTTCGGCGTTCTCGGGGAGGGGGGCGCTCTGCCAGTCGGCGCGGGCGACGGTGCTCATGGGACGTCTTCCTTTCACTGAGGGACGTGCGGGGGTGACGTGTGCTGAGGAACGCGCGCGGGGACACGTTCGGGGGGGACGGTCAGGCGTGCACGGCGGCGGAGGGCGCGGACTCGGGCTGCAGCGCCTCCAGTTCGCGCACCAGGGGCAGCACCCGCTTGCCGAAGTACTCGACTTCCTCGAGGTAGTGCAGGAAGCCGAGGAGGAACAGGTCGACGCCGAGCCGCTTGTAGGCCACGATCCGTTCGGCGATCTGCTCGGGTGTGCCGATGA
This sequence comes from Streptomyces sp. AHA2, assembly GCF_036857595.1. Taxonomy (NCBI): domain Bacteria; kingdom Bacillati; phylum Actinomycetota; class Actinomycetes; order Kitasatosporales; family Streptomycetaceae; genus Streptomyces; species Streptomyces sp. AHA2. The sequence goes on from NZ_JAUQWJ010000005.1 coordinate 205,253, forward strand.
GGCCGGTGCGGAAGCCGTCGTTGTACTGGACGAGGTCCTCGAAGGTGGAGTCCTGCCACATGCCCTTGCCGTCGGCGGTGGACTGCCCGGCCTGGCGGACGGCGTCACGGAAGCCGTGGACGGCCGGTGTGTCGGCCTTGGCGACGATCTCGCGGAGCGTCTCGCGTGCCTCGGCCTCGGTGTCGCGGGCGATGAGGAAGCCGTTGAGACCGAACCCGGGTGGCGTGCGGCCTGCTCGCGCGGCGGAGGTGCGGACGTCGGTGAACTGCTCGGTGACGCCGTGGAAGTCCGTGCCGTTGCTGAAGTACCAGTCGGAGACGCGGCCGGCCATGGCGCGGGCCGCGGTGGAGTTGCCGCCCTGGAAGATCTCGGGATGCGGGCGCCCGGGGCTGCTCAGCGGCTTGGGCTTGAGGGAGAAGTCGCGCAATCGGTAGAAGTCACCGGCCAGTTCGGCATGGTCCTCGGTCCAGATGCTGCGCAGGGCGGTGATGAACTCCTCGGCCCGGCGGTAACGCTCGTCGTGTTCCAGCCAGGGCTCACCGAGGGCCGTGAACTCCCCCTTGAACCAGCCGCTGACGACGTTGACGGCGAAGCGGCCGCCCGACAGGTGGTCCGCGGTCGCCCCGAGTTTGGCGAGGACGCCCGGGTGCCACAGCCCCGGGTGGACGGCGGCGATGACCTTGAGGCGCTGTGTGGCGAGCAGCAGGGCGAGGCTGAAGCTCGTCGACTCGTGCTGGTACTCGGCGCCGTAGCCGGCCATGTAGCGGACCTGGCTGAGGGCGTAGTCGAAGCCATTGTTCTCGGCGAGCACGGCCAGTTCGCGGTTGTAGTCGTAGCCCCAGTCGGTGCGCTGCTCGATGGTGCTGGTGACGAGGCCGCCGCTGACGTTCGGCACCCAGTAGGCGAAGCGGACGGGGTCGGTCCGGGGAAATGCGGGCATGGGAAACTCCTGGCCGGCGAATGCGGGAGAAAGCGTGACGGAGCACCTTCCGGGAATTCGGCTGCGTTTTTGTGCGTCCCTGGGAATCCGTCGTCACGCAGGGATGCGGCCGGGACGGCGATTCACGGAAGGGGGAGGTGGGGAGAGCGGGGCGGGAGGGTTTCCCTGGGTGCGCTCAGGCCCGGTGGCGACAGCGGGAGCTGCAGACACGCGCGAGATCGACATGGCGTCGCCGCGTGAGGTCCTGTCGCTTCATGCCTTCGATCAAAGCAGCGCGAGGTCCGGCCGGTCAAGAATGCCCGGCTCGATTTCACATGCCGGCCTTCGGTATTCACGAGGTTGTGACAGGGATTCCCTTGAACCCGGATCTGCTCGATCGGCAGTCTCGTTTCCGTGCGCATCGAACAGCTCGAATACATCGCCGCGGTGACCCGGCTGGGGTCGCTGCGGCGAGCCGCCGAGGAACTGCACCTGTCCCAGCCGGCGCTCAGCGAGACCGTGCGCAATCTGGAGCGGGAACTCGGTGTGGACCTGCTGGAGCGCAAGCGGTCCGGGGCGAAGATCAGCGACGAGGGGCGGGAGCTGCTGCCGCACATCATGACGGTGCTGGACGCGGTCGACCGCCTGCGGGACGCCGCCGGTGACCAGCACCGCGTCAGCCGGATGGTCCGGCTCGGCACGGTGAACACGGCAACCGTGCCGCTGGTCATCCCGACGGTGCGGGAGTTCCGGGCCGCGCACCCGGTCACCCAGGTGGAGCTGGTGGGTGCGCAGCAGTCCGGGATCCACCGGGGGCTGCTGGAGGGGTCCTTCGACCTCGGGCTGGTGAACTACCTGCGTGGCGACGACCTGCCGCCCGGCTTCGAGACCACCGAGCTGCTGTGCGGGAGGCCCGTGGTGTGCGTACGTCCCGACAGTCCGCTCGCGGCCCTGGACGCGGTGGACGCGGACAGTCTGCTGGCGGAGCCGTTGATCGTCATGCGGTCCGGCTACGTCATGCACCGCTTCCTGCACCGCCTGCTCCGGGGAAGGGCACCGGTCTTCTCGTACTCCACCGACGGCGCGGAGATGGGCAAGCTCATGGTCGCCGAAGGGCTGGGGGCCACGGTGCTGCCGGAGTTCAGTGTCGTGGGTGACCCGCTGGAGCGGCGCGGCGCGATCACCGTGCGGCCGCTCGCGGGTGACGGGACGGAGGTGCTGCTGGTACTGCAGCGCCGGCACTCCGGTTCCCCCGCCCGCGCCGTCCGCGACCTGCACGAGCTGTTCGTGCGCAACGCGGCCGCGTACCGGGCCGCACCGGCGTGAGGCGCCCCGGACGTGAGGTCTCGCGGCCGCGGCCATCCGGCGCGAGGCATTCCCCACGTTTCCTATCGAGTTACTAGGAAACCCTTGACGGTGTCCGTGGAGGATGCACAGGATGTTGCACATGTCCCGTACACAGCAGCGACTCGTTCGCCGTCGGCATGTCGACTTCGGTCACGTCGTCAGCGCCGCCTGCTGTCGCGCCTGAGGCACCCGGCTCACCCGCCCACCGTGCCGATCGGCTCAGCTCGCCTCCTTTCCCCGCGGCCGGACGCGCCCGTACCCGGAGCACGACGGCCCGCACACCCCTGAGGGACATCACCATGACCACGGCACTCCCGGCCCAGGCCACCCCCCTGACCGCCCCGCCCGTCGACACCCGCCGCCTCCACCTGGTGGGCGACCCGGGACGCGACGACACCGGCGGCCCCGCCGCCCCGCGCCTCGTCGGTTACCTCGTCGTGGCGCCCGAAGGCACGGACCTGCGGGAGCTGTTCGCCGGGGAAGGCCCGCGACCCGAGGTCCGGACCGTCGCGGCGACCGTCCCGGCCGCCGCCCCGCCCACCGGCGAGGGCGCCGTCCACATCGACCCGGCCCGCCAGGCCGCCGAGGTGGACGGGCGGCAACTCGACCTCACCTATCTGGAGTTCGCCCTCCTGGCGCACCTCGTCCGGCGTCCCCACCACGTCCACACGCGCGAACAACTGGTCAACGCCGTCTGGGGTTACGAGCACGTGGGCGACGGACGCACCGTGGACGTCCACATCGCGCGGCTGCGCCGCAAGCTCGGCACGGCCCACCGGCACACGATCGTCACGGTGCGGCGCGTGGGCTACAAGTACGTGCCCGACCAGGAGCAGAGCCCCGGCACCACACCTTGCCACCGACCTTGAGGAGAGCCCGCCATGGGCGTTGCCATCGCACCGGCCGACCCCGTCCCGGCGGCCGAGCGGACGGGGCCCGGCCGAACGCACTGGCTGCGCGTGGCCCGGGAGGCGGCGGACGACCTGGCCACGGACGCCGTGGCCAGGGAACAGGCGGGCAAGCACCCGTTCGACGAGGTGTCCAGGCTCCGCGAGGCCGGACTGCTGACACTCCTCGCGCCGGTGGAGTTCGGGGGCGGTGGCGCGGACTGGGCGACGGCCTGCGCGGTCCTGCGGGAGATCGCCGCCGCCGACGGAGCGATAGGCCAACTGCTCGGCTGTCACTACTCCTTGTCGTGGAGCACCCGCTTCTTCTCCCCCCCGGACGTCGCCGCACGCGTCGAACTGCGGTCCACGGCCGAGCAGTGGTTCTGGGGCGGCGGCCTGGCCCGCCAGGAGGCCCCGCCGGTCCTCACCGGGAAATCCGGCCGCCGGGTGCTCGACGGCCGGCAGAGCTACGTCACCGGCGTCCTGGTCGCCGACCGCCTCGCCGTCCGGGCCGTCCGGGCCGGCACCGGCGAACCGCTGGCCGTCCTGGTCGACCCCGCCGGTGCGGGCGTGCGGGTGGAAGGTGGCACCGGCGGCTTCGGCCAGCGGCTCGCGGCCGGCGGGACCGTGGAGTTCGACGCCGTGGCGGTCACCGAGGACGACGTACTCGGCTCGCTGTCCGCGGACGAGGAGACCCTGTCCCCCTCGGCCGCCCTGGCCTCACCGGTCGGGCGCCTGGTCTCGGTCCAGCTCCTGCTCGGGATCGCCGAGGGCGTCCTGGCGGAGGTGCGCGAGTACAGCAGGACGGGCCACACGGCGTGGCCCCGGACCTCCCAGGCCCCCACCGATCCTCACGTGCTCAGCGCGTACGGGGAACTCACCGTCCTCACCCGCTCCGCCTCGGCACTCGCCGACCAGGCCATGGACGCCGCGCGGGAGGGACTGTCGGCCGGGGACGACCTCGGCTTCGACCAGTACGCCGAGATCACCGTGCTCGTCGCCATGGCCGAGGCCGCCGCATCCCGGGCGGCACACGAGTCCACCGCACGTGCCCTCGACGCACTCGGCCCCCGCGCCGCCTCCGCACGGCTGGGCCTGGACCGTTTCTGGCGCAACGCCCGTACGCACACCCTGCAGGAACCGGCCGCCCACCGCTTCCGCGAGGTCGGGGACTACTACCTGAACGGCACCCACCCGGCTTTCGTCCTCCCGGCGTGACGGGGAGGCGCCGGTGCGGCCGGGCAACCCGGCTGCACCCCGGGACAATCCACACATTCCGGCGCACCATCTCATGATTCGAGAGGCGCGCGACCGCCATTCGGACACCCTCTTGGGGTGCGGGCCGTCTTCTGCCACGATCCCTAGCAGCCAGGTAGGAAAACTAGGGAACTGCGAGGTGGGGCCGTGCGTCTGCTCGACTTCACCACCCTCGCGCTCCTCCGCCTGACCTCACGTCGCCACATCGACTTCGCCCGCACGTCGAGCGCCATGTGTCGGCCCGCCTGAGACGTCGCCGGACGCGACACCCTTCGGCCGACGACTCCCGCGCATCCCGCCGGCCCCCCGGGTCGCCGCGGGACTTGTGCCGGGGTCTCGCGCCGCCCCTCCCCCACGTTCCGCTCGACGGGTCCGGAACGGCTGTCCCGTACCGAGAGCCGGCGAGCGACCTCCTGCCGCATGCCCCGGGCCCGCCCCACGCCGTCGCCCGCCTTCCCGATCCCTCATCTGCCGAGAGGACACCTCAGTGTCTGCCGCAAGACCGTTCACCAGCCTGCGCGCCCTCGCCGCCCTCGCGGCGCTTCCCCTCCTGCTGACCGCCTGCGGCTACGGCTCCGAGGCCACCGACGACGGCAAGAAGAGCGAGGTCGCGGCGGGTGCAAAGAAGCTCTCCGCCGACCAGGTGAAGATCGGCTACTTCCCCAACCTCACGCACGCCACGGCCCTCGTGGGCGTCCAGGAGGGACTGATCCAGAAGGAGCTCGGCGGCACCACCATCAAGGCGTCGACCTTCAACGCCGGGCCGTCCGAGATCGAGGCCCTGAACGCGGGTGCCATCGACATCGGCTGGATCGGCCCCTCCCCGGCGATCAACGGCTACACCAAGTCGAACGGCAAGAACCTGCGCATCATCGGCGGTTCGGCCTCCGGGGGCGTGAAGCTGGTCGTCAACCCGAAGAAGATCACGTCCCTGAAGGACGTCAAGGGCAAGAAGATCGCCACGCCGCAGCACGGGAACACCCAGGACGTCGCGTTCCTCAACTGGATCGCGGAGCAGGGGTGGAAGGTGGACTCCGAGAGCGGCGCGGGTGACGTCTCCGTGGTCCGCACCGACAACAAGATCACCCCGGACGCCTACAAGGCCGGTTCCATCGACGGCGCGTGGGTGCCGGAGCCGACCGCGTCCAAGCTGGTCGCCGACGGCGGCAGGGTCCTCCTCGACGAGTCGACGCTGTGGCCGGACAAGAAGTTCGTGATCACGAACATCATCGTGTCGCAGAAGTTCCTCAAGGATCACCCGGACGTCGTCGAGGCCGTGCTGCGCGGCTCGGTGCGGACCAACGAGTGGATCAACGCCAATCCCGACAAGGCCAAAGCGTCCGCCAACAAGGCCCTGAAGGAGCTGTCGGGCAAGGCGCTGCCGGCCGACGTCCTCGACCCGGCGTGGAAGTCCGTCACGTTCCTCGACGACCCGCTGGCCTCCACGCTCGACACCCAGGCGCAGCACGCGGTCACGGCGGGCCTGCTGGAGAAGCCCGACCTGAAGGGCATCTACGACCTGAAGCTGCTCAACAAGGTGCTCGAGGCGGACGGCAAGCCGTCGGTCGGCGACGCCGGCCTCGGCGCGAAGTAACCGCACCGGCGGGACACGGCCGGAGTTCTCCGCCCTCCGGGGCGCCGGGGACACGGGCCGTGGCATGTGCCCCTGCTCCGCCGGGAACGGGGGCGCTCGGGAATGCGGAGGCGCTGTGTGGGGTTGAGACCCATGTCTGACATGCCTGAGTCAATCGAAGGCTCGTGTGTCGGTGGAAAGGAGTCCTCATGGCACGCAGCAGCGCGCGGCCCGTCGTCAAGCTGAGGTCGACGGCCGGCACCGGTGTCACCTACGTGACCCGCAAGAACCGTCTCAACGACCCCGACCGGCTGGTCCTGCGCAAGTACGACCCGGTCGCCGGGGCCCACGTCCCGTTCCGCGAGGAGCGCTGACCGCCCGCCTCCCGCCGCCCGGCGGCGGGAGGCCCCCGAAAGGACAGCCATGAAGACCGCGATCCACCCCGTCTCCCGTCCGGTCGTCTTCCGTGACCGGGCAGCCGGGTTCGCCCTGCTGACCCGCTCCACCCTCGACTCGCGGCGCACGGTCGAGTGGGAGGACGGCAACACCTATCCGGTGGTCGACGTCGAGATCTCCTCGGCGAGCCACCCCTTCTACACCGGCACCTCGCGCGTCGTGGACACCGCAGGACGCGTGGAGCGCTTCGAGCGCCGCTACGGCGGCGCCGCCCGGCACTGACCGGGCGCCCGACACCCGAGGAGAGCGACATGAAGGTGCGCAAGTCGCTGCGCGCGCTCAAGGCCAAGCCCGGCGCCCAGGTGGTGCGCCGCCGAGGCGTGACGTACGTGATCAACAAGAAGGATCCGCGTTTCAAGGCCCGCCAGGGCTGACGGACCCTCCACCGCACACGGTGGCCGGCCCGGTCCCCGCCGTCCGTCGCGGGGGCCGGGCCGCGCCGTGGGGAGGCCCGGCCCGCTTCAGGCGCCTTCGGCAGGAGTGCCGAGCGGCTGGGCCCGGGCGATGAGCAGGGCCACGTCGTCGTGATCGGCGGGGCCCCGCAGCCCCTCCAGGAGCCGGTCGCAGGTCTCCTCCGCGGAGCCGTACGGCGGGGACAGCAGGTGCACCAGGTCCCCCAGGCGCCGGTCGATGGGATCGTCGCGGGTCTCCACGAGCCCGTCGGTGTACAGGACGAGCTGGTCGCCGGGGCCCATGTCGAAGGTCGTGGTCTCGAAGGGCACACCGCCCACCCCCAGCGGGGTGCCGGTGGGCAGGTCGAGCAGTTCGGGCGGCCGGCCGTCGCGCACCAGGACCGGCGGCAGGTGTCCCGCGCCGGCCACCTGCAGCTGCCGCAGGCGGGGGTCGTACACCGCGTACACGCACGTGGCGATGTAGGGGTCCAGGCCCTGGGTGATGCGGTCGAGGTGGCTGAGGATCCGGGAGGGTTCCAGGTCGAGTCCGGCGAGAGTGGAGGTGGCGGTGCGCAACCGGCCCATGGTCGCGGCGGCCGGGATGCCGCTGCCCATGACGTCGCCCACCGCGAGGGCGGTGCGGTCGCCGCTGAGCGGGATGATGTCGTACCAGTCGCCGCCGACCTCGCTGAAGGCCTGCGCGGGGCGGTAACGGGCGGCGATCTCCAGACCGGGGCGGCGGGGCGAGGGCTGCGGCAGCAGACTGCGCTGGAGCGTCTCCGCGGCGCTGCGGATGTGCTGGTGCAGGACGGCGTTGTCGATGCTCAGCGCGGCGGAGGAGGCCAGTTCACAGGCGAGGGTGAGGTCGTTCTCGTCGAAGGGCTCGGGGTTGCGCGCGCGGGCCAGGCCCATCACCCCGATGATCTGCCCCCGGGCGATGAGCGGGACCGCCATGTCGGTGTGGACACCGGCCCGGGCGAGCAGGTCGGCCGCGGCGTCGTCGGCGGCGACCCGGCCGAGCTCGCCGCTGTCCAGGTGCTTGATCAGCAAGGGCTGGCGGGTGCGCAGGCAGTGGGCCGCCGGGTGGTCGGCGTGGTACGCGGTGAGCCGGCCCGGCGCGATGATCGCCTCGAAGGCGTCGGTCGGGTAGGCGGTCTTCACCGCGAGGGCGCGGAACAGCGGCGGTTTCTCACCGATGTCCGGCCGGCCGGTCCGCAGCACGGAGTCCAGCACGTCCACCGCGATCATGTCGGCGAGATCGGGCACGAGCACGTCCGCCAGCTCCCGCGCGGTCCGCTCCACCTCCAGGGTGGTCCCGATGCGCGAGGACCCGTCGGCCATCAGCCGCAGGCGTTGCCGGGCCCGTTCGGCCTCCCTGGCCGCCTCGTACCGGTCGGTCACGTCGACCACGACGTTGGCGATGCCCAGGGCGTTGCCGCCGTGGTCCTGGAGGCGGTAGATCGACACGGCCCAGGCGTGGTCGTGGTCGGGGTCGGCCCGGGTACGGCCCACCACCTGCCGGTCCACCACGGGCACACCGGTCTCCAGCACCTCCAGCATCTGGTTCTCGGCGACCTCGAAGGGCGCACCGGGCAGGATCTCGCGGAACCTGCGGCCGGCGTGAGCGGCCTCGGAGACACCGTGCATCGACGCCAGGGCCGGGTTGACGGCCACGTACCGCAACTCGGTGTCCAGAACGGACAGCCCGATCGGCGCCTGGGTGACCAGCTGGCTGGACAGGGCCACCTTGCGCTCCACCTGCCGCAGCAGCGCCCGGTCGGTGGCCAGGCCCAGGGCGTAGTGGTCGCCGAGGTTGTCCGTCAGCCGCATGTTGCGGAACTCCACCATGAGGCTGCTGCCGTCCTTGCGCCGGACGGGGAAGGACCCCGCCCAGCCCCGGCCGGTGACCATCACCTCGGCGAACAGCCTGATGGCCACCTCGCGGTGTTCGGGGCTCAGCAGCAGGTGGGCCGCGTACTGTCCGACCGCTTCCTCACGGGTGTAGCCGAACAGATCCTCGGCCTGCGGGCTCCACATGTCGATCCGGCCGTCGGCCTCGGCGAGGACCGCGGCCACGCCCAGCAGGTCCAGCAGCCCGCTCGGGCCGGACGCGGGCCCCTCCGGATGCTCCGCAGGCTCCGCGTGCTGATCCGCTCGGCTCATCGCACTCGCCCCTTCCGCCTGCCGGCCTCACCACGCCTCAGTGGACGGGCCCACCGCTTCCCCGCTGTTCGGCGACTCGTTCACCTTGCGACACAGGGCTGAGGACGGCCAGGGGACGCGCCGGGGCGACGCCGAGCAGGGCTCGCTGCGGTGGCCCGGACGCCCGGCACGGGAACGACACGCTGCTCACCTCGCCGGGTCGGCCTTTCCCTCCACCCTTCCACACCCCGGCCGTCCGCGACGGACGCCGCCGGGCTCCGGGCGGACGCCGGGGCACCGTCCTCCACCCGACCACCGAAAGGCCTGTTCGTCGCCTATGGTCAATATGTGAACAGTCAGGAGGGCGAGGTTCGCGACGGCTCGTCGTTGGAGGAGACGCTCAGCGCGACGGTGCGCCGCACGGGTGCGTCCGCCGGGGGCGTGTACCTGCTGTCGCCGTCCGAGCCGGTGCTGGGGCTGTCGCTCGTCTGCGGCGTTCCGGTGATGGCCGTCGCGCCCTGGTGGCGGGTGGCCGTGTCGGCCGCGGGCCCGCTGTCCGAGGCGGTCCGCGACGACCGCCTGGTGTGGGTGGGGCGGCAGGAGGACCTGGCCCGGCTGTACCCGAACGCCGCGGCGGGGCTGCCGTACCAGTTCGCCCTGGCTTTCGCGCCGCTCGACGGCGTGCGCCGCTGGGGCGCCCTCGCCCTGGTGTGGCCGGCGAGTCATCCGCCGTCCCTGACCCGCCGCGAGCGCGGGCACATCCTGTCCAGCGCGCAGCGCGTCACCCAGGCACTGGAGGAGTCGCCCGCCCCGACGATCGTCCCCGACCAGCCCCGCGCGGTACCGCTGCACCCGCCGGTACCGGACACGGTCCAGGCCGGTGTGGCGGCCGCCGACCTGGTCCAGCGGCTGCCGATCGGCACCCTCGGACTCGATCTGGAGGGACGCGTCACCTACGTCAACGAGGCCGCCGCCCGGCTGCTGGGCCTGCGGCCCGAACGCCTCCTGGGCACCGTGCCCTGGCAGACCGTGCCCTGGCTCGACACCCCCGTCCACGAGGACCACTACCGCACGGCCGTCTTCAGCCGTGAGTCCGTCGCCTACACCGCGTTGCGGCCGCCCGGCACATGGCTCGACATCCGGCTCTACCCCGACGACAGCGGGATCAGCGCACTCCTGCAACCCCGTCGCGAGACGAGCCCCGAGGACACGGTGCCGTCTCCCCCGGCACCGGGACCGGCCGCGCCCGAGGGCGCCGGCACGGGCCGGATCCACCAGCTGATCCACCTGGCGGCGGCCCTCAGCCAGACCGTCACCGTGGCCGATGTGATCCATGTGGTGGGCGACCAGATCGTGCCGGCGTTCAACGCGCAGAGCATGGTCGTCTCCGCGGCGGACGCCGGCCGGCTGAAGATCACCGGACACCGGGGGTACGACCCCCGCACGATCGCCCGTCTCGACGGCCTGCCCCTGGACACCGACCTCACGCCCGCCGGCCGCATCCTGCAGAGCGGCGTCCCCGCCTTCTTCGCCGACCGAGGCGAGATGACCCGCGCACACCCCCGGGCGGCCCTGGTCAGCGGGAAGCACGCCTGGGCCTTCCTGCCCCTGGTCGTCTCCGACCGCCGCGTCGGCTGCTGCGTCCTGTCCTACGACCACCCGCGGACGTTCAGCGCCGGTGAACGGGCCGTGCTCGTCTCGCTGGGCGGGCTGGTCGCCCAGGCGATGGACCGGGCCCGCCTGTACGACGCCAAGCACGACCTCGCGCACGGGCTGCAGCAGACGCTCCTGCCGGTGGCACTGCCGTCCGTCCCCCGCCTCGGCGTCGCCGCCCGCTATCTCCCGGCCGCGCACGGCATGGACATCGGCGGCGACTTCTACGACCTGATCCGCCTCGGCGACACGTCCGCCGCCGCCGTCATCGGCGACGTGCAGGGGCACAGCATCAACGCCGCAGCCCTGATGGGCCAGGTGCGCACCGCCGTGCACGCCACTGCCGGTGCGCAGCCCGACGAGGTCCTCACGCGCACCAACCGCGTCCTGCTCGACCTGGAGACCGACCTGTTCGTCTCCTGCCTGTACCTGCACCTCGACCTCGCCGAACGACGCCTGTGCCTCGCCAGTGCCGGGCATCCTCCCCCGCTGCTGCGGACCTCGGGGCCGGAGCCCCGTACCAGGGTGATCGACGTGGAACCGGGGCCGCTGCTGGGCATCGACACGGGCATCGACGCCACCTACCCGGTCACGACCACGACCCTGCCGGCCGGTTCTCTCCTGGCCCTGTACACCGACGGTCTCGTGGAAGCCCCGGGCGCCGACATCACGGAATCCATCGCGACGGTGGCCGACTACCTCACCACGACCGGCGAACGTCCCCTCGACGAGCTGGCCGACGCCCTGATCCACCAAGCCCTGCCCGCGCACACGCACCTGGACGACATCGCCCTGCTCCTGCTGCGCCTGCGGTGAGCCGCGCGCCCCAGCGGCTGCCGTCAGCCCCCGATCGGGGACTCGGCGGTGCAACCACCCGAGGTCACCAGGCCCTTGGCGCTCTGCTCCTCGATCACTTCACCCTTGTACGTGATCGTGCAGGTCACCTCGGCGCCTTCGGGGTCCACGGCGACGGGCATCACGGCGGCGGGCATGATGCCGCGCAGGGTGACGGTCTTCTTCCAGGGAAGCTCCGGCTTCGACACCGACTCGATCTTCGGCTCCATGGCCTTGCCGCCGCCCCCGTGGAACTCGATCGAGTCGACGTTCTTCCCCGTCACCTCATAGGTGACCTGGTACGTCTCGTTCACGGCCTTGTCGACCTGATCCACCGCCTCCGAGCAGGCGGTCAGACCGACCGCGAGGCCCGCGACGGCGACGGAGCACACGGCGGTGCGGAACATGCGGTTCATGAGGATCCCCCCGGATCTTGGAACGGTGATCAGCAGCCAATCGCAAAGGGAGGGTAAAGTCAAACGATCCGCTGCCGACCTCACAGGGGTCGCACGCGTGACTAGAGGTCGAACTCCACGTGTTCGATGTCCGTGAGGCGGACCTCCTCCAATTGGCCTGCGCGGCGGCCGTTGTCCTGGAAGTAGATCTCCCTGAGGCCCTCGGCGGTGATCTCGCGCAGGCGTTGTTCGGGTGCGCCCTGCTCCCGGGCGTCGAACAGCCGGGCCGCGTACTGCGGGGGCAGCGCCACGGTCAAGTGGCGCAGCCGGTCCTCGTCGGTCGTGCCGATCGGCGCGGTGTAACCGATCCGGGCCCGGGTGTCGACGACGATGCCCCCCGTCGTCGCGGCCCTTCGCCGGGCCCGGGCCCGGACCTGCGGCTGCCACCGCCGGTTCACCTCGCGTTCCAGCCGCGCGGCGAGGTCCGGCCGCGGCTTCCTGATCTGGTTCCTCACGTACCGTTCGACCGTGCGCTGGGAGACGCGCAGCAACTGGGCCACCTGGCGGGTGCCCTTGAGTTGCCGGACGAGGTAACGCATCTGCGCGGGCGCAGTCTTGGGCGCCGGACGGGTGAACGCCTTGCGCACCGCGGCGTCCAGCCCGTCCCCGAACGTGCTCATCGGCCGCTACTCCCCGGTGTCGACGTCGGTGACGGCGCCGTCCTTGATGTACCGGGCGAGGTTGAGCTCCGGCGCACCGAACCGTTCGCGGACCTCCTCGCCCCACAGCACGGTCTGGGTGCCCTCGTGCTTCACCAGCCCGGGGTTGACGCCGAGTCGGAACCCTCCGGGCAGGGGTTTGCCGTCCCGGTAGGGCAGGAAGTCGAGCGGGCCCGTCCCCTCGGCCGCGTACACGACGCAGTCGGACAGGACCGCGACCGGGTACTGCCCGGTGAACGCCGCGTGCTTCACGATCTTCCGGTGGAGGTTGATCCGCGTCCGGGAGATGACCGCCGCGCGGATGTCCGGCCGCCAGGTGGGGCGGGAAAGGGCACGCCAGGGCCGGCCCGGCCGCCAGCCCTCTCCCCTGGGCCGCTCGCGGAGCTTGCCCAGGCCGCCCTTGACCGTCGCCTTGATCGCGTCGGCGACGATCGCCGCCTGCGGGTCGCGGCTGCGGTATCCGTCCATCGCGGCGAGGAAGTCGTCCGGCGCCATGTCGGCGTGCACGCCCAGGTCGGCCATCGTGGCGAGGTAGGCGTCGCGCAGCCGGTCGTACCAGGCGTCCAGGTAACGGCCGTTGTCGTGGCGGACGTACGCCTCGAGCGGCCGCACCTCGTAGCCGAGCTCCACGGCGTAGGCGACGGTGGGTGTGGCGTACCAGGCCGGGCCCTCGGGGCGTTCTCCCTTCGGGGTGAAGGGGCTGGGCAGCAGATCGGCGTGCAGGTCGGCCCATCCGTCCTTGCCGATCCGCACGCGGGACAGGTCGACGTGGGACAGGTCGACCAGCCACGAGCCCGGCAGCTTCGCGTCGAACTCCGGCGCCTTCACATGTGTCGGCCCGCCGAGGCCGACGACGAGGCCGTTGGCCCCGGCGGCGAAGGCCATGTTCACGTCGATGCCGACCAGATGCCGCAGCGCGCACTCGTCGTCGGTCATCGGCCGCGCCCAGTCGTACGCCTCCTCGAACAGCTTCTCGTCGGGGCCGCGGACGTGGAACCGGGGCAGGTCGGCCAGCAGCGGATGCCCGTCGGGGGCCTCGCACGGGGCGCAGTCCACCGGGTCCTTGCCCAGGCTGCCGGGGTTGTGCTCGGAGTGCCGCCTGCCGTGGGCGTCCGGCTCCGAGGCGCGCGTCGGCGGGTGCAGGGCGGTCATCAACTCCAGGCCGGTGACGGCCGTGGAGCCGCGCGGCGTCATCACCCGGGACGCGTACAGGCCGAGGACACGGGCGAGTTCGGCCGGGGGGAGCTGAGCCGCGTCCCCCCAGTGGCGTGGGTCGAGCGCGCGCCAGGACGGGATGCAGAGCTGGACGCAGGCGCGCTCCGCGCCGGTGGCGGGTCGGTAGATCCGCGCCCAGGGGCCGAACCCGCGCTTGGTGAGCTTCCAGTCGGCGCGCGCGAGTTGCCCGACGGCCTTGTGGTCCTCCCGGAGCCGTCCGGTCCGCCTCTCCTCGTCGGTCAGGGCGACGGGCAGTCCGTAGCGCTCCAGCGCGGCCTCCGTCAGCACGAGCAGCGGGTCACCGTCCTTGCCCGCGCCGACCAGCCTCGGCTGGCCGAGCCCCGCCTCCTCCAACGTCCAAGCGACCAGGGCGGGAACGGTCCTGGCGGGCACGTCGAGGACCAGGCCGCCGGTGCAGTACGCCAGGACGTGCCCGTCGGAGTCCACGTCGACCACGGCGAGAGGGCCGTTGGCGAAGCGGGGATCGGTGACGGGGGAGGTGGCGGCCGCGGGCGTCTTCCGTGTGTCAGGACCGGAGGTCCTCTTGGCGGTACGCCCGGTACGCCCTGCAGGCGCCGCCGCCGCGGGAGCGCCCGACGCGGAGGAGGCGGTGGCCGGGGCGACGGGTGCCGAGTCCGCGGCCGGGGCGGCAGGCGCCGATGGGGCCGAGGCCACGGTGCCGGGAGGTGCCGGCTGGGGCGATGCCACGGTGCCGGGAGGTGCCGGCTGGGGCGGGTACAGCTCCGCGAGCTGGTTCAGCAGCCGCGCGTACGCCTCGCGCTCCGGGCCGCGCGGTTCGGTCGGCTTCTTCACCGACTCCCAGCCGGAGACGGTCGCCCGGCGCACCTTCAGCGCGGCGGCCACCTGGTCCAGCGTCAGCCCGTGCGCCTGGCGCAGGCGCTTGCGCTCCGGCGCGGGCGGCAACGGGGAGCGGGACGCGACCAGCGCGTCGACGGCGTCGAACAGCTCCGACATGCAGCACCTCCACGGGCGATCCTAGACCCGTTTCCGTACCCACGGCGTACGCCTCGCGTACGCGTCCCGTACGACGGAGCCGGAAACGTCTGTCGCGGCAGGGCCGCTCGATGCGGTGACCGCGAGGGCGCTCATGTCTGCCGGGGCGGGTGCCGGGTAGTCGGTTCTTGCAGGACGCCCGTGTGGTCGGAAGAGAGGTGGTCGGGGCAGTGGCGGTGAAGGCTATGGGGTGGGCGCACTCGTTTCCCATGTCGGAGGGGGTGCGCGCCGGGCGGGAGTGGACCCGCGAGCGCCTCGAGGCCCTCCCCTGGGCCGCGGAGGAGCCGGACACGGTGGACTCGGTGGTGCTGGCCGTGTCGGAGCTGATCACCAACGCGCACATCCACGCGCACAGCGACGCGCACCTGGTGCTCACCTGGGACGGTGACTGCCTGCACGTGGGCGTCCACGACGAGGACCCCACGCTGCCGCGCCAGCGGGATCCCCAGCCGGGTGAGGTCTCCGGGCGCGGTGTGGCGATCGTGCAGAAGCTCGCCGACGAGTGGGGCATGAGGTGTCAGCGGCACGGCAAGACGGTGATGGCGTGCTTCCGTCCCGCGGACCCCGAGGGCGGCGACAGCGACGCCCGGGGGCACGGCGGCGGCAGCTGAGTCCCGCTCACCGGTGAGCCCGCCGCAGAAGGAGAAGTGTCGTGCACCTGGCACGAGGATCGAGTGACGACCCGCACGTCTGGCTGTGGGTCCTGGGCGCTCTCGCGCTGTACGCGCTGATCAGCTACGCACTGGCCTACCGGGCCCGCGCCCGGCGCGGTTCCTCGCACCCGGCCAGGGACGCCGTGCACGACTTGAAGGACCGGGAGGACCCCCAGCCGCCCGAGGACCGTTTCGTCAGTCGCCTGATCATGTTCTCCGGTGCCGGGCTCACCGGTCTGGTCGCCTATCTGACCAGTGGCGCGGTGCGGGTCCTGACCGTCGGTCTCACCGCACTGGTCGCGGTGACGGTCTGGGCGTACTTCGACCACCGCACGCAGACGCGCGCCGCCGCCCGGCGGTGAGACGCCGCCGAACGTGACGAGGCCCGGCCCCCTGCGAGGAGGGGGCCGGGCCTCGTCACGTGGTGAGGGCGCGGGTGTGTCAGGGGGTGGTGGTCTCCGGGTGGTTGCCCGGCCCGTCCGCTCCCGGGGAGAGCGGGGTGGGGGACAGCGTCGTGTCCTCCTCCCCCGGTTCCAGCAGGGTGTCGGCGGCTCCGACGATGAGGGGGTCGGGGGTGCCGACGGCCTCCTGGTCCTTGTTGGCGTAGTCGATGCGCGAGAGCAGGCTGCGCATGGTCTCCAGCCGGGCGCGCCGCTTGTCGTTGCTCTTGACGACGGTCCAGGGCGCGTGGACGGTGTCCGTGGCGCGGAACATGTCGACCTTCGCCTCGGTGTAGTCGTCCCACAAATCCAGCGAGGCCACGTCCGTGGGCGAGAGCTTCCACTGGCGCACCGGATCGACCTGGCGGATCGCGAACCGGGTGCGCTGCTCGGAGCGGGACACCGAGAACCAGAACTTCACCAGCAGCACGCCGTCTTCGACGAGCATCCGCTCGAAGGCCGGGCACTGGGCGAGGAAGAGCTCGTACTCGTCCTTGGAGCAGAAGCCCATCACGCGCTCCACGCCGGCCCGGTTGTACCAGGAACGGTCGAAGAAGACGATCTCCCCGGCCGTGGGCAGCTGGGCGATGTACCGCTGGAAGTACCACTGTCCCATCTCGCGTTCGGTGGGCTTGTCCAGGGCGACGACGCGGGCGCCGCGCGGGTTCAGCCGCTCGGTGAACCGCTGGATCGTGCCGCCCTTGCCCGCCGCGTCGCGTCCCTCGCAGACCACGACCAGGCGGGCACCGGTGTCCTTCACCCACCGCTGGAGCTTGAGGAGTTCGATCTGCAGGACGCGTTTGGTCCGCTCGTACTCCTTGCGGCCGATCTTGCGGTCGTAGGGGTAGTTCTCGCGCCACGTCCGGATGGGACGCCCGTCGGCGTCGAGCACGATCGGCTGCTCGCGCCGGCTGTCGTCGACGGTCAGTCCGTCCAGCAGCTTGTCGGCGTCTTCGGCGTTCATCGTTCCGGCTCCCCGTTCGGTCCGTTCCGTCAACCCGTCAGAACGGCATGCGGCCGCGGGAGCGGCGGCCCGCCGCGCCACTGCGGCTCACCGCGCGGGAACTGGAGTGGAAGGGCTTGCTGAAGAGCCGGCCCAGCACACCGGGCGCCTTGCCCCCGGCCCGGGCGCCGGCGCCGAGCGTCCGTTGGGTGCCGCGCTCCGGGTGACGGGACAGACGCGGGACGAGGAAGGCCAGGACGGCCAGGACCACACACACGCCGATGACTGCGGCGACCACCATGATCGTGCTCCTTTTCAGTGGGTGACGCAGACACGGGTGCCCCCACCCGCTTCACCCATGTGGAGTAACGGGGAAGCGGTGCGGGCAATCGGCCGGATCATCGGTGCCGGCCCGGCCGTGGCCGGCAGCCCCAGTCCTGTCGGCTGCCGGCCGCGGCCCCGGCCCGGGGAGTCAGGAGGAGCGGGAAGCCAGGTACTCCGCCACACCCGGCGCGGTGTGCGCGTCCTCGACGTTCACCGCGGCACCGACCGCCTCGGCGTCCGGCTTGTGGATGTACGCCTCGGTGCTGGCGGGCTGTGCCTTGTCGGAGAAGTTCTGGGCGGTGCCGAGACCGACGTCGACGCTGGACTGCGAACGGTGCGCCTCGACCACTGCTTCGCGGGTGAGACTGCCCCCCTCGCAGGCCTTCTTCAGGTCGTTGCCCATCAGCCGGGCGGCGTTGTAGCCGGAGAGCACGCCCGAGTCGAGGAGGGAGCCGGGATACTTCTTCTCGTAGGCGGTGACCATCTTGCGCACCCCGGGCAGGTCGGAGCTGACGGCCGGGGCGGCGCTGACCACGTTCAGCAGGGCGGCGAGGGCGGGTGCGGCCGGGGTCTTCATGAGCTGCGGGGCGTAGCCGGGCGCACTGGTGACGACCGGCACCTTCAGGCCGCGGGAGGCCGCCACTCCGACCAGGGAGGCCGTCTGGGCCGGTCCGGCGCTGATCAGGACGGCCTTCACGCCCTCCTTGCGCAGGGCGGAGACCTGGGCCGACAGGTCGGTGTCCGTCGCCTTGATCTTCTGGCCGGCGATCTTCAGGCCCGCCTTCTCGGCGGCCCACTGCGAACCTTCCAGGGCGTTCGCGCCGTAGTCGCCCTCGAAGTAGACGTGTCCGACGGTGTCGCCCTTGCCGAGGCCCTTGGTGCGGGTGAGGAAGTCGACCGCCGCGATCATGTCGATGTCGTAGGTGGTGCCCAGGACCTGCACGGCGTCGCGGCCGAGCAGGGAGGCGGCCCAGGCCTGCGGGAAGGTGAGCACCTTGTCCCGTTCGATGTCGTCGAGCAGCGCCGCCACCACGGGCGACCCGATGACCTGCGGCAGCGCGACGACGTCCGTGGACAGGTCGGCGTACGCGGTGACGGCCTTCTGGACGTCGTAGCCGTGGTCCTTGACGACGATCTCGACGCGCCGGTCGCAGATGCCGCCGTCGGCGTTGACCTCGTCCGCCCACATCTGCTGGGCCTGCACGATGCTCTTGCCGAGTGTGGCGTAGGGGCCGGTGAGGTCGGTCAGGGCGCCGAGTCTGATGACCTCGTCGGTCACTCCGGGACCGGCCTTGACGCCGTCGGCGCCGTCGCCCGCGTTCTTGGCGGAGTCGGCCTTGGAGCTGCATCCGGTGGCGGTGAGCAGCAGGACGGCCAGGGCGGTGGCCAGGAGCGTGGTGGGACGTGCGCGGTGCGTGTGGTGCGTGGACTTCACGGGGTGGGCTCCTTGGCTCGTGCGGACGACGCGGATGCGGGTCGGGGCGAGGACGGGGGCGGTGGGGCGGCGCGCCGATGACGCAGGCGGGCGCGCAGGCGGCGGACCAGGCCGTGCAGGCCGTCGGGCGCGAAGAGCAGAATCAGGACGATCGCCGCTCCGTAGAGGTAGCGGGCGGCCTCGGTGGGGCCGATCGTGCCGTCGGTGCTGCCGGGGGCGGCCACCAGGGGCAGTTGGTCGGCGTAGCGGGTCATGAGCAGGGGCAGCGCGGTGACGAAGACGGCACCGGCGGTGGCGCCTGCCACCGAACCCAGCCCGCCGATGACGATCATGGCGAGGTAGTCGACCGACAGCACCAGACCGAAGTAGTCCGGGACCACCCGGCGGAAGGCGAGCGCGAGCATCACCCCCGCCAGGCCCGCGTACATCGAGGAGACGACGAAGGCCGCCGAGCGGTAGCGGGAGACGTCCACGCCCATCACCGCGGCCGCCGTCTCGCTGTCGCGCAGCGCCACCAGCGCCCGTCCGGGGCGGCCGCGCAGCAGCCCGCGGGCGGTGAACCAGGTGAAGGCGAACAGGGCGAGACCGAGGTACCACAGCCGCTCCTCCGCCCCGAACGGCACGCCCAGCACAGTGAGTTCGGAGTCGGCGGAGAAGGAGAACCCGCCCAGTTCCAGCGGCGGCACCGAGCGGCCGTTGAACCCGCCGGTGACGGAGTCGGCGGTGAGCAGGACGTGGTGGCCGAGGAAGACCAGGGCCAGGGTGGCGACGCCGAGGTAGACGCCCCTGACCCGGCCGGCGACGGGGCTGAAGAGCCCGCCCGCCGCCCCGGCGAGCAGAACCGCGAGCACGGCGGCCACGGCGGTCGGCAGCCCGGGTCCGGGTTCGCCGGCCAGCCACACGTAGCCGTAGGCGCCGACGGCGAGGAAGAAGGCGTGTCCGAGGGAGAGCTGGCCCGCTGTGCCGGACAGCAGGCCGAGTCCCACCGCGCCGACGGCGGCCGCCATCGAGAACAGTCCGATGCGCAGCCAGAACGCGTCCAGGTAGAAGGGCAGCGCGCACAGGACGACGACGGCCGCGAGGGTCCGGCTCAGGCGTGCGGCACCGACACGGGATCCGGGGAACCGGTCAGACACGGACCGCCGCCTTTCCGCCGAACAGCCCGGTGGGCCGCACCAGCAGCACCAGGACCATCACCGCGTAGGGGGCGACGTCGCCGAAGCCCTCGCCCAGGACGTGCAGGTCGGACTGGTAACCGGCGACGAGCGCCTCGGTCATGCCGATCAGCAGGCTGCCCGCGAGGGCGCCGGGCGGCGAGGCCATCCCGCCGAGGATCGCCGCCGGGAACGCCTTCAGGGCGATCTGCCCGGTCGTGCGCTCCAGACCGGGTGCCGGGAACGCGGCGAGGAAGACCGCCGCCAGGGCGGCCAGCGCCCCGGCCAGGCACCACGCCAGCATGCGGATGCGCACCAGCCGTACGCCCATCAGTGCGGCCGCCTCCACGTCCTCCGCCGAGGCCCGCAGCGACAGGCCCCAAGGCGTGTACCGGAACAGGGCGAAGACACCGGCGATGACCACGGCCGAGACCACGATCGCGGCGATGCGGCTGTCGGCCACGGTCACCGGGCCCAGCCCGCTCACGTCGTCGCCCCAGGGGTCACCGAGCGAGAGCAGGTCGCCGCCGATGCGCCGGGAGAGGTCGGTGAGGATGAGGATGTCGACACCGATGGTGACGATGGTCTGCACGTGGGCGGCGTGCGGGTCCGCCCCGCCGCCCGCCTGGAGCAGGAAGCGGTCCATCGCACCGGCCACGGCGGCCGTGACCAGGACGGACACGGCGAGCGCTCCGGCGAATCCGAGGTCGTCGTGGAACACGGCGGTGAGGTAGCCGCCGAGCAGGAGCAGGGAGCCGTGGGCGAAGTTCATGACGCCGGAGGCCTTGAAGATGATGACGAAGCCGAGCGCGACGAGGGCGTAGACGGCTCCCAGCGCGAGGCCGTTGAAGACGTTGTCCAGCAGGGTGGTCATGCCGCGTCCTCCTGTTCGGCGCCGGTGCCGAGGTAGGCGCGCAGCACCTCGGGGTCGCGGCGGACCTCGTCCGGCGTGCCGTGGGCGATGACGCGGCCGAAGTCGAGGACGGTGACCTCGTCGGCGAGCCGCATCACCAGACCCATGTCGTGCTCCACCAGCACGACGGACAGGCCGAGTTCGGCTCGTACCTCGTGCACCACCTCCACCGCGCGGGCGCGTTCGGCGGCGTTCATCCCGGCGACCGGCTCGTCCAGCAGCAGGACGCTGGGCTCCAGGCACAGGGCGCGGGCGAACTCCACGCGCTTGCGGTCGCCGTAGGACAGCAGCGCGACGGGGCTGTCGAAGTGGGCTGCCAGACCGGTCAGTTCGGCGATCTCGCGGGCGCGGTCGAGATGGGCGCGCTGCTCGCGCCGCGCCTGCGGCAGGCGCAGGGCGCTGGCGGCGAAACCGGCCCGGGACAGGGCGTGGCGGCCGAGCATCAGGTTGTCGGCGACGGTGCCCTGGGTGGTGACGATGTTCTGGAAGGTGCGGGCCACTCCGAGGCCGGCGATGCGGTGCGGGGCGAGCCGGGTCAGCTCGGCGTCACCCAGGCGCACGGTGCCCGTGGCGGGGCGGCACAGACCCGACAGCACGTTGAAGCAGGTGGACTTGCCGGCTCCGTTGGGGCCGATGAGGGCGTGGACGGTGCCCGGGGTGACCGTGAAGGACACGGTGTCCAGGGCGGTGAGTCCGGCGAACCGTACGGTCACGTCGGTGACGGCCAGTTCGGGCGGTGCGGTGGTGCGGACGGTCACGCGGCTCCCTGCCCCTCGGTGGTGTCGGCGGTGCGCGCGGGCCCGCCGTGCCCGGGGCCGTCGGCGGCTTCGGCGCCGGTGGTCTCGCCCAGGTAGAGCCGCCGTACGGCGTCCGTGCGGGCCAGTTCGTCCGCACGCCCGGAGAGCCGGACCTCGCCGACCTCCAGGACGTGCGCGGTGTCGGCCAGGGACAGCGCCATGCCCGCGTTCTGCTCCACGAGCAGCACGGCGGTGCCCTGGGCGTTGATCTCGCGGATGACGTCGGCGATGCGGTGGACCATCTGCGGGGCGAGGCCGAGGGACGGTTCGTCGAGCAGCAGCAGGCGCGGCGCGGCCATGAGGGCGCGGCCGATGGCGAGCATCTGCTGTTCGCCGCCGGACAGCAGCCCGGCGGCCTGCCGGGTGCGTTCGGCCAGGCGGGGGAAGAGCGTAAAGACCCGTTCCCGGGCTTCGGCGACCTGGTCCGGGCGGCGCCGCCCCAGGCCGAGACCGCCGCTGCGCAGGTTCTCGTCGACGGTGAGCCCGGCGAAGACCCGCCGTCCCTCGGGCACTTGGACGACTCCGGCGCGCACCGCGGCGACCGGGTCGCGCCCGTCGAGTCGCGTGGCGCCGTAGCGGATGCGTCCGGCGGTGATCGCGCCGCGGTGCAGGCGCAGGGTGCCCGACACCGCCCGCAGCAGGGTCGTCTTGCCCGCGCCGTTGGCGCCGAGCAGGGTGACGACCGTGCCGTGCGGGACGGACAGGGAGACGGAACGAAGGGCGGACAGGGCGCGGCCGTAGGTCACGTCGACGCCCTCGATGTGCAGGGCGGGCTCTTCGTCCGGTGGTGCTTCGGGCATCACGGCTCCTCGGGTCCGTGCCGTCGGGCACGGGTGCTTCGGGGGAAGGGCAGCCCACGACAGCACGGGCGCGGACGCGCGGTACAGGTGTCCGGCCCGGGTGGCTGCGCGGTCCCAACCCCGCCGGACGCAGACTGTGCGGCTGCCCAGAACGGCGGCGCCCCCGGGTCCCGTCCCGGGGGCGCCGCAGCAGCGAGCGAGCCGTGGTGTCAGCCGTGCCGGAGGCGGTGGGCGGTGAGGGCGAGGCTGATCTCCACCACGTCGTGCGGGCGCGCCAGGGAACGGCCGATCAGCTGTTCGCAGCGGCGCAGCCGGTTCAGGACGGTGTTGCGGTGGCAGTAGAGGCGCTCACCGGCGCGCTGGGCGGAGCCCTCGCAGGCGAACCAGGCGACGAGAGTGGCCAGAAGGACGTCCCGGTCGGCCGGTTCGAGCCGCAGCAGCGGGCCGAGCACCTGCTCGGTGAGGGTGGCGCCCAGTTCGGGGCAGGAGCCGACCAGGGCCTCGGGCAGGTGCTCGGCGAGCCGGACGGTGCCGCCCTCGGGCGGGCAGATGCGCAGGGCCAGATCGGCCAGGCGCCGGGCGTCGCCGACGGCGGCGAGTCCCGTCACGGCGTTGCCGACACCGACCCGGCGGCCGGGCGCCCCGCCGACGGGCACGCCGAGCGCGGCCAGCGGGTCCCGGTGCGGGGTGTCGTTTCCGCCGGCCGTTCCGCCGCCGTCCGGCGAGCCGTCCCCGAGCAGGACGATGCCGTAGTCGACGTCGGCCCCCGCGTGCCAGTACGTGCCGTCGCCGTGCGCGGGGGCCAGCGCCCGGACTCCGGTGAGGTCCTGCGGCCGGCCGCACGCGACCGCGACGACCACGTACCGGCCCTGCTCCGGCAGGCCCAGCCCCTCGGCGGTCTCCGGCAGGTCGGCGATCCTGCTGGTGCCGTCCAGCAGGGCCGCCGCCAGCAGGCGCGCCCGGTTCTCGCGCCGCCAGGCCAGTTGCCGTTCGGTCTGGCGGTAGGCGTCCGCGACGAGCGTGCAGTGCTCGTCGACGAAGTTCCACACGTCGGTGGCCACGTGGACCAGGAGCCGGATGTCGTCCGGTTCCGCCCGGGCGGTCTCCTCGACCAGCCGCTGCCACACCAGGGACCCGCCCAGCCGGAAGGCGTGCAGCAGCGCGTCCAGCGGCAGTCCCTGCTCGGCCCGTGCCACCCCGATGCGCCAGGTGCAGCGGTGGGCCGCCTCCCGGCTGCCGCGCGGGTCGAGCAGCGAGGTCACGCTGTGCCGCAACGAGCGGTACGCCTCCTGCCAGGTGCCGGTGTGGTCGTTCTCCAGGGCGGTCCGGTACGCCGGTTCCTGCTCGCCCAGGACAGCCAGCAGCCGGTCGGTCAGGTCCGGCAGGTCCTCCAGCAGGACACGGGCGGCGCGGTGCAGGACGCGCAGCGCGTCGGCGTCGATCAGCGACCGGAACCTTCGGGTCCGCGGCTGCGGCACGGGCATGGGCCCGGTGCGGAACGTCGTGCGTGTGCGTGCGGCAGGATGCATCGCGGTCCTCCCCCAACTTCGGCCCGCCCGCCCCGCACCGCCGGATCCGAAGAAGGCCGGCGGGCACGGCACCGGGGCGCGCCGTCGTCACCCAGTACTCCTGCTCCGAAGAATGGCATACCGTCCGGTCGGTCCCCAGGGTCGTGCGGCCATCTTCTGCGAGTGGAAGGCCATCCTCCGGATGGTGGGGGCCGCCAGTCCCGGTGGCGGGGACCGAGGTCAGGGGACGGACCGCGGAGACGGGACGCCGGTCGCGGCGGGGCTCAGCGGTCCTCCCGGCTCACCATGCGGGCCAGTTCCATACGGGAGCGCACACCGAGCGCGGCGAAGACGTTGCGCAGGTGGTAGTCGACCGTACGGGTGCTGACGGCCAGGCGCCGGGCCACCTCCCGGTTGGTGGCGCCCTCGGCGACGTGGCGGGCGATGCGCAGTTGCTGGGGGGTCAGCCGCGACAGCGCCCCGGCCGGCTCCTTCCCGGACGCGACGCCGTTGGCGCGCAGTTCGCCGCGCGTCTGCTCCGCCCACGCGCCGGCCCCGCAGCGCTCGAAGCCGACCAGGGCGGCGCCGAGCCGGCCGCGGGCCTCCCGGAGCCGGCGGCGCCTGCGCAGCCACCGGCCGTAGAGCAGTTCCGTGCGGGCGCGCTCGAAGTCACCGCCCGACTCGTCGTGCAGCGCCAGTGCCTCCAGGTACAGCTGGTCGGCCTTCCCGTCGTCCGCGGTCAGCAGGGCGCGGCAGCGCGCGAGCTGGGCCGGTGCGTGCGGATCGGCGCCGAAGGCCGCCCACTGGGCGAGGTCGCCGACGACGTCCCGGGCGTCCTCCGGCTGACCGGCGAGCACCGCGGCCTCGACGAAGCAGGGCAACGCCAGCATCCACACGGCGAAGTGCCCGCGCCGGGGGCCCGGGCCGACGAGCGGGCCGAGCCGGTCGGCGGCCTCCAGGGGCCGGCCGCGGGCCAGGTCGGCGCGGGCCAGGGCCCACTCGGCCAGGGTCGCCGCCTGGGCCAGGCCGTGGCGGCGGGCGACACCGAGGGCGGCCGAGGCGTACCCGGCGACCGCTGCCGTGTCCCCCTCGATCGAGGCGGCCAGGGCGAGCATGGCGTGGTGACTGGCCGCGGTGTTGTGATGTCCGGCCGCCCGTGCCGCCACGACGCCCTCCTCCGCGTGGGCGCGGGCCTGGGCGTGCCGGCCGGCGCGGAGTTCGGCGTAGGCCAGGTACTCCAGCGCCCGCGCCTCGAACGCGGCGCACTCCGTACTGCGCGCGGCCGCCAGGGCGCGGGCCCCGGCGGCGCGCGCCGCGTGGACGTCACCGAGGAGCAGGGCGGCCGCCGCGGCACGCAGCAGCCGCTCGGGCCGCTCGTCGGTGCGCGCCCGGTGCAGCACGCGCCGCAGCGGCCCCACGGCGAGCTCCGGGTGTCGGGCCAGCAGGGCCCGCATACCGTCGCGGTAGTCCCGGAAGAAGGGGTCGCCCACGGCCGGCGGTGCGTCCCGTTCGGCGTCGGACCGCTCCGCACGGCCGCCCTCGGAGCCGGTGACGGCGGTGGTCACGGCCGGTTCGGAGTGGCGGGGGCCCGCCGCGGCCCACCGGGCTCCTCCCTCACCGGGGAGGTCCACGGCGGCCCGGGGCGTCGACCGCCCGTCGAGGATGGCCAGGCAGACGCCGATGTCACCCGTCGCCCAGGCGGCGTCCGCCGCGCACAGGCGCGCGGCCTCGGCGCCGTCCGGGTCCTCGGCCGCCAGCAGGGACGCGGCCAGCGCCAGGGACTCGCGCGCGTCGCCCACCGGCCCGCCGGCCAGCTGGCGCCGGCCGCGGGCGAACGCGACATGGCCGCGGTGCGCGGCGGCCGGCCGTACGGCTTCGTGTCCGGTCCCCGTGCGGGAAGCCGACCGCACGCTGCTTCCTTCTCCGGTCATCCCATGGAGGTTACTTGCGCGTAAGGAAGACCGGAAGGCTCGCGTCCGTGGCACGGGGTGCGGTAACCGGCGTGCTCACCTGCGGATTGGTCCGGTGTGGTCGCCCGGCGGACTGTGCGGCTGCCCAACGCACCGCCCCGGCGGGGTTGCTCGTGCACGGCACGGCGGCGGACGCCCCGGAGCGTCCGCCGCCGGCTGCTTCACCGTCTCCGGCCGCGCGGGCCTCAGGCGGCGGGGGTCAGGAGGCGTGGGGGCAGTTGCCCCGGTACTCCTCGATGGTCAGGCTCGGACGGGGCAGCGGGCACAGGAACTGCTCGTAGCGGGTGTCGTTGTCGATGAACCGCTTGAGCCAGCTGATGCTGTACTTGGCGATCGTCGTGTCGTTGCTGTTGGGCGTGAAGTGGGTGGCGCCGTTCAGCTCGAGGTACGCCTTGTCCAGCGACGACGGCAGGTTCTGGTAGAACGGCTCGGCGTGGCTGGAGACCGGGGCGATCGAGTCGCCGTCGGCGCCGAAGATCAGGGTGGGCGTCCGGACCTCGGGCCAGGTCTTGTCCAGGTTCCACGGGGTGAGCGGGATGGCGGCCTGGAGGGAGGGCCGGTCCTTGGCCGCTTCCAGGCTGCCGCCGCCGCCCATCGAGTGCCCCATCACGCCGAGGCGGGTGGCGTCGACCCGGCCGCGCACGGAGCTGCGCTGGGTGAGGTAGTCGAGCGCGGCGAGGAGCTGCTCACCGCGCGAGTCCGGCTGATCCATCGTGGTGTTGGTGTCGATGGTGAACACCACGAACCCCTGTGAGGCCAGGCGCGGACCGAGCCAGGCGATCGACGACTCGTAGGCGGTGAAGCCCGGCGAGATCGCCACGGCGCCGAAGGTGCCGTCGGCGGTGCTGGTCGGGTAGTAGATGGTGCCGCCACCGAAACCGCTCACGGCCAGTGAGGACACCGACGTCTGCGAGACGGCGTACGGACCGCGCAGGGCCTCGATGCTGGACTGGGTGGGCGCCGGGCCCCGCTCGTAGGGGTTGTCGGCGGCGTGGGCCCCGGGGGCGGCCAGGGGGCCGATGCCGATGACGGCGGCGAGCGCGGCGGCCGCGCCGGCCAGTCGCCCGGTCCGGCGTCCGAACGCCCCGCGGGGGCGGGTGGGTGAGTCGGTGTGGGGGTCGAGGTGCACGACGAGTCGTCCTCTCGGTCGTGGCGGACGGCCCACCGCACGGGCATGCGGGACCTGGGGTGTCTTTCGCATGCCCGCGGTGGGGCACCGCCGTCGGGCTGGCCGTGCCACTGTCGGCCATCGGCCGCCCCGCGGGGACCGGCAATGTCACCGGTCTCGTGCACCGCGGGAGGGGGCGTGGCAGCCAGGAAGGCCGTCCGCCCACGACGCGCGCTCCGCGGGCGGCAGCAGGAGCGGGGACCGTCGCGGCTTGCACGGCCCCCGCCCGATGACGCTCAGTCCCGGCCCGGCGGGGGCTCCTCGGCCGTGATGACCAGGGCCGCCTGGTCGTCCTCCACGGTCCGGCCGCCCACGAAGGCGCGGATGTCCGCGGCCACCGTGTCGACGATGTCGTCCGCCGTCGGCCGGCGGGGAGTGCTGCCGAGGGCCTCGATCAGCCGGGCCTCGCCGTACTGTTCCGCACCGGCGGTCCGGCACTCGGTGATGCCGTCGGTGTAGAGCAGCAGGCTCTCCGCCGGGCCCAGCGTGAACCGGCTCGCCGTGAGCGTGGGCGGGATGCCGATGCCGATGAGCCCGCCGGACGCCTCGACCGTCCCGACCCGGTGGTCGCCGTCCAGCACGAGCGGCAGGGTGTGACCGGCGCGGACCAGGTGGACGCCGAGTCCGCCGGGAGCCGGGGCGAGATGGCCGTAGACCAGGGTCACGAAGCCGTTGTTCTGGTGGGCGTGCCGGTCGTTGAGTGCCTTGTCGACGGCCTTGACGATGTCGACGGGGTCGTCCAGCAGCGAGGTGACCGCGCGTGCGGTGTGACGGACCAGGGCCGTCGTGGTCGCTGCGGTGGCTCCGCGTCCGCACACGTCCCCGAGGATGAAGGCCCAGCTGCCGTCCTCCCGGGGAAAGACGTCGTAGAAGTCCCCGCCGATCTCCAGCCCTTCACCGGCCGGGTGGTAGAAGGCGGCGAGCCGGGCGCCGGGGATGTCGGGCAGGTCGGGCAGCAGCAGACCCGTCTGCAGGTCGCGGGCGAGCGCGGCACGTTGCGCGTACTGGCGCGCGTTGCGGGCGGCGGAGGCGGCTCGGCGGGCCAGTTCCTCGGCCAGCGCGACCCGGTGGTCGTCGAAGGGGCGACCGTCGGTGGACAGCAGGGTCAGCGCGCCGAACGGCCGCCCGCGGTCCACCAGGGGCACGCAGACGTAGCCGGTGACGCCCAGTTCGCGCCAGGGTCCGCCGCCCGTCGGGCTGTGGCGGGCCACTTCCGTCAGGCCGGAGGCCAGGACCCGGGCGACGACGTCGTCGTCGGCCCGGAGGGAGGAGTGATGAGAGGTCAGCAGCGTGCGCTGCTCCTCGCCGGGTGCGGCGGCCGCCACGCGCCGGAGGCGCCCTCCCTCCAGGATGTCGACCACGGCCAGCGGGGCGAGCCTGGCGCCGGACAGGGCGGCCAGGCGCTGGAGCGTCTGTCTCTCGTCCAGCCGGCCGGCCAGGGTGCTGCTGGCCGTCAGCAGGAAGGCGAGGTCCTCCCGGGCGGCCTTCTCCCGCGCGTCGGCGGCCTGCCGGGCCTGTTCGGCCTGGTGCCGCTCGACGGCGAGGGCCGCGGTGTCGGCGAAGACGCGGGCCAGCGCGAGGTCGCTGTCCTGAGGGGAACGCGGTTCGCGGTGGTACATGGCGAAGGTGCCGAGGACCCGGCCGTCACGCGCGAGTATCGGCGTGGACCAGCAGGCGGCGAGCCCGGCCTGCCCGGCCAGGGCCCGGAAGTCGGTCCACAGGGGGTCGGTGGCGATGTCGCTGACGACCACGGTGCGGCGCCGGTGGGCGGCGGTGCCGCAGGAGCCGACGCCTTCGCCGGTGGCGATGCCGTCGATGGCCTGGTTGTAGAAGGCGGGCAGGCTGGGCGCCGCGCCGTGGCGCAGGTGCCGGCCGTCCCCGTCGGCCAGCAGGACGGAGACGATCACCTCGGGGGACAGTTCCTCGATCGTCCGGCACATTCCGTCGAGCACCTCGGGCAGCGGGGCCTGGCGGGCGATCTGCTCCAGCAGCGCGCGCTGCTCGGCGGCCAGGCGCCGGGCGTGCTTGACCTGCGTGGTCTCCACGCCGATCATCCGGACGCCGATCACGTCGCCGGCGGTGTCACGGCGGGCTTCGTAGGTGAAGTCGAAGTACGCCTCGCGGGTGGCCTCGCCGGTGCCGAGGACCACCCGGGCGTCCCGGCCGACGTGCCGCTCCCCCGAGCGGTACACCCGGTCCAGCAGGTCGATGAACCCCTGGGGCACGAGCTCGGGCATGAGGTCGGCCAGCGGCAGCCCGGTGCGTTCACGTCGGTCGCCGACGGCCGCGAAGAAGGCGGGGTTGGCCGCTTCCAGGACGTGGGCGGGCCCGGCCATGGACGCGAACAGCGCGGTCGACGTGCCGAACAGCAGCGAGAGGTCCTCGTCCTCCTCGCGCACGGTCCCGGACCGGCGGATGCCGCTCATCGGCCTCCGTTCACGCTCGGCCGTCATCCCGTCCCCCTCGCCGAGCGCCTGCCCCGGATTCCGGGTGAGCCGACATCAGGCTCACCCCGGCATGGTGCATGCCACATCCGTGGTCATGGGCACCGGGACGTCCGGGCCGTCCTGCCAGAGGAGAGCCGAGGGAGCCGGAGAGAGCGGTGACCGGCCGTAACACCGTGTCCGCCACGGCGGCACTCAGTCCACGGTCAGGTGCAGCCGCACGACCAGGCCCGAGGCGGGCGTGCGGATCTCCACCAGGTCGCAGAGCTGGTGCATCATCCAGACACCCCGCCCGCCTGCCGGGGACAGCGGGTCGGGACGGCGCCGGCCGACCAGCGGGTCGGTGATCCGCCCGCCGTCCTTCGTCTCCGCGATCAGGGTGTCGTCGGTGCGCCACAGCCGCAGGGTGCCGCGTCCGCCGCCGTGCCGCACGGAGTTGCCGGTGGCCTCGTTCACGGCGAGCAGCCAGTCGGTGCGGCGGCGCGCCGTCAGGCCGGCGTTCTGCGCCCACTCGGCCGCGGCGTCGCGGACCTGGCCGAGGTCCTGCTCCTCGAAGTGCAGGACGACCGGGTCCGCGGGCTCGGGCAGGGGCGCGTCGCAGTCCCGGTGCACCGCCCGCGGGTCGGTGTAGTGCGGGCTGGGGCGGCAGTCCTCGGCGATCCCGAGGACGGGGTGCGTCCGGTGGGCCTCCTCGAGGAGCCGGTCGGGCAGGCGGGTGTCGTACGGACACAGGATCGTGGCCTGCCGCCCGGCGAAGGCCAGGTTGATCAGTGCTTCGTGACGGGTCGCCTCACGGGCCTCCTCCGGGGTGCGGCCGACCCAGATCGGCTCGCCCACGATGGAGGGGCGCCTCTGTTCGTGCCGGTCGGCGAACTCCTGGAGCATGGACAGGATGCGCCCCGGATTGCGTCCGGCCTGACACATGTCGACCCAGGTGACGTCCAGCTCCCCGAGGGCGCCGCGCAGCAGGGCGAGGCGGGCGCCGGGGACGGCGACGAGCAGCGGCCGGCCGAGGGCCGCTTCGCGGCGGACGAACTCGCCGACGCTCTTCAGGTACTCCTGGTCCGTGCCGTAGAAGACGGCGGGGTGGTGGAACGCCGCGTCCTGGCCCGGGGTCGCCGACGGTCGCGAGTACGTCGTCATTTCCCCACCTCCTCGAGACCGGCACCCAGCTCGGGGAAGAGTTCCAGCACGCGGTGGAAGGCGGGCGGAGCGTTCAGGAGCCGCACCGGCGAGGCGAAGGGCCGCCGGCGCGCGGCGCGGGCTATGTCGGCCACGGCAGCCACGTCCAGATGGTTCAGGTCCGACAGGTCGAGGGTGAGGGAGGGGGCCGGGGAGGCGGCGAGGGAGGCGGCGGTCGCGGCGGCGACGCGACGGCTCTCGTATCCGCCGGTCCCGGAGAGGCGGAAGCCGGGCGTGCCTGCCAGCGGGGCCGCCGTCAGCGCCGGCCCGCCGGCACCCGGGGACGCGGCGCCGGAGCGGTTCAGGTGTGCCGAGGTCAGCGCCGCCAGCTCCTGGTGCGGGAACAGGCGCCGGTCGTAGAAGCACCATGCGGTCAGGGGCAGCCGCTCGAACACCTCGTGGTGGATGCGCATCTCGTACTCCAGCAGGCGCTCCGCCCCGGGTATGTGCCGGGTGCCCCACGACATCTCGCCGATGACCCGCAGGTTCCGGTAACCCAGGGCGGCCGCGCCGTCCACCGCCTGGCGCCACAGGCCGATCATGGCGTCCGGGTCGAAGCCGGATCCGGCCAGGTACGTCTCCTCCGCGGTGGTCACCAGCAGCTGTCCGCGGCGTACGGCGCCCGCGGCGTCGATGCCGTGCTCGGTGAGGGTGCGCGTCACGCGGTCGGGGTCGGTGGCGTCGGCGAAGTACTGCACCTGTTCGCCTCCGTCGAGCCCGGCCCGCACGAAGGCCACGAGATGGCCGGCCCACTCGTCGTCGCTGGAGTAGCTCACGGCGACGTGACGGGCGGCCGCGGACTCGCCACCGGGGATCGGGCGGGTGTCCCTCATGGACTCACCCTCTCCTTCCACACGCGATCAGCCGTACTTCTCGGGCCGCAGCACGCGGCAGCCTACCTCAGGGCCGGCTCGTCCCGAGAGTCCGAGGCAGGTGCCGGAGACCTGCCGGACACCGCGGCGTCGCAGGTCGCGTCGTCAGCCCGGGGCGCCCGCGTCACGAGCGGCGGTGTCGGCCGCGACGTCGGTCACAGTCTTCGCGACGGGGTCGGCGGCCACCGCTTCCTCCACGGTCGCGTGGACGGGCAGCAGCTGGGAGATGCCGGTCATCGTGACCATGCGCATCAGACGGTCGGGGACGGCGGCGAGGTGCAGCGAACCGTCCCGCCGCTGCGTCGCGTGCAGGAGCGTGATGAACGTGCTCAGACCGGTCGAGTCGACGAAGTCCACCCGGGCCAGGTCGAGCACCAGATGCCGCACGCCCTCGCCGACCAGGGCCAGTGCGTGGGCGCGCAGCGTGAGTGAGGTGTGCAGGTCCACGTCCCCCGTGACCGTGAGGACGGCGCTGCGGTCGCTGAGGCGGTGGACGGTCATGTCGAGCGGGTCGGACACGTCTGTCATCACTCCTGGCCAGGGCTCGGGTGCTTCGGTGGTGCGTCGTGGCGGGACGAGGCGGGGTCGTCGGCGGCCGCGCGGTGCGGGCAGCCCGGGGTCACGGCCGCGGTGGGCCGCCGCCCGGCGCGTGGACGGTGACCAGTTCCGCCAGGCCGGAGACCGTGAGGACGGGCTGGAGCAGCGGTGTGACGACGAGCTCCAGCCGGTCGGCGTGGGCGAACAGCACGCTGAGTCCGGCGCTGTCGAGGTACTCCACGGCGGTCAGGTCCACTTCGACGGGGCCGGATCCGGCGTCGAGGGCTTCGGCCAGGGATCCGGCGTTGCTCATGTCGATCTCGCCGCTGACCATGAGCCGCGGGGTGCCGTCAGGACGCCGGCCCGGGGTGAGGGTGAGCGGGGTGGTCATCAGGCGATCCTCATCTGCATGTCGACGGTGGTGCCGGCCGGGCCTGGTGTGATGGTGACGCGCTGCATCATGGCCCGCATCAGGGCGACACCCCGGCCGCGGTGGGCGTTCAGCTCCGGCTGCGGCACCTTCCACCGGCCGCTGTCGGCGACCGTGAGCCGCAGGCTGTCCACCAGGGCTTCGGCGCGCAGCCGTACGGCCTGGCCCGGCGCGTTGCGGTGGCCGTGCTCGATGGCGTTGGCGCAGGCCTCCCCCGCGGCGACGAGGACGTTCTGCACGGCGTTCGGAGGCAGGTCGCACTGGGCGAGCCAGCCGCGCAGCGCCTGGCGGACGGGGGCGAGCTGGGCGGACTCGGCCGGGAAGGACAGCTCCAGCGGGCCCGGGTGGCGGTAGAGCAGCAGCGCGACGTCGTCGTCGTAGCCGCCGGCCGGTGACAGGCGGGACATCAGCGCGGTGGCGAGGTCGTCGACGGGCACCTCGCGCCCTTCCTGCACCGCCTCGCCGGCCTCCTCGATGCCGGCGTCGAGCGAGCGGCGGCGGCGCTCGACGAGCCCGTCGGTGTAGAGCAGCAGCGTGGAACGCGCGGGCAGGACGCAGCGCGCCTCCGGCCGCTCCCTGCCCGGGCGGACGGCCAGCGGGAGCGAGCGTCCGTCGTCGAGCCGCCGGACGGTCCCGTCGGAGTGGGCGAGGATTCCCGGCGGATGTCCCGCGCTGGAGTACGTCAGCTCCCCCGTGGCGGGGCTCAGGACACCGCAGAACACCGTCGTGCACTGCGCGCCCGGGACGCTCGCCGCGAACTGGTCGAGTGCCATCAGGGTGCTGGAGGGGCCGGACTCGCGCAGCAGCAGCGCGCGGCAGGCACTGCGCAACTGGCCCATGACGCTGGCCGCCTTCAGGCCGCGGCCCACGCAGTCCCCGACGACGATGCCGATCCGTCCGTCGGGCAGCGCGACGGTGTCGTACCAGTCGCCGCCCACCTCCAGCGGGCGGGTGGCCGGCTCGTAGCGCACGGCGAATCCGTCGGGCAGCCGCGCCGGGCCCAGGATGGCGCGCTGCAGCGCGATGGCGGTCTCGCGCTGCTGGTCGATCTGGTGCGCCCGGACCAGGCCCTGCGCGAGGTGCCCGGCCAGCAGGGAGAGCAGCAGCTGGTCCTCGCCGGTGAACGGCCGGTGCTCGCCCAGGTCGATCCAGAGGGCCAGCGGACCCAGGGGGTGCTCCAGCAGGACGCCGGCGCCGCTGTCCTCCGGGACCGGGGTCAGTGGTGACAGGTGCCGCAGGCCGGTGAGCAGGTCCCGGCGCTGGGCGGGCAGGTCGTCCCAGCTCAGGCCGGGGTCCGTGGCGGTCAGCACCGGCACGTCGCCGCGTTCGAACACGGCGGCCACGACGCACCGCGCACGCCACAGTGCCCTCAGTTCCGCGAGGGCGCCGGACAGCGCGTCGGCCAGGTTGGTGGCCTGCGACAGGGTCGTGCTCAGTGCCGCGAGCGCGGTCTGGCGCTGGACGGCGTAGTGCTCGGCGGTGACGTCGCGGAAGGTGCCGACCGTGACCCGCCGTCCGGTGTCCGGGTCGTGCGCCTTGTTCCAGGTGACCGCGATCCACAGGCGGTGGCCGTCGCGGTGGGCGACCGGGACGGTGGTGGAGCCCTTGTCACCCTCCAGCAGGCTGGCGAAGGCGGCACCGACCCGGCGGTGCGCCTCGGGGTCGGTGCCCGGGTCGGGCCACCACGGGTGGACCGGAGCGTACGGCAGGTCCTCCGGGCCGAAGCCGAGGATGTCGGTGAAGGCGGAGTTGATCTCCACGACCGCTCCGGACTCGTCGCAGACGAAGAACGCCTCCTGCAGCGAGTCGATGACGGCCGTCCGCCAGCGCAGGTGGTGGCCGCGCAGCCGGGCCAGTTCGACGTTCGCGCGCACCCGGGCGAGGAGTTCCGCGGCGGCGAAGGGCTTGACGAGGTAGTCGTCCGCGCCCGCCTGCAGGCCCTCGATGGACGCCTCCTGCCCGGCGCGCGCCGAGAGCAGCAGCACGGGCACCGCGGCCGTGCGCGTCTCCGCGCGCAGCCGGGCCACCAGGCCGAGTCCGTCCAGCCGGGGCATCATCACGTCGCTCACGACGAGGTCGGGGATGTCGCGGCGGACGGCCTGGAGGGCCTCCACGCCGTCGGTGACGGTGATGACCTCGTACCCGGCCCCGGCGAGGATGCGGGCGAGGTACTCGCGCATGTCGGCGTTGTCATCGGCGACCAGCACCCGGGCGCTGCCGGACGGGCCGGGCCCCGGCGTCTCGGCCGTGTTCGCCGCGGTTTGCACGCCGATGTCCTCGGCGGTACCGCCGGCCGGCAGCCAGCGCAGGGCCTCCTGGACGAAGGGGTCGGCGGTGGCGGAGGCGGCGGTGCTGCTCGCCTCGGACACCACGGATTCCGGCGCCAGATGGGCGGTGCCGAAGGGCAGCCGGACGGTGAAGGCGGTGCCTTCGCCCTCGCTGCTTCGCGCCGTGATGGAACCGCCGTGCAGACCCACCAGCTCCCGTACCAGGGCGAGTCCGATGCCGCTGCCCTCGTTGGAGCGGGAGCGGGCGTTCTCGATGCGGTGGAAGCGCTCGAACAGCCGGGGGATCTCGGGGGCGGGCACACCGATGCCCGTGTCGGACACGCTCACCACGGCTTCGTCCCCCGACCGGCGCACCCGGACGCTCACGGACCCCTCGAAGGTGAACTTCAGGGCGTTGCTCAACAGGTTGAGCACCACCTTCTCCCACATGCCGCGGTCGATGTACACCGGCTCTTCCAGGGGAGGGCAGTCCACCTCGAAGGTGAGTCCCGCCTTCTCCATCGCGGAGCGGAAGACGCTGGCCAGCTCCGCGGTGACGGCGGCCAGGTCGACGGGCTCGTGGCGGGCCTGCATCCGGCCGGCCTCGATGCGGGAGAAGTCCAGGAGCGTGTTGACCAGCTTGCCCAGCCGCAGCCCGTTGCGGTGGATGACGTCCAGTTCCCGGCGCACGTGCTCGTCGGCGCCGGCCAGGCGGGTGCGCAGTTCCTCGGTCGGTCCCATGATCAGCGTCAGCGGGGTGCGCAGCTCATGGCTGATGTTGGAGAAGAAGGTGGTCTTGGCACGGTCCAGCTCGGCGAGTTCCTCGGCCCGGCGCTGCTGGGCCTGGTAGCTGCGGGCGCTGCCGATGCCGGAGGCGATGTGTCCCGCCGTCAGTTCGACGAAGCCCCGGTAGCCGTCGTCGAGCTCGCGGTAGCGGTTCAGCGCGGCGACGCAGAAGCCGTACGGGGCGCTGCCCTGCTGCAGCAGCGGGACGACCAGTGCCTGCGTGGGCGGTTCGGGCCACTCGCCGGCGGGCAGGCCGGCGAAGCGGTCGCCGGTCAGCGGCACGAGGGCCGTCTCGCCCCGGGCCAGCGCGTCCGCGGGCCACAGGGCGCCGGGGTCGCCGGCCCGCAGGAGGGCCGGCGCGGCGGGGTGCCCGGCGGGGACGCCGGTGGAACCGGACAACCGGGCGTCGTCGCCGTCGAAGAGGTACGTCAGGGTGAAGGGCAGGTCCTTGCGGTTGCGGGCCAGCTGCCGGTCGGCGAAGGTCAGCACCTCCCGCTCGGTGCGGATGACGCTCGGGTCGGAACCCAGGTCCCGCAGCGTGGCCATGCGCCGTCCGCCGATCACCCGCTCGGTGTCCTCGCTGACCACGCAGAGCATGCCCACGACGTCACCGAAGTCGTCGCGCAGGGGGCTGTAGGAGAAGGTGTGGTACGTCTCCTCGGTGTAGCCGGAGCGCTCGAGGAACAGCAGCAGTCCCTCGTCCCAGGTGGCCTGCCCGGTGCGCAGCACGGTCTCGATGCGGGGCCCGATGTCGCCCCAGATCTCCGCCCACACCTCGTTGGCCGGCCGGCCCAGCGCCCAGGGGTACTTGCGGCCGAGCGTGTCGCGCCGGTAGGCCGCG
This sequence comes from Streptomyces sp. AHA2, assembly GCF_036857595.1. Taxonomy (NCBI): domain Bacteria; kingdom Bacillati; phylum Actinomycetota; class Actinomycetes; order Kitasatosporales; family Streptomycetaceae; genus Streptomyces; species Streptomyces sp. AHA2. The sequence goes on from NZ_JAUQWJ010000005.1 coordinate 241,520, forward strand.
TTGCAGAAGAAGGTGAGCTGCTCGCCCCACGCCATCCACATGGGGAAGCGGGAGGACAGCAGGATGCTCACGGCGGTCTGGAGGCTCTGCGGCCACTGCTGCGGCGGGCCGAGGGGCGTGTCCGCCCAGTCCACCCGGGCGAGGTCCGCGCCGACCTCGCGGTCCCCGGCGAACACGTCACCCGCAGCCGTCACCGGCGCCGGTCCGTGACCGGTCTCGGCAGAGCGCTCCACGGGACACCCCCCTTCCTGCCGGCCCGCTTCCGGGACCACTCCCATGCCCATTCCATGTCGAACGCGCGCACGGACCCCTGGCCCGCGCACCCATGCCTCTGTCTGCCCCGGAACCGCCGCCTGACGCCGACGAATGCCACGTCGGCCTGCGTGCGGTGACGACGGCCCTCCGCCCCGGCCGGCCCCTCCCCCGGGGTGCCACGGACACGGTCCCGGCGCGGACGTGACGTCGTTGTCGAGCAGTCGCCGCTCAGCCTACTGCCGACGACCGGGTTCCTCGTGCGGGCGGCCCCGGGGCAGGGCACGAGTGTGACGCGACCGGACCGCGCCCGCCCGGCACCCCCTCGGGCCGCGGGGCGCGTTCCGGAAATCGCACATCAGGGTGATTGGCCTCCCGGCCCCGCCGATGTGAGGATGGCGCAATGTCTGCCCCCTTCGACACGAAAGTGCACGTCAGCCAGCACGACCTGGTGGTCCGGATCACGGTGAGCGGGGAACTGGACCACGAGGACGCCGAGGACGTGGAGGCCGCCTGGCAGGTGGCGGACCGCGCCGGGCTGCCCACGACCACGGTCGACCTGTCCCGGGTCACCTTCGCGGACAGCATGCTTCTCAACGCCCTCCTCACCGCCCGGCACCGCCACCTCACGGACGGCCGCGAGCTGGTCCTCCTGGGCCCGCTGCAGCCGCCGGTGAGCCGGCTCCTGGAGATCAGCGGCACACTCGGGCACTTCACGGTGAGGGACGTCCGCGACGCCGGAGACCGTTCCGACGGCCGTCCTCATGGATGCGGCCACCGTGGGTAGACGGAAACAGTCCGACACGAACGATCAGTGATCGAAGGCATCGTCACGCACAGGAACCCCCCATGGCCATCCCGCTGAGGAAGCACCCCACGGATGCACGCACCCCCGCGGCGCCCCCGCGCTTCGGCGCCGTCTGGGGCGCCGAAGGAACATCCGTCGCCGACGCACGCAACGCGGTACGCGGTCTGCTGGCCCGGGCCGGCCACCACCGCGACCACCGGATCAGCCAGGACGCCGAGATCGTCGTCAGCGAGCTCGTCACCAACGCGCTGCGCCACGCGCCGGGACCCGGCGGCCTCTTCCTGGAGATGCCGGCGCCCGACCGGCTGCGCATCACCGTCCGCGACAGCTCGCCGCAGGCACCCGCCCCGCGACTCCCCGACCCCCGGCGCGTCGGCGGTCACGGCCTGCTCCTCATCACCCGCCTGTGCGAGCAGGTCCGCACCATCGCCCACGAGGGCGGCAAACAGGTGATGGCCGAGCTGGGCCTTCCGCCGGCACCGGGCGGCCGGCGGCCCCAGCCGGCATGGTGACCGGCGTCTTCGCATAATCTCGACCGGCGTACGACCGACACGACCGACCATGGCCGAGGAGCCACGGACCGAGCACGAGAAGGAGGGACGATCGTGCTGACGCTGATCAGCCGTGAGGAGGATCTGGCCGTCGCGGCACTGCCGGAGGACGTCGACTTCTTCACCAGTGCCGGTGTCCGCGCGGCAGGGGAACGGATCCTCGACGGCGGCTGCCGCTACCTCGTCGTGGACACCTCCCCCGTGGATTACATCGACTCCACCGGCATCACCGTGCTGCTGACCTTCTGGCAGCGGCTGGAGGCGGCCGGAGGCGCGTTGCTCGTGGCCGTGCCCGACGAACACCTGCGGTGGCGTCTGGAGACGCTCGGGCTGGCCGGAGTCATGCCCGTCGCCCCGACCCTCGGGGAAGCCGTCTCACGGGCCCGCCGCTTCCGGAGCATGACCCACCGCCCCCGCCGCGAGACCGTGGAGTTCGACGCCGAGACCGCCTGAGCAGGACGGGTCTGCCCCCGAGGGCGGCCGCCCCTACGCCCGTAGCTCCACGGCGATGTGCGCGGACAGGGCGCGCAGGAAGTCCGGTGCGTCGAAGATCTCCCCCGCCGACGCCACACCGGTCGTCCGGGTCCGCCCGGTCAGCACGCGGTCGAGCGCTTCCACGACCAGGGGCGCGGTCACCGCGTAGATGTCCCGGCCGCGGGCCACGGCCCGCCGTTCGGCGCCGCCCGAGCGGACGACGACGTCGACGACGAACGTCTGGTCCGACCGGCCCCGCTCGTCCACCGCGGTCGGCGCCGGGGTGTCGGGGGCGGCGACGTCCCGGGCCGCCTCGACCGTCATGTACGTGCACACGTCCGGGACCGCCAGGTGGCTGGGGATCGTGACCACGTCGGCCATGGTGAACTCGCCGATCACGGCACGGCGGCCCAGCGGCTCGGGGAAGTCCCACTCCAGGACCGGAGGCGCGTCCTCGCGGTACTCCGGGCGCCCCTTCGCATGACGGAGCCGCCGTCCGCCCCGCCGCTCCCGGGAGACCGCGCCCGAAGAGCGCGTACCGGCGGTCGGATGCCAGCCGCTGAGCCCGTACGCCACGTGCGCCTCGTCGGCCGCGGCCCAGTCGCCCATCGTCGCCGTGGCCAGCAGGTCGCCGAACCCGCCGAAGAAGGCCATCGCCGGGACGACCACCGCCCCGGCCTCGCGGGCACGCCCGGCGAACCGGGTGAAGGTGTCGGCGTTGGCCTCGATCTCGGCGGCGACGTCCAGGTAGGGGATGCCGGCGTCCAGTGCCGCCTCGACCAGGGGACCCGCCGTCGCGGCGAAGGGCCCCGCGCAGTTGATCACCGCGGCGGTGCCGGCCAGGGCGCGGTCGAGCGACGCTCGGTCCTCCACCGACGCCGGACGGGCCTCCCACCCGGTCTCGCGTGCCATCGCCGCGAGCCTGTCCGCGTCGCGGCCGGACAGCACGGGGACGAATCCCCGTTCCGCCAGCTCCGCGACCACGAACCGCCCGGTGTGCCCGTAGGCCCCGAACACCGTCGCCGTCCGCCCCGCTGTCATGGGTCCCCCTCGTTCAAGTGCTCCGTGGTGATCGGTCCCGGACATCGTGGCGTCGGCCGGCCCCGGCCACGACTGTCCGGAACGCCACTCCCCATACACTTTCGGACATGACCACCGTCGCGCTGGCCGTCACCGACGGCATGCTGCACTTGGAGCTGGCTCTGGCCTGCGAGGTCTTCGGCGGAAGCGGTCCCGATGCGGACGGGTCCTGGTACCGGCTGCGGATCTGCGGTCCTCGTGCCGTGCGGGCCGGCCGCTTCCGTCTGGATCCCGACGACGGGCTCGGCCGGCTGGCACGCGCCGACACGGTGATCGTGCCGGGCTGGGCCGACATCGACCGGCAGCCACCGGACGATCTGGTCGACGCCGTGCGCACGGCCCACGAGGCGGGAGCGCGGGTGGCCTCGCTGTGCACGGGCGCCTTCGTGCTGGCCGCGGCGGGCCTGCTGGACGGGCGGCGTGCGACCACGCACTGGGCGCACACCCGCGAACTGGCCCTGCGGCACCCGCGGGTGAGGGTGGACCCGGATGTGCTGTACGTGGACGAGGGCAGCGTGCTGACCTCCGCCGGCAAGGCCGCCGCGATGGACCTGTGTCTGCACCTGGTCCGGCTCGACCACGGTTCCTCCGTCGCCAACACACTCGCCCGCCGTCTGGTCGTCCCGCCGCACCGCGACGGCGGACAGGCGCAGTTCGTGACGACGCCGCTCCCCGAGCCGGACAGCCACCCGCTGGCCGAGCTCCTCCCGTGGGCGGCCCGGCGGCTGGACCAGCCCATCACGGTGGAGGACATGGCCCGCCGGGCCGGCATGAGCTCGCGCAACCTGGGCCGGCACTTCCGATCGGTGACGGGCACCACCCCGCTGCGCTGGCTGCTCACCCAGCGCATCCGCCGTGCGCAGGAGTTGCTGGAGACCACGGACCGGACCGTCGACGCCGTCGCCACGGCCACCGGCATGGGTACGGCCACGACACTGCGCCGCCACTTCCACCGCACGGTGGGCGTAGCCCCCGACGCCTACCGGCGCACGTTCCGCAGCCGCACCGGGGCGGGCTCCCCCGAGGCCGACTGAAACCGGCACCCGCGCGGGCCCGGCCGGACGACCGGGGTGCGCTGGTGCTGCCGGCAGGAGGTCGAGCGGTTGCTCGGGCCGGGCACCGCCCTGGTCACCGTCCGCCGCGAGACCGACGGGACGGGCCGGGCCGGCCGACCCGAGGGCAACGGGTTCCGCGCCGCGGCCGTACGCGGAGGGGGCCCGCCGCCGGGGGGGAGGACGGCGGGCCCTTCGCCGTCCTGCTGCCCCCGGCCGGGCGGATGACACCCGGCGGGTGCACACCGTGCTGCGCACTCGCCTCGCCCGAGGCACGGCCGGCCCTGATCTGCCGGGCGCCGGTCGAGGCGGTACGCATCTGCACCGGCCATGTCGTGAGCGCGCTCGGCCGGGGCACCCATGCGCTGGATCCTTGGCGTTCCGGGCAGCCACCTGCTCCGGCGTCTTCACTTCGCTGCCGGTGCTGACCGGCCAGGGCCGCGAGCACCACGGCGACATACTGCGCGAAGCCGCGGCACTGGTCGACGACGGCAAGCTGCTTCCCCTGCTGGACGGGGAGGCGCCACACCCTCGCCGACGTGGCGGACGCCCATCGGTCCGTGGCGAACGGCACGGCCGACGGAAAGGTCGTGGTCGGCGACGCGAGCGGGTGGCGCCGGTCCCCCACACGCAGGGGGCCAGGCCGTGTCAGCGGCGGGGCGCGGCCATGGACGCGAGGTAGGTGAGGGCCTGCGCGCTGCGGCTGCCCGGTTCCGCCGACCCCACCAGCAGTTCCTGGCCGGGCGCGGCCCGCACGTCGAAGCTCTCGTAGGTCAGCTCGATGCGTCCGGCCTCGGGGTGTACGAACACCTTGAACGCCCGGGTGAGACCACCGGCCTTCTGGTCGTCCCACAGGGCGCGGAACTCCGCCGACGCCTGCAGCAGTTCCTGGACCAGTTCGTCGATCTCCGGGACGTCGCTGAAGCGGGCCGCGTTCAGGCGGAGCGCGTGCACCGTCGCGCTGGTGACCAGCCGCCGGTCCGGGAAGACGTCGCGGGCCCGCGGGTGGGTGAAGAGGATCCGCGGCATGTTGGACTCCCCGTCGAAGGGCTCGAGGAGCGCGTCGGCGATCACGTTGGTGGCCAGGATGTCGAACGCGGGTCCCAGGACGTAGGCCGCGGCGTCGGGAAAGGTGTCGAGCAGGCGCAGCAGGTTGGGGTGCACCTGGTCGCGCAGGCTGCCGACCTCGGCCGCGGGGCTCAGCCCCGCGAGCCTGTGCAGGTGGGTACGCGCGTCGGTGTTCAGGCGCAGTGCCCTGCCCAGCGCGCCGACGACCTGCGGCGAGGGGTTGGTCTCCCGGCCCTGTTCCAGTCGTACGTAGTAGTCGGCGCTCATCCCGGCCAGTACGGCGACCTCTTCCCTGCGCAGGCCCTTGACCCTGCGCGTGCCACTGCCGGCGGGGAGACCGACGTCGGACGGCTCCAGGCGGGCGCGGCTCGCGCGGAGGAAGTCTCCGAGGGACTGGGCAGACGCACGGTGCATGAGACCGACGGTACTGCGCGGCTGCCGCGGCAGCCTGGGTGCGCGGCACCCAGGCTGCCGCGGCCTTCCCGAGCACGTGCTCGGCGGGTGGACTGATGCCGGTGGCCATCACCACGGGCCACCTCACGTACACGAAGGAGATCACTTTCATGCTTGCGTCCACCCCCTCGGAGAAGAAGGTCGTCCTGATCACCGGGGCCAGCAGCGGCATCGGCGAGGCCACGGCCCGTCACCTGGCCGCCGTGGGCCATCAGGTCATGGCCGGAGCACGTCGTACCGACCGGCTGGCGGAGCTGGCCCGAGAGGTGGGCGTGGCGAACGGTGTACTGGACCACTGCGCGCTCGACGTCACCCGCCGCGACAGCGTCGAGTCGTTCGTCGACGCGGCACTCGACCGGTTCGGCCGGATCGACGTGCTGGTGAACAACGCCGGCGTGATGCCGCTGGCACCGATGGCAGATCTCCGCGTCGACGAGTGGGACCGAATGATCGACGTCAATGTGCGCGGCACGCTGTACGGCATCGCCGCGGTACTGCCGAGGATGCGTGAACAGGGCGGCGGGCACATCGTCAACATCGCCTCCGTGGCCGGTCACCGCGTGGACCCGACCGCGGCGGTGTACTGCGCCACCAAGTACGCGGTGCGCGCCCTCTCGGAAGGGCTGCGCCAGGAGAGCCGCGACATCCGCGTCACGGTCGTCAGCCCCGGGTTCACCGAGAGTGAGCTGCTGGACCGGGGTGGCGCCGTCGAGGCACAGGCGGCAGCGCGCGCCGCCGCACGGCAACTCGCCATCCCGGCGTCCGCCGTCGCCGAGGCGATCGGCTTCGCCCTCGATCAGCCGGCCACCGTGGACGTCAACGAGATCGTGGTCCGCCCCACCGTCCAGGGCTGAACCCGGCCGGCCGGTGCCTGCTCCGCCGGAGCAGCGGACGTACGACACCGGCCAACAGGAGGCCACCGCGACGGTGCGGGCGCCGAACGCAAGGCGTCGCTGCAGTGCGTCGCAGTATGTGGATACGCCACGGCATTTCGCCGTTGAGTCCTGCCGTACCACTCGTCAGCGGTACGCAGGTCTTCCTGGTAGCCGGAAGCGTGCGCTGATGGCCACAACGCCGACCTGAGCGGTTCCGGGGCCTGGGGTGCGAGGCCTGGGCGTGGAAACCGACTCGGCCGATGGGCGATTCGTGACCGTCCGCACGCATGTGCTCACAGGCTGAGCCAAGGCATGGTCCGTGAAGCTCGGAACGGCGCTCACCGCCAAGCGGCCGGCAGCCGCGCGGGAAGGACCGCGTGGCGAATTGATCAATGGAATCGCCAGCGGGGTCGGATGAGCTGGCGAATGAGGTCGGCCGAAGCAGTCTGGTTGTCACAGGTGAGGCATCCGACTTGTCACATACGCTCATTCAGCAGTCCTTCTGTCACCAGAAGCGAAGATCGGCAGGCCCGCGGCTCATAACGGCGGTTCTATGGGCCATGGCCGCTACACGCGCCGGGTTGGGAAAGGCAGTCAAGGCCGCTGACATCGTGGTCGTTCGGTGCATCAGTGCAGCCGGCAGGAGATCTTCGTGCGTCCCAACACGTCGAGTAGAGGCCCTCATTGGCCCAGGCCCGGAATCGTCGGGCCGCAGAAGACAGGTGATGGAAATGCGAGATGAGGCCGCCAAGCGGGTCGAGCTGGTCTTCTCCCTCTTCGACGCCAACGGCAACGGGGTCATCGACTCCAATGACTTCGACCTGATGACGGGCCGTGTTCTGGAGGCCGCGGCCGCTTCGGACGACAGCGCCAAGGCCGCCATCCGGGCGGCGTTCCGCCGCTACTGGACGACGCTGGCCACTGAACTGGACGCCAACGGCGACGGTGTGATCACCGTGGACGAGTTCCGTCCGTTCGTGCTCGACCCCGAGCGTTTCGGTCCCACGATCGCCGAGTTCGCCGAGGCCCTCTCCGCACTCGGCGACCCCGACGGGGACGGCCTGATCGAGCGCCCCCTCTTCGTATCGCTGATGACGGCGATCGGCTTCGAGGAGGCGAACATCCACGCCCTCTTCGACGCCTTCGGCCCGGACGCCGGGGACCGCATCACCGTGGCTACGTGGGCCGCCGGCATCAAGGACTACTACGCGCCGGACATGGCCGGGATCCCGGGCGACCAGCTGGTGGCTGCCCGGGCCGTCTGACGCGGTCCTCAGAGGCCTTGCCGGTCGTGGGCGGCACCGCTACGACGCAGCCTCGGGCGTCATGGCGCGGGCTTGTGCGCGAACACCCACCGGTTCCCCTCCAGCGCATCGTTGGGCTCGGGGAGGGGGCCACGTCGGTGCCGGCGGGTGAAGTCGAAGGGCGTGTGCATCGAGGTGGACCAGCCCTTGGCTGTCAGGTCGCCCGCGGAATCAGGTCGTGGCCCCTTGTCGAAGAGGTGGAGCAGGTCGATGCCGATCTGTTCGCGCGTCGCCGTGTAGATCGGGCTGTCACGGTACGCCTGCAGGTCCTTCTCCAGCTTGGCCTCGAAGGCCAGAGCGCTGCCTCCGGTGGTCAGCCTGTCCACCGTGTCGATGAGGTACGTCTCCGCGGGGCCCGGCAGGTAGAAGAGGAGTCCCTCGGCCAGCCAGACGCTCGGCGCGGCCGGGTCGAAGCCGACGGTCGTCAGCGCGTTGACCCAGCCCCCGCGCAGGTCGACCGGCACGGGGACGCGCTTCACCTTCGCGGCGGCCGACAGGTCCGTGAGCACCCGTTGCTTGAAGGCCAGCACACCCGCTCTGTCGATCTCGAAGATGACGCAGTCGGACGGCAGATCCAGCCGAAAGGCGCGGGTGTCCAACCCCGCTCCCAGCAGGACCACTTGGCGGGCGCTCGTGCCGACCGACCGGAGGATGAAGTCGTCAAGCGCCCTCGTCCGCAAGCCGAAGTAGCGGGCGAACCTCCCCCACAGCGGGTTGTCGTCCCCGTCCGGAACCTGCTCGATGCGCACAGGCCAGTCCGCGCAGGCAGGGGCCGCGCGCACGAAGTGTTCCGCGTAGGCGTCCTGGGCCAGGCTGTCGTGGCGGTGGGTCTCGATGGCCCGTGCCGCGGCGACCAGGAGGGCGGTCAGGCCCACGCCTCCGTCCACGCCTTCCACGTCTGTGTGCTGGGGCGTCGTGCCTGCCATGCTTCCTCCGTCGGTGGAAGTGGGGTTGCCAGATGCTCACTTGTCGGATGGGGCGAGTCCTCGGTGCCGCGTGCCTCGCTCATCGGCTCGTTCCCTACGGGAGCAGGACGGGTTTGACCACACGGCCCGCGTCGCAGTCGCGTTCGGCCTCGTTGATTCCGGCCAGCGGGTAGGTGCGGATCAGTTGGTCGAAAGGGAAGCGCCCGGCCTGCCACAATCCGATCAGCCGGGGTATCAGCACTCCGGGCACGGCGTCCCCTTCGCAGATGTGGCGAATGCTGCGGCCACGGTCGAGCGTGCCCGGCTCGAGCGCCAGTGGGGTGTGCAGGCGTGCCACCAGGCCGAGGCTGCCGGTGGGACGCAGGGCCTGGAGCGCCTGGTTGATGAGAGCGGGTGAGGCCGTGGTGTCCAGCGCGTACTGGGCGCCGCCGTCGGTCAGTCGCCGGATCTGTTCGGGCAGGTCGGGTGCGGCGGCAGGCAGGGGGGTCGCGCCGAACCGCTCGGCCGAAGCGAGCCTCTCGGGATGCCGGTCGACGGCCACGGTCAGTACGCCTGCGGCGGTGGCCGCCATCACCGCGGTCAGGCCCACCGCTCCCGCACCGAAGACCACGAGGGTGTCGCCGGGACCTGCGCTGAAAGTGTTCAGCACGGCTCCGGCGCCGGTGAGGGAACCACAGCCGAGGGGCCCGAGCAGTTCGAGAGGTAGTGCGGGGTCGACTCGGACGGCGTTGCGAGCCGGCACGAGGGCGTACTCGGCGAACGAGGACTGCCCGAACCACCGGGGTGCCAGTGCTTCACCGGTCGCGTCGGTGAGCCGCGGCGGTTCTTCCTGGCGCCCCCCGAAGAGGTTGAGGGAGGCGAAGGAGTCGCAGTAGGCGGGGGCCGCGCCGCGGCAGTTGCGGCAGTGTCCGCAGGAGTCGAAACTCAGCACGACGTGGTCACCGACGCCGATCGCGGCGTCCGGGCCACCTCCCGTGTGCACCACGACCCCAGCGCCCTCATGGCCGAGGACGGTCGGCACAGGGCTCCGGCCGGCGGATCGCCGGACCGCGAGATCGGTCCGGCACATCCCGGTGCCCGCGATCTCGACCAGGATCTCGCCGACGGCGGGCTCTGTCCGCAGGACCACCTCCTCGACCGTGAACGGGTCCTCGTACGAGCGCAGTACGGCTGCCTGAAACCTCATCGTCACGCCTCCTGCGGGCGGTGGACGACGAACGGCCGGAGGTTTCCGTACAGCCCCCACGGCCCGCCCGCGACGCCGACCCCGCTGTCCTTGACACCTGCGAAGGGCTGGGCGAGGGACAGTTCGGCGTGATGGTTGACCCAGGCCGTGCCGCATTCGAGCCGCTCGGCCACCGCCTCGGCCCGGTCGAGATCGGTACCCCACACGGAGCCACCCAGTCCGAAACCGGTGCCGTTGGCCGCGTCGACGGCTTCGTCGAGACTGCGGTACGGCAGCACCGGCAGAACCGGGCCGAACTGTTCCCCGCTCACCACCGGACTGCTGGGCGGCACGTCGGTGAGAATCGTGGGAGCGAAGAAGTAGCCCGGCCCGTCCTGCCGCCGGCCGCCGGCCGCCGCCCGGGCGCCGTCCGCCAGAGCCTGCTGTGTGACCCGCTCGATTCGGGCCAGCTGCGGGGCGTTGTTGACCGGGCCCAGCCGGGTTTCAGGGTTCAGGCCGGGGCCGACGGCGACGGTCTTCGCCCGCTGGGCGAGGGCTTCGACGACCTCGGCATGCAACCGGGCAGGGGCGTAGAGGCGTTTGATCGCCATGCAGACCTGCCCGCAGTTACGGAACGCCGCCCAGAACAGCCGATCCGCGATCCGGTCCACGTCGACGTCGTCGAGCAGGACGGCAGCGTCATTACCACCCAGCTCCAACGTGACCCGGGCGAGCGAGGCGGCCGCCGCTTCGGCGACGGCCCGCCCGGTGGACACCGAACCGGTGAAGGTGACGTGGCGGATGCCCGGATGGGACGCGAGACGGGCACCGAGGGGTTCGCGTCCGGTGACTACGGTCAGGACGTCCTCGGGCAGGACGGCGGCAAGGACGGAACCGAGCAGCCGGGTGGCCAAAGGGGTGAACGGGGAGGGTTTGATGACCACGGTGTTGCCCGCCGCGAGCGCGGGCGCGAACTTCGCCGCCGCGAGCTGGAGGGGAAAGTTCCACGGCACGATCGCGGCGACGGGCCCGAGCGGTCGCCAGCGGATCTCGCTGCGCACCGGCCGGCCGTCGACGATCTGCCGGGTTCTGGGGGCGAGGTCTGCGAAGTAGCGTAGGCGGGCCGCCGTACGGGCGACCTCTGCGTACGACTCGGTCAGGGGCTTGCCCTGCTCCCGGGTGAGCAACCGGGCGAGGTCATCGCCGGCCGCCTCGACTGCGTCGGCCGCCACGCGCAACGCAGTGGTGCGTACGACGGGGTCGGCCCGCCAGCCGTGCCAGGCCCGGTGGGCCCGGTCGACCACGGCGTCCAACTCCTCCGGCTGCTGGTCGGGGGCCTCGTCGAAGGTCTCCCCGGTGGCCGGGTCGACAACGGCGAAACGCGCGGGGCGTCCGGGACCCTGTCCGGACTCGGATGTCGGCATGCCAGCGGTCAGTTCACCGCGGGGACGTCGGCCGCGTGCTCCCGGGCCTGCCGGTCCATCTCCGCGCGGAAGGCGGCCACCAGATGCGGCTGAATCCTTCCGGCGTTGCGGTCGCCGCCCTCGCAGACCGCTCCGCGCACGCCCACGATGTCCGTGCCGATGCGGGTCAGCGGAGCGAGGTCGATCTGTTTCACACTGCCCGCGAGGGCGGCGAGCAGACCGGACGCGTGGGCCAGCCGGACGAACTCGGCACAGACGTCCGGCGGAACGTGGTCGAACAGCCGTGACCCGTCCTTGACGGCGGTGTCGAGCATGGCCGCGTCGGCGCCGGATCGGGCGGCGATGTCGGGCAGGGCGAGCGGGTTGACGCAGCCGATGCGGTGAGCGTCGGCATAGCCCGAGGCGACGACGAGCGCTTCGGGGCGGTAGTCCTTCACCGCCCTGACGACCGCACGCATGACCTCGATGCCCTGATCAGGCGTCGTGCACCCGTAGAGGCCGACCTTGATGTACGTGGCCCCCGAGACGACCGCGCCGAGCGCAGCCTGGGCCACCGTGCCGGGCTTGTACGGGACATCCCCCACGGTCGCGGACACCGGCGTGCCCGCTGGGACCGCGTCGCGGATCTCCCTGATGACCCAGGGGAAGTTCGCGCCGAGAGAGCCCTCATCGGGCTTCTTGACGTCGACGATGTCGAGATGCTCCGCCGCCTTGGCACAATCGAGGGCCTCCTCGACACCGTCCGGGGAAATGAGAAGCAACACCATGACCTCCTTCGCCGCCGGTCCGCCCGGCCGAGGGACAGGGGACCGCGGATCACCTGGCTCATGTGCGGTGCACTCATCATTTCCGTCACCCTCGGGAACCGGGAGGGCGCACAGAGTACCCATGAGGTGCTCGTGCCCCCATGCAGTGCGCCGTACATACCGGAGCAAACCAGCTCCGACCTCCCGGAACTCCAGTATCTGCTTCACGTGGGTGGACGAGATCGGGGTGGTGATGGTGCGGATGCTGCCGTTAGCTCTGTCCACGAGAAGGTGCCAACGCGGTCAGGTCTGATCCGCGGCGCGCAGGGCCCGCGCCAGCCATTCCAGCTCCTGGGTCGCGTCGGGCGACGAATCCTGCCCGCGCACCCGGGCGACGAGCCTGCGGTAGTGCTCTGCTCCTGCCTCGATCCCGGCCTCCAGGCTGCGCAGCACGGCGGCCCGATCGGTGTCACCGAACAGCTCGGACAGCACCTCGACCGCTGCCGGCCCCTCGGGAGCCACCCCGCCCTTTCTGACCTCCGCGACGGTCTGCACGATCTGCCTGGCCCACCAGATGGACGCCCCGGGGGGACGGCCCTGCCCCGGTACGGGCGTGTTGAGCTCCATCCATGTGCGCAACCGGGCGCGGAACTCGGGGTCCCGAACCAGTTCGGCCAGTTCGATCCAGGCGTCGACCTGCTCGGGTGTGGGGTCGTCGGGCAATTCGATGCTGAAGGTGCGCATGCGATCGCGCAGGCGCGGGTCGTCGAGGCCGCCGAACACCTCCTCCTTGAACTCGTCGATGATCTGCCTGCGCTCGGCGGCGGAAAGCCGCGCCAACCGGTTCATCAGTGCTGTCTCCTCGACGGTCGAACCCCGTTTCGCCACGGTGGACAGGACGGCCCGGCTCACCTTGAGTGAGCGGATCTGCGCGTCGAGCGCGGCCACATGCGCGTCGGCGACCTCGGCGACCGTGGTGCGGCCACTCAGGACGCGGCACACGTCGTCGAGCCCGAGGCCCAGCTCCCGCAGAGTGCGGACCAGCTCGACGCGGGCCACGGACTCGGCGTCGTACAACCGGTAGCCGCCCGCGGAGCGGGCCACGGGCGGCACCGCCCCCTCGTCCGACCAGAAGCGCAGGGTACGCACCGAAAGTCCGGTGCGGTGCGCGAGCCGGCCAATGGTGAGCACGTCGGGGCGTTCGTCGTCCATGAGTAAGATCCTGAACCCTCCGGCGGCTGGAAACTCAAGCGCCTCGGTGCGACATCCCGTGAGTTCTCCAGACCTCTGCCGAGCTCCGACGACGTGGTCCATCAGCGCCGTGTCGGTGATGTCGCCGGCGATGACGTCCGGGTCGGACCGGGAGATGTCGAACACCGAGGAGCCGGGCGGTGAGCCGTAGGCGTCGAGCCGCCCCACGGCCAGCGATTCGGTGCCCAGCGTGCGGAGCTTGTGCGGAGGAGGCGGTCGAGCGTGCCGGGCGCGGCGTGAGTGGGGCGCACGCCGCGCCGGCGGGTCAGCTGAAGGGGTCGAGGGTGAGGTAGGCCTGGCGCGGACTTCCGTCGTGCACCAGGGACTCGTGGTGGCCCACGTCGTCGAAGGCGAACGCGTACGCCTTCCCGTCGGCCATCTGGGCGTGGATCTTGCGGGCGTAGTGGTTGGTGACGGCGTCCTTGTAGAAGTTCGCGGCACCGGCGTCGGGCTGGTTGGGGTTGATCAGCAGCGTGGAGCGGTTGAAGCCGGCACAGAGAGTCCGTGAGATCGGGCCGCGCACCTGGTCGTTGGGGGCGTCGAGTCGCCGGTGACAGCCGAAGACGGAGGAGGCGTCGGGCTTCTGGAAGCTGGTGACCACCGCACCCGCGCCGTTGGTGAAGTTCATGACGCCGCCGGAGACCCGGCCGTAGTACTTGGTGCCCGGCTGGTCGGCGAACGGGGTGACCGTGAGGGTGGAGGTGGAGTACTTCTGCCAGACGCGGTTGATGTAGTCGTCCATGACGGAGGCGGGCAGCGCGCCGGTCTCCAGGCCGTACAGCGGTGAGAGGGCGCGCAGCACGGTGCCGTCGGAGCGGGTCTGGATCAGGTTGGCCCAGCCGCCGGGCTGGCCTCTGAGGGCGTTGAAGAACCCGGTGTAGCCGCCCGGCTTGAGCCGGCCCGTGGTGGCGGTGCTGCCGTCGGCCCGCTGCACGCCCACCGCGTACGGTGCCGAGAACATGTCGACCTGCGTACTGTTGATCCACAGGCCCGCGTCGTTGAGCGTGTACTCCGACCAGTTGAACAGGATGTTGCGGTTGGGGTCGGTCGGGTTCTGGACGGCGGGCTGGACGAGACCGCCGGTGGTGAGCTTGAAGACGAGTTTCTGGCCGTAGGAGAAGTAGACACGGCCGGAGAACTTCGGCATGCGGATCGTCGTCGACTGGCCTGCCGCCGGGCCGGGGATCGAGGCGTCGGGAGCCGGCGTGGGCGGGTTCCCGCCTGCGGGCCAGGGGTGGAAGGTGCCGTTCGCGTCCGCCCAGCCCTGCCGGCCGGTCGACAGTTCGGTGCCCAGGTTGTAGATGTACACCTGCTCGCCGCGGGCCGAGTTGTTGGTGATCTTCAGCGGGATCGTGGCCGGGACGGCCGCGTGGGCGGTGGTGCTCGCGCCGGGCGCGAGCAGCGACCCGGTGAGCACCGCGCCGAGTGTCAGCGCGATGGCGGCGGCCCGGCGTCCGAGTGTCCGTAACATGCTCTGCCTCCGTTCGACGGATGGCTGGTCCGGAAGGTTCTGAGAGCGCTCTCACAGGGAGAGTCCCGCCTTGGTACGTACCTGTCAATCGCTGGGACGCAGGGATTCCGGCACCCCAGCCGGCGGATCAGCGCGGACCGGGGCGCCGGTCCGCGTCGCCGCCAGCCCGGCGATCCCGGGGCCCGACCGCCGGGCGGAGGCAGGACAGGACGACCACGAAGGGCCAGACCGACTGCAGCGTGGTGACGGCCCGCTCGGCCACACCCATGGCGCCCTGGTGGTGGGTCTCCAGCAGGAACCACCCGGCGCCCAGCGCCATCACCGCCGTCGCCGCGAGGGACGGGGCGGGCCGCAGCGCCCACGGGGTGTCCCGGCCGGGCCGGGCGGCCAGAACGGGCCACGCCGCCAGGAGGGCGAAGCCGACCGCGGCCACCGAACCGTGCCTCAGGGAACCGCCGCTGCTCGGTACCGGGAACAGCGCCACCGCCAGGGCCGCGGCACCGCCGCCCGCCAGGGCGATCCGCCCGGCCGCGGCGGCGGGCCGCAGCCCGTACGCGGTCAGCAGGTGACAGACGCCCAGGGCGACGAACGCGGCCGTCATGACCCAGGAGCCCGACGCGCCGGGGGCCGCCAGGACACTGATGGTCTGGGCGACCGGGTCGTACGTGGAGCCCTGCAGGGACGCCGCCACCAGCCAGCCCAGGATCAGGACGACGGGCGCGCACCCCGAGGAGAGCAGAGCCCACGAAGGAACGGATCGCACCAGCACACCGTAGACCGGGTGATCCGGGACTTCGGGTTCCCGCTGCGCGGGGCCGCCCCGAGTGGCCCAGTCGCGGGGCCCGCTCCCCTGCGGGGGCGCACGATGGAACCGTGCGGCCTCCTGACGGAAGGTGACCGGTGCATGGAACTCACTCTGGTCGTGCTGATCATCGTCGTGGGGCTGACGTTCGACTTCACCAACGGCTTCCACGACGCCGCCAACGCGATCGCCACCTCGATCTCCACCAGGGCGCTGAGCCCGCGCGTGGCGCTGGCCATGGCCGCCGTCATGAACTTCTGCGGCGCCTTCCTGGGCACCGAGGTGGCCCAGACCGTGGGGAGCGGCATCATCGGCGCGCCCGAGGGGACCTCGGGGCTGCTGCTGGTGATGTGCGCGCTCCTGGGGGCCATCGGCTGGAACGTGTTCACCTGGTGGCGGGGACTGCCGACCTCCTCCTCGCACGCGCTGATCGGCGGCCTGGTCGGAGCCGCGCTCGCCGCGTCCGCCACGGTGCACTGGTCCGGCATCGTGGACAAGGTCCTTTTGCCGATGGTGCTGTCACCGCTGGTCGGTGTCGCGCTGGGGTACGGGCTGCACGTGCTCGTCCTGTGGGTGTTCCGCCGCTCGAACCCGCGACGCACGATGCGTCGGTTCCGTGTGGCGCAGACCGTCTCGGCCGCGGCGATGGGGCTCGGGCACGGGCTGCAGGACGCGCAGAAGACCATGGGGGTCATCGTGCTGGCGCTGGTGACGGCGGGCTGGCAGGACGGCTTCTCTGTGCCGGTGTGGGTGATCGCCTCCGTCGCGGCGGCGATGGCCGCCGGCACCTACAGCGGCGGGCGGCGCATCATCACCACGCTCGGGCGGCGCATCGTGCACCTCGACCCGCCGCGCGGCTTCGCGGCGGAGACCGCCGCCGCCACCGTGCTCTACGTCACCGCCTTCGTGGTGAAGGCGCCGATCTCCACGACGCAGACCATCACGGCGGCGATCCTGGGAGCCGGAGCGACCCGGCGCGCCTCGGCCGTGCGGTGGCAGGTCGCCCGCTCCATCGGCACCGCGTGGCTCCTCACCTTCCCCGGTGCGGGGATCCCGGCCGCGGCGCTCTACCTGGTCCTGCACGCCCTCACCGGCCGGTGAGACGCCCTGCAACCGCCGAGCGCGAAGGACCGTCCTACTGGGCACCATGATCCCTGCAACCCTCACCGGCCCGCTGGCCGCACCGGTCCGCCAGTTGCTCGACTTCGCCTGGACGCAGACGCGGGCGTGCGCGTTCGCCATCGCCCTGCTGTCGGGCGTGGCGGTGTCCACGCTGCTGCCCGACCTGCCCGTGGCGCGCTACGACCTGCTCGTGGTCTACGGCGTGCTGCTCACGCTGGTGTTCTGGGCGCGCGGCTGGGAGACCGGCCGGGACATCGCCGTGATCGCGGCCTGCCACGTCATCGGGCTGGCCTTCGAGCTGGTGAAGGTGTCCCTCGGGTCCTGGAGCTATCCGGAGCCGGCGGTGCTGAAGTTCGCCGGGGTGCCGCTGTACGGCGGGTTCCTGTACGCGGCCGTCGGCAGCTACCTGTGCCGGGCGTGGCACCTGTTCGACCTGGAAGTCGTTCGCTACCGCCCGCGGGCGACGGCCGTCGTGGCGCTGGGCATCTACGTCAACTTCTTCAGCCACCACTGGCTGCCGGACGTGCGCTGGGTGCTGGCCGGGCTGCTGCTCGCCGTCACCCTGGGCACGTCGGTGCGGTTCACGGTCCGGGGCGTGCGCCGGCGGATGCCGCTCGCGCTGTCGTTCGTGCTGATCGGCTTCTTCCTGTGGGTGGCGGAGAACCTGGCCACCTTGGTCGGCGCGTGGCGCTACCCGTACCAGCAGCACGGCTGGGAGCCGGTCGGCGTGGAGAAGTTCGGCGCCTGGGCGCTGCTGATCAGCGTGACGTTCGTCCTGGCGGCGGTGGGCCGGCGTGCCGGTCGGCCGGGCGAAGAGGAGGCGTCCGGCGGGGAGCGCGGAGTCGTCGGCTCACCCGGCGCTGCGTAGCATCTGATGGAGGAGAACAGGGTGATTCGGCTTCTTCTTCAGGCCGTCACCGACCGTGGCCATCCCCGCCGGAGTGATCCATGTTCCGCACCGGCACGTCCGACGACGGCGACGAGCTGCTGGCCCGGCTCGAGGCCCTGACGGCCCAGGCGCGCGCGCAGGCCGAAGTGCAGCGGTCGCAGGTGGAGCTGGCGATCGCGCTGCAACGCGGCATGCTCCCCCGCGACCTGCCCACGGCCCGGCGACTGCACCTGGCGGTGCGCTACACGCCCGCCTGCCACGGGCTGAACGTGGGCGGCGACTGGTACGACGCCTTCACCCTGGCCGACGGCCGGATCGGCCTGTCGATCGGCGACGTCCAGGGGCACACCATCGAGGCGGCCGCATTCATGGGACAGGTGCGGGCGGGGCTGCGGGCCCTGGCCTCGGTCACCGGCGAGCCGGGCGAACTGCTCGCCCGGACCAACGACCTGCTGCTGTCGCTGGGCACCGAGCTGTTCGCGACCTGCACGTTCATGCGCCTCGACCTATGCGCCGGCGTACTGGAGAGCGCACGGGCGGGACACCTGCCGTGCGTCTGGGCCAGGTCCGACGGCGCGTGCGGCGTCACCGAGGACGCGGGCGGGCCTCCCCTCGGGGTGCAGGCGGGAGTGCCCTACCCGGTGACCCGGTACGAGCTGACGGCCGGCGGTGTGTTCGTGCTGCTGACGGACGGGGTGGTGGAAGGCCCCTCGATGCCCTTGGACGAGGGCCTCGACCGGGTGAGCCGGCTCGCCGGCGACGCGGCCGCGGCGGGCATGGACGTGGACGCGCTCGCGGCGGAGGTGATCAAGGGCGCCGAGCGCGTGGGACACGACGACGACGCCGCCGTCCTGGTGGTGGGCCTCGACGGGCCGGACGCTCCGCCATAGGGCGGCAGGGGCTCCGTCCCCGTCTCGCCGTGGCGGCGGCCCCGGTGTCTCATGGCTGCTGTGGTGGGTAGCCAGGATCTGCGCAAGCCGGCCGTCGTCGCTCTGCGGACGCTGGCCGTCGCGGCCTGCTACTACGCGTCGGCCCGGCTGGGCCTGCTGCGGGAACTGGTCGTCGAGGGCGCGGTGGTCACCCCCATCTGGCCACCCACCGGCGTGGCGGTCGCCTGTCTGCTGCTGCTCGGGCTGCGCTGCTGGCCGGGGATCGCCCTGGGTGCCTTCTTCGTCGTCCTGTCCCTCACCTCCCTGACGCCGTCGGTGCTCGGCATCCTGGCGGGGAACACGGCCGCCCCCGTCGCGGGATACCTCATGCTGCGCCGGGCCGGTTTCCGCATCGACCTCGCACGGCTGCGGGACGGGCTCGCCCTGGTGTTCCTGGGCGCGTTCACCGCCATGCTGATCAGCTCGACCACCGGCGCGGGCACCCTGGTCGTCACGGGCCGGCTCGAATGGTCGGGCTTCTGGCCGGTGTGGCTGGCCTGGTGGGTGGGGGACGCGATGGGCGTCCTGCTCGTCACTCCGGTCCTCCTCCTGCTGGCCCGGGTGCGGCGCCCGCTGCCCCTGTCGCGCTGGAAGGAGGCCCTGGGCCTGACGGTCGTCGCCTGTTGCCTGCTCCCGGTGGCCGCGCGCAGCTCGGTCAGCCTGCTGTACCTCGTCTACCCCCTGCTGATCTGGACGGCGCTGCGCTTCCAGCTGGCGGGCAGCATGCTGTGCGCGCTGTTCGCCTCGGTCATGGCCACCGTGGCGGCGACCGACCACGTCGGACCGTTCGAACGGCTGAACCGGGTGGAGGTGATGCTCAAGCTGCAGACCTTCAACGGGGCGATGGCGCTCACCGCGCTGATCCTGTCCGCGGTGATCACCGAGCAGATCCACACCCGGCGCTCGGTCGAACGCGCCTGCCAGGAGCTGGTCGAGGTCCTGGGCCATCTCACGGCGGGGGACACGGCGGACGGCCGTGCCCGGGCCGAGGAGGGCGGTGCGGGACGGGCACGGCGGCAGGACGAGTGACGGTCCGGCGGGCTCGCCTCGAGCCGGCGCCGGACCGACTGCCCCCGCCTTCTGCCCCTGTCTCCACGGAGGGGGCGGGCGCCCCCCGGGGACGGAAGCCCCCGCCCGGCCCCGATCACCGGGACGTACGCTGGCGCCATGACCGAGGTGGAGGTGGTGCAGCTGCTGGTGTCGCCCGCGCACCGGCTGGCCGGGCGGCCGTCGGACGGCCCCTCGCCCGGACCCGCCGACGAACGCGTCACGAGCGTCGAGGTGCGCCGCGGGCTGGGGCTGGTCGGCGACCGCTACTTCGCCCGGCCCGCCCACCGGAACGCGGCCGTGACCCTCATGGCCGCCGAGAACCTGCCGGAGGGCGCCGACCTCCGGCACACCCGGCGCAACGTCCTGTTGCGGGGCGTCGACATCGACGCGTACGGGGGCGCGACGGTCTCCCTCGACTGCGGGAGCGGGCCGGTGCTGTTCGCGGTGAAACGGCCCGCCCGGCCCTGCGCGTGGATGGACGTGACCATCGGGCCCGGCGCGCAGCGGGCCCTGCGCGGCCGGGGCGGCGTGCGGTGCACCCCGCTCAGCGACGGGGTGCTCACGGTCGGCCCGGCCACGTTCCGCGTCGTGAACGGGATGGACGGTCCGTGACGAGGCCCCGCGTGGCCGCCGGCCCCGGTCTCGGCTTCCGCCTCAGCCGGCGGTCGGCGTCGTACGGATGGCCGCGATGTCGAACTGCAGGCGCACCTTCTCGCTCACCATCGCGCCGCCCTCGGCGAGCCTGCTGTTGTAGGTCAGGCCCCAGTCCGAGCGGTTGATGGTCGTGGTGCCGTCGAAGCCGGCCCGGTCGTAGCCGAACGGGTCGGTGACCTTCCCGATGTAGGTCATGTCCAGCACGACCGGCCGGGTGATACCGCGGATGGTCAGATCTCCCGCCATGTGAAAGAGGTCCGCACCGGCCTGTTCCACCGACGTGCTGGTGAAGCGCATGCGCGGGTACGTCGCGGCGTCGAGAAAGTCCCGGCCCACCAGGTGGGCGTCGCGCTGTTCCACCCCGGTGTCCACACTGGACGTGAACAGCGTGACGTCGGCGCGCGAGCGCGTGGGGTCCTCCGCGTCGAAGTAGAGCCTGCTTTCGTACTCCAGGAAACAGCCGCGCACGGTCGTCACCATGGCGTGCCGGACCGAGAAGCCGATCCTGCTGTGGGCGGGGTCGACGACCCATTCACCGGTGAGATCCGCCAGGTGGGGGGCGGGCAGCACGGCTGCCGTACCGCCGGGGCGCTGTGGGGGGACGGCCGGCGCCTGACGGCGGGTCGGCACGACGCGGTTGAACAGGTTCATGATTCATCTAGGTACTTGAGATCGGTTATGACCGCAAGTCCCCTTCCCTTTCACGGGTCTTGCGAACGGGCCCGCACCTGCATTTCCCTGTCGCTTTCGCACAGAACCCACACATCACTGCCGCCGTGCGGGAACGAAATGACCATGCACAATGCCAGCTTTTTGATTTCCGGCATTTCACGATTCCCGGGACACCGCGATCGAGAGGTCGTTGTCGACCGTGTAGTAGGGCCGCAGGGTGAGACCTCCGGTGCGGATCGCCGGGTAGACGTGCACGTGCTTGCGGTCCGCGACGTCGTCGAGCAGCCGGGCGACCCGGACCGGAGCGGCGTCGGCCGTGGGCCGCACGAAGACGTCCCAGACCTGGTCCGCTCCCCCGCCCACGTCGGCCGCCTCGTCGGTGCCGGTGGTGAACGAGAACCCCCGGCCGTCGTCGTCGGCCCGCGGGCGGAGCGTACGCACCGTCCCCGTGCCGCGCAGGCGCAGGTGCACGAGGGCGTCGGCACCGAGTGCGGCACCGTGCAGCCGGACCGCGACCGTGATCGCCCGGTCGGTGACGTCCACCGCGCCGGCTTCCGCGTGGACGGTGCGCAGCCACGTCCTGAGGGCCAGGAAGCCGTCCCTGGTCGCGTAGGGGACCCGGACGGCGACCGGTGACGTGCGGTCGCGGAGGTGTCCGTCCACCAGGGCCCGCAGGTCGCGCAGGCCGGGACGCAGCCGCTGCGGTTCGGCGTCCGGCCCGGGCACCAGGTACGCGTCCCAGCGTCCCTCGCCGAGGGCCGGGTGGGGTTCCAGCAGGGCGCACAGGTGCCCGCCGGGGCCCCCGGCTTCCAGGTCGAGGGAGCGGCTGTCCGCCTCCGGCCGCCCCTTCCCGGGGCGCAGCCGGAGCACGAGCCGGGGGTGGGGGCGGGTGGCCGGGGCAGACGGGAGACGGAAGGTGATCCGGCCGTCCGCGTCGATCGTGCAGTCGGCCCGAGCCCCGGAGTCCCGCGGCCCGTCCGACGCAGCGCTCGGCCCGCCGGTCCCGCCCGCTGTGCCGCTCACGCCCGCTCCCCCCACCGTGCCTGCCGTGCCCGCCTCACGTGCCGCGCCCCTCGTCTCTGCCGTGCGCGCCCTGCCTACCGACGCGCTCACCGGCATGCCTTCCGGACTCATCGGCGTTCCTCCCGGACTCATCGGCGTCCCTCCCGGACTCATCGGCCGCCCCTCCGGACCGCGCGCAGGACGCCCGACGCGGCGGCGCGGGCCGCGTCCCGGGCCGCGTGCGCGCGGCCGGTCAGGGCGCTGCCCGCCGGGCGGTGCACCGGTGCGGTCCGCCCCGGCGCCTTCCTCGCCGCCGCGGCGTCCTCCAGCAGGCGCTCGGCCTGGGCGACGACGGGGCCGGGGGCGAAACGGCGGGAGTTCTCCAGCGCGGTGCGGCTCATACGGCGACGCCGTTCGTCGTCGGCGACCAGTTCCAGCAGGGCCGCGGCCAGGGCGTCGCGGTCGCCGACCGGGACCAGGCGGCCGTCGGCGCCGTCCGCGATGATCTCGCCGGGCCCGTAGGGGCAGTCGGTGCTGACGACGGGCAGGCCGCAGCGCATCGCCTCGACGATGGTCATGCCGAACGGCTCGAAGTTCGAGGCCGCCGCACCGATCGACGCCTTGGCCCACTCGGCTTCCATGGGCGTGACGGCCCCCATCAGGAAGACGTTGTTCCACAGGCCGAGCCGCTCGATGAGGCCGCGCAGCCGAGGCTGTTCCCCGCCCTTGCCGTAGATGCGCAGCTGCCAGTCCGGATACGCGGCGGCGACCTGCGCGAAGGCCTCGATGAGCAGGTCGTAGCGCTTCACCGGGACCAGCCGGCCGGCGGCGGCCACGATGCGTGCGGTGCCGTCGGCCGGCGGCAGGACGGGGTCGGGGACGCTGTTGGGCAGGGCCTCCACGCGAACGCCCGGCAGCCACATCTTGCGCCTGTACGCGTCGGCGTCCGCTTCCGTGACGGTGGTGATCACGTCGAGCCGGCGGTACGCGCGCCGCAGGGCGGTGCGCAGGCGCGGCGAGTGGTTGTCGAGGGTGAGGTGCTCCTGGCCGACGCGCAGCACCTCCCGCGGCGCCTGGTGGGAGATGTGCACGTTGAGCCCCGGGCGGGTGCCGATGACGACGTCGGCGTCGAGCGCCCCGAGGTGCTCGCCGATGCGCTGGTCGGTGAGCTCGCTGTACTGGTGGTGGCGGTACTCGGCGGCCGGGTACACCCGTGCGGGCTTGCGGTGCAGCGGATGGTCCGCCTCCGTGCGCAGGTCGACCAGCGCCCGCAGCCGCACCTCCGGGGCGGGGGTCAGCCGGGGGCGCTCCCGGTGGCGCAACGCGGAGACGACCTCCACGTCGTGCCGCTCGGCCAGGGCGGCGGCCAGGTTGAACGTGGTGGTGATCGTCCCTCCGATCCCGTAGGCGTTGTGGATCAGAAATGAGATCTTCATGCCGGACCAGACCGCGCCGACCACCGGACAGTTGTTCGCCGTTACCACTCCGTGTCCGGGGCGCCCGGCCGCCTGCCGGGGATCGTTCCGGAACGATCTCGGGCATAAGTGGTCTACGCCATACCGTTCCGCCGCCGGTGTGTGGGTAGGTTTGAGTCGTTTGCCCGCAGCAGCGTCGCGTCACCGGGTGCGCCTTCGCACCCGATCGTCTGGAGACCCATGCGCCCTCGAATAGCCTCCGTCCCGTCCCTCGCCCTGGCCGGCGGCACGCTGGCCCTGGGCTTCGGCGGCCTCTACCTGGCCGGGCTGGTGGTCACGGGAGGCGAGATCGACTCGGGCACGACCGTGCGCGGCGTTCACATCGGGGGGCTCAGCCGTGCGGAGGCGGTGCGCGCACTGGAACGGCACCTCGGCGCCGCCGGGGCCCGGGACCTGCCCGTGACGGTCGGCGACCGCATCGGGACGGTCGATCCGCGGCGCGCGGGGCTCTCCTGGGACGTCCAGAAGACCGTCGACCGGGCCGCACGCAGCGGCACCGACCCGGTCAGTGTGTTCCGGGGACTCTTCCGGTCGGGCGGCGACGTCGAACCGGTCGCGCGCGTCGACGAGGGCAGGACCCGTGCCGCCCTCGGTCGGCTCGCGAAGGGGCTGGACCAGAAGGTCCGCGAGGGTGCCGTCGGGTTCGGCGACGGACGGGTCGAGCAGGTCGCACCGCGCACCGGCTACGCCCTCGACGTGGACGCGGCGGTCGGCGCCCTGCGCGCCTCCTTCCTGCGGGGCGACACCCGCACGGCCACCGCC
Source organism: Streptomyces sp. AHA2 (assembly GCF_036857595.1). Taxonomy (NCBI): domain Bacteria; kingdom Bacillati; phylum Actinomycetota; class Actinomycetes; order Kitasatosporales; family Streptomycetaceae; genus Streptomyces; species Streptomyces sp. AHA2. Next base: position 265,777 of record NZ_JAUQWJ010000005.1, read on the forward strand.
CTGCCCGTCCGGGAGACCCGGCCCCAGGTCACGGCCGGCGAGGTACGCCGGGCGGTGCGCACCTTCGCCGAGCCCGCCATGTCGGCGCCCGTCACGCTCACCGCGGCCGGTGAGCGGTTCACGGTGCCGCAGAAGGTCCTGGGAGAGCACCTGGCCATGAGACCGGACGACAGCGGCCGGCTGAGGCCCCGGCTCGACACCGAGGGCCTGCGCGAGGACCCGGCCGTGGCCCGGCCGCTGGACCGGATCACCACGACCGCCGCCGACGCCGAACTGCGCCCCGAAGGCGACAAGGCCGTGATCGCCAAGGACGCCACGCTCGGCCACGAGGTCACCGACAAGGCACTGGGCAAGGCCGTCCTGCCGCTGCTCACCGCGTCGGGCGACGGTCGCGCGGGCACGGTGGACGTCCGCACCACCCGGCCCGAGGTGACCCGGGAGAACGCCGCGGAGCTGGGACTGACGCAGACGATGTCCTCCTTCACCGTCGACTTCGAACCGGCCGGGTACCGCACGAAGAACATCGGCCGGGCCGTCGAACTGATCAACGGCTCGCTCGTCGGGCCGGGCGAGACCTGGAGCTTCAACCGGACGGTCGGGGAACGCACCGAGGCCAACGGTTTCGTCGACGGGATCATCATCCTGGACGACAAGTACACCAAGGCGTCCGGCGGCGGCGTCTCGTCCGTGGCGACGACGGTCTACAACGCGTTGTTCTTCGCCGGCGTCAAGCCCGTGGAGCACGGTGCGCACTCGTTCTACATCGAGCGCTACCCGGAGGGCCGCGAGGCGACGGTCGCCTGGGGCAGCCTGGACCTGCGGTTCACCAACGACTCCGGCAAGGCCCTGTACATCCACGCCGAATCGACGGACACGTCCGTGACCGTCAGCTTCCTCGGCACCCGCAAGTACGACGAGGTGACCTCGGAGACGGGCCCGCGTACGGCGGTGAAGAAGCCGGGCAGACACGTGAGCCACGACAAGGAATGCGTGCCGCAGACCCCGCTCGAGGGGTTCGACGTCACGGTGGAGCGCGTCTTCCACGACAACGGCCGCGAAGTGCGCCGCGAGCCCTACCGCACCCACTACGCGCCGCGCGACGAGATCGTCTGCGAGTGATTCCGTCGCCCCTGGCGAACTTTCGGGCCGGCACCGGTCGTTGACCCCTCTCCCCGCCGCCAGCACAATGGCGGCCATCGTTGAGAGCGCTCTCAAAGGGAGATCCATGACTGGCAGACAAGGCCCGGCCCTCGGCCGGCGTTCGCTCATCGGTGCCGGACTCGGCCTCGGCGCCGCGGCTCTCACCGCCGCCGGCTCCGGGCAGGCCCTGGCGGCCGGTCCCCCCGGCCCGAGCCGTGCCTCGGCCCCGGCCCGAGGGCACGCCTTCCTCGCCGCCGCCATGGACGCCTACCCCGACCACGGCGCCGTCCGCCTCACCCAGAGCTACACCGACCAGGCCGGCCTGTTCAGCACCGCCTTCACCTACGACAACGCCCTGGCGATCCTGGCCCACCTGGCCACCCGCACCCGCACCGGGCAGATCCGCGCCCGGATCCTGGGCGACGCCCTGCTGTACGCCCAGCTGCACGACCCGGCGTACGACGACGGCAGGCTGCGCCAGGCCTACAACACCGGTCCGTACACCTTCTACGACGGCACACCACAGCCGGACGGGTTCGTCCGGGCCGACGGCACGGCCAACGTCGGCACCCAGTTCGGCTTCACCGGCACCGCCGTGGGCGACATGGCCTGGGCCGGCATCGCGCTGAGCGCCCTCGCCCGGCGCACCGGGGCGCGCCGCTTCCTCACGGGGGCCGTGCGCATCGGCGAGTGGATCGAGCGGACCGGCCGCACCGACGAACCGCTGGGCGGATACAAGTTCGGGGTGGACGGGGCGAACCAGAAGCTGCCCTTCACCTCCACCGAGCACAACACCGACCTGATCTGCCTGTTCGGGCGGCTGGCACGGCTCACCGGCGACCGGGTGTGGCGGGAGCGGCGCGGGCGGGCCGAGGCGTTCGTCCGGCGGATGTGGGAGCCGTCCGGCGGCTTCTTCTACACCGGCACCAACGACGGGGAGACGGTGAACAGGTCCCCGATCCCGGAGGACACCCAGACCTGGACCCACCTCGCGCTCGGCTCCCGGCGCCACTCCCGCTCCCTGGACTGGGCGGCGGCCGAGCTGGCCGTCCTCGACCACTCCGGGCGCACCAACAGCACGGTCCCCGCAGGCCAGTCGTACGAGGGCGTCACCTTCAGTTCGGCGAGCCTGCTGGCGGACGAGGACGCGCCCATCGCGTCCGGGCAGCCCAGGCCCGACCGCAACGGCGTGTGGTTCGAGGGGACCGCCCACCTCGCCCTCGCCCTGCGGGACCGCGGGGCACGTGGTGACGAGGCGCGTGCCCGGCGGCTGATCGCCTCGGCCGAGAAGGCCCAGGACCTGCTGGGCGCGGGCCAGACCGTCGGTGGCGGGGCGTTGCCGGAGCGGAGCGGGGTGGTGTCCGCGAGCAGTCCGCTCGACACCGGGTTCGGCTTCGGCTACTACCCGTACCGGCACACGGGCGCGACCGCCTGGTACCTGATGGCGGCCACGCGGTACAACCCGCTCCAGGTGTGACGGTGCGGCCCGGTCCGCCGGTCGGTGCGGCGGACCGGGCCGGGCTCGGACGAGACGGTGGACCGGAGGGACGGGACGGGCTCAGGCGAGGCGGTGGACGGCCTGGTTGCTCAGTTCGTAACGGGCGCCGACGATCGCGAGACGTCCTGCGGCGGCCTCGGCGGCCAGTTCCGGTTCAGCGGCGAGCCGGGAGCGGACCAGCCCGACGTTGGCGTCCACGGTGGCGTCGATCCGCGCCTCGCCCTGCTCGGCGCGGTCGATGGCCGGGCTGATCCGGTCGACCAGGTACTGCATGTGGGCCGGCAGCCGGGTCCCGGACGCGTCGGCCTCGACGGCCGCGCGGACCGCGCCGCAGGACTGGTGCCCGAGGACGACGACCAGGGGTATGCCGAGCTCCAGCACCCCGTAGGCGACGCTGCCGAGGACGGCCTCGTCCAGGACCTCGCCGGCGGTGCGCACCGTCATGAGATCGCCGAGGCCCTGGTCGAAGACCAGCTCCGGGGGGACGCGCGAGTCGATGCAGCCGAGCACGACCGCGAAGGGGTGCTGGCCGACGGCCAGGGTCCGGCGGGTCGCGGGGTCCTCGTGCGGGTGGCGCTCCCGGAAGGCGCGCCAGCGGCGGTTGCCCGCGACCAGTTCACGCCAGGCTGCGGCGGGAGTGGCGGGACGCGTGGGCGTGTCCCGGCCGGGGGCGGCGGTGGCCGGCCCGGCGGCGAGGCCGGCGCCGAGGACCGCCGCGCCGGTGAGTGCGGTGCGCAGCAGGGCGCGGCGGCCGGTGGGCCGGGCAGGGGGAACCGGATGCGGTGCGCGACCGGAGCCGTCATGGGAAGCGGGAACTGTGTTCACGACCCGAACGTATGCCCGATCCCGGACCGGGCTGCCCCCCTTGCCGTTTCATGGCCTGCGCTAGGCGATTTCCTTACTCGGACGGGCAGTTGACGGGACATCAGGCCGAGTCCCCGGGAACGTGGGACGCCCCGGGCCGCGGCCCGGGGCGTCCTGTCAGGCGGGTGGGATCAGACCAGGTCGAACCGGTCCAGGTTCATGACCTTGACCCAGGCCGCGACGAAGTCCTTGACGAACTTCTCCTTGGCGTCGTCGCTCGCGTAGACCTCGGCGAGCGCGCGCAGCTCGGAGTTGGAGCCGAAGACCAGGTCGGCGCGGGAGCCGGCCCACTTGACCTCGCCGGTGGCGGCGTCGCGCCCCTCGAACGTCGTCTGGTCCTCGGTCGTGGCCTTCCAGGTGATGCCCAGGTCCAGCAGGTTGACGAAGAAGTCGTTCGTCAGCGAGCCGGGCGTCCTGGTGAAGGCACCGAGCTGGGACTTCTGGTAGTTGGCGCCCAGCACGCGCAGACCGCCGACCAGCACGGTCATCTCGGGAGCGCTCAGCGTCAGCAGGTTGGCCCGGTCCAGCAGCAGGTACTCGGCCGGCAGGCGGTTGCCCTTGCCGAGGTAGTTGCGGAACCCGTCGGCGGTCGGCTCGAGCGCCTCGAACGACTCGGCGTCGGTGTGCTCCTCGGTGGCGTCCACCCGGCCCGCGACGAAGGGCACCTCCACCTGGAAGCCGGCTTCCTTGGCGGCCTTCTCGACGGCGGCGGAACCACCGAGGACGATCAGGTCGGCCAGGGAGACCCTCTTGGCGCCGGCGCCGGAGTTGAACTCCTGCCGGATGCCCTCCAGGACGCGCAGGACCCGCGCCAGCTCGTCGGGCTCGTTGACCTCCCAGCCGCGCTGCGGCTCCAGGCGGATGCGGGCGCCGTTGGCACCGCCGCGCTTGTCGCTGCCGCGGAAGGTCGACGCCGACGCCCAGGCGGTGGACACCAGCTGCGCGACGGACAGGCCCGACTCCAGCAGCTTGGTCTTGAGGACGGCGATGTCCTCGGCGTCGATGGTCTCGCCCTCGGCTTCGGGCAGCGGGTCCTGCCACAGCAGGGTCTCCTGCGGCACCTCCGGGCCGAGGTAGAGGGACTTGGGACCCATGTCGCGGTGGGTCAGCTTGAACCAGGCGCGGGCGAAGGCGTCCGCGAACTGGTCGGGGTTCTCGTAGAACCGGCGGGAGATGGGCTCGTAGATCGGGTCGAAGCGCAGCGCGAGGTCGGTGGTGAGCATCTTCGGGCGGTGCTTCTTCGACGGGTCGTGCGCGTCGGGCACGATCTCCGGGGCGTCCTTGGCGACCCACTGGTGGGCGCCGGCCGGGCTCTGCTCCAGCTCGTACTCGAACTCGAAGAGGTTCTTGAAGAAGCCGTTGCTCCACTGCGTGGGCGTGGCCGTCCAGGTGACCTCCAGGCCGGAGGTGATGGCGTCGCCGCCCTTGCCCGTGCCGTAGGTGCTGCGCCAGCCCAGGCCCTGCTCCTCCATGGAGGCGGCCTCGGGGTCGGCGCCGACGTGGTCGGCGGGGCCGGCGCCGTGGGTCTTGCCGAAGGTGTGGCCGCCGGCGATCAGGGCGACGGTCTCCTCGTCGTTCATCGCCATGCGGCGGAACGTCTCACGGATGTCGCGGGCCGCGGCGAGCGGGTCCGGGTTGCCGTTCGGGCCCTCGGGGTTGACGTAGATGAGGCCCATCTGGACCGCGCCGAGCGGGTTCTCCAGGTCGCGGTCGCCCGAGTAGCGCTTGTCGTCGAGCCAGGTGGTCTCGGGGCCCCAGTAGACGTCCTCCTCCGGCTCCCAGACGTCCTCGCGGCCACCGGCGAAGCCGAAGGTCTCGAAGCCCATCTGCTCCAGGGCCACGTTGCCGGTGAGGATCATGAGGTCGGCCCAGGAGATGCTCTGGCCGTACTTCTTCTTCACGGGCCACAGCAGCCGGCGGGCCTTGTCGAGGTTGCCGTTGTCCGGCCAGCTGTTGAGCGGGGCGAACCGCTGCTGTCCGGCGCCGGCGCCGCCCCGGCCGTCGCTGATCCGGTAGGTGCCGGCGCTGTGCCAGGCCATGCGGATCATCAGTGGGCCGTAGTTGCCGAAGTCGGCCGGCCACCAGTCCTGCGAGGTCGTGAGCACCTCGGCGATGTCGCGTTTGACGGCGGCGAGGTCGAGCGCCTGGAAGGCCTTCGCGTAGTCGAAGTCCTCACCGAGCGGGTTGGCCACCTCGGGGTTCTTGGCGAGGATCTTCAGGTTGAGCCGCTCGGGCCACCACTGGCGGTTGCCGCCGCCCTGCGTCGGGTGCAGGGCGCGGTCGTGCGCCACGGGGCAACCGCCTCCCGCTTCCGCCGACTTGGGGTCGGTGACGATCGCGTCGTGGTTCTCAGTCATGGAAATCCTTCCGGACGGGGTGGATCGCGGTGCTCGGGTGGATCACGGTGTTCGGTGGATCACGTGCTCAGGAACTGCGGGCGGTGGAGCAGGCGGGGCACAGGCCCCAGTAGATGACCTCGGCCTCGTCGACGGCGAAGCCCCGGTCGTCGGACGCGGTCAGGCAGGGGGCGTGGCCGACCGCGCAGTCGACGTCGGCCACGGCGGCGCACGACCGGCACACCAGATGGTGATGGTTGTCGCCGACCCGCCCCTCGTAGAGGGCCGGACTGTTGGGCGGGTCCAGGCGGCGCACGAGTCCGGCCGCGGTGAGGGCGTGGAGCCCCTCGTAGACGGCCTGGACCGAGATGTGGCCGACGCGGCCGCGCACCTCGGTGGCGATGGCTTCGGCGCCGAGGTGGTCGCCCTCCCGCACGGCCTCGAGCAGCGCGACGCGGGCGGCCGTCACCCGCAGGCCGGCGCCACGCAGCTCCTCGGCGGTGGTCGGGGTCCCGGATGCGGTCATGCGGCACAACCTAGCCGCACAAACACGAACGGCTCAAGAAAACGAACGGTTCAATTTCGGTGTCGGGCGAGTGAGGCGGCGGGGGGACGGGACCGCCAGCCGATGTGAGCCGGGTCACGCGGACATGATCGGGGCGAGAGACGCGCGGGACGCCGCGCAGCGCCGTGGACGCCCGCGGGGTTCACGCGTCCGGGGAGGTCAGGCGGGCCAGCCGGGCGGCCGCCGCCGCGGCCTTGCGGTCGGCTTCACGGAGGCGGCGACCGGCCGTGCGGGCCTCCTCGCGGGCCGTGCGCTCGGCGAACCGCGCCTGCTGGTGCTCGTTCCTGGCGCGTTCCAGTTCCTCGGTGAGCTCGCCGACGCGTCGCTGGATCCGGTCGAGGCGCTCCTCGGCCTCCTGCGCGGCCCGGTCGGCGGCGTCCGCCTCCCCCCGCAGGGTCCGCAGCTCCACCTCGGCGGCCTCGGCGGCCTCACGAGCCTCGGTGAGCTGCTGCCGCCGCCGCTGCTCCGCCTTCCTGTCCGGGCGGGACTGCGCAGGCGCGGAGGCGGTCCCGGCCGTGGACGCGGACCGGGCCGCCGGGCGCCGCGGCCCGGCGCCTTCGGGTGCCGCGGGAAAGCCGACAGCGGCGTTCAGCGGTTTGTCCAGCAGGCCCGCGGCCCACCTCTCGGCGGCCTCCGGGTCGGCCAGGACGGCGTGCAGGGTGTTCTCGACCTCGCGCAGCACGCCCTCGCCTACGGGATGGCCGGCTTCCTGGGCGAGCTGCCTGGCCTGGGCGGACAGGGCGCGCACGAGAGCGTGCTGCCGGCGACTCAGTTCGCGCAGCTGCTCGCCGTCCAGGTCCCGGTGGGCGCGGCGCAGCCCCTCGCCCAGTCTCAGCAGGGGCTCGACCTCGCCGGGGTTGCTGCGGACCAGCAGGTTGCTGACCCAGGCGGCGAGGCTGGGCTTGCGCAGGGCGCCGATCCGCCGCGCCAGGTCCCGGTCACCGGCGGAGCGCGCGGAGGCCACGGCGGAGGCGCGGGCGGCGACGAATTCCTCCGGCCGCCGGGCGTACAGCTCCTCGGCCACGCTGTCGAAGTCCATGCGCGTCTCCTTCACGGGGAGGACCGGATCCGATGGTCTCAGGACGGGTCGCCGAAGGCGCGTGGAGATCGCCGGAAGGGGGCCCGCCGGCTCCCCGGAGGCACCCCCTTCATGATCGGGAAATCGACGGTTTAACATATGAGCGCCGCCTAGCTCGAAAGATGGACTCGTGACTGTCAACGACGACTCGTTCACCAACTGGAAGAACCGCGAGGAGATCGCGGAGTCGATGATCCCGATCATCGGGAAGCTGCACCGGGAGCGGGACGTGACGGTCCTGCTGCACAGCCGCTCCCTGGTGAACAAGTCGGTGGTCAGCATCCTCAAGACCCACCGGTTCGCCCGGCAGATCGCGGGCGCGGAGCTCTCCGTCACCGAGACGCTGCCCTTCCTGAAGGCCCTCGCCGAGCTCGACCTCGGGCCCTCGCAGATCGACATCGGCATGCTCGCCGCGACCTACCGCGAGGACGACCGCGGACTGTCGGTCGCCGAGTTCACGGCCGAGGCCGTGGCCGGGGCCACCGGCGCCGACAAGATCGAGCGCCGCGAGGGACGCGACGTCGTCCTCTACGGCTTCGGCCGCATCGGCCGGCTCGTGGCCCGGCTCCTCATCGAGAAGGCCGGCTCGGGCAACGGCCTGCGCCTGCGTGCCATCGTGGTGCGCGGCGGCGGGGAGCAGGACATCGTCAAGCGCGCCTCACTGCTGCGCCGGGACTCGATCCACGGCCAGTTCCAGGGCACGATCACCGTCGACGAGGCGAACAGCACCATCGTCGCCAACGGCAACGCCATCAAGGTGATCTACGCGAACGACCCGTCCGAGGTCGACTACACGGCGTACGGCATCAAGAACGCCATCCTGATCGACAACACCGGCAAGTGGCGCGACCGCGCGGGCCTGTCGCAGCACCTGCGCCCGGGCGTCGACAAGGTCGTGCTGACCGCGCCGGGCAAGGGCGACGTGCCGAACATCGTGCACGGCGTCAACCACGACACGATCAAGCCGGACGAGCGGATCCTGTCCTGCGCGTCCTGCACCACGAACGCGATCGTGCCGCCGCTGAAGGCGATGGACGACGAGTTCGGGGTCGAGCGCGGCCACGTGGAGACCGTGCACTCGTTCACCAACGACCAGAACCTGCTGGACAATTACCACAAGGCCGACCGCCGCGGCCGGTCCGCGCCGCTCAACATGGTCATCACCGAGACCGGTGCCGCCTCCGCCGTCGCCAAGGCGCTGCCCGACCTCAAGGCGCCGATCACCGGCAGCTCGATCCGGGTGCCGGTGCCGGACGTCTCCATCGCGATCCTCAGCCTGCGGCTCGGCCGTGAGACCACCCGCGAGGAGGTCCTCGACCACCTCCGCGAGGTCTCCCTGACCTCGCCGCTCAAGCGCCAGATCGACTTCACCACGGCCCCCGACGCGGTCTCCAGCGACTTCATCGGCTCGCGCCACGCCTCGATCGTCGACGCCGGTGCCACCAAGGTCGACGGGGACAACGCGATCCTCTACCTGTGGTACGACAACGAGTTCGGCTACTCGTGCCAGGTCATCCGCGTCGTGCAGCACGTCTCCGGCGTGGAGTACCCGACCTACCCGGCTCCGGCGGTCTGACCTCCGCGGATCCGGTCCGGTGGGACGGCTCCGGCGTACGGGGGTGCGGGGCGTGCGGGCCCCTTGCCTCCGTGCGTGCGGACCCGGCTCACACACGACCGGGTGCCGTGTCCCGGCAAGGGACACGGCACCCGGTCGTGCGCATGAAAACTCAGTGCTTGAAGACGTCCTTCGTCTTCTCCTTGGCCTGCCGCGCGTCGCCCTTGGACTGCTCGGCACGGCCCTCGGTCGTCAGCCGCTCGTTGCCCACCGCGCGGCCGATCGTCTCCTTGGCCTTGCCCTTGGCCTGCTCGGCCTTCGCCTTGGCCTTCTGCTCTTCAGCCACGGTTCGTTCACTCCAAGTCGTGTCCGACTGCGGGGTCGGTGGTACGAGTGACCGCACCCGGGCGGCTCAAACGTGCCGCCCCTGCCGGACCGCCGGCCGCGGGCGTCAGAGGCAGCACCCGCCGGCCGTCTCCGCGGGCTCCGGGCGACAGAAACAGGACGCCCGGACCGGCACGTCGGCCAGCGCCGTCGCCATCGTGAGCTGGTGGGCGACCAACGCCGCCTCGCCGGTCTTCCCGGTGCGCACCAGGCATTCGTGGAAGCCGTGCAACGCCCAGACGTTGCCGGGGTGTTGCAGGGGCCGGGGCAGGGTGTCGTCCAGGCCGAGATCGGCACGGTAGACGGCCTCGGCCTCCTCGACACGTCCCTGCTCCAGCAGCAGCGCCCCGTACGCGTGGCGGGTGGGCTGCATCCAGCCCCACGGCTCGTCGTAGGGGAGGCCGTCGTCCAGTTCGATCGAGCGCTCCAGGGCGGCGAAGGCGCGGTCGTGGTCGCCCTTGCGGTACTCCAGCTCCCCGTCCAGCATCGCGGAGGCGATCGCGAGGATGTCGTGGCAGGTGTTGTTGAAGAGCATCCGCGTCTCGGGCACCCGGCCCACCGCAGCCCGCAACAGCTCGCGCTCGGCCTCGGCACGGTCGACCTCGCCGGTGGCGGACAGGGCGACGCCGCGCGCGTAGTGGTGCATCGCGGTGGTCACCGCGTAGAGCTCCGGATCGGCGGGGGCCGGCAGGTCGAGGATGTCCTCCCAGCGGCCGAAGCGGATCAGCACGTGGACGCGCATGGCCAGGAAGCCCTCCAGCCAGTCGGCCATGGGCGGGCTCTGCACGCGGAGCAGCTCCTCGGGTACGGCGGCCTCCAGCTCGGCGGCCGAGTCGAGGGCGACGCGGGCCTGGCCGAGGAACATGGCGCCGTAGATCCGGAAGTGGTGGTTGTGCACCCGGTAGAGGGTGTAGAAGTTCATCGCGCCGGCACGCCGGCGGTACTTCTCGTCGGCGGCGATCGCGTCGCTGTTCGCGGCGACGACCCGGCGGTAGTCGCCGCATAGGACGTCGAGGTGCGAGGGCATGTGCCGCAGGTGCCCGGCGTCGGGCACGAGGCCGCTCAGCCGGTCGGCGACGACGAGGGCCCGCTCCGGTGCCGGGGACATCTCCATCAGGTGGATGTACAGGTGCAGGACCCCGGGGTGCACGGCGCCGGCGTCCGTGGCGAGGGCGGCGTCCAGCACCGCCTCCGCCTCCGTGGTCCGGGCGCCCTCGGCCGGCCGGCCGGTCCTGATGTCCCACAGCCGCCAGGGCGTGAGGTTCATCAGCGCGTCGGCGTGCAGGGCGGCGATGTCGGGGTCGCCGGGTGCCAGTTCGTACACCCCGCGCATCGCGTCCGCGTAGGGCTCGTTCCACACCGAGCAGTCCTCGGCGGCCTCCGCCTGCGGGTAGCGGGCCCGCAGCGCACCGATGAGGGCCTGTTCGACGGGGGTGGTACGAGCGGCCTTCTCGTGGGCCCGTTCCACCGCGGCGTGCGTGCGGTCCACGGTGCGCACGAGCTCGTCGCCGTCGAAGGCTTCCCAGGGCTTGTTGTAGTTGGGGCCGAGTGCGTAGGCGATCCCCCAGTACGCCATCGCGCACTCCGGATCCGCCTCGGCGGCCTTCTCGAAGCAGGCGACGGCCTCCTCGTGGTGGAAGCCGTACGTCCAGATCAGGCCGCGATCGAACCAGGTCTGCGCCTCGGGCGACGTGGTGGTGACGGGGCGGCTGTGGGTACCGAGGTCGTAGTAGTCACCCATGGTCATCTCCTGGGCCGGCGGCCGGGCCGTGGGGACGACGGTGTGCACCCACCGGCGGTGCCCGGTCGATCCTCGCTCTTCCAGGTTAGCGGCCAGGCTGCGGGCCATGGTGCCGGTCCGGCGGATCGCGAGGTACTCCGCCGCCTTCGGCACCGCCTCGCCGTCCGGGTCGGGCTCCGCATCCCGTACGGCGCCGCCGTCACGCCGGTGCAGGTCGGTACGCGCCGGCCGGGGTCCGCCGGCGCCGTAGGGGCGCTGCGCGCATCCCACGGGTTCGTGATGCGGTCGACCCGCCGGCACGCGAAACCTCGCAAACCAGACGAACGGCCATGCTCGTGCCCATCATCCGCTCGTTCGATCGTGGGCACTTCCCCACTGGGCTGGCACGGCCCAACTCCCGCTCCCTAGGATGTACTTCCTGTCCAGCCAGTCCGTTGGCGCGGCACCCTGCAGGGGGAACGACGATGCATTCCGAGAACAAGCTGTCCACCGAGATCGACGCGAACGTGCCGACGGCAGCACGCATGTACGACTACTACCTGGGCGGCAAGGACAACTACGCGGCCGACCGCGCCGCCTGCGAGCAGCTCGACAAGGTCGTGCCGAGCACCCGCCGCCTCGCGCTGAACAACCGCCGCTTCCTCCAGCGGGTCGTGAAGACCCTCTCCGAGGAGTACGGCATCCGGCAGTACCTGGACCACGGGTCCGGTCTGCCCACCCAGGAGAACGTGCACCAGGTCGCCCAGCGCATCGATCCCAGCACCCACGTGGTCTACGTGGACAACGACCCGATGGTGCTGGTCCACGGCCGGGCCCTGCTGGAGCAGGACGAGCGCACGACCGTGATCCACGCGGACATGCGCGAGACGGACCTGATCTTCGGCCACGCGGACACCAAGCGGCTGATCGACTTCGACGAGCCGGTGTGCGTGCTGTTCAACTCGGTGTTCCACTGCATCCCGGACAGCGACACCGACGGCCCTCTCGCGGTCGCCCGCCGCGTGCGGGAACGGCTCGCCCCCGGCAGTTTCATGGTGATGTGCCAGCTGGTCAGCGAGGACCCGGAGGTCCGCAAGTTCGTCACGGACTTCATGGCCCAGGCAACCCAGGGGAACTGGGGCCGGGTGCGCGAACCGAAGGACGTCGAGGCGTACTTCGAGGGTCTGGAGATCCTGGAGCCGGGCCTGGTGGAGGTGTCCGAGTGGCGCCCGGACACGGAGGTGGCGCCCCGTCAGCTCACGCACGAGTGGATCGAGTTCGGCGGCGTGGGACGCCTGCCCCTGGACGGCTGAGCCGGCCGCTCCACCCCCCTCTCACTGCCTCTCGCCGGACCGGTCGCCGGCGTGAGGCAGTTCCGCGTCCTCCCCCTGCACGCTCCCGCCGCCACGGGCAGACGTGCGCCCCCCGCCGGGGACGCTCTCGCGTCACCCCGCCGAGGGGCGGTTTCGCGTCAGGGGTAGCGCTGCTCCATCGTCTGGCGGAGCAGTTCGAGGCTGTCCCGGGGCTTGAGCGCCTCGTCGGCGAGACGGTCGAGCGCGATCCGGTACTCCTCCGTCTCGTCACGGTCCTCGAGGAAGTTCGCGCTCTTGATGTGCTCCAGGTAGACCACGTCGGGCAGGTCGAGGCCGCCGAAGCGCAGATAGGTGATCGGAATGGCGGGCGCCGAGGCGTTGGTGACGCTCAACGGCACGACCTGCAGCGTCACGTTGGGACGCTCGGCCATCTCGATGAGGTGGCCGAGCTGTTCACGCATCACCTCGGGGGACCCGAGCACGCGCAGCAGCACCGACTCGTCGATGACCGCCCACAGCTGGGGCGCGTCGGAGCGCAGCAGCAACCGGGCCCGGTGCCGGCGCAGTTCGACGCGTCGCTCGACCTCGCTCGCCGGGGCGTTCGGCAGACCGCGCTCGACCACGGCCCTGGTGTAGGCGGGTGTCTGCAGCAGACCGGGGACGTACTGGATCTCGAAGGTACGGATGGTGGCGGCGGCCTCCTGCAAGCCGACCAGGCGGTCGAACCACTCGGGCATCAGCCGCTTGTCGTAGCGCTGCCACCAGCCCGGCTCGCCTGCGCGCTGCAGCAGTTTGAGCAGCACCGATGCCTCGTAGTCGTCGGTGCCGTACAGCTGGAGCAGCGCACGGACGTCGTTCTCCGTCGGAGGGCGGCGGCCCTTGCCCGACTCGATGCGGGACAGCTTCGCGGCACTGAAGCCGACTGCGCGCGCCGCCTGGTCCTGGGCCAGCCCGGCATCCTCACGGAAGCCCGCGAGCTGCACACCGACCAGCATCTTGAGCAGAGTCGGCGCCGGCTCGGGCCTGTCCAGGTAGGGTTCCAGACGGGAGATGCGATGCGACGCGGCGGACATCCTGACTCCCAGCGAGACCGGCACAAGGGCGACTTACACTATCGCACTTCACCGGGCCTTCACGCATCCGCCCGCAACAGCCGTGCAGAAAAGACGGGTTGAGCTCCGCTTCCTGCGCGCCGACTCGACCGGGAAGGGCCTCTCAGACCAGGTGGTCGAACTCGCCGTCCTTCGCCCCGGCCAGGAAGGCCGCCACCTCCGCCGCCGTGTAGACAAGCGCGGGCCCGTCGGGGTCACGGGAGTTGCGGACCGCGATCCCCCCGTCCACGAGGGGGGCCACCTCGACGCAGTTGCCCTCGGCGTTGCTGTGCCGGCTCTTGATCCAGCAGGCGTCCAACGAGCTTGCCTGCACTCCGTTCCTGACTGGTGGCACCGCAGTCTCCTTGCTGTTCTCGTTCCCCGCCGCGCGGTGTGCCCGGCCGTCGGGCCGAGCCGGGTCCCGTCCCTTCGGCCGGACCCGCCTCGGCTTCACGCCTCGGCTTGCGTACCCGCCTCGGCTTGAATCTCACGCAATTTCTCGTGCAATTGCACGCGAGCGCCGTCAGCGTGGATAATAGCTGCGGCGTCAACCCCCGTGCTGGCGCCCCGTCCTGACGTCGCATCGGGGAGATGCCGTGTCATCACCTGCGCAGCCCGTGCTCCGGCAGCCCGGCGAGGCCGGGGCGCGCACCGGCGCACCCGGACCGCGCCACGACCCGTCGCCGGGTCCGGACACGACGACGCCGTACGGGGCACCGCCGTCGGTGCCGGGGACGCCGCCGCAGTACGCGGGCGCCCTGGCCGCCTCGGCCGCGCTGCGCGTGGAGTGCAGCCGGGAGGGTTTCGCCCGGGCCCGGTCCTTCACCCGGGACACGTTGCACACGTGGTCGCTCGACCACTGCTGCGACGACACCACGCTGGTCGTCACCGAGCTCGCCGCGAACGCCGCGACGCACGCGGCGCCGGCGCCCTCGCGCAAGGGGGCCGCCGCGGAGATCCGGCTCGGCTTCGTCCTGGAACCGACGCACCTTCTGGTCACGGTCTCCGACGGCGACGACCGCCCGCCGTTGTGCGCGCCGGCCGGCGTCGCCCTGGAGGAGAGCGGCCGGGGGCTGTGCATCGTCGACGCCCTGTCGGACGCCTGGGGGTGGGCCCCCACTCCCCCGGCCGGCAAGACCGTCTGGGCCAAGCTGCCCACGCGCTTCCCCCTGACCCCGCCTCCCTACTCCTGCCCGCCCACCACTCGACCGCCCCTCTGACCCGACTGCCGCGGAAAGGCCTCTCGCCATGCGCAGCGCTTCGACGGAACACCCGAGCAGCGAGCGCCCCGACGCCCCGACCGGGGTGGCCCGCACCACGCCACTGACGGCACTGGACCGTGTGCCGTGGGGCGACATCCAGGACTCCACGGGCTCGGCGGCGGCCATTCCGGTCCTGCTGAACGGCATCGCCTGGGGTGACGCCGAGACGGCCCGGTGCGCCTTCGAGGACCTGAGGAAACGGATCTGCCAGTTCGGCTTCGTCGTGGAGCAGGCGACGGCGGCGACGGTCCCGTTCCTGTGGGAGCTGGCGAAGCTGCCGCAGGTGACCGTCCGCGCCCAGATCATCCAGCTCCTCAAGTGCATCGCCGACGCCCGGCAGTGGGAGAGCACCGCCGCCGTCTACCCGAAGCTGCTGAACCACCGGGAGAACCCCGTGGTGTGGGAGCGCGCGGCACGCCAGGCGGTGCGGGCCCGGCGGGACGAGCTCGGACGGCTGATGTCCGACGAGGACGGCGAGATCGCCCGGGCGACGACGGAGCTGGCGCGGTCCCTGGGCGGCTGAGTCCGTCGTACGGTGTGCGGGAACGGCCCCTCGGGCGAGAAGTGATGAAACGGTGAGGGCCCGTTGCCGCCACGGGCGACGCCCCTCGCCTCGCGGAGCCGCGCAGTGTAGACATGGCACATGGTCCGACTCCCGGGTCGATCCGGAACCCGGTCGCCCCTGCGCCCCGGCGCTGCGCCGTCCGCGCGACAGCGGCCCAAGACGGGTCCGGCGCGGCGGCAGCCGGTGACGGGGCTGCGATCGGTGCTGGGCGGCCGCAGCGTCGCCGGTCAGGTGTTCCTGCTGGTCGTGGTGATCGTGCTGCTGCTGGTCGTGGCGGCCGTCGTGGCGCTCGTGCTGCAGGTCCGGCACGACACGACGCAGGAGGCCCGCAACCGCTCGCTCGCCGTCGCGGAGACCTTCGCCAACTCGCCCGGTGTCATCGAGGCACTGGAGAGTTCCGATCCCACGGCCGCGCTCCAGCCGCGTGCCGAGGCGGCCCGCCGGCGGTCGAAGGTCGACTTCATCGTCGTGATGAACACCGAGGGGATCCGCTACACGCATCCCAAGCCGGACCGCATCGGCAGGGAGTTCGTCGGCACCCTGGCCCCGGCGCTGGCCGGTGAGGCCGTGACCGAGGAGATCGACGGCACCCTCGGACCGCTGGTGCAGGCGGTGGTGCCGGTCACGGATCCGGCCGACGGCAGGGTCGTCGGCCTGGTGTCGGCGGGCATCACGACCAAGAACGTCGGGGGTACGGCCGACCGTCAGCTGCCTCTCGTGGTGTCCGCCGCTGCGGTCGCGCTCGCCCTGGCCACCGCGGGAGCCGCGCTGGTGAGCCGCCGCCTGCTGCGCCAGACCCACGGGCTCGGGCCGCATGAGATGACCCGGATGTACGAACACCACGACGCCGTCCTGCACGCCGTCCGTGAGGGCGTGCTCATCGTCGACGACGAGGGCACCCTGGTGCTCGCCAACGACGAAGCCCACCGCCTGCTGTCGCTGCCCGCCGACGCGGAGGGCCGGCACGTCCTCGGCCTGGGCCTCGACCCCGGCACCGCCGACCTGCTGGCCTCGGGGCGCGTCGCCACGGACGAGGTGCATCTCGTCGGGGACCGGTTGCTGGCCGTCAACCAGCGCACCACCGACCGCGCGGGCGTCCCGCCCGGCAGCGTCGCCACCCTGCGCGACTCCACGGAACTGCGGGCCCTGTCCGGACGGGCGGAGACCGCGCGGGAACGGCTCAACATGCTGTACGACGCCGGGGTGGCCATCGGGACGAGCCTGGACGTGACCCGTACCGCCGAGGAACTGGCGGAGCTGGCCGTGCCGAGGTTCGCCGACTTCGTCACCGTGGACCTGTTCGACGCCGTCCTGGGCGGCGGGCAGCCGGACGCGGCGGCCGCCCTCAGCCGCACGGCGCTCAGCGGCATCCGTAAGGACGCCCCGCTCTACCCCGTCGGCGAGCGGATCCGGTTCGTCGAGACCTCCCCGCAGGGCCGCAGCCTCGCGACCGGCCGGCCCGTGCTGGAGCCCCGCCTGGACGAGGCCCCCGGGTGGCAGGCACAGGACCTGGAGCGTTCCGCGCAGATCGTGCAGTTCGGCATCCACTCCCTGATCACGGTGCCGCTGCGCGCGGGGGCGCTGGTGCTGGGCGTGGTGAGCTTCTGGCGCTACGAGAAGCCGGAGCCCTTCGACGAGGACGAGCTGGCGCTGGCCGAGGAACTGGTCGCACGGGCCGCCGTGTCCATCGACAACGCCCGCCGTTACACCCGCGAGCACAGCATGGCGGTGACGCTGCAGCGCAGCCTGCTCCCGAGGAACCTGCCCGAGCAGGGCGCCCTGGAAGTCGCCTACCGCTATCTGCCGGCCCAGGCCGGGGTGGGCGGCGACTGGTTCGACGTCCTGCCGCTGTCGGGGGCCCGGGTCGCGCTCGTGGTGGGGGACGTCGTCGGGCACGGCCTGCACGCGGCGGCCACCATGGGCCGGCTGCGCACCGCCGTGCACAACTTCTCCGCCCTCGATCTGCCGCCCGAGGAACTCATCGCGCTGCTCGACGAGTTGGTGGGACGGATCGACCAGGACGAGACGGAGGAGGAGGGCAGCGCCCCGGTCACCGGCGCGACCTGCCTGTACGCCGTGTACGACCCCGTCTCGCGGCGCTGCACCGTGGCCCGGGCCGGGCATCCGCCGCCCGCCCTGATCCACCCGGACGGCCGGGTGGAGTTCCCCGAGGTGCCGGCCGGACCCCCGCTGGGGCTGGGCGGCCTTCCGTTCGAGACGGCGGAGCTGGAGCTCGCCGAGGGCAGCCGGCTCGTGCTGTACACCGACGGGCTGGTCGAGGACCGGGAGCGGGACATCGACGTCGGTCTGGAGATGCTGCGCGAGGCGCTGGGCCGGGCCGGGCGGTCCCCCGAGGACACCTGCCGGACCGTGCTCGACTCGAAGCTCACGGCACGTTCCAGCGACGACATCGCGCTGATCGTGGCCCGCACCCGGGCCCTGGCCGCGGACCAGGTCGCCGAGTGGCCGGTCCCCTCCGACCCGGCGGCCGTGGGCGAGGTGCGCGCGGCGGTCACCCGGCAGCTGGCCGCCTGGGGGCTGGACGAGCTGGCGTTCAGCACCGAACTGATCCTCAGCGAACTGGTCACCAACGCCATCCGCTACGGGGGCGCGCCCATCCACGTGCGGATGCTGCGCGACCGCCAGCTGATCTGCGAGGTGTTCGACAACAGCAGCACCTCGCCGCACCTGCGGTACGCGACCATGACCGACGAGGGCGGCCGGGGCCTGTTCCTGGTGGCACAGCTCGCCGAGCGCTGGGGGACGCGGTATCTGCCCGCCGGGAAGGTGATCTGGGCGGAACTGCCGCTGCCCTGAGCGGAACCCCCTGCCATAAGCGACAGCAGGAGGGTGTCATAAGATCGGCTTATGAGGCCATAGACCGGACCCGCATACCGACTTAGGCTTGCCTTAGTTTAGGCTTCCCGGTGAGATCGCTTGTCGCCGCTCGAAGGGAACCTGACCATGCCCCGCCCCCTGCGGGTCGCCATCGTCGGATCCGGCCCCGCCGGGATCTACGCCGCCGACGCCCTGCTCAAGTCCGAGGTGGCCACCGAACCCGGCGTGTCCGTCGACATCTTCGAGCGCATGCCGGCGCCGTTCGGACTGATCCGCTACGGCGTCGCTCCCGACCACCCGCGGATCAAGGGCATCATCACCGCCCTCCACCAGGTGCTCGACAAGCCGCAGATCCGGCTGTTCGGCAACGTCGACTACGGCACCGACATCGGCCTGGACGACCTGCGGGCCTTCTACGACGGTGTGATCTTCGCCACCGGCGCCATGGCCGACCGGGCGATGTCCGTCCCCGGCATCGACCTCGACGGCTCGTACGGGGCGGCGGACTTCGTGTCCTGGTACGACGGCCACCCGGACGTGCCGCGCACCTGGCCGCTGGAGGCGGAGAAGGTGGCCGTGCTCGGCGTCGGCAACGTCGCGCTCGACGTCGCGCGCATCCTCGCCAAGACGGCGGACGAACTGCTGCCGACGGAGATCCCGCAGAACGTGTACGAGGGCCTGAAAGCCAACCGGGCCAAGGAGATCCACGTCTTCGGCCGCCGGGGCCCGGCGCAGGCCAAGTTCAGCCCCATGGAGCTGCGCGAGCTGGACCACTCGCCGAACATCGAGGTCATCGTCGACCCCGAGGACATCGACTACGACGAGGGCTCGATCGCGACCCGGCGCGGCAACAAGCAGGCCGACATGGTCGCCAAGACCCTGGAGAACTGGGCGATCCGCGATGCGGGCGACCGCCCCCACAAGCTCTTCCTGCACTTCTTCGAGTCCCCGGTGGAGATCCTCGGCGAGGACGGCAGGGTCGTCGGTCTGCGCACCGAGCGCACCGAGCTGGACGGCACCGGCAACGTCAGGGGCACGAGCACGTTCAAGACCTGGGACGTCGGCGCGGTCTACCGCGCGGTCGGCTACCTGTCCGACAAGCTCCCGAAGCTGCCCTGGGACCTCGACTCCGGCACGGTCCCGGACCGGGGCGGCCGGGTGGTGCAGGAGTCCGGCGAGCACCTGCAGTCGACGTACGTCACCGGCTGGATCCGGCGCGGCCCCGTGGGCCTGATCGGGCACACCAAGGGCGACGCGAACGAGACCGTCGCGAACCTCCTGGACGACTTCGCGAACGACCGGCTGCACACGCCGGCCTCCCCCGGCCCCGAGGCCGTGGACGCCTTCCTCGCCGAGCGGAACATCCGCTACACCACCTGGGAGGGGTGGTACCGGCTGGACGCCGCGGAGAAGGCGCTGGGCGAGCCCGAGGGGCGCGAGCGCGTGAAGATCGTCGAGCGTGAGGACATGCTCGACGCCAGCGGCGCCTGACCTTTCTGCACCCGCGGGGCGGGTCCTGTGGCAATGTCACCGGACCCGCCCTTTCGCGTACTTGAAGCGTGTACGATCCGGATGCTTCACCGAACCGACACATCGCCTTCACCCGAAGGCCATGCAGGGGGGACGAACGTCCATGCGTATACGCCTTGCCGCCACCACCGCCGTCGCGGCCGGGGCCCTGGCCGCCCTGACGGCGGTCCCGGCCCACGCCGCCGAGTACAACTCGGCGCTGAAGATCCGCGGGATCCAGTACGACGCTCCCGGCAGGGACTCCAACCGCTGCTCCGGAGGCAACACCAAGGAGGAGTACCTGGCCATCAAGAACTACTCGCGGTCCACGACCGTCGACCTCAAGGGGTACGTCGTGAAGGACGCCGCGGGGAACAGGTTCACCTTCACCGCGAGCCACACCCTCCAGCCGGGCGACCACGTGAAGCTGCGCGGCGGCAACGGCACGGACTCCGACGCCGGCAACGTCGTGTACCGCGACAACTGCAACTTCATGTGGAACAACGACAAGGACACGATCTACGTGTACAAGCCGTCCGGCAGCCGTGCCGACGTGCACTCGTACACCAGGAGCGGCTCCGACGCGGACGGCAACGGGTACATCACCTACCACGGCTGATTCTCCGCCGGCCGGCCGGGCGCGGGTCCGGATCACCGGGGCGCGGCCGAGCCGTCGGAATGATGTGAACCGTGAAGAGGCCGGACGGCAGGCCGGGGCCCTCCGCGGCGTGTCCGCGGCGGAGGGCTCCCGTCCGCTGGTGCCGGGTCAGACCTCCAGCTCGGCCTCGACGCGGCGCAGTTGGTGACGGGCCATCGCGAGATTGGCGCGGCTGCCGTCCAGCACGAGGTACAGGAACAGCCCGCTGCCGCCACGTCCCTTGAGCAGGCGGATCAGGTGGTACTGGGTGTTCAGGGTGATGAGGATGTCCTCGATCTCCTCCTTCAGGCCGAGGTGCTCCATGGTGCGCAGCTTGGCCCGTACGACGTCGGTGTTGCCCGCGGCGGCGATCTCCAGGTCGAAGTCCTTGGTGCCGCCCAGGGTGCCCAGGGCCATGCCGCTGGTGTAGTCGACGAGGGCCGCCGCCGTCGCGCCGTCGATGGAGCTCAGGCATTCCTTCAGCGCGGTCTCCGTGTTGGCCATGCGCTCGTTCCTTTCCTTGGGTCTTCTGCTTCGGGTCGGTCGGGGGGGTCGGTGGCTCAGTTGCCGGGCTGCGGGCGCGGCTGGTGGGTCGGCCGCTGCGGGGTGCGCACCGGGAGGGTGCCGATGGGCCGGGCCGTGGGCGGGGGCGTCAGGTGCTCCCCGAGTGCCGAGCGGGGTGCGGCGCCGGGTGTCCGCGCGGCCCGGTCCGCGTGGCGCCCGGTTCCGGGGCCGACCCGGGTGGTCACCAGGTCGGCGATGCGGGCCCCGCTGCGGCGGCCCTCCAGGTGGAGACGGCCGACGTTGACGCGGTCCTCGGCGAGCAGGGTGAGGACCGCGGTGGTGCCGGCCGCGTAGGTGGCGACGTAGCCGCGGGTGCCGCGCACCAGCAGTTCGCGGAAGTCTCCGCGGGCGGCCGCGTCGGTCATGCGGTGGGCGACGCCGAGGGCGGCGGCGGTGAGCGCGGCGAGTCCTTCGGGTTCGGTCTCCGGCACGTCGTGGGCGAGGACGAGTCCGTCGACGGTGGCCGCGAGGGAACCGGTCAGCCGCGGGATGCGGGTGCGGAGCCGGCGCAGTTCGTCCAGGACGTCGGTCTCGACGGCCATGAGCAGTCTCCTTTCGGCACGCTGACGTCGCGCGCGGATCACAGTGCCTCCAGGGCGTGCAGGAGCCGTCGCAGCAGTGCGGTGTCGGGCTCGTCCGGCACCACGGTGAGGGGGGTGCTGACCGGCGCGGTGGACGCGGGGGCGGGAGCGGGGGCTGTGGGGGGCGGCAGGAGCGGGGCGGGGCCCGCGGGCGGCGGGGAGGCGGCGGGCGGTACGACGGGGACGGAGCCCGGGGGCGCCGGGGGTGCAGTGGGTGCGGTGGGCGTGGGGCCCGCCGAGACGACCAGGCCGGCGGCGGCCAGCCGGCGCAGCTCGACCAGCGTGTGGAACGTGCGGCAGGCGAGGGCGGTGGCGATCTGTGCGGCGGTGCGCACGCCGTCGACCTGGGCCAGGATCCGGCCGCGCCGGGGCGGCAGGTCCGCCGACGCCCCCGGCACCCGGGTGAGCGGGTCGCGGTCGATGGCGGGCTCGGGCCATATGCGCTGCAGCAGTTCGCGCCGGCGTGCGGACTCGCGCAGGACCGTGTCGACCGGCACGGGCCGCACGGAGCCGAGCCAGTGGGCGACACCGGGGCGGAAGCGCAGGGCCGGACCGTCGTGTGTGAGGACGAAGTACGCGGCGTCGAAGAGGGCGCCGAGGTGGCACAGCTCCAGTGCGCCGGCGGCGAGCCGGCCGCTGTCCACGAGTTGCCGGCCGACCCGGCAGCCGCGCCCCGCCCGGTCGATCGCCTCCCACCAGCCGTCCGCGTCGAGGGCTCCGCTGTGGGTGAGCAGGTCGCCGAGGTCGGGCGTGACCGCGGACTCGACATGGACGATGCGTCCGTCCGCCAGGTAGAAGATCCCGGACTCGGTGGACAGGGCGCCGCTCGCGCCCCGCTCCGCGAGACCTGCGAGCCGGACCGACGCCGGTTCGTCGGTGCGTGAGGTCAGCAGCGGCATGATCATCCGAGCACCAGTCCGTCCGCCATCTCGGCCAGCCGGATGCGGGCCAGGGCCAGGTTGCCGTCCGTGCGGTCGAGCCACAGGTGCACGAAGACGGTGCTCTCGAAGGGCGTGGTGACGAACCTGATGAGGTGGTACGAGTCGGTGTTCGTCACGATGAGGTCCTGCACGGGCGGCTCCTTGTCCGTGCCGCCGTCCGGGTCGCCGCCGGCCAGGGCGACGCTCTCGGTGGCGAGCCGGGCGAGTTCGGCGGTCTCCGCCGCCGTCGCCTCCGCGTCGCCGCCCGGCGCGTCACCCACCGCGCCCAGCGCAAGACCACTGATCCAGTCGACCACCGACGCCCCCCGGGCACCGGGCAGCCGCATGGCTTCCAGCAGACTCTCGTCGATTCCGGGCACGCCGGATCCCCTCCCCCTGCACGGCCGTTCCCGCGAACGTGAGCACGACATTACGCACGGTGCTCGGGGCCACGGGAACGCTTTGGCATTTTCCAAGGGAATGTGCAGCGAACCGGAACGAGGCGAGCGGACCCGGTCCCGAGCGGGCAGAAAGGGACGTTTTCGATCACGAACGGCCGGAGAGAGCCGCCCGGGCCGCCGAGGGGCCGGGCCCGGCCTCACGGCGGCATGGTCACCGCGTGCGCGCGCTCGACTCGCCCCGGGCCCCGGGAGGCTAAGTTCAGGGGGAGAAGGCCAGAAAGGAACGCCCGATGAACCACCATGAGGTGCGCGACCTGATGAGCGAGGCGGTCGTCCGGGTGCAGGGCGGCACGCCGTTCAAGGAGATCGCCCACCTGCTGCAGGAGTACGACATCACGGCGGTGCCCGTGGTGGACGAGCAGAACCGTCCGGTGGGCGTCGTGTCGGAGGCGGACCTGCTGTACAAGATGTGGGACGGGCAGGAGGAGGACGACACGGACGGGGAGGGCGGCTTTCCCCGGGCGGCCAAGGCGCGCGCCACCGATGCGGCGGGACTGATGACGGCACCGGCCCTGTGCGCCCGGGAGGACTGGAGCGTCGTGGACGCGGCCCGGCTGATGGCCCGGCACCGCATCAAGCGGCTCCTCGTCGTCGACGACGACGGACGGCTGGTCGGCGTGGTGAGCCGGAGCGACCTGCTGCGGGTGTTCCTCCGGGCCGACCAGGCCATCCGCACCGAGATCGTCGAGGAGGTCCTGGTCAAGGAGTTGGGCGAAGCGCCGTCCTCCGTGCAGGTCGACGTGGCGCACGGCCATGTCGTGCTCAGTGGCCGGCTCTCCTCGCCGGACGCGGTCCCACGGCTGGAGGAACTGTGCCGTGACGTCGACGGAGTCGTGGCCGTCGAGTTCCGGCCGGGGCCCGGCACAGGCCGTGAGGGGCCGTCCGGCTGACGTCCGAGCACCGGGCGGAGGGAAGCGGCGCACGGCGGATTCCCCCCTGCGCCGCTCCCCCGGTGTTCTCCCGCGGTCAGACCTCGGCGTCGACGCGCGGGCGGGGGCCGGTCCCGGGCGTCGGCGTGTGCGCGGACTCCTCCGAGAGCCGTTCCATGCCGCTGGTGGTCTTCAGCGGCTTCTCCTTGACGAACAGCACGGCCACCAGCGCGAGCGCCGCGAAGGGCGTGGCGACGAGGAACAGTTCGGCGGTGGCGACCCCGTAGGCGTGCTCCACGATGTCCCGGATCGGCGCGGGCAGGGTGGTCATGTCGGGTACGCCGCCGTGTCCGGCCCGTCCTGCGCCCTCGGTCCCGCCCGTGGCGGCACCGGCGCGCGCCAGGCCCGTGGTCATCTCGGAGGCGACGCGGTTGGCGAGGATCGCGCCGAGCACACTGGTCCCGATGGTGCCGCCCATGCTGCGGAAGAAGGACAGCACGGAGGTCGCGGCGCCGAGTTCGGCCGCGGGGACGTCGTTCTGCGCGGCCAGGACCAGGTTCTGCATCAGCATGCCGACGCCGATGCCCATGATGGCCATGTACAGGCTGAGCAGGCCGAAGGGCGTGTCGGCGCCGATCGTGGAGAGCAGGGCGAGTCCGGCGGTCATGGTGACGCCGCCCGCGACCAGGTACGCCTTCCACCGGCCCGTCGCGCTGATGATCTGCCCGGCGACGGTGGACGAGAGCAGCAGGCCCATGATCATGGGCAGGCTCATCAGACCGGCGATCGTCGGGGACTTGCCGAGGGACACCTGGAAGTACTGCGACAGGAAGACCGTCCCGCCGAACATCGCCAGGCCGACGAAGAGGCTGGCGATCGTGGTCAGGGCCACGGTGCGGTTGCGGAAGATGCCCAGCGGGATGACCGGCTCGGCGACCCTGGCCTCCACGAACACGGCGGCGACCAGCAGCGCCACTCCCCCGCCGGTGAGCGCCGCGGTCTGCCACGACGCCCAGTCGAACTCGTTGCCCGCGAGCGTGACCCAGATCAGCAGGGCGCACACGCCGGCGACGATCAGGAAGGCGCCCAGGTAGTCGATCTTCGCCTCGCGACGGACCGTGGGCAGCTTCAGCGTGCGCTGGAGCAGGGCGATGGCGAGCAGGGCGAAGGGCACGCCGATGAAGAAGCACCAGCGCCAGCCGAGCCAGGAGGTGTCCACCAGGACGCCGCCGATGAGCGGTCCGGCGACGGTGCCCACGGCGAAGACGGCACCGAAGACGCCCGCGTACTTGCCCAGGCGCCGAGGCGGGATGATCGCCGCCATCACGACCTGCGCCAGCGCGGTCAGGCCGCCCGCGCCGATGCCCTGGGCCACGCGGCTGAAGATGAGCAGCCCCACGTCGTGGGAGAAGCCGGCCAGCAGTGAACCGACGACGAACAGGCCGAGGGAGAGCTGCAGCAGCAGCTTCTGGTTGTACAGGTCGGACAGCTTGCCCCACAGGGGCACGGTCGCCGTCATGGCCAGCAGCTCGGCGGTGACGACCCAGGTGTACGAGGACTGGCTGGCACCGAGGTCGGCGATGATCCTGGGCAGGGCGTTGGACACCACCGTGCCCGCCAGGATGGCGACGAACATGCCCGCCATCAGCCCCGACATGGCCTGGAGTATCCGACGGTTGGACATGGCGGACACAGGCGCCTCGGCGGGCGCCGCTGAAGAAGTCACATCATCTCTTTCGCAGTGGGTGGCGGACTCGTCAGTCGCCGTCCGCCGGCGGCGGGCCGGGCAGGCCCGCCGCGAGGTGGTCGAAGGTCTCGCGGAAGACGTCCGCGAAGACGGTGTCGTCCTGCCGCACGCACCAGTGCTCGACGGCGACCCGTACGGCGGTGACGCCGACGGCGGCCAGCAGGCGCGGGTAGAGGCCGAGGGCCCGCCTGCGGCGCTGGTCGTCCGGCGAGGCGGGGTCGGTGCGCTCCCCGGAGAAGAGCGGCGAGCCGGCGCCGACGCGTTCGGCAAGTGTTTCGGCCAGGGCGAGTTCGTCCGCCATGTGGGCGCCGATGCTGCGGGCGAGCAGGTGCGGGGAGCGGCGCAGCACCTCGGAGTGCAGGCGCCACAGTTCCTGGTGCTGTTCGATCTCCGCGAGTTCGGCGGCGATGGCGTCGCGCAGTGCGTCCAGCGGGGCGGTGCCGGGGGGCGCCGTGAGGACGGCTCGCCTGACCCGTGCACTCGACTCGGCGCCGATCATCACGAAGACGTCGTCACGTGAGTCGAAGTAGTTGAAGAACGTGCGGGTGGACACACCGGCGGCCTCGCTGATCGCGTCCACGGTCACGTTCTCGGCGCCCTGCTCCGCCGCGAGCCGTACCGCCGCCGTCACCAGGGCGGCTCGGGTGGCCTGCTTCTTGCGCTCGCGCAGCCCGGTGGGTGCCGGGTTCCCGTCCGTCATATTTGCATGCTACGCAAAGATGCAGAGTCTGCAAAAAGCGCGGGGGCCGCTGATCGGGCCGGTGACTCGGGCAACGGGAGGGCCGGCCGGCCACGAGACGTCGGGCTACGGCCACCGGGTGGGACGTGTGCGGGGCCGGATCTCCCGCCGTGTGCGTGACGCGCCCCGCGACCGGAGGAACGGGAGCGCACCCGAGGTGCCGAGCCACCGTGTGTGGTGAGCTCCGCGGCGGGGCGACCGGTCACACCCGCGAGGACCGGACGTCCCGGACATGTGTCAACTTCGCGTTCGGCCGAACCACTCGTCCGCCAACCCGTGCGGCGCGGGTGTGAGTACCATGCGCAACACCATTTTTGTCGAGGAGGGCAGCGATGTGACCAGCCAACCAGCTTCCACGCTCCGGGCACGCTACGTGGAACAGGCCGCGTCGGACCTTGAGGAGAACCGCCGGCTCCAGCGGGAGTTGACCGAGCGGATCGCCGTCCTCAAGCAGGAGGAGGAACTCCTGGCGGACATCCTCAGGCTCGCCGAGGGCTCCCCGGACGTCCCGGTGCTTCCCGAGCAGGCCAAGGACGAGCCGAGTCTGCCGAAGGCCAGGGATCAGATCGGTGCGCGGAAGGCCGCCGACCAGCCGACTGCACCGCAGGGCAAGGACGGACGCCGCGCACCGAAGGCGAAGGACGGGCGCCGTACGTCCAGGGCCAAGGACGAGTCCGGTGGGCGCAAGGCCAAGCGGGCGCGCCCCAAGCCCGCTTCGCAACCGCTGCTCGGTGATCTGCTGACGGATCAACTCGGTGGCCACGACGAACCGCGTCTGGCGAAGGAACTGCGCGAGGAGCTCATGGAGAAGCACCCCGACCGCACGCCCACGCCGCAGGTCGTGCGGAACACACTGGAGAACCTGGTCGCCAAGGGTCAGGTGCAGCGCCACAAGCAGGGCCGCTCCGTCATGTACACCCTCACCCAGCCCGAGAAGCAGCCGGAGCCGCAGCCGCAGGAGGGCTGACGGCCGACCCGGGCGGCCGACCGAGGAGAGGACGGGCGTCCCCCTCCCCGGTCCCGCCGCGGTCTCAGACCTCGGCGCGCTTGGGCAGCCGCCAGCCGGGACGCGGGAAGTGGCAGGTGTAGCCGTCCGGGTAGCGCTGCAGATAGTCCTGGTGCTCCGGCTCGGCCTCCCAGAACTCGCCGGCCGGGACGACCTCGGTCACCACCGGCCCCGGCCACAGCCCCGACGCCTCCACGTCGGCGATGGTGTCCTGCGCGACGCGGCGCTGCTCCTCGTCGAGGTAGAAGATGGCCGAGCGGTAGCTGACCCCGATGTCGTTGCCCTGGCGGTCCTTCGTGGTGGGGTCGTGGATCTGGAAGAAGTACTCCAGGATCGCGCGGTAGTCGGTCGCCGTGGGATCGAAGACGATCTCGATCGACTCGGCGTGCCGGCCGTGGTCGCGGTAGGTGGGGTGCGGCTTGTCGTCGTCGCCGCTGTAGCCGACCCGGGTGCGCACCACACCGGGGAGCGACCGGATCAGCTCCTGCATACCCCAGAAGCAGCCACCGGCGAGCAGCGCCCTCTCCTCGACGTCACTCATGGCGCATCACCTTTCTGTCGAGCCGTCCGTCGTCACCATTCTGACAGGTGACGACGGATCGAGGCAATCGCGTCACGGACCGGGGCTGCGACGTTCGCGACCCGAGCACGTCCCGGCCGTCGGCCCGCTGTCCGTCCCGCAACCAACCGTCATACGGGGCAGGGTTGTTGCCCGGTCCGGGTGGCGGGACGCACGGGACGAGGGGACCGGTGAAGATCCCGATCTCGGGCAGACGGTGGAAGTGATCTTCCATCGGTCCCATGAGAGGGGGCAGTCGTGACCGCACCCGTGCGTCCCGCACCGCCTGAGCACCGCCGGTACCGGTTCGACCTTCGGTCGACCGCCCTGTTCTTCGTCTTCCTCGCCGTGGTCCTCGTCGTCGTCGGGCTGGCCCTGCGCACGCTGGCCGACGCGGCCGAGCGGCGTCCCGCGTGGGTGTTCGTCCTGATAGCCCTGGCCGTGGCGGCCCTGCTGAGCCTGCGGCGCCGCCTGCGCCTGGCGAGGGTCGCACGCCGGGCCGCCACCGCGCTCGACGAGGCGGCCCGTGAGGCGGCCCACGCACTGGACGCTCCCCCGCCGGTTCCCCGGCAGCGCCCGGCCGGGGACGTCGTCACCGGCCGCGGCGGGGTCGTCGTCGAGCAGCCGGAAGCGGTCCTCGACTACGACGCACTGACCCCCGAGGGATTCGAGGAGGCGATCGCCGCCCTCTGCGAGCGCGACGGCTGCTCCGCCGTGGAGGTCGTCGGAGGCGCCGGGGACCTGGGCGCCGACGTCCTGGCCGTCACGCCGGACGGGCGCCGGGCCGTGGTGCAGTGCAAGCAGTACTGCGAGACCAACCGGGTCGGCTCCCAGGACCTGCAGCGCTTCGGCGGCACCTGCTTCACGGTGCACGAGGCGGACGTCGCCGTGCTCGTCACGACCAGCGACTTCACCGCGCCGGCCCTGGAGTACGCCGAGCAGTGCGGAATCGTCTGCGTGAACCGGGAGGCGCTCCTGGCGTGGACGGACGGCACCGGCCCGCGCCCGTGGGAAACCGACCCGGCCCTGACGGCGACGGGCGCGGACCCGAGGGCGTCGGACGCGGATCTGGCGGCGACCATTCCCCTGGACGGGGCGCGGGGCACCGCACAGCACCTCACAGCCGACGGCAGCGGCTGCTGAGCGGCGGCGCCGCCGTCCCGGTGGTGGCATGAGCCATCCACACCCGCGTGTGGGTAGGGTGGCCGCACAGGCGGTCGAGCACGGGCGGTGGCGCATGGAATGGCGTGAGTTCGCCGAGGAGATGGCCCTGCTCGCCCGGACCCTGCTGAAGCAGGACTCCGTTCAGGGGACGCTCGACGAGATCGCGGCAGCGGCGGTACGGCTGGTCGACGGCTGCGACGCGGCCGGGATCCTCGCGGTGCGCAAGGGTCGGGCCATCACGCTGTCCTCGTACGGGGACATGGTCGAGGATTCGGACCGCATCCAGGGCGAGCTGGCCGAGGGCCCGTGTTTCGACCTCGCCCGCCGCGCCGACGAGGACCGGGTCTTCCGCGTCCCGGACATGACCGAACCCCAGGAGCACTGGCCGCGCTACGCCGCCGCGGCCCGTGACCTGGGCATCGGCAGCATGACCGGCGTCCTGCTCTACACCCACGACGAGGACTTCGGCGCTCTGAACCTCTACGCCCGCAGGCCGGGAACCTTCACCAAGGACGTGGAGACCGCCGGCTGGCTCCTGGCCTCCCACGCCGCCGTCGCCCTGGCCGACGCCCGCACCATCGACCAGCTCCAGCACGCGCTGGACACCCGGCACGCGATCGGCGAGGCCATGGGCATCCTCATGGAACGCCACGGCATGACCGAGGACGACGCCTTCAGCGTGCTGCGCCGCATCTCCCAGCACCACAACGTCAAGCTGCGCGACATCGCCCAGCGCATCCGGGCCGATCGGGCCGACGAGCGGAGCTGAACCCTCCACCGCCCCGGCCGCAGGACGGAGAGGAAGGGACAGCCGGCCCCGGGCGACGTCCCTGGGGGAATGCCCCCCTCACGGGCCGCCGCTGTGTGACAGTGGGCACGAGCAGGCGCCGTATGCGCTGTCGGCGTCCGGGTAGGCGTACGGCGCAGGCGTCACCCCGAGCAGTGAACGACAACGAAAGAACCCACATGGTCATCCCGCTTATGAAGCAGGCGGATGAGCAGGGACGTAACGAGCGCTCCGCGCTGCACTTCGGTGCCGCGTGGGCGGAAGGCACAGCCTGCGCGGTCGACGCGCGCCGGGCCCTGCGTGCCTTCCTCGCTCATGCCCCGCGCATCGGCCGCGTCCCCGTCCCGGGCCCAGTCGTCCTGGATGCCGAGCTGGTCGTCAGCGAGCTCGTCACCAACGCCATCCGGCACGCTCCCGGCCCGTGCGGCTTGGCCTTGTCGTGTTCCGACGACGAGCTGGTCGTCACCGTGTGGGACAGCTCCGTCGAGGAGCCCGTGGTGCGGGAGCGGGACGCGCGCCGCTTCGGGGGGCACGGCATGCACGTGGTCCACGCCGTCAGCAGCTCGGTCGCCGTGTCGGTCGGAGAAGGGGGCAAGCGGATCGTCGCCCGTATCCCGTTCCCGCCGAGCGGCGACGCCCCCGGCCCCGGCCTGCGGACCGTCCTGCCCACGTCCCTGTCCGGCCGGTCGCAGCACCGGCCGTGACACCGCGGCGGCGGCCCGGGGCCGTCAAGCGACGTCGTACGTCAGGTGGGTCGACGTCGGGGTCGCCGTGACCGACCGGCGCGTCAGCATGCGCCGGGTCCCCCCGGTGAACAGGGGGGTCCCCGAGCCCAGCACGACGGGCGCGAGGTGCAGGGTCAGTTCGTCCACCAGTCCGGCGTCCACGGCGGAGCCCACGGTCGCCGCCCCGCCCATCACGACCACGTCGAGATCCCTGCCGGCGGCCGACGACGCCGCCTCCGCCCGCTCGCGGGCCGCCGCGACGGCGTCGGCCAGGCCGGTGGTGACGAACGTCCAGTCGAGGCCGCGGAGGCGCACCGACCGGGGCGGCGTACTCGTCACCACGACGAAGGCGGGCCTGCCCACCTCGCCCGCCCCGTAGCCGGTGGTGTCGTCCCACCCCTGCGGCCCGTCCACCACGTCGAAGAGGCGGCGCCCGAGCACGACGGCCCCCGACCGGGCGGTCGCCTCGCGCAGGACGCGGCGGTCGTCGGGGTCCTCGGAGAACGCCCAGGTGTGCAGAGCCTCCCCACCGGTTCCCAGACCGTTGTCCGGGCCGGGATCCGGACCGGTGACGAATCCGTCGAGGGAGACCGAGATGTCGGCCACGATGCGCGTCATACCGGGGCAGACCCGATCCGCCACCCGAACTCATCGCCGTCACCGCGGAAAGCTTGCTCCCGCACGGACCGGCGCACGCACGGTGTGTCGCGCACCGCCCGTTCGTCGCGCACCGCCCGTTCGTCGCGTTTGCGCCACGGCGGAAACGGTCAACGATCTCGCGAGCGCACGGCGAGCGACCGCACCGGGAGGCGGACCGAGGATGACCGTCACCACACCGTCGACGGCAGACGTCCTGCCGCTCACCCCCGTCGCCGGGGTGTGAGCCGGCACGCCCTGGACCGGGCCGGGCACGCGTTGCGGGCCGGGTGGCGCCGGCTCGGCGCGTACACCCTCGTCCGGCAGGGCCGGGACCTGGAACTGCTGCACCGGGCCATGGGCTTCGCCACGCTGGCCCTGGTCACCCTGGCGCCGCTGCTGATCGTGGTGGCCGCCGCCGATCCCCTGGCCCGCGGCGGATTCGCCTCGTGGCTCGCCGACGGCATGGGACTGTCCGGGCGGTCGGCACGCATCCTGACCGACATCATCAGCCCGCCCCGGAAGGTCATCGGCACCACCAGCGCGCTCGGCGGTGTCACGCTCGCCGTCTTCGGCATCGCGCTCGGCGGAAGCGTCCAGAACGGCTACGAGCGGATCTGGGAGCTGCCGCCGGGCCGCTGGCACCGCGTCTGGCGCCAGGCGGTGTGGATGATCGCCATGACCGCCTACCTGTACCAGGAGGCGCAGAGCCGCGACCTCACCTCCGGAGCGGGACGGATCGCGCTGAGCACCGCGACCGGAGTGCTGTTCTTCTGGTGGGGCCAGTGGTTCCTGCTCGGCGGGGTGGTCCGCTGGAGCGACCTGCTGCCCGGGGCGATCGCCACCATGGCGGGCCTGGTCGGCCTGCGCATGTTCTCCTACTTCGTCTTCACACCGCTCATCGTCACCAACGCGATCAGCTACGGCGCGGTCGGTGTGGTCCTGGTCGTCGAGTCCTGGCTCATCGGCGTCGGCTTCGTCGTGTACGGCGGGGCTCTGCTCGGGCACTGGCTCGTCGAACACCACGGGTTGCAGCGGGACGGCGGGGAGTGACACGCGAGCCGGGGTACCCGGCCCGCTCCCTGGAGCGGAGGACGACGGATGACGGTCGATCTGGTGGGCTTTCTCGGCGTGGTGCTGGTGGCGTACGTGGTCCCCGGGCCGGACTTCCTGGTGGTGGTCCGGTCGGCGGCCGAGGACCCGTCGAAGGGCAGGGCCGCGGCGCTGGGCGCGCAGACCGGACTGTGCGTGCACATGCTGGCGGCCGCCGGCGGCCTCTCGGTGGTCGCCACACGCTCGCCCCTGGTCTACGACGCCGTCAAGCTGCTGGGCGCGGCCTACCTGGTGTACCTGGGGGTACGGGCGGTCCTCGCCGCCCGCCGGGCGGTCCGCGAGCGGCGGCAGGGGCGGCCCGGACGCACAGACGCCTTCGGCGTCGCCGGTACGGGTGACACGGCCCGCGGGCGGTGGCGGTCCGGGTTCACCCAGGGGTTCCTCACCAACGTGCTGAACCCCAAAGCGGCGCTGTTCTTCCTCAGCGTCCTCCCGCAGTTCGTCGACGGGGGCGGCTCCGTGGCCCGGCAGATCTTCTTCCTGGGCTTCCTGGACGTCCTCGTCGGCGTCGCGTACTGGTTCGCCCTCGTGCTGGTCGCCGCCCGGCTGCGGACCCTGCTCGCCCGGCCGGGGATCCGCCACCGCTGGGAGCTGACCACCGGCTGGCTGTTCATCGCCATCGGCGTCTCGGTCGCGGCCACGGCCTGAGCGGAGCGTCCCGCCGCCGGACGGCGACGTGCGTCTCAGGCCTTCGGCACGCGCAGGGCGAGGAGCGCCACGTCGTCGTCGTTGCCGACCGGGCGGACCCGCCGCAGCAGATGGTCGGTGAAGGAGGCGAGGGGGCGGTGGGCGAGGGCGGCGGCGTGCTGCCGCAGCCGGTTCAATCCCTCGTCGAGGTTCTGGCGGGGTTCCTCGATCAGGCCGTCGGTGTACAGCACCAGGGTGGAACCGGGGGGCAGCAGGGTGCTGGCGTCCGGGCGCGAGACGTTCGCCTGGGTGCCCAGGAGGATGCCGTGACCGTCGGTGAGGTAGCTCGTCAGACCGTCCCTGCTGACCAGCAGCGGCGGAGGGTGCCCGGCGTTCGTCCAGGACAGCATCCAGTGACCGTTCTCGGCCGGTTCGATCCTGGCGAAGATCATGGTGGCCATGGCGACGTCGGTGATGTGCTGGATCGCCCCGTCGAGGCGTTCCACGATCCGGCTCGGGGGTTCCGTCTGCGACCAGGCGTAGGCCCGCAGCATGTTGCGGACCTGCGCCATGCCCGCCGCCGCCTCCAGGTCGTGCCCGACGACGTCGCCGATGGCCAGGGCGGTGGACGCGTCGGACAGCGGGAAGGCGTCGTACCAGTCGCCGCCCACCTGCGAGGACTCGGGCGCGGGGAGGTAGCGGACGGTCATCTCCAGGCCGGGGACGCCGGGCATCTGGGGCAGGAGGTGGTTCTGCATGGTCTCGGCGACCTTGCGCTGCCGCTGGTACAGGCGGGCGTTGTCCAGGGCGAGCCCGGCCCGGCGCGCGATGTCCTCGATCAGCGGCAGGTCCTCGGGGGTGAAGTCCGCGGGATTGTCGCCGCGCCCCACGGTCAGCGCGCCCAGGACGGCGCGGGTGCTGCGGATGGGCGCGATGGCCGCCGAGTGCATTCCGGTGGCGTCGAACAAGCGCCGCTGCTCGACGGCGATGCCGGAGTCCGGGGCCCCTTGGTAGGTCCGCGGGCCGGCCAGCGTGGAGGAGACGCCCCGCAGCGCTCTGGACAGGGGCATCGGGGACTCCTCCGGGATCGGCGGCATCGGCCCCTGAAGCTCCTCGCGCTGCACGAGCTTGTCGCCCTCGGCGTGGACCACGAGGGCGCGCCACACCTCGTCGCGCTCGGTGATCAGGTCGACGACCGCCCAGTCGGCGAGCCGGGGGACGACGAGCGCCACCAGCCGGTGCAGGGCCTCGTCGACGTCGAGCGTGGAGGTCAGACGCGTGGTGGTCTCGGCGAGCAGGGCCAGCCGCTGCAGCTCCGACAGCGGCTGGGACGCCGGTCGCGGCAGCGGCTCGGCCGACAGGGCGTCCTCGGCGGTGTGGAAGACCACCAGGGTGCCGAGGTCGCCGTCACCGAGGGCGAAGGGGGTGATCAGCCAGGAGATGCGCAGGACCGAACCGTCGGAGTGGGAGAACCAGTCCTCTTCGGCCTGGGCGGTGCGGCTGTCGTGGAACGCCTGGCGCATGGAGCACTGTGACCTGGGCAGGGGCTGGCCGTGGGGGCCGCGGTGGAGCAGGTCGTGTGCGTCGTGACCGAGGAGTTCCGCGGCGCTGCGGCCCAGAAGGTGCTCGGCACGGGCGTTGACCGCGAGGATGAAGCCCTGCTCGTCCACGACGTAGGCGCCGGCTCCGATGGCCTCCAGCGTCCCGGCCAGCGCGGCGGACGCGGCGGGCGTGAGTGGTCTGCCAGCGGTCGCCGTCTCCTCGGGCCCCACCATCGCGATCTCCTCGCTCTGCGTGCCGACGTCCTCGCGGGCCGACGGCTCGTCCACTTCGCTTGCCTACCCCGTATTCCCGTGCGCACGGCGTTTCCACGCCGTGCGCGGGCGGACTTCCATGATCTCAGTCATGCGCCGCAGGGTCCGCTCAGGTGCCGGCACCTCCGCCGGCGTACCAGGGCCGAGGGTGGGGCACCGGGGAGCCCGGGCCGGCCTCCCGGAGGCACCGCGGTGGCCGGCGGCGGGCGAAACCGCCCGGGGCGGGACCCGCTCAGCCGACCCGGATGCCCACGATGCACGTGTCGTCGTCGGTGTCGGACCTGCTGTAGGTCAGCAGGCGGTCCAGTTGCTGGTCGAGCGTGCTGGGGGCCGACGTGGCCGTGGTCAGCAGCTGGGTCAGGGACTCCTCCACCGGCCGGTCCCGGCGTTCGATGAGGCCGTCCGTGTACATCAGCAGGGTGTCCTCGGGCGCCAGCTGGATCTCCGTCTCCTCGTACGTCGCCTCGGGGACGGCGCCCAGCAGCAGGCCCTTGACCAGGGGCAGGGGCTGCGCGTCGGTCTCCCGGACGAGGACGGGCGGCAGGTGTCCGGCCCTGGCCCAGCGCAGCGTCCGGTGGACCGGGTCGTACAGTCCGCACACGGCCGTCGCCGTGACGGCGCCGGTCAGGTGGTGGGCGACGATGTTGAGCCAGGACAGCAGCTGGGCCGGTCCGGCGCCGGTCACCGCCAGGCCGCGCAGCGCGTTGCGCAGGACGACCATGCTGGTGGCCGCCTCGATGCCGTGCCCGGCCACGTCCCCGACGCACAGCAGCACCTGCCGGGACGGCAGGACGACGGTGTCGTACCAGTCGCCGCCGACCAGTTGCTCGGTCTCCGCGGGCCGGTAGCGGACGGCCACCTGGAGGCCGGACACCTGCAGCGGGACCTGGGTCGGGGGCATGATGGCGTGCTGCAGCTGCAGGGTCAGCCGGTTGCGTTCGGTCGCCTGCTGCTCGGTGTGGGCGAGCTGGTCCCGGGTGGCGGCGAGCGCGACCTCGGTCCAGTGCTGCGAGGAGATGTCCTGGCAGGCGCCGCGGACCAGGAGCAGCCGGTCGTCGGTGTCGAGCACGGGCTCGGCGACGATGCGGATGTGGCGGGTCACCCCGTCCGGGCGCTGCAGGCGGAAGGCCGCGGCCGCGGGCCGCCGGTGGTGCAGCAGCGTGCGCAGGAAGCGGCGGATGGAGACGCCGTCGTCCGGGTGCGCGTGGGCCGGCAGCTGCTCCAGCGGCACGGGCGTACTGGTGTGGGGACGTCCGTAGAGGTCGAACAGCTGCCCGTTCCAGGTGATCTCGCCCGTCAGCACGTTCTCCTCGAAACCGCCGATGCGGCCGAGGCGCTGGGCGTTCTGCAGCAGGCTCGCCAGCCGCGCGGTCTCGTCCTCGATGCGCCAGATGAGCAGCACGGAGGAGCCGTGCCTGCTGATGCTGATGTCGGCGACGGCCGACAGGGCCACCTGGTCGACGAGGGCGGTGAGGTTCATCCGCCGGGCCCGGAAGGGCTCACCGGTGGCGTACACGCGCTCGACGCGCTGGAACAGCTCGCTCTCGCCGACGGCCATGGGGTACGCCTCCAGCAGCAGCGCGCCGCTGACGACGGCCCGGGGGCGGCCGGCCGGGTCGAGGAAGCGGTTGTTCACGTGCTGGATGCGGAAGTCCACCAGGTGGCCGTCGGCGTCCAGGTGCGGCACCAGCACGAGGGCGGGGTCGTGCAGGCCGTCGGCCAGGTCCATCAGCTCGGCGGCGTCCGGCAGGACCCGCGGTTCCGTGGCTCCCGCGGGCAGCGGCGTGTACATCTCCAGCGTGTGGGCGCACAGTTCGGCCAGCGCCTCGATCTGGCGGACGATCTGCGGGGGCTGCGGCTCCAGCGGGTCCGGCCAGGCGATCTCCAGCACGCCGTGGATGCGTCCCGCGGTGCCGGCGGGCAGGGCGACCCGGCCGCCGTCCGGATGGTGGTGCAGGCCGATGCTGGGCAGACCGGTGCGGCCGAGGCTTGTGATCCACTGTCCCTCGCGCTCCATGAGGCCGCGCCGCGCCACGGTGACCACGTCCGGCGGGACGTAGCGCCAGCGCGTGGCCTCGGCCGGTGAGAAGCCGGCGCTGCCCGCCAGGGTCAGCGAGCCGTCGGCGCCCGTCGCCCATATGGCCACGGCCGCCGCGCCGAGGGGGCGCAGCGCCTGCTCCAGCAGGGCGTCGGCGACGGCCTGGGCGTCGTCCGCGGCCAGCACGCCGCTCTCGGCCGCGCGCAGGCGTACGGCGGCCGACTCGGCCTCGGCCTCGTCGGCGGCCTTGGTGGCGGCGAGGAACGCGTCGGTCACCTCCGACATCCGGTCCCGCGCGGCCTGGTTGATGACGTCGACGGCCAGTTCCAGGGGGCTGAGCTGCGCCTGCTCGGCCAGCTCGGCGAGCTGCCGGGCGGCCTGGGCCGGGCCGCACCCGAGGCGTTCGATCAGGACGCCCTTGGCGAGCTCGATCAGGGCACGGCCCTCGGCCTCGGCCTGCGCGGCCCGGACCTCGCGGCTGAGCCGTTCCACGGTGGCGGCCAGCCTGCCCACCGGCGAGGCCGGTGAGACGCCCGCGAGATCGGCGGGCGGCCCGTCGGGCAGGACGAGATCCCCCTCCGCGAGGAATCCGAGCCCGTCGGCGTCCGCCGGGTCCCAGGTGTCGGCGTCCGCCGGGTCCCAGGTGTCGGCGTCCGCCGGGTCCCCGCTCCGGGCGTCCGGTCGCCCTTCCGGTGTCGTCCGCTGTCCGCCCACGGCCCCGGGGGACCCGGGGGAGGCTGCCGGCGGCCCGTCGGGCGTCGCCGGGGGGACCGAGGGCGTCGGGCTCCCGGCGGTGTCGCGCTGCGCCCCGGTTTCCCCGTCGGGTTCACGCGGCTGCTCGGACATGCTCACGGTGTGGATGCTCCTCGGCTTCAGCGCCCCAGCGGCGCGGAACGGCTGGCCCTGCGGGGCGCCCGGCCCGCCGGTGTGCGGGTCGGGCGCCGGGTGCTCACACGGGCAGCCAGCGGCGGACGCAGGCGATCAGGTCGCGTGTGTCGACGGGTTTGGTGACGTAGTCGCTGGCACCCGAGGCGATGCTCTTGTCCCGGTCGCCGGGCATCGCCTTCGCCGTGACGGCGATGATCGGCAGGTCGGCGTACTGCGGCATCTTGCGGATCTCCGCGGTCGCCGTGTATCCGTCCATCTCCGGCATCATCACGTCCATCAGAACGATGGCGACGTCCGGATTGTTCACCAGCGTCTCGATGCCCCGGCGTCCGTTCTCCGCGTGCAGCACCCGGAAGCCGTGCAGCTCCAGGATGCCGCTGAGGGCGAAGAGGTTGCGCGCGTCGTCGTCGACGACCAGGACCGTGCGCCCCGCCGAGGCGTCGTCCACCACCGGCGGCGTCAGCGGCTGCGCCTCCTCGGGCCGGACCAGCGACAGCACGTCGCCGGGTTCCTCGGCCGACAGGTGCAGGGCGATCCGCTCGCGCAGCTCGTCGAGGCTGGACAGCAGCTCCAGCGCCCCGCCGGCCGAACGGGCGCGCAACGCCTCGTCCAGTGCGACGTCCGCGGGGTGGCTGCTGTGCACGAGCACCGGCACGCTCGTCAGGGCCGAGTCGCCTTCGAGGGCCTGGAGGAACCGGGACGCCTCGCCGTCGCCCATGCCGAGTTCCAGGACGACGCAGTGGCACGGGTCGGCCGCGAGCGCCCCCGCGGCCTCCTGCGCGCCGACGGCGGTGATGACGTCGACCGCGGGCCGCTGCCCGCTGTCGGCCCGTCCGTGCGCCAGGTCGGCGACGACGCTCTCGGCGACGAGGGTGAGCAGGCCGCGCGGCCGCTCCTCCACCACGAGCAGTCGCCGGGGCCGCGGTCCGGGTCCGATCTGGGGCACGGGCGCGGGCTGGGACGAGCCCTGCGGCAACGGCTCGGCGGAGGACCGCTCCGGGGTGCGGCCGTGGTGGAGCAGTTCCTCGAAGTCGGGCCGCGCCACCGGCAGGTACAGCGTGAAGGTGCTGCCCTGCCCGGGTGTGCTGTCCACGGTCACGGCGCCCCCGAGAAGCTGGGCGATCTCCCGGGTGATGGACAGGCCGAGGCCGGTGCCGCCGTACTTGCGGCTCGTGGTGCCGTCCGCCTGCTGGAACGCGCCGAAGATCGTCTCCAGGTTCTGCTCCGGGATGCCGATGCCGGTGTCCTTCACCCGGAAGGCCACCACGGCGCCGCCCCGGACCACGCCCTCGGGCACCTCGTCGTCCGCCGCCGGTTCGATGCGCAGTTCCACGGAGCCCTGCTCGGTGAACTTCACGGCGTTGGACAGGAGGTTGCGCAGCACCTGCCGCAGCCGGGAGTCGTCGGTCAGGAGGTCCGCGGGCGAGCCGGCGGCCGTCGACACCGTGAACTCCAGGCTCTTCTGCGTCGTCATCGGCCGGAAGGTGACCTCGACGTACTCGATGAGCTGGCGCAGGGCCACCCGCTCGGGGGTGACGTCCATCTTGCCGGCCTCGACCTTCGACAGGTCGAGGATGTCGTTGATCAGCTGGAGCAGGTCCGAACCTGCTGAGTGGATGATCTGCGCGTACTCGACCTGCTTGGGCGTGAGGTTGCGCGAGGGGTTCTGGGCGAGCAACTGGGCCAGGATCAGCAGGCTGTTGAGCGGGGTGCGCAGTTCGTGGCTCATGTTGGCCAGGAACTCCGACTTGTACTTGGAGGCCAGCGACAACTGCTGGGCGCGGGTCTCCAGTTCCTGCCGGGCCTGCTCGATCTGGAGGTTCTTCGCCTCGATGTCGCGGTTCTGCGCCACGAGCAGCGAGGCCTTCTCCTCCAGTTCGGCGTTGGAGCGCTGGAGTTCCTCCTGCTGCACCTGCAACTCGGTGGAGCGGGCCTGCAGTTCGACCGTGAGGCGCTGCGACTCGACGAGCAGCTCGTCGGTGCGGGCGTTGGCCACGATCGTGTTGAGGTTGACGCCGAGGGTCTCCATCAGCTGCGTGAGGAAGTCCCGGTGGATCTGGGTGAAGGGGGTGACGGAGGCCAGTTCGATGACGCCGAGGACCTGACCCTCGACCACGATGGGCAGCAGTACCAGGGCGGTCGGCACGACCTCGCCGAGCCCCGAGGAGATGGTGACGTAGTCCGGCGGCAGCTCGTCCACGGCGATGGTGCGCCGGCTGCGCGCGGCCTGGCCGACGAGGGTGCGGCCGAAGGCGATCCGCGTGGGCCGGGTGGTGTCCTCCGGGTACCCGTAGGAGCCGACGAGCCGCAGCTCCGGACCGTCCTCGCCGTCCTCGGCGAGGTAGAAGGCGCCGTACTGGGCCGACACCAGCGGGACCAGCTCGTCCATGATCAGCTCGGCGACCACGGGCAGGTCGCGGTGGCCCTGCATCAGCCCGGAGATCCGGGCGAGGTTCGTCTTGAGCCAGTCCTGCTCCTGGTTGGCCCGGGTTGTCTCGCGCAGGGACTCCACCATGGAGTTGATGTTGTCCTTGAGCTCGGCGACCTCGCCGGAGGCCTCCACGTTGATCGACCGGGTGAGGTCGCCCTCGGCGACCGCGCTGGTGACCTCGGCGATGGCCCGTACCTGGCGGGTCAGGTTGCCCGCCAGTTCGTTCACGTTCTCCGTGAGGCGCTTCCAGGTGCCGGAGACGCCTTCGACCTCGGCCTGGCCGCCGAGCCGGCCCTCGGTGCCGACCTCGCGGGCCACCCGGGTCACCTCGTCGGCGAACGCGGAGAGCTGGTCGACCATCGTGTTGATGGTCGTCTTGAGTTCGAGGATCTCGCCGCGCGCGTCGACGTCGATCTTCTTCGACAGGTCGCCCTTGGCCACGGCGGTCGTCACCAGCGCGATGTTGCGCACCTGGCCGGTGAGGTTGTTGGCCATCGAGTTGACGTTGTCGGTGAGGTCCTTCCAGGTGCCGGCGACGTTCGGCACGTGCGCCTGGCCGCCGAGGCGGCCCTCGGTGCCGACCTCGCGGGCCACCCGGGTCACCTCGTCGGCGAACGCCGACAGGGTGTCGACCATCGTGTTGATGACCTCGGCGAGCGCGGCCACCTCGCCCTTGGCCTCGACGGTGATCCGCTGCGACAGGTCGCCGCGCGCCACGGCGGTGGCCACCTGGGCGATGGAGCGGACCTGACCGGTGAGGTTGGAGGCCATCACGTTGACGTTGTCGGTGAGGTCCTTCCACGTCCCGGAGACGCCGCGCACCTGGGCCTGGCCGCCGAGCCGGCCCTCGGTGCCGACCTCGCGGGCCACCCGGGTCACCTCGTCCGCGAACGCCGACAGCTGGTCGACCATCGTGTTGATGGTGCTCTTCAGCTCCAGGATCTCCCCGCGCGCGTCCACGGTGATCTTCTGCGAGAGGTCGCCCTTGGCGACGGCGGTCGCGACGAGCGCGATGTTGCGGACCTGGCCGGTGAGGTTCCCCGCCATGAAGTTCACCGAGTCGGTGAGGTCGCGCCAGGTTCCCTTGACGCCCTTGACGTCCGCCTGGCCGCCGAGCCGGCCCTCGGTGCCCACCTCGCGGGCCACCCGGGTCACCTCGTCCGCGAACGCCGACAGCTGGTCGACCATCGTGTTGATGGTGCTCTTCAGCTCCAGGATCTCCCCGCGCGCGTCCACGGTGATCTTCTGGGAGAGGTCGCCCTCGGCCACCGCCGTGGTGACCTGGGCGATGGAGCGGACCTGGCTGGTGAGGTTGCCCGCCATGTGGTTCACGGAGTCGGTCAGGTCGCGCCAGACACCGGCCACGCCGGGCACCTGCGCCTGGCCGCCGAGACGTCCTTCGCTGCCGACCTCGCGGGCCACCCGCGTGACCTCGTCCGCGAACGCCGACAGCTGGTCGACCATCGTGTTGACGGTCTCCTTCAGCTGGAGGATCTCGCCCCGGGCCGGCACGTCGATCTTCTGGGAGAGGTCGCCCTTGGCCACCGCCGTGGCCACCTGGGCGATGTCACGCACCTGGGTGGTGAGGTTGCCCGCCATGGCGTTGACCGAGTCGGTCAGGTCGGCCCAGGTGCCCGAGACGCCCGGCACCTCGGCCTGCCCGCCGAGCGTCCCCTCGGTGCCGACCTCGCGGGCGACACGGGTCACCTCGGACGTGAACACGGACAGCTGGTCGACCATGCCGTTGAAGACCGTGGCGATGTCGCCCATGAGGCCGTCGGCGTCGTCCGGCAGCCGGGTGCCGAAGTCGCCGTCCCGGACGGCCGTCAGCCCGGCCAGGAGCCGGCGCAGCTCCTGGTCTCCCGGCACCGCGTCGACGGTCCCAGTGCTGTCGCTGGTCATGCGCACCCTCGTTCCGCTCCCCAGAGCCCTCACAGCCGAGGACTCGGAACAACCCCGTGCCGAACCGACGGCCCGGCTGTCGTGCTCCATCCCACGGTCACGTACATGTGTGTGATGTGGAAATACGCCGCAGGTTAACCCACGTTTCAGGGCCTGAACAAAGCGCGGGCGGCGATCATGAGCGGCCGGACCGCGCCACTGCCGCCGTGATCGGCGGCCGGGCAGCGGACCGCCCCGGCCGTCCCGGCCGCCCGGCGGCCGGGACGGGCGCTCTTGTCCGCGGCTCGGCTCCGGTGGAACGATGCCCGGCACCGGCATCGACCCACCCGGAGGACCGTCGTGACCGATCAGCAGGGGCGCCCGCGGCCCGGGGCCGTCTTCGACGCGCTGGGCACCGCCTACGAGAAGGCGTTCGCCGGGTCACCGGCGCACCGGCGCTCTCTGGAGTGGCTGCTGCGGCGGCTCGCGCCGGGCAGCCGCGTACTGGACGTGGGCAGCGGGACGGGCAGGCCGACCGCGCAGACGCTGGCCGCGGCCGGGCACGAGGTGCTCGGCGTCGACGTCTCCCCCGTGATGGTCGAGCTGGCGGCCCGCCAGGTGCCGGCTGCGTCCTTCCGGTGCGCCGACATCCGTGACGTGCCGCTCGCCGACGGTTCGTTCGACGCGGTCTGCGTGTACTTCTCGCTGCTCCAGATGTCCCGCGCGGAACAGGCCGGGGTGGTGCGGCGGCTGGTGCGGGCACTGACCCCGTCGGGCCATCTGGTCCTGGCCACCGTGCCCATCGACCTGGAGGACGTCGAGGGCGTCTTCATGGGGCACCCCGTGCGGGTGAGCAGCTTCGGCGCCGGGGACTTCACCGCAGTGGCGGAGGAGGCCGGCCTCGAGGTGCTGGACAGGGAGGAGCTCCTGTTCACTCCCGACCACCCGGAGGCGCAGCCGGAGCCGCATCTTTTCCTGCACTGCCGCAGGCTCCCGGCCGCCGTCCCGGCGGACTGACGCCGGTGCCGGGGCCTCGGCCGCGCCGCCGCGTCACGGCGGCCGCGGGGACCGGGACCGTCGTACGTCTCACCCGCACCGCCTCGTCCCACGGCTCAGGGAGTGCGGAACCCGCGGAACGTCACCTGCTTGCGGGTGGTGAAACCGAGCCGCTCGTAGAGGGCGATCGCGCCGGTGTTGGCCTCGGCCACGTGCAGGAAGGGGCGTTCGCCGCGGGCCACGATCCGCGTGACGAGGGCGCGGATCAGGCGGGCCGCGCAGCCGCGTCCTCGTGCCTCTGGTGCCGTGCAGACCGCGCTGATCTCCGTCCAGCCGGGGGGCCGGAGCCGTTCGCCCGCCATCGCCACCAGGGCGCCCGCGTCGTACATGCCGAGGTAGGTGCCGAGTTCGCGGGTGCGGGCCCGGAAGGGTCCCGGGCGGGTCCGCTCGACGAGGGCGAGCATGCCGGGCACGTGCTGCGGGCCCAGCTCGACGACGGCGGGGTCGGGCTCGGGGACGAGGGCGCCCGGGTCGTCGTCGCCCGTCCAGATCATCTGGCGGCCTTCGAGGACGAAGACCTCGGGCCAGTCCGGCGGGGGCA
The DNA here is from genome assembly GCF_036857595.1 of Streptomyces sp. AHA2. Lineage (NCBI taxonomy): Bacteria > Bacillati > Actinomycetota > Actinomycetes > Kitasatosporales > Streptomycetaceae > Streptomyces > Streptomyces sp. AHA2. Next base: position 309,279 of record NZ_JAUQWJ010000005.1, read on the forward strand.
GGATCGGGCAGCTGAACATGTCGGCGAACGCACCGCCGCCCAGCAGTTCGGCGAGGTCGTCCCAGGCGGCGCCGTCCGGCCCGGCGGACACCGCGGAGAACGTCGCGACGTCCGGCAGGTAGGTGACGGCACCGCCGAGCCGGCGAGCGAGACGCGCGTGCCGACCGCCGAGCGAGGCGGCCACGGGATCGTCGAGTACGGCCGTGTCCACGGGACCCGTCATCGCGCTGCGTCTCTCCTGCCCTGCTCGTGACCGGGCCGACCGGTGGGCCGGCACGGTGTCGGTGGCTGCCGGGGACTCATCGTAGTGAGCGGCGGCGAGGGACGGCACGGCGGGCCGGGCGGGCCCCGGGCGCGAGGGGTCGCCTCCGCGGGCGCTCGGCGTCAGGGCCGCGCTGTGGCGGTCACGGACGCAGCCGCGCGGACAGCCCCTCGAAGCAGCCGCGGTGCACGGCTGCCAGGTCGGCCCGCTCCGGGTCGAGCAGCCGCAGCAGGTGGGCGCCTTCGAGGAAGGCGGCCGTCTCCCCAGCGGAGACCGTCGGGTCGAGGCCCGCCCGGGCCGAACCGCCGGCCACGGCGCGGGTGAACAGGGCGGCGCCGTGCGGCCGAAGCCGCGCCGGGGGCCCCGGGCGAGTTCAGAGCGTGGCGATCACTCCGCGGACCCGGTCCCCCTCGGGGCTCCGCCACACCGCGGTGACACGGCCGCTCCCCCCGCGCCCCGCCGGCGCCGAGTCGTCCTCCGGCCGCAGGACGCGGTGCAGGCGCAGGACCGTGCCCCGGGGCGAGGCGAGGGCGGTGCCCTCCTGGTCGTCGGCCGCCGTGAGATCGGTGGGAAGTGGGCCCTCGCCCGTGAAGGACGTGAAGGAGACACCGACCTCGTGGTCGGGGGTGTCACTGGTGTTCTGGTCCTGGGCCTGCGCCCGGCCCTCGATCAGGGCCGCCAGCCGGTCCAGCAGCACCGGGTCGTGGCAGCCGTCGTAGGCCCAGCGCGGTCCGAGCACACCGTGGTCCATGGTGCCGACGAGGGCGTGCCCGGCGCCGTCGAGAGGAGCGCCGCGGTAGGTGAGGGGCACGAGGTACGTCGTCGGGTCGGGGCCCGAGGTGTCGGTGACCACCAGGAACTCGATGCCCACCTCGCCCCGGGGGTCGTCCAGCCGGAAGCCGCCGGCCTTGGACAGCCGTGGTGTGCCCGTCCCGCCCCGGTACCAGGGGCGGGACGGCAGCCAGGAGGTCAGCAGCTCGAGTTTGGACGGCTTGAGGTCGGTCCGGTGGATGACGGCCATGGTGCGAGGTCCTTCCGGTGGCGCCACTGCGTGCCCTGACACCTTCGCATCCCGAGGGTGCCCGGGGGACGGCGTTCCGGCCGCGGTCCGCGGCGGGAGCCGGACCGGCCGGGACTTTCCCGGAGGACCGGCGCAACCCCGGCCACGCGCCGCACGTCCTTCCTGCAGAGCGGGACGGACCGGCCGCCCGCCGGACACACGACGGGGACGAGGATGAGCGAGAAGGGCCGCGCACTGTTCGAGGCACTGGATCTCGACCAGGACGGGATGCTCACCCGGGAAGAGGTGATCGTCGCGCTGCGCACGAGGGGACCCTCGCTCGCGGCTTCGGGCGTGCTGCCGTTCTGGGGCGTGCAGGACGCCGACGCCTCGTCGGCGCTGTTCGACACGGCGGACCAGAACGGCGACGCGGTGCTGACCGTCGAGGAGTTCACGGCGGTCGTGGACCGCCGCTTCGGCTGGAGCTGACAGCCCCGCCCCGTCCCGGCCGGCGGCCGGGACGGGGCGCGCACCCTGGGCGCTCAGGCCGGGGCCGGGGCCGGGCCGACCAGTTCGGTCAGGACGTCCTCCATCGTGACGAAGCCGATCACCTTGCCGCTCTGGCCGAGGACGGCCGCGAGGTGGCTCCCCTCGGCGCGCAGCGCGGTGAGCGTGTCGTCCAGGGGCGTGTCGATGCGGACGCGGGTGACCTTGTGCAGCGCGGAGCGCGGGAAGGGCCGGTCCCGGTCGGTGACCCCCAGGGTGTCCTTGATGTGCAGGTAGCCCAGCAGGGCTTCCCCGGGGCCGGTGACGGGGAAGCGCGAGTACCCGGCCTCGGCCGCGATCCGCTCCAGGGAGGCGGGCGTGACCGTGTGGTCCACCGTGCGCATCCGCTGGGCGGGGACGAGGATCTCGCCGACCGGGCGGGTGCCGAGCTCCAGCGCGTCGCGCAGCCGCTCGCCGTCGGCCGGGCTGAGCAGCCCGGCCTCGCTGGAGTCCACCACCATGCGGGCGAGCTGGTCGTCGGTGAACACCGACTCGACCTCGTCCTTGGGCTCGACGCGCAGCAGTCGCAGCAGCCCGTTCGCGAAGGCGTTGATGCCGAAGACGAACGGCCGCAGTGCCCGGGTCAGGGCCACCAGCGGCGGGGCCAGCAGCAGGGCGGTGGGCACCGGCGCGGCCAGCGCGACGTTCTTCGGGACCATCTCGCCGATCAGCATGTGCAGGTACGTGGCGATCGTGAGCGCGATGAGGAACGCGATCGGGTGGACGAGTCCGTCCGGGACCCGGGCGGCCTCGAAGCCGGGTTCCAGCAGGTGCGCGATGGCCGGTTCGGCGACGGCTCCGAGGACCAGCGAGGAGACGGTGATGCCGAGTTGGGCCGTCGCCATCATCTGGGAGAGGTGCTCCAGCGCCCACAGCGTCATCCGCGCGCGCTTGTCGCCCCTCCCGGCGTGCGGCTCGATCTGGCTGCGGCGCACGGAGACCAGGGCGAACTCGGCACCGACGAAGAACGCGTTGGTGAGCAGGGTCAGCACGCCGAGGGCGAGTTGCAGGACGGTCACCGGGACTCCCCCGTGAGCTGGGCGGGCAGGGCGGCCGCGGGTGGCGCGGTGATCCGGATCCGGTCGGCGCGGTGGTGCTCGACCTCCAGCACCTGCACCGCCCAGCCGTCGAGTTCCAGGACGTCGCCCTCGGCGGGGATGCGCGCGAGTCGTGTGGCGACCAGTCCGGCGACGGTCTCGTACGGCCCGTCGGGGGCGGTGAGCCCGATGGCGGTGAGCCGGTCGATGCGGACACCGCCGCCCGCCTCCCACACGGCGCGGCCGTCCCCGGTCGGCGGGCCGGGCACCAGGTCGGGCGTCTCGACCGGGTCGTGCTCGTCACGGACCTCGCCGACGACCTCCTCGACGATGTCCTCGACGGTCGCCACTCCGGCCGTGCCGCCGTACTCGTCGACGACGACGGCCATGGTGCGCCTGGCGCGCAGGCGTTCCAGCAGGCGGTCGGCCGGCAGGCTGTCCGGCACGAGCAGCGGGGGCGTGGCCAGTTCGGTGACCGGGGTGACCGCCCGCCGTTGCGGGTCCAGCGCGAGCACGTCGCGGATGTGGACGGTGCCGACCACCTCGTCGAGGCCGTCGCGGTGAACCGGGAAGCGGGACAGGCCGGTGGCGTGGCTGAGGTTGGCCGCGTCGGCGGCGGTGGCGTGCACTTCGAGCGCCTTGACGTCGACCCTCGGGGTCATCACGTTCTGCGCGGTCAGCTCGCTCAGGTGCAGGGTGCGCACGAAGAGTTCGGCGGAGTCCGCCTCCAGGGCGCCCTCGGCCGCGGAGCGCCGGGCCAGGGCGCCCAGTTCCTCGGGGGTGCGGGCGGAGGCCAGTTCGTCCGCCGGTTCCAGGCCGAAGCGGCGGACGAAGCGGTTCGCGGTGCCGTTCAGATGGCCGATGAAGGGACCGAAGGCAGCGGTGAACAGGCGCTGCGGTCCCGCGACGACCTTCGCGACGGCCAGCGGCCGTGAGATCGCCCAGTTCTTCGGCACCAGTTCGCCGACCACCATCAGCACCACGGTGGACAGCGCCACACCCAGCACGGTCGCCGCCGTCGGGGCGGCGCCGCCCAGGCCCGCCGCGGCCAGCGGTCCGCGCAGCAGCGCGGCGAGGGACGGTTCGGCGAGCATGCCGATGACCAACGAGGTGACGGTGATGCCGAGTTGTGCCCCGGACAGCTGGAGCGTCAGATGCCGTACGGCCTTCAGCGCGCCGTCGGCCCCCCGCTCTCCCGCGTCCGCGGCGCGTTCGAGCTCACCGCGCTCGACCGTGGTCAGGGAGAACTCGGCCGCGACGAAGACCGCGCAGGCCAGGGTCAGCAGGAGGGCGAGCAGGAGCAGCAGGATCTCGGTCACCGTGCCACCCCCGTTCCCTGCGGGGCCGCGGATCGCGGACGGCGGGTACCGGCACGGTCGCCACTGGGAGGATCACCCATCGGGAGATCGTCGCTCCTTCTCGAAACGCCTACGAACACAGGGGTGACAGCAGATTGCCTGCTTCTACACCCACTGTAAAGGAGCGGCAAAGCACCTCACGGGGCGGGCCGCGATCGACGGCCGGCGGGCAGGACCCGCCCCGATGCGGATGGCGGGCGGGCCCTGCCCGTGCGGACCATTGTGAGGACCCCTGCGGGCGGACGGCCACGCGTGAGATCGTCCGGTGTGCACGCGCCGCGCACACTCCTGGCGCAGGGCGCACACCCCGGGCCCAAAGCACACGCCCCGAGCGCCGGTGCGCACGTCCCGTGCGCTCGGGCCCCGTCCCGGAGCACGCCCCGCCACCGCATCGCGCCGCCCCCGGACTCACATGGCACAGCTCAGCACGGGTACGCGGTCCGGCATGACCGAGGAAAACACTCCAGAACGCAATGACCGGATCCGTGAGGTGGAGCAGGCGGAGGAGGAGCGCGCCGCGGCCCGCCCCTTCAGCTACCCCCACCCGGAGCGGCGCGCGGGCGTGCGCGCCACCCGCCACATCAGCCGCGAGGAGGCCGACGCGGACAGCGTCCCCGGCGTGCCGGGCGGCTACGGCACCACCGGCGGCGGCCAGGCGGGCGGCCGTGGTGCACCGCGCCCGGGCGGTGAGGACACCGCCGAGGAGTCCGGCGTGACCGACGTCGTTTCGGGGCGCGAACCACGCCCGGACCGGGAAGGTGAAGGCTCGTAGACACGTACGTCAACGGGGTGCGCGACCCGGTGCGACCCCGGGTGGCTCCGGCCGGTCCGCGGCGACGATACTGGCAGGCGCACGTGCCCCCGTTCCCAGATGGACTCATGCCGACCTCCTCCCCCGCCCGTTTCCCGACACCCGCCACGGTGTGGCCGGCACGCGGCCGGCACACCCCGGGCGACGCGCCGGCCGTGCTCCGCCGTTCGCTGCAGCAGCGCAAGGACAGCGGGGCGATCGACGACTTCCTCGAGCTGCCCGAAGACCCGGCGGCACCGGCCGAGCGGGTCTTCGAGGCCCGCTGGCGCGTCGGTGGCGACGTGACCGTGCGCGCCCGGATGAGCGTGCGGGCCGCCCCGGACGACGGTCCGGGCCAGGAGTGGATGCTGATCGCCGAGGCGGAGCAGCCCTGGGACCACGCGTGGCCCTCCCCCACGGGCCTGTTCTGGCCGCAGGAGCCCGAGACCGCCTGGGACCGCGACGCCGCCGTGCGCCTGTTCACGGGGAGGCTCAACCCACTGCCCGAGGACGACAAGGAGACCCGCCGGCTGCTGCGGAACGCCGTGCGCGGCGGGTGGCACATCCACGTGGTCGTGCACGAGGCGATGACGACCGGCGAGCACGGCCGGGTGCCGCTGGCCCGGTGGCTTCCGCCGGGCCTGCGCCACCGCGTCGTGGAGCACCGCGCGGCACCCCAGCAGCACCGGGGCCTGAACTGGGCCCTGCGCGACCTCGGTGTGCAGGTGCCGCGCGGCGGCGCCGTGGTGCTGCCCGGCAGCCCGGCCCCGGAGGGCTACGAGGCGGAGGCGTTCTCCGTGCGGGCCGTGTACCTCGACGGCTCCGAGCCGGCCGACCTGGTCGACGCGGTGAGGCGGTTCGCCGCGCTGCCGGCGCCCCTCCCGGACGACGCCGGCCCGGCCCTCACCGCGCTGCGGGAGGACTGGCACCTGCTGACGGTCCACGAGGAGCTGGAGCGCCAGCGCGGCCTGGTGGCCATGTACGCCGAGGCCCTGGAAGCCATGACCCGGTCGCGTGACCTGTACCGCGAGGCGGCCGAGCGCGCCCACGAGGCCCTCGCGGCCTACCAGGAGGCCGGCGAGGTCCCCGCCCCGCGCCCGGAGCCGTCGCGGGAACCGGTGGCGTCCCCGCTGCAGCAGCTCACGCGGACGCTGGAGCGTTTCAAGCCCAGGCGCCCGGCCCCCGGACCCCGAGGTGGCGAGGAAGCGCAGCCGGTGACGTCCCGGTCCTGAGGTCCTTCCCGGGGCGCGCGTGTCAGCCGCGTCCTGGTGGATACGTGGTGCGTACGGCAGTACGGCCCGCCCCCGGGAAGGTCCTCCACGACATGGGCAATCAGCGGCACCACTCGCAGACCACGCTCCGCGTCAACGGCAAACCCCACACCCTCACCGTCGACCACCGGCGGGTCCTGCTGGACCTCCTGCGGGAGGACCTCGGCCTCACCGGTGCGAAGAAGGGCTGTGACCACGGCCAGTGCGGCGCCTGCACGGTCCTGGTCGACGGGCGGCGCGTCAACAGCTGTCTGCTGTTCGCGGTCGCCCTGGACGGCTGCGAGGTCACCACCGTCGAGGGGCTCCGCGCCGACGGCGAGGAACCGCACCCCCTTCAGCGGGCCTTCGTGGAACGCGACGCCTTCCAGTGCGGCTACTGCACCCCGGGACAGCTCTGCTCCGCGGTCGGGATGCTCGCCGAGGCGGCGGCCGGGCACCCCTCGCACGTCACCGACCCGGCGGCTCCTTCGGGCGGGCCGGTGGAACTGGACCGGGAGGAGATCCGGGAGCGGCTGAGCGGCAATCTGTGCCGGTGCGGCGCGTACCCGCGGATCGCCGAGGCCGTCGAGGCCGTGATCCCGTGAAGGAGTTCGCCTACGTCCGCGCCGGGAGCGTCGAGGAGGCGACGGCCGCGTACGCCTCCCACACCGGCGCCCGTTACCTGGGCGGCGGCACCAACCTCGTCGACCTGATGAAGCTCGGCGTCGAGACGCCCACCGCGCTCGTCGACGTCACCCGGCTGCCCCTGGACACGGTGGAGGAACTGCCGGACGGTGCGCTGCGGATCGGGGCCACGGTCCGCAACAGCGACCTTTCGGCCCACCCCCTCGTGCGCGACCGGTACCCGGCCCTGTCGCAGGCGGTGCTCGCCGGCGCCTCCGGCCAGCTGCGCAACGCCGCGACCACCGGCGGCAACCTCCTGCAGCGCACCCGCTGCCCGTACTTCCAGGACCTGTCCAAGCCGTGCAACAAGCGCGAGCCCGGCAGCGGCTGCGGCGCGCGGGAGGGTGTCCACCGCGATCACGCCGTGCTCGGGCACTCGGAGCACTGCATCGCCACCCACCCCTCGGACATGGCGGTGGCCCTGTCCGCCCTCGACGGGCGGGTCGAACTGCACGGTCCCGAGGGTGCCCGGAGCGTCGCGGCGGCGGACTTCCACCGGCTGCCCGGGGACCGGCCCGAGCAGGACACCGAGATCCGCCCGGGCGAACTGATCACCGGCGTGGTGCTGCCCGCCGCCACGGCCGGGCCCGCCTCGGCCTACCGCAAGGCCCGCGACCGGGCCTCCTACGCCTTCGCCCTCGCGTCCGTCGCGGCCGTGCTGCAGGTGGAGGACGGCGTGGTCGCCCGGGCGGGCCTCGCCTTCGGCGCCCTGGCGCACCGGCCCTGGCGGGCGCGGCGGGCGGAGGAGGCACTCGTCGGGGCCGCTCCGACCGCCGCCGCGTTCGAGCACGCGGTCGACCTGGAACTGTCCGCCGCGCAGCCACTGCGCGACAACGCCTACAAGGTGCCGCTGGCCCGGAACCTCGCCGTGGACGTGCTGTCCCGGGTGGCGGACGCGGCGCGCGCGAGGAGGACCTCATGACCGGCCCCCTGGGTGCTCCCGCCGAACGCCGGGAGGGGTACGAGAAGGTGGGCGGCACCGCCCGCTACGCCGCCGAGTTCCACTTTCCGGGCCGGGCCCAGGCCTGGCCGGTGCCGGCGGCCGTCGCGCGCGGCCGGGTCACGGGCGTCGGCACGCAGGCCGCCCTGGCCGTGCCGGGAGTGCTGGCCGTCCTCAGCCACGAGAACGCCCCGCGGATCGCGGACCCGGACGACCCCACGCTCGCCGTGCTGCAGAGTCCGCACGTGCCGCACCGCGGCTGGTTCGTGGCCCTGGTGGTGGCCGAGACGCTGGAGGCGGCCCGGTCCGGTGCCGCCGCCGTCCGCGTCGACTACGCCGTCGAGCCCCACGACGTCGTCCTGAGCGAGACGCACCCGGGTGTGTACGTGCCGGAGAAGGCCAACGCCGGCAACCCCGCCGTGCGCGAGCAGGGCGACCCCGATGCGGCGTTCGCCTCCGCCCCCGTCACGGTCGACGTCGCCTACCGGGTGCCGCCGCTGCACAACCACCCCATGGAGCCGCACACCAGCACCGCCCGCTGGGAGGACGGCCGGCTCGTCGTGCACACCTCCAGCCAGGGCACCAACGCCGTGCGGGCGGCGCTCGCCGAGCTGTTCGACCTCCCCGAGGGGCGCATCACCGTCACCGCCGAGCACGTCGGCGGCGGTTTCGGGTCGAAGGGCACCCCGCGGCCGGACGTGGTGCTCGCGGCGATGGCGGCCCGGCACACCGGGCGGCCGGTGACGCTGGCCCTGCCGCGCCGGTACCTGCCGGCCGTCGTCGGGCACCGCGCCCCCACCCTGCACCGGCTGCGGCTCGGTGCCGGTGGGGACGGGCGGCTGGCCTCCCTCAGTCACGAGGTGACGACCCACACCTCCCGCATCAAGGAGTTCGTCGAGCAGGCGGCCGTCCCCGCGCGGGTGATGTACGCCGCTGCCCACCTGCGCACGCTGCACCGGGTCGCGGCGCTGGACGTGCCGTCCCCGTCGTGGATGCGGGCACCGGGCGAGGCGCCGGGCATGTACGCGCTGGAGTCCGCCATGGACGAACTCGCCGGCGCCCTCGGCATGGACCCGGTCGAGCTGCGCGTGCGCAACGAGCCGGACGCCGAGCCCGACAGTGGCAGGCCGTTCAGCAGCCGGCACCTGGTCGAGTGCCTGCGCGAGGGGGCCCGGCGCTTCGGCTGGGCCGGGCGTGATCCCCGGCCGGGTGTCCGGCGGGACGGACCGCTGCTGCTGGGGACGGGCGTCGCGGCGGCGACCTACCCGGTCATGGCGGCACCCTCCACCGCGGCCGTACGGGCCCTGCCCGACGGTGGGTTCGAGGTGCGCATCAACGCCACCGACATCGGCACGGGCGCCCGCACCGTGCTCGCCCAGGTGGCCGCCGACGCCCTCGGGGTGCCGCTGGAGCGGGTGCGCATCGACATCGGCTCCACGGACCTGCCGTCGGCCCCGCTGGCCGGCGGGTCGTCCGGCACCGCTTCCTGGGGCTGGGCGGTGCACGAGGCCTGCGCGGGTCTGGTACGGCGGCTGGCGGAGCACACCGGACCGCTGCCCGCGCGGGGGCTCGGATTCCGGGCGGACACACGGGGGGTCGCGGACGCCGAGTGCGACCGGGCGCGGCACGCCTTCGGGGCGCACTTCGCGGAGGTCGCCGTCGACACCGTCACCGGAGAGGTCAGGACCCGCCGGCTGCTCGGGGTGTACGCGGCCGGACGCATCCTCAACGCCCGTACCGCGCGCTCCCAGTTCGTCGGCGGCATGACGATGGGCCTGGGCATGGCGCTGACCGAGGGCAGCACGATGGACGCGGAGTTCGGCGACTTCGCCGAGTCGGACCTGGCGTCGTACCACGTGCCCGTGCACGCCGACGTGGCCTCGGTCGAGGCGCACTGGCTCGACGAGGAGGACTCCCGTCTCAACCCCATGGGCAGCAAGGGGATCGGTGAGATCGGCATCGTCGGGACGGCGGCGGCGATCGGCAACGCGGTGCACCACGCCACCGGCGTCCGCTTCCGTGAACTCCCCCTCACGCCGGACCGGGTACTGGCCGGTCTGCTCGGCCCTCGTACGCCGGACGCGGGCGGGACCGGGTCCGCGGTGAGCGGATCCGGTCCCGTGCGGACGCCGTAGGGCCTACTCCGCGGCGGTGCCCGCCTCGGCCGGCGCGGCCGTCCACTGCCGGGCGGCGATGGGCGCCAGCACGCGGAAGACCAGGGCGACGAGGGACAGCAGCGCCGCGCAGACCGCGACCGCGGCGGCGAGCCACGGCGGGGCGAGGGCGAGGTCCACGGCCCGGGACAGCGACGCGGACGGGAAGGAACTGCCGTACGCCTGGGCCCCGGCCAGCACCGTGGGCACCAGCACCGCCCCGGCCAGCACCAGCGCCACCGGGCGCAGAGCCAGCAGCAGCGCGAGCACCGTGCACAGCACCGACAGGCCGAGCGCGAACGCGTGCATCCGCAGCGACGCGTCCCCGCGGTCCAGCGGGAAGTGGACGACGGCGCACGCGGCCAGGGACAGGGCGGCGAGCCAGCCCGACCAGGACACATACCGGCCCAGCCGGTCCGCCGCATGCTCCTCGCGCGGCCTCTCGGGCGTCCGGGGCAGCGCCTGGGACACCTGGGCGCGCGCCGCACGGCGGCCCGCCTTCGCGGGCTTGGCGGGGGCCGGTTCGCCGCCCGTGCGGGCCTGCTCGGCCGGCCTGCGGCCCTCGCGGTCGAGCCGTTCGAGGCCCAGCCGGTCGATGAGCTCGACCAGTTCGCCGACGGACCGGCCGGTGGCTGCGGCCCGCAGGGCCTCCTCGCGGACATGGGACTCCTGCGGCTCCTTGTGCAGCAGGGTGACCAGCCGGGTGACCTCCTCCACCGGACGGTGGGCGGCGGCGGCCCGGATGGCCTCGTCCGCGCAGTCGGCCTCGCGCGGCGGCTTCGTCAGCAGGGCGATGAGCCGGGAGACGTCCTCCACGGGCCGGGTCACACCGGCCGTGCGCAGCGCGTCGACCTTGGCCTGCGTGTGGTCGGGCGACTCCTCCAGGGAGGTGATGAGGTCGACGACCTCCTCCAGCGGCCGGTCGGCCACGGCCGCGTGCACGAGGTCGCTGACCGCGTCCCCGTAGGGGGCGCCCCCGGCCGGGCCGGTGCCGGGCCGCAGCTCGACCGGGTTGTCGTCGAGGGAGCGGATGACGAACGGCCTGGGGCGCGGCTCGCCGGTCTCCACGGCGCCCGGGGCCGGATGCTGCGCCGCCCCGTCGGGGCCGGCGGCCGGCGGGCCGGGCTCGGCGGACGGCCGGTCCGGCACGGCCGGGGACCGGTGCTCCGGGTCCGCGCGGACCGTCCCGTCGGGGGCGGGGGCGGGGGCGGCGGGCCCGGGCTGCGCGTGGTCGGCCCGGTCCCGGCCGGGTGGGGCCGGAGGTGCCTCCGCCGGGTCGAACCAGTCCTGGCCGGGGGGCGCGGGGGGCTCGGGCGGGGGATCCGGCCGGTCGGTCGGGGCCACGCCCGGCGGGGCGGCACCCGGCGGGACCTGTGCGGCGAGTGCCGGCTGCGCGGGCGAGGCCGGGTGGAAACCCGGGGTCACGGCCGGCGGGGCCGGGTAGCCGGCCGGGGGCGGGCCGTACGACCCGTAAGGGCCGGGAGCGGGCTGCACGCTCGTCTGCTGAACCCGGTACGCGCCGGTGGCGGCAGTGGTCTCGGCGGACGGCTGGGCAACCCCGTTCGGCTCGCTGGGTATGGCAGGTTCGTTCGAGCGGGGTGATGAAGAGCAGGTGGTCATACTCGCCTCCATGGGAAGAGTGCGGCCGCTCCTGCGCCCCCCGTCGTGTGACGAGCGACGTTACGTGGACCATTACTAGGCGCCCGTGTCACGCGGTGCCACTCGGGTGGGCCACCGGGATGACCCGGGCGCACGGACGGGTCCGCCGACGGGCCGACATGTCGGGTGCGACCGCAATACAGGCGGCGGAAACGGGAATCCAGGAAGGGACACCCCGTGTCGCGGCATGCCATGAGGAGGGCGACCTGTGGATACGACCACGCTGGTGATCACTGTGGCCGCTGTGCTCGCGGCCGTCGTCCTGGCCTTCGCCGTCGGCATTCTCGTGCGGCTGGTGCGGACCCGGCGCGATCTGCGGCGCGCGGGACTGCCCGCGGGTCCGCGCTGGGTCTTCTGGGGCGCGTTGCTCTACTTCGTGCTGCCCGTCGACCTGTTGCCCGATCCGGTGTACCTGGACGACATCGGTGTCCTGCTCCTTGCTCTGCGCACTGTCCGCGGCTCCCTCGGCGAACGGGAGCGCAGTACGGATCACCGGCCGGACCGCCTTCCGGCCCGATGACTACGGAAAGTAAGGAAACCAACCACCCGTTCGACTCGTATAAGTCTCTGGAAGCCGATTCCCGTCGGCGGGGCGGGCGTTCAGCGTCCCCGCTCCGCCGACCGGCCGGCGCAGCACCGACGAGGGAGAGACGATGCAACCGTTCGCGCTCAACTACGCGCGCCCGGCAGTGGAGTTGGACGCTGCCATTCCGTACGTGTACGACGCCGGACAGCAGTTGAACGTACTCCGTGACGGCCGGGTCGCCGCCTGCGACTTCGCCCTGCTGAGGGAGTTCGGCACGACGACGTCCACCGCCGGTTCCAAGACGCACTTCGACGACTGATCACGGGTCGCGAAGATGACCGTACTGATCCTCACCTGTGAGGAGGACGTCACCGCGGACATGGTGGTCGTGCACCTGAACGCGACGGGGGTCCCGGTGGTCCGGATCGACCCCGCCGACCTGACCCGCGGTGTCGCCCTGTCCGGTGAGTACGTCCACGGCCGGTTCCGCGGCCATCTGTCGGCCGGGGGGCGGCTGGTGAGTCTCGCCGGGCTGCGGTCGGTCTGGGTGCGCCGCCCGGGCGCCCCGGCCGGGAACGCGGTCCATCCGTCCTCCTGGCTGACCGAGGAGGCCGCCCAGGCCCTCTACGGCATGCTGCGGGGCTCGAACGCGCGCTGGATGAACCATCCGGACGCGGCCCGCCGGGCCCGGCACAAGCCCTGGCAGCTACGGCTGGCCCAGCAGTGCGGCCTGCCCGTGCCGGCGACGCTGATCACGACGTTCCCGCGTGCCGCCCGGGAGTTCGCCGAACGCTATCCGGATCTGGTGGTGAAGCCGGTGTCGGGCGCGCATCCGCAGGATCCGCCCCGGGCGGTGCCGACCAGCCGGGTGGCGCCGGACACGGACTTCGCCGCGGTGGCGTTCGGGCCGACGCTGCTGCAGCGGCGGATCGGCAAGCGGGCCGACGTCCGGCTGACCGTGGTCGGCGAGCGGATGCTGGCCGCCCGCAAGGAGACGCCTCCGGACGCCGATCCGGACGAGGTCGACGTGCGGTTCGCCGCACCGGGCCCGCCGTGGCTGGCCGCGGAGGTGCCGTCGTTCATCGGGCCGGGCGTCGAGGCGTACATGCGCGAGGCCGGACTGGCCTACGGGGCCTTCGACTTCGTCGAGGACGCGGACGGGGACTGGTGGTTCCTGGAGTGCAACCAGTCGGGTCAGTTCGGATTCGTCGAGGTGGAGACGAACCAGCCGATCGCCCGCACCATCGCCGAGTGGCTGGCACGCCCGCTCCCGGTCGTGCCGGCGCAGTTCAACGGCTCGGGGACAACGGTCCGTTGACCACCCGGGTCCGGGCCCGGGGTCACTGCGGTCGCGGGCCCGGGAGCATGCCCGCGCGCTGCCAGCCCGTGCCCGGGGAGTGGGGCCGGTCGTATCCGAGGGACTGCGAGGGCCGCATGACCAGCTCCAGTTCCCTGCTCACGCGTTCGGCCTCACGGCGCACCTGTCCGGGGACGTCGCCGCGCTCCGCGATGAGTCGGTCGTAGATGGGGGAATCCTGGAACACCCGTCAACGCGCCTTTCTGCTCGTCGGCTCCGTACGGGGCCGAGACTGCGAGTGTAGGCGGCGGGAAGTCCCGGAGTGTGAATTCCCGGGGATGACTTGACGCAGACCGGACATCCGTGACCGGTGAAACGCGCGGGCCCGCGACGGCTCCTCAGGCTCCGGTGGTGGATCCGGGCCGCACGATCATCAGGACGGTGACCGTCGCCCAGAGCAGGTTGAAGATGCCGGTGAACATGGCGAGTTGCACGGTGTCGCCGCGCTCGACGGTCCGATCGTCCTCGAGCCGGCCGAGGAGTTCCTCCTGGCGGGGCAGGACGAAGGCGAGCAGCACACCGGCGGCGGCGGCCGTCAGCGCGATGGAGGTGACGAGCCATCCACTGCCCAGCACACCCATCGCGGCACCGGTGGCGAGGCCGAGCACCGGCACGGTGAGGCCGACGGCGGCGTAGACGCGGCAGATGCGGTGCAGCAGGGCGACGGTGCCGACCGCGGCCGGGTCGAGGGCGTCGCCGGCGGGGACGGCGCGGCGGGCGGCCGGCGGGAACATGCTGGCCGCGACGGTCACGGGACCGATGGCGACGATGGCGGCCAGGACGTGGAGGGACAGGAGGATCTTGGTCACCGGGACTCTTTCCATGGATGCGATCAGCGGTGCCGGGCCCACGCTAGGGAGCGCGGCCATGGATCGCCCAGGGGCTGGAACGACAGCTTCCCACGGATTCCCGCCAACTCCCCCGGCCTGCCTCTTCTCCTCGGGGCCGGCTGGGGGCCGTGTCCCACCGGGTGTCCCGAGGTGGCGGGAATCCGCCTAAGGTGGCCGTCATGCACTCCGTGGCGATCCTGGTTCTCGACCGAGTGGTGCCGTTCGACATGGCGGCACCCCAGCAGACCTTCGCCTGGACCCACCTGCCGGACGGCCGGCCCGCCTACCGCGTGCGGCTGTGCGCGGAGACCCCGGAGGTGCGCGCCGACGGCGGTTTCACCCTGCGCGTCGACCAGGGCCTGGAGGCGCTGGCCGAGGCCGACACCATCATCGTGCCGGGCTGCTCACCGCAGGCCGGTCCGCCCTCCGCCCGGGTGCTGGCGGCGCTGCGGGAGGCGGCCGCGGCCGGTACGCGCATCGCCTCCGTGTGCGTCGGTGCCTTCGTCCTGGCGGAGGCGGGACTGCTCGACGGGCTGCGTGCGACGACGCACTGGGTCGCGGCGGCGGAACTGGCCCGCCGGTTCCCCGAGGTCCAGGTGGAGCCGGACGTGCTGTACGTCGACAACGGGCAGATCCTCACCTCGGCCGGTGCGGCCGCCGCGCTGGACCTGTGTCTGCACATGGTCCGCCGGGACTGGGGTTCGGCCGTCGCGGCGAACATCGCCCGGATGTCGGTCATGCCGCTGGAACGGGAGGGCGGGCAGGCCCAGTTCATCGTGCACACGCATCCGCCGGTGCCCCGCGGGTCGGCGCTGGAACCGGTGCTGGAGTGGATCGAGGACAACCTGGCGCACGAGGTGACACTGGCCACACTGGCGGCGCGGGCGGGGATGAGCGAGCGCACCTTCAGCCGCCGCTTCCGCGAGCAGACCGGCACCACTCCCCTGCAGTGGCTGCTGCGGGCCCGGGTGCGGCGGGCGCAGTACCTGCTGGAGAACACGGACCACTCCGTGGAGCGGATCGCGCGTCAGGCCGGTTTCGGCTCCCCCACGGCGTTCCGTGAGCGGTTCCGCAAGGTGGCGGGGACCACACCGTACGCCTACCGCGCGGCCTTCCACGGGAAGGCCACCGCCCCGGCCGCCCCTTAGGGGCCGCCGGGGCGGGACAATCCGGTGCCGCCGGGTATCGCCGCTGTCAGCCGACGAGCTTCAGGCCGTTGTCCCCGTCCGCGTCCGCGGCGTCGGGCTTGCCCTCGGTGAGCAGCAGGACATCCGCCTTGGCGATGGCATCGCTGATGTCGGACGTCCCCATCATCACGCACAGCGTGTAGCTGACGTCGTCCAGTTCGCGTGCCGCCGCCGGCACGTGCCTCTCCGACTGAGCGATCCTCAGCGACGCGTACCGCGTCAGCAGCTCCCTGACGATCTTCCGGTCCGGTACCAGCACGTAAGCGCCCCTCTCTCTTTTCGCTGCGTATGCCCGAACCGCACACATCCATTCGCATGTTTTTCTGACCCGGGGCGGATATGACGAGAACTGATCGGATGCGAACGGGCTCGGCTGAGTTGTCCGGTGTGCGGGGCGGTGTACGCGCCGCCCCGGCTCAGGGGCTCCTCGTGCGTGCCGAACTCCCGGTGCCGGTCCACAGGGGGCCGGGCGGCCGGTGCTGGACGACGGTGTCGATGATGGACGCGGTGATCGGCGGCAGCAGCCGGACGGGGCTGTGCTCGACCGTGTCGAGCCTCTCTCCCACGGCGGTGCCATCGGCGGTGGTCCTGCGGTTGCCGGGGTGCGGGACGGGCGCGTGCCGCGGTTACGGGGCCCGCGCACACCCGGAGCGGAGACCTCGCGGGCGCGCGGAGCAGGGGACTGCGGGCCACGACCCGGCAGGTATGCGCGGAGCAGAGGGCCCGGGCCGGGACCCGGTGGGTGCCCGCAGCGCAGGGGCCCGCGCCGCGACCCTGTGGGTGCCCGCAGCGCAGGGGCCCGGGCCGGGACCCGGTGGGTGCCCGCAGCGCAGGGGCCCGTGCCGCGACCCTGTGGGTGTGAACAGCGCGGGACGCGGGGCGGCGGGTGGCCGTCCCGCTCCCGGGCGGGTTCAGGCGGCGTCCAGCTCCGCCAGTTCCTGCGGTGTCAGGGTGAGGTCGGCGGCGGCGAGCGAGTCGCGGATGGTGGCGGGACGGCTCGCGCCCGGGATCGGGATCACCACGGGCGACGTGGCGAGCATCCACGCCAGGCACACCCGCTGAGGGCTCACCCCGCGCGCCTCGGCGATCCGGGCGAACGCGGTGTGTCCCGACCCCAGTTCACCGGCCTTGGAGATGCCGCCGAGCGGGCTCCACGGGAGGAAGGCGATGCCGAGTTCGTCGCACAGGCGCAATTCGGGCTCGCTGGAGCGGAACGCCGGGGAGAACTGGTTCTGGACGGAGGCCAGTCGGCCGCCGAGGATCTCGTTCGCCTGCCGGATCTGCCCGGGGTCGGCGTTCGAGATGCCCGCCATGCGGATCTTGCCCTCGTCCAGCAGGTCCCGGATCGCACCGACCGACTCCTCGTAGGGGACACGCGGATCCGGCCGGTGGAACTGGTAGAGGCCGATGGCCTCCACGCCCAGCCGGCGCAGCGAGTCCTCGCAGGCCCGCTTCAGGTGCCGGGGACTGCCGTCGAGCGTCCAGCTGCCGTCGCCGGGCCGGAGGTGCCCGCCCTTGGTGGCGACCAGGACGTCCCGGCCGCCGCCGTGGGAGGCCAGGGCCTTGGCGATGAGCGTCTCGTTGTGACCGACCTCGTCGGCGTCGCGGTGGTAGGCGTCCGCGGTGTCGATCAGGGTCACACCGGCGTCGAGCGCGGCGTGGACGGTGGCGAGGGAACGCTCCTCGTCCGGCCGCCCCTCGATCGACATGGGCATCGCGCCCAGCCCGATCGCGCTGACCTCGACGTCACCGATGCGGCGGGTGTGCATGGCTCGTGACCTCTTCCGGATGTCGGGCGATGGTGCCCTCCAGCCTGGTCTCCCGGCGGCCGGGGGTCCAATAGAAGAAGGAGAACGCATTCAGCACCCGGGCCACTGAATCGCGATCCGGGTGCCCGGACCTGACGGCCGGGCCCGACGACGTCCCGGCCGGGCGCCTACCGCTTCCGGGTGCCATCGAGCTGCGGACCGGCCGTCCGGGGGGCATGGTGGGGCTATGGACGGTCAACCCCCTGTGGTCGTACAGCCGCCCGCGACGGACGGCGGACGGCTGGTGACCATCCGCGGCGAGAGCAAGGGCGTCGCCTACAGCCTGTTCGACGTGCTCGACCTGGTGCACCGCGAGGGCCTGCCCACCACCGACACGGCCGTGGACGACACCGAGCTGATCGAGTGGCGGGGCGGCGGTCCGTACGACTGGAACAGCGGGGCGGCCGAGGAGAGCTGAGCCGCCGTACGGCGGCCGCCGCCGTTCCGGGCGGTGCCGTGCACGTGCCCCGGGCGGCGGCCCGTGGCCCGGGCGGCGCCCGGCGGGCCGTTGCCGGTTCCCGGGGCCACGCTGCCCGAAAAGGGCCACTCGCCCTCTTCCGGGAGGTTTCTCATGGTCTCGCGTCTCAATCCCTACCTCACCTTCAACGGCGAGGCCCGGCAGGCGATGGAGTTCTACCGGCAGGTCTTCGGCGGCACCCTCGACCTCAACACCTACGGGGACCTCGGCCAGGCGGACGCCCCGAACGCCGACAGGATCATGCACGGCATGCTGCAGACCCCGAGCGGTTTCACCCTGATGGGCGCCGACAACCCGCCCGGCATGGAGTCCGCGCCGGGCAGCCCCTTCTCGGTGAGCCTGAGCGGGGACGACGAGGCCGAGCTGCGCGGCTACTGGGAGAAGCTGTCCGAGGGCGGCTCGGTGTCGGTTCCGCTGGAGAAGCAGATGTGGGGTGACGTGTTCGGCATGTGCACGGACCGCTTCGGCGTCCCGTGGATGGTCGACATCAGCGGGTCCGAGAGCTGATGCGGCGGCACCGGGGCCGGAGCCGCGGACCCCGGCGCGCCAGCCGGTCAGCAGCCGGTGAGGACGACGAGCTGCTGCGTCGCCCTGGTCATGGCGACATAGCGGTCGACCGCTCCCCCGACGCCGGTGCCGTAGCCCTCCGGGTCGACGAGCACCACGAGGTCGAACTCCAGCCCCTTCGACAGTGCCGGAGTCAGTGACCGGACCCGGGGGCTGGCCGGCCGGAACGCGCGATCGCCGATGACGCAGGCGATCCCCTCGGTGTGTTCGGCCAGCCAGGCGGCCAGGACCGGCTCCAGTTCCGCTGTCGAACCGTGACGGACGGGCACCCCGCCGGTTCGGACGGACGTCGGCACGTTGGCGTCCGGCAGCACCGCGCGGATGACCGGCTCCGCCTCGGCCATGATCTCCCCCGGAGTGCGGTAGTTGATGCTCAGCGCGGTCGTCGTGACCCGGTCCAGCCCGATCCGCCGCAGCCTGTCCCGCCACGACTCCGTGAAGCCGTGCCGGGCCTGGGCGCGGTCCCCGACGACGGTGAAGCTGCGGGAGGGACAGCGCGCGAGCAGCATCTGCCATTCGGCGTCGGTCAGTTCCTGTGCCTCGTCGACGACGACGTGTGCGAACGGGCCGGCCAGCCGGTCCGGATCGGCGGTGGGCAGTGCGCTGTCGTCGACGAGGGAGTCGCGCATGTCCTGCCCGTGCAGCATCACCAGCACGCCTTCGCCGTCGTCGTAGGTGTGGGCGTGCAGCAGGTCGTCGACGACGTCCGCCATGCGCTCCCGCTGGGCGGCGAGGGCGGCCCGGTTGCGCCGCTCGCGCCGGAACGCGTGCGGGTCGCCCAGCCGCCGGCGTGCCGCGTCGAGCAGCGGCAGGTCGGACACGGTCCAGGCCCGGGGGTCGTCGCGCTGCAGGGTGCGCACCTCCTCCCGGGTGAGCCAGGGGGCGCACAGACGCAGATAGGCGGGTACCGACCACAGGTCGCCGACGACGTCGGCCGCTTCGAGGACCGGCCACGCCCGGCCGAAGGCCTCGGCCAGCTCACGGTCCCGCGCCAGGTGCGCGCGCAGCACGTCGTGAGCGGCGTGGCCGTCGTGCCGGCCCGCCAGGACGGTGAGCAGTTCCTGCCAGACCTGCTCCCGTGCCTCGTTGTGCGGCGTGCCGGGTTCGGCCGCCTCGAACGCGACGGACCAGTCGGTGGCGCTCACGTGGATCTGCGACCACGGGGTGGTCACCGTCAGGGCGTCGGCGGGCGGTTCCTCGTAGAACCGGACGGCCGTCTCGATCGCCCGCACCATGTCCGCCGAGGCCTTGAGCCGGGCCGCCTCCCGGTCGCTCTCCTCCCCCGCCGTGGCGCCCTCGTCGACCAGGTCGCGCAGGATGCAGGTCTGCACGCCCTCCTCGCCGAGACCGGGCAGGACGTCGGAGACGTACGACAGGTAGGGCCGGTGCGGGCCGACGAACAGGACGCCGCCGCGGCGGTGGCGGGCCAGACGCGGGTCGGAGTGGAGCAGGTAGGCGGCGCGGTGCAGGGCCACGACGGTCTTGCCCGTGCCGGGGCCGCCGTCGACGACGAGGGCGCCCCGGGAACCCGCGCGGATGATGGCGTCCTGGTCGGCCTGGATCGTCCCGAGCACGTCCCGCATCCGTGGCGAGCGGTCGGTGCCCAGGCTCGCGATGAACGCGGACTGGTCGTCGAGCGCGGCGTGGCCACCGAGGGCGTCCGGGGCGAACACCTCGTCCCAGTAGTCGCCGACCCGGCCTCCGGTCCAGCGGTATCTGCGGCGGCTGGCCAGGCCCATGGGGTTGGCGTGGGTGGCGCCGAAGAACGGCTCGGCGGCGGGGGAACGCCAGTCGACCAGCAGCCGGTGCCCTTCGCTGTCCGTGAGGCCGAACCGTCCGACGTACACGGGTCCGGACCCGTCCTCGGCGACCATGCGCCCGAGGCACAGGTCGAGGCCGAAACGCCGCAGGGCGCGCAGCCGGGCGGTCAGCCGGTGGATCTCGGCGTCCCGGTCCATGGCCTGGCGGCCCTTGCCGCCGGGCGCCCTGCGCTCGGCCTCCAGACGCCCGGACAGGTCGGCGATCGACTGCTCGAGGCAGTCGGCGAGGGCGGTGAAGTGGCGCTCGTCCTCCGCGATCAGCTCGGGTCGGGCCTTGTGCGCGAGGCGGTCGGGGAGATCGAACGCGCTCGTGGTCGCAGGGGTCACGTCATGCTCCCGTTTCCGCAGGTCATGGGGTCAGGCCGGTCATTGTGCGGGAGGCGGGGGGCCTTGCCGCAAGGCCCCCCGTGCGCTATACCTTGAAAGCGGCAAGGAGAGGACTCCTTGCCTTTTCTGTTGCGCGCACCCTCCCGTCGGCCGGCCCCGCCCGTGTGTCAGGCTCGTCCTCCAGGCACTGGAGAGGCGGCGGCATGCGCATAGGACTGCTCGGCACCGGACCATGGGCGCGGATGGCCCACGCACCCGCTCTGAGCGGACACGAGGAGCTGGACTTCGCGGGCGTGTGGGGCCGCCGGCCGGACGCCGCGAGGGAACTGGCCCAGCAGCACGGCGTGCGGGCCTACGACGAGGCGGACGAGCTGTTCGCGGACGTGGACGCGGTCGCCGTGGCGCTCCCTCCCCAGGTGCAGGCCGCGCTGGCGGTGCGGGCGGCACGGGCCGGGTGCCACCTGCTGCTCGACAAGCCCCTCGCCCCGACGGTGGAGCAGGGGCGGGCCGTGGTCGAGGCCGCTCAGGCGGCCGGAGTGGCTTCGGTCGTGTTCTTCACGACCCGCTTCCAGCCGGAGCCCGGGGCCTGGATCGAGGAGCAGGCGGGAGTGCCGGGCTGGTTCACGGGTCGCGCGCAGTGGCTCGGGGCGGTCTTCAGCGGTGAGAGCCCCTTCGCGACGCCGTGGCGGCGCGAGAAGGGCGCCTTGTGGGACGTGGGCCCCCACGCCCTGTCGGTGCTGCTGCCGGTCCTGGGCGACGTGCGGCGCGTGACGGCGGCGGCGTACGGCCCGGGGGACACGGCTCACGTCGTCCTCGACCACGCCGGTGGCGCCTCCAGCACCCTCACCCTGAGCCTGACGGCGCCGCCCGCGGCGGCCGGTGCCGCCGTGGAGCTCCGTGGCGAGGCGGGGGTGGCCCTGCTCCCGGAGAGTTCCGGCGGTGCGGTGCCCGCCCTCCGGCGCGCCGCGGACGCCCTGCGCACCGCCGCCCGTACCGGTCGCCCGCACGCGTGCGACGCGGCGTTCGGCCTGCGTGTCACCGAAATCCTCGCGGCGGCCCAGGAGTTGCTGGACAGCGGCCCGCACCGGTGCCCGGCGGGCTGAGGACCTGCCGGGAGGGCAGCGCGTCGGCTGAACGCCGCCGGGCGCACTCCCGTTCACGGTTCTCCGGCGGTCCGAGGACCCCGGCGGAGGGGAGACGCGCCCGGTGATCGTGACCCGGGCGCGCTCCGGTTCCGTCGGCGGCCGGTCCGTCAGCCGGTGCCGGGCGGCTCGAAGTTGAGCCGTTCCTTCACCACCGGGTAGCCGGCTTTGGCGAAGTGGGCGGCCATGGGGGCGTTGCCCCGGTCCGTGGCGGCGGCGACGAACTCGGCGCCGTGCTCGACCAGGAAGTGCGTGCACTCGGCCAGAAGGTCGTAGGCGTAGCCGTGGCCCCGCTGTCCGGGCAGGACGCCGATGAAGCCGACGCACGGGCCCGACGGGTTGTGCGCCGGGATGTGGATGCCCACCGGCTCGCCCTCGGCGGTGTGGGCCACCTGCCACCACTCGCGCGGCGACGGGCACCAGTGGAAGAAGTCGAGTTCCTCCTGCGCCGCCCGGTCGGGTCCGCCCTTCTCGATCGCCCTCAGCGCGTGGGCGTCGAGGGTGACGGAGTGGATGCGGCGCAGCGCGTCGAAGAAGACGGCGTCGTCCGGTTCGGGCCGGAAGGTGAGGCGCCCGGGCCGTTCGGGCAGGCCGACGGCGGGGGTCCAGCGGTACAGCAGGCGTTCGACCAGCAGCTCGTAGCCGGCCCTGCGGGCGGCGGTGGCGCGGGCCTCGGCCGCGGCGCGCAGGGCGGGATCCTCGCGCCAGCCTGCGGGCAGGTTCACCTCCAGTTCGACCTGCCAGGGCGCCGTGCGCAGCAGGGCCGCGCCCGCGTCCTCCTCGCCCTCGGCCACGTCGAACCAGTTGACGTTGACGGGCTCGGTGTCGTCGGGGCCGCCCCACCAGGCGCCTCGGGCGACGACCCGGCCGTCGCGCAGGGCCACCCGCTTCCAGTCGGGGCGGTGCCGGGTGTGCCGGTGGCCCTCGCGGGCGCCCAGCGGGTCGGGCAGGGTGTCGAAGAGTGCGGCGTCGCTCGCGTCGAGCGCGCGGATGACCGGATCGGTCATGGGTGTCCTCCGGGACGGTGCTGCGTGGAGCGCTCCCGGGGCTCAGGCACTGCACGCCGGGACGACGGGGAGGGAGCGCGGGATCGGTGTGAACTGCACGGCTCTGCCCTCCTTTCCGCTCGTCTCGGGGCGTGACGCGGGCCACGCTACGCGATCACCTCCCGGACCGTCCACCGCATTACGGCGAAGCTCAAGTGGCCCTTAAGAAGTGGTTAAGCGAGCCTCAGCAGCCCCGACCGATGCCGGATTTCACGGGATTTCCCCAGGTGCACGGGTTGGCGGGGACGAGGTCCGTCCGTAGCATCCGGACCCGAGAACGGGCATGAGAGCGCTCTCATGCCGCCCCGTACCACCGGAGGCCCCCCACATGACTCCTCGTCACCAGCGTCCCCTCACCCGCCGCAAGCTCCTCGCCGGAATCGGCGGTGCCGCCGTCGCCGCCCCCGCCGTCGCCGCGCTCGCCCCCCACGCCCTGGCGGACGCCCCCGCGCGCACCCCGAAGGCCGCCGCGGCCCTGCCCCTCACCCTGGTCAACGACAGCGGCTCCTTCGGCAACGCGAGCGTCCACGTCTACGTGGTGGGCAACGCCGAGGGCCGTCAGGTGCGGCTCACCCCCGAGGGCACCCTGGCCCCCGTCGCCCTGTCCGACAACGGCCCCGACGGTTTCGCCGACTACGCCATCGACCTGGCCGGCGGCGGCGAGACCCGGCTGTCCCTGCCCTATATGTCGGGCCGCATCTACGTGTCGCTGGGTGCCAAGCTCAAGTTCAAGGTCGTCACGGACGGAGCCGGTGATCCGGCCCTGCAGTACCCGGCCGGCTGGGTGCCTTCGGACCCCAACTACGAAGTGCTGCACGACTGCGCGGAGTTCACGTACAACTCCTCGGGCATGTTCTGCAACACGACCATGGTCGACATGTTCAGCGTGCCGCTGAGCATCAGGCTGACCGGTGCGAAGGACCAGACGACGGGCACACTGCGCGACGGCGGCCGGGCCGCGGCGTTCGACGCGGTGCGCCGGGTCCCGGAGTTCGAGCGGCTCGTGGTGGACGACACACGGATCATCGCGCCCGGCCACGGGCTGGACGCCGGGCTGTTCGCCGAGGACTACCTCGCGCCCTACATCGACGAGGTGTGGAGCACGTACACCGGCCGCGACCTGCGGGTGACCACCAACGCGGGCACGTTCACCGGCCGCGTGCGCGGTGAACGCCTCACCTTCTCCGGCCCCGCCGAGGTGTCGTTCGGCAAGCCCTCCACCCGTGACGTGCTGTTCTGCGACGGCGCCCTCGCAGCGCCCAACGACGGCACGACCGGCCCGGTCGCCGCGATCCTGGGTGCCGGGTTCAACCGGTCCACGCTGCTCGCCTCCGCGGCGCAGCCGACGACCGACCCGGCGTCCTTCTACGGCACCGGCCTGACCAACCACTACGCCAAGGCCATGCACGCGGCCGCCGAGGACGGCCGGGCGTACGGTTTCGCCTTCGACGACGTGGCGGACTTCGCCTCGTACATCCAGGACACGGCACCCACCGGTTTCCGGCTGACCCTCACACCCTTCTAGGGCCGTTCGGCCGTCGCACGTGCGGGGCCCGGCGTGCGACGGCCGGTGCGGCGTTGCAGCGTGGTGGTGTGAGCGGAGCACGTGTCCGGCTGCCGCCGCGCCGGGACCCCGACGGGGACCGGCGCGGCTGGCTGCGCGGCGCCCCACCGCCCCGGTGGGCCCGGGTGCTGCCGTCGGCGCTGCTGGTCGTGGTGTGCCTGGCCGAGCTGGTCAGCCCGGAGCCGCTCGACATCGGCTTCCTGCTGGGCGCCATCCCGCCGCTGGCCGTCCTGGCGCACGGGCCGGTGCTGACGGCGGTGCTGGGGACGCTGGCGGTGCTGGTGCTGACCACACCGATCTTCGAGCTGGACGACCCCGGCAACACCGATCTGCTGACGGTGTGCTTCGTGTCCCTGCTGAGCGTGCTGCTGTCGTTCGTCCGCAGCAAGCGCGACGCCCAGCTGGTCACCGAGCGGACCGTCGCCGAGGTCGTGCAGCGGGCCGTCGTGCCCCCGCTGCCGGAGCGGGTCGGGCCGGTGCGCTGCGCCGGGCTGTACCGGGCCGCGCAGAGCGGGACGCTCGTCGGGGGCGACTTCTTCGACGTACGGGCGGGTCCGTACGGGGTGCGGGCGGTCATGGGCGACGTGCAGGGGCACGGGCTGTCGGCCGTGGCCACGGTGACCTCCCTGCTGGGCGCCTTCCGTGAGGCGGTGCTGGACCAGCCGGACCCCGGGGCGGTCGCGGCGCGGCTGGACCGGAGGCTGACGGTGGACTCCGCCGACGACCCGCACGCCGAGCTGTTCGCCACGGCGCTCCTGCTGGACTTCTCCGCGGACGGCGGGACGGTACGGATCGTCGCGTGCGGCCAGTCCGGGCCGCTGCTGCTGCGGGACGGCCGGGCGCGGGAGCTGGACGTGGAGCCGGGCACGCCCCTGGGCCTGGGGCTGGCCGGGACCGGCCCGCCCGAGGTCGTCACGGTGCGGCTGCGCTCCGGGGACCGGCTGTTCCTGGCATCGGACGGCGTCACGGAGGCCCGGGACTCCACCGGGGCCTTCTATCCGCTGGCCGAGCGGCTGCCGGGCCTGGTCCGGGAGGATCCGGCGGCCCTGGCCGAAGGCGTGTGGTCCGATCTGCTGCGGTACTGCCCGGACGTGCGGGACGACGTCACGATGCTGGTGCTGGCGCCGGAACCGCGGGTGCCCTGACGCACAGCGGCCGGCGGCGGCCCGCGTGATGCGGGCCGCCGCCGGCAAGCCGTACGGCCGGTGCGTCAGTCCTTGATCTCGCAGACGTTGCCGAACGCGGGGTTGAGCAGGCCGACCACGTTGATCGTGTTGCCGCAGACGTTGGCGTTGATGCTGACCGGGATCTGGACGACGTTGCCGGAGAGAACGCCGGGGCTGTCGGTGGCGATACCGACGGGGCCCGAGTCGGCGCTCGCCGTACCGGCGAAGGCCAGCAGGGCGGCGCAGGCCAGGCCGGCCGCGGCGGTCACACGTGTGCGCATGGAAAAGCTCCTGTCAGTCGCAGGGACACGTGACTCCACCGTCACCCCTCGTAGCGCTGCGCGACATCCATAGGGGTCCGAACGGGGTGCACGGGCCCTTCCCGTCCTCTCCGGATGCACGCGGCGCTCCGGCGGGCAATGGTGATAGCGGACCCTTTTCAGCACCGGGGCCACCAGTGATCCGGACCCTAGGAGCAGAAACATGTCGACCTCACAGCCCGCCGCGAGCCAGTCCCCCGAGGACCGTTGCACCCCGGACCGTCTGCTCCACGCCCGCACCGGCACGGACGTGTCGGCGGAGGACCTCGTCCTCGCCTCGGGCAAGGATCTCACCCCGCACAACCTCGAGTGGGCCGAGCGCAAGCTGGCGGAGGAGGGGCCGGCGGCCATGGAGAAGCTGCTGCCCTAGCCGGCGTCCCCCGCACTGACGAGGCCACCGACCCGGAACACTCGGGTCGGTGGCCTCGTCAGTGCGGGGGACGCCGGGCGGGGCGTCGAGAGGGCGGTGACGTCGGCGGCCCCGCCCCCGCCAGCGCGGGTCACGCGCGTTCACCGCAGCGGGCGGTTCACACCCTGCCGTCGTCCTCCGGGAGGGCGGTGTCGTCCTCCACGACGTGCATGGCGGCCTCCTCCGCGCCGGCCGCCCCGCCGTCGATACCGATGTCGGTCGCGACGGCGTCCTTCTCGGTGTCCTCGTGGGCGCCCTCGTCCGGGGCGACCAGACGGCCGGCACGGGAGGTGCCCGCCTCGGGGTCGACCGGTTCGCCGTCGCTGTCGAGGCTGTCGCCCACTCCGTCGCCCACCGGCTCGGCGGACACGTCCGGGACCTCCTGGGACAGCCGCTCGTCGAGCGTCTCGCCCTCGTGCTGCTCGGCCGCGGTGACGCCGCGCTTGGTCACGCCCAGCGGCTTCTCCGGCGGGGAGTAGCCCTCCTCGACCATGTCGTCGTAGGTGCGCTCGTCGAGGGCGTCCTGCATGTCCAGCGGCGACGCGTCCTCCTGCTCCTCGTTCGTCCCGGTGGGCTGGTACGCGTCGTCCGCCATCTGTTCGGAGTCCATCCGTTCCGTGCCCATCACTTGCCTCCCTGTCGCGCCCTGCGCGACGTGTCCGTTCGGATCTGCCCGTTCCGCGTTTCCCGTTACGCGGGCTCTAACCTCGGCGGACGTCCGCCGCCCCGCGGTGAACGCCCGGCGGCGGTCAGCGGTCGGCGTCGCGCCCCGGCCGGGGGGCGACGCGCACGTCCAGGTCCGAGACGCGGTGGACCGGCCAGTCGCGGGCGTAGCGGGGCGCGGCGCCGCCGGCCGGGGTGATGTGGGCGACCGGGACGCGGTCCGCGGTGTCCAGGATGCCCGCGGCCGTCATGTTCTCGTTGTTGCCGGACGTCGCGCCCGAGGAGCAGCCGGTGTAGTAGCCGATCGGGATGGCCTCGTGGCCGGTGAGCAGGCACGGCGGCCGGACGCCGAGGCGGTGCAGCGCGTCGGCGGTGCGGTCCCAGTCGACGCGGTTGGCGGTGTTGCGGGTCACCGCGCCGTGCAGCACGGCGATCTGCACCGCCAGGTGTCCGGCCAGGCCGAGTGCGACCAGGGTGGCGGCCACCGGGCGCCACGTCCTGCGCGGTGTTCTGACCAGGTACCACAGCCCGTCGGCGACGGGGATCGCGAGCAGGGCGTAGGCGGGCTGCAGGAAGCGGGGCGCGGCGTAGCCGATCATGAACAGGTACGGCAGGGCCGCCGTGGCCGCGCAGGCCAGCGGGAGCAGGGTCCGGTCCAGGCGCCGGGCCCGGCCCGCGACGACCAGGCCGAGGCCGGCCAGCACCGGCAGCGCGAACCACCAGGCGAAGACCACCGGCTCGGGCATCGGCCCGGTGCACGGCCGGCACAGGGCCCGGCCCCCCAGGCTGCGCAACTGGTCGTCCACGGCGATCTGCCAGCCCAGCCCGCCCTGGATGCGGGACGCCTCCGCCAGCCGCTGCCCCAGGCCGCCGAAGCCGGCGTACGCCTCGATCACCCACGGCACCGCCCCCGCCGCCAGTCCCGCGACGAGCGGGACGAGCAGGCGCCGGTGCCGGACCAGGGCGAGGACCAGCAGGGGCACGCTCACCCAGACCGCGTCGGTGGGCCGCATCCAGGCCATGAGCGCGGCGCCGGCGGCGAGGCCCCACAGCGCACGGGGTGAACGGCCCGCCCGGGCCCGCAGGAAGCAGCCCGCGGCGGTCAGGGCGCCGATGGCGACCCAGTAGTTGGGCATGGCCTGAGGCCCGTAGAAGACGGTGACCCACAGCGAGGCGAACAAGGCGCCCGCGGTCACCAGGACACGCGTCGGGAACAGGCCCCGCCAGCAGCGCAGGGCGAGGTAGAGGGCGAGACCCGACAGCAGGGCCAGGTAGACGCGCAGCAGCGGGACGGACGACGACCAGGAGGCGACGGGCGCGACCAGCAGGGACACGCCGCGGGACCGGGGCGCGCTGAAGAAGGCCGCGGGGTGGTGCGAGGTGACCTGGCTGACGTAGACGATCTCGTCCCAGCCGAGGCCCAGCACGGGGCGTACCAGCACGAGCTGGGCGAGGGTGAAGACCGCGGCGAGCGAAGCGAGCGGCCGGTCCACGCGCCGCGCGCCGCGCGCGCCGGGAGGTCCGGCGTGGTCACGTCGTCGCCTCCGGACGAGGAGGGCGTTCGCGCCGTCGGTCATCGTCCACCCCTTTTCCGCTCGCCGTCGGGCCGTCGCGACCTCCCACCCGTCGGGCTGAAAGCCGAGTGATCACCAGTACGGCCAACGTAACCCGCTCGGCGGGGCGATGAGGGATGGAATACGGCCGATCGTCTGATCGGCCGTCTCCGTCAGCGGGCGTTCGGGGCGCGGTGCGGGGGCTGGCTCGGTGCCGGGCGCGGGGTGAGCGCGGGAACGGCCCGCTCGACGGGGCCGTCCTCGCTCACCGTCAGCTCGGTGCCGTGGTGGTGGATCGTCAGCGGCGGGCCCGAGGACAGGGTGTACGTGGCCCGGTCCCGGGTCAGCTCCACGCGCAGGCACCGGCCGAGGAACCGGATCCGGAAGGCGAGCCTGCCGTACCCCTCGGGCAGGCGCGGGGCGAACCGCAGGGTGCCGTCGGTGCAGCGCATGCCGCCGAACCCCGCCACCAGCGCGAGCCAGGTGCCGGCCAGGGAGGCGATGTGCAGTCCGTCGCGGGTGTTGTGCTCCAGGTCGCCGAGGTCCATCAGCGCGGCCTCGGTGGTGTAGGCGCGGGCCAGCTCCAGGTGCCCGGTGCGGGCGGCCATCACGGCCTGGACGCACGCGGACAGCGAGGAGTCCCGAACGGTCAGCGGCTCGTAGTAGGCGAAGTTGCGGGCCATCTGCTCCTCGTCGGAGAACTCCTCGAAGAAGCTGTCGCAGGTGTACATGGCCAGCACGAGGTCGGCCTGTTTGACGACCTGCTTGCGGTACAGGTCGAAGTAGGGGAAGTGCAGCATCAGCGGGTACTGGTCCGGCCGCGTGCCGGCGAAGTCCCAGCGCTGGTAGCGGGTGAAGCCGGCGTGCTGTTCGTGCACGCCCAGTTCCTCGTTGTACGGGACGTGCACGGCCTCGGCGGCGTCCCGCCAGGCCGCCCGCTCCTCCTCGTCGGCGCCGAGCCGCTCCGCCCGGTCGGGGTGGCGTTTGCAGGCGTCGGCGGCGGCCAGCAGGTTCGCCCGGGCCATGAGGTTGGTGTACGTGTTGTCGTCGGCGATGGCGCTGTACTCGTCGGGGCCGGTCACGCCGTCGATGTGGAAGACGCCCCGGTCGTCGTGGTGGCCGAGGGACAGCCACAGTCGGGCGGTCTCCACGAGCAGTTCGACGCCGACCTCGCGTTCGAAGGTCTCGTCGCCGGTGGCCGCCACGTAGCGGACGACGGCGTCCGCGATGTCGGCGCCGACGTGGAAGGCGGCCGTGCCCGCGGGCCAGTACGCCGAGCCCTCCGAGCCCTCGATGGTGCGCCAGGGGAACGCGGCGCCGCGCAATCCGAGTTGGGCCGCGCGCTCCCGGGCGGCGGGCAGCGTGTCCAGGCGCCAGCGCAGGGCCTCGGCCGCGGCGCGGGGCGCGGTGTAGGTCAGCAGCGGCAGCACGAACGACTCGGTGTCCCAGAAGGCGTGACCGTCGTAACCGGAGCCGGTGAGGCCCTTGGCGGGGATGGCCCGCTGCTCGGCGCGGGCACCGGCCTGCAGGACGTGGAAGAGGGCGAAGCGGACGGCCTGCTGGATCTCCTCGTCGCCGTCGACCTCGACGTCGGCCCGGGACCAGAAGTCGTCCAGGCAGGCCCGCTGCTCCGCCAGCAGTCCCTGCCAGCCGCTGTGCCCGGCCGCCGCCAGGGCCGCCTCCACCTGGTCGCTCATCGCGGGCCGCGACCGGGCCCCCGACCAGCCGTGCGCCACCAGCTTCTCCACGCGCAGCCGTTCGCCCGGCTCCAGCACGGAGGTGACGGTCAGCCGGGCCACGTCCACGTTGGACTCGCTGCTGGTGGTGGTGCGCTCGGGGCCGGTGACCGTGTGGTCCGCGGCCACGGCGACCCGCAGGCCGCTGCGGCGGGTGCGGTGCACCAGGCGCAGCCGGTTCCCGGAGGCGAGGTCCTCCTCGGCTTCCAGGGGTGACTTCAGGGCCTTGGCGGCGCGCGGGTCGCCGTCCGGATCGGGCAGGCTCTCGTTGGCGACCAGTTCCGACTGGACGACCACCCGGGTGCGGCTGTCGACGGGTTCCACCTCGTAGGCCACGGCGGCGATCGCCCGCTGGGTGAGCGAGACCAGCCGGGTGGAGCGCACGCGGACGGTCGAGCCGGCCGGGGAGGTCCACTCGCAGACCCGCTCCAGCACGCCCCGGCGCAGGTCGAGGGTCCGCTCGTGGGTGACGAGCCGCCCGTGGCGCAGGTCGAACGGCTCGTCGTCGACCAGGAGGCGCAGCACCTTGCCGTTGGTGACGTTGATGGCGGTCTGGCCGGACTCCGGATAGCCGTAGCCCGCCTCGGCGTACGGCAGGGGGTGCAGTTCGTGGACGCCGTTGAGGTAGGAACCCGGCAGGCCGTGCGGTTCGCCCTCGTCGAGGTTGCCGCGCCAGCCGATGTGCCCGTTGGACAGGGCGAACACGGACTCGCTCTGCGCCAGCAGGCCGAGGTCGAGTTCCGTCTCGCGCACGGCCCAGGGTTCGACGCCGTAGGCCCGCTGGGTGATCACCGTCCGCCTCCCAGTTCCTCGAGGTCCCGCACCACGACGTCGGCACCGTGGGTGTACAGGGCGTCCGTCTGCCCGACGCGGTCGACACCGACGACGTAGCCGAAGCGGCCCGCGCGGCCGGCGTCCATGCCGGCCAGGGCGTCCTCGAAGACGGCCGCCTCGGACGGCTCGACGCCGAGGTCCCGGGCGGCGGCCAGGAACGTGTCGGGGCGCGGTTTGCCGGGCAGGGCGCGCTCGGCGGCGACCACGCCGTCGATGCGCACGTCGAAGTAGTGCTCGGCGCCGATCGAGCGCAGCACGTCGCGGCAGTTGGCGCTGGAGGACACGATCGCGGTGCGCAGACCGGCGGCGCGGACCGCGTCCAGGTAGCGCAGGGTGCCGTCGTACGCCTCGACGCCGTCGGTGCGGATCCTCTCCAGGACGAGGTCGTTCTTGCGGTTGCCGAGGCCGTGCACGGTCCGGGAGCCGGGCGGGTCGTCCGGGTCGCCGTCGGGCAGCTCGATGCCGCGTGAGGCGAGGAAGGTGCGCACACCGTCGGCGCGCGGCCGGCCGTCCACGTACTCGTCGTAGTCGCTCGCCGCGTCGAACGGCCGGAAGTCCTCGCCGTCGCGTTCGCGCAGGAAGGCGTCGAACATCTCCTTCCAGGCGGCCGCGTGCACGACGGCCGTCCTGGTGACGACTCCGTCCAGGTCGAAGAGGCAGGCGTGGATGTGTCCGGGGAGACCGAGCTGCGTCATGAGGGACCTGTTCCCCGTCGCGGGACGCTCCAGTGGGTGGCGCACGCCACATGCGGGTCCCGAGCGGGCGGTGGGCACTGCGGGGTTCCGGGCCCGGGTGACACACTTTCCCCGTGCCGCTCACCTTCGACGACCTGGTCCACCGTGCCCGAGCCCTCCCCCGGGACGGCCGGCGCGCGATCCTCGGTGTCGCGGGCAGCCCCGGTGCCGGCAAGTCGACTCTCGCCGCGTGCCTGGTGCGGGAGCTGAACGGGTCGGGCGAGCCCTGGGTGGCGCACGTCCCCATGGACGGCTTCCACCTCGCGGACGCCGAGCTGGAGCGGCTCGGGCTGCGGGACCGCAAGGGCGCTCCCGAGACGTTCGACGCCGCCGGGTACGCGGCGCTGCTGCGGCGGCTGCGCGACGACGACCCGGCGGACACCGTGTACGCGCCCGGGTTCGCACGCGATCTGGAGCAGCCGCTGGCCGGGGCCGTTCCGGTTCCTCCCTCCGCCCGGCTGATCGTGACCGAGGGCAACTACCTCCTGCTGGAGTCCGGGGCCTGGGCCCGCGTCCGGCTCCTGCTCGACGAGGTGTGGTTCTGTGACCTGCCCGAGCGGGAGCGCGTGCGCCGTCTGATCGCCCGGCACGAGGAGTTCGGCAAGAGCCACCAGGAGGCGGTGTCCTGGGTGCACCGCTCGGACCAGCGCAACGCCGAGCTGGTCGCCGGAACCCGGGACCGCGCGGACCTCCTGGTGCCGGAGCGGGCACTGCCGCGGGTGGACGGGTGAACCCCGCGGGCGAGCGGACCGGAACCGAGGAAGGTCACCGCGTGCGACGAGCGCGTTGAGCCCGTCCGCCCCGGTGCGGCAGGATCGACCCCATGATCAGGCCCGCGACCGTCGACGACGTCCCCGAGATCCGGACGATGATCCGCGAACTCGCCACTTACGAGAAGGCCGCGGACCAGGTCCGGTCCAGCGAGGAGCAGCTGCGCGCGGCGCTCTTCGGGGAGCACCCCGCCGCGTCGGCGCTGATCGCCGAGGACGACGACACGGGCGGGACCGTGGGCTACGCCGTGTGGTTCCCGCGCTTCTCCACCTGGACGGGCAGGCGGGGCATGCACCTGGAGGATCTGTACGTGCGGCCCGGGGCCCGGGGCGCGGGCCATGGCAGAGCCCTGCTCGCGCATCTCGCCGCGCTGTGCCGGCGCCGCGGCTACGACCGGTTCGAGTGGTGGGTCCTGGACTGGAACGAGCCGGCGATCGGCTTCTACCGGTCGATCGGCGCCCAGGTGATGGACGAGTGGAAGGTCTGCCGCCTCAGCGGCGGCTCCCTCACCCGGCTCGCGGCGCAGGCAGCCGCCGGCGAGGTCTGAGGAGGGCCGACCAGACACGGGGCAGCCCCCCGTGGCCTCAGGCGGGCGGCCCGGCGGCCGACAGGACCAGTTCCGGTTCCCCGTGCGCATCGCCCGCCGGGTCGCCGATCAGCGCGGTGAACGCCTCGGTGCGGATGCTGAGGGCCGCGCCCTCGCGCGCGGGCACCGGCGTGGACGGGCTGTCGTCCGGTCCGTAGCGGACGGCGAAGACGTGCAGGTCCTGCGGCGCGCCCGGTGCCGGACCGGCCCCCAGGGCCGAGGAGGCGACCAGGTGGCGCCGGCCCTCGTCGGGGTCGCCGTAGCCGCGGGGGTCGAGCACCAGGGCGAACGCCGCCTGCTCCCGGGTGCGTTCGCAGCGGGTGCCGACGTGGTGCGGTCGGTCCCGTCCGGGTGTGTCGGGCGCAGCGCACCGGCCGAGGCGGCCCGGGCCCGCGCCGTGCGCCGGACGCGGTCGCCGTCGTCCTCGGCGCAGGGCAGTCCGGCCAGCAGGTAGGGCGTGCCGTCGAGCCGTGGGACGGCCACCGTCGTCCACAGCCGGGTGCCGTCGGTGACGTCCTGCCGCACCGTACGTGCCCGCCGTTGCCTCGGTCTGGCCGGCGGCGGCCATGTTCGGGGAGCGTGACCTCGGCACCCGCCACGCCGTCTTCCCGCCGCTGTTCCTCGCGGTCGCGGCCGGGTGCGTGCTGCCGGCGGGACGCGAGTGGGCCCCGGGCGGCCCGCCGGCCGGCTGCGGGAGCGGTATCCCGGCGAGCGGGTGTGGCTGGTGTACAAGGGCGGCGGCGTGCCGGCGTACCACGGCATCCGGGCGGCTGATCCGTTGCGGGTGCCGGCCGTGCGGGTGCGGGGGCTGCTCGTGGTGTCGGACTCCGCGGCCGAGAGGGCCACGGGGCGGCCGGCCGAACCGATCGGCGGCAGCCGCCCCGTGGACGACGTCGGGCACACGATCACGATCCACCGTCGTCGACGGACCCCGTGAGGTGCCTCAGTGGGCCGCGCGGAAGAACCCGTCGGCGCTGACGTGGTGCATCACCCTGCTGGCCACCCGGTAACGGCCGTTGGGGACGTCGAGGCACCTCGCCACATGGACGGTCAGGGGTCCGGCCCACTCGTAGCCGCGGCGTTCCGCGTGCCGGGACAGGCTGTCGGTGAGGGCCTGCCCCACCTCCGTGCCGCTGCGGGTGAGGTGCTCGTGCACCTCGTCGGGCAGTTCCACGTCGTAGGCGTTGGGGACCATCACCCGGCCCTCGCCGCACACCACGGCGTTGTCGTCGCACTCGCGCCGCAGGGCCTCGACGACCTCGACGGGTTCCTTGTCGAGGACGCGTGCCCACAGCGCCCGCCATCGGTTCTCGAGGGTCTCCTCCAGCGCGCTGAGGGCGCCCATGCGTTTCTCACCTGCCGGGAACGTCGTCGGTGCGGCCGCGCGGGCCGGGCTCACTTCTCGTCGAAGTCGTCGGGGCGTACCTCGGCCTCCTCCAGTGCCTCGCGCATGGTGCGGCCGGTCGCGCCCTGATCCTTGGCACGGTCGTCGTCGTGCTGCTGCAGGACCTCGTCGGTGGTGTGGGTCTTGGGCCGGCTTTCCTCGGGGGTGCTCATGTCGGTGACTCCTCTCAGGATCTTCTGCGGCGGCGGGTTCCCGCTCCGGGCACGGGTATCCCTGTCGGCTGCGGCTCATGTGCACCCGCGAAGAAGCCCTGGTCACCACGGTGCGTGAGCTATGTTGAACGTCCGTGGGCAACGAAGGAGGCGTACCGGTGCCATCGCCGCAGCAGGCACGCGCACAGGCATCCGCCATCACCTCGGGGAAGGCCGCCCCCCAGACGGAGGTGTCCCCGTCCTCCCGGCTGCGCACCCTCTTCGACCGCCCGCGGCTCTCCCCGGGGCAGCGGCGGATCGCCCAGTACCTGATCGAGCACATCACCGAGGCGGCGTTCCTGTCGATCACGGACCTCGCGGACCGGGTCGGGGTGAGCCAGCCGTCGGTGACGCGGTTCGCCTCGGCGGTCGGCTTCAGCGGTTACCCGGCCCTGCGCGAGCGGCTCCAGTCCATCGCGCTCGGCACCCTCGCGGGCGGCCCGGCGGAGGAGAACCGGGGCAACGAGCTGCAGGCGGCGGTCGACGCCGAGATCGAGAACCTGGAGAACCTGCGGCGGGACTTCGCGGACCCGGCCCTGGTCATCGACGTCGGCCGCAAGTTGTCGTCGTCCACTCCGCTCACGGTCCTCGGGCTGCGCATCTCCGGCTCGCTCGCCGAGTACTTCGCCTATGCCGCGCGCCGCATCCACCCGGACGTACGGCTCGTGACCCGCGGCGGCAGCACCGCCTACGACGCCCTGCTGCAGTCGCGTGAGGCGGGCGGCACCTGGGTGCTCGCCTTCTCCATGCCCCGGCACGCCCAGGAGACCCTGACGGCGATCCGGGTGGCGCGCGGCGCCGGACTCAAGGTCGCCCTGATCACCGATCTGGCGCTCGGGCCGCTCGCGGACGAGGCCGACGTCGCTTTCGCCCTCGGCACCGGCTCGCGCCTGGTCTTCGACTCCTATGCCGCCCCGGGCGTGATGTGCTCGGCGCTGCTGCAGGCCATGACGGACGCCGACCCGGAGCGCACGCAGGCCCGGCTCGAGGAGTACGAGCAGGTCGCCGACCAGCACCAGTTCTTCCTCAGGGACTGACTCCGGCGCCGAGGCACCCGGGTACGCATGCGGACCATCCACAACAAAGCGCGCATGAATGTTTTCATGCTTCTTGCAAACCGGAAGGCATATATAAATACTGCTCACGGATCGCGACCCGGCCCGTCCGGATCCGTTCCGCACCTGACGAGCCGGGTCCTACCCACTCCGGCCTCCCGGGTGCCCGTGGGCGGCCCCGGTCATCCCCTAGGCCGGGGCCGCCCCGAACCGTCGTCCACCCTCACGAC
Organism: Streptomyces sp. AHA2; assembly: GCF_036857595.1. Taxonomy (NCBI): domain Bacteria; kingdom Bacillati; phylum Actinomycetota; class Actinomycetes; order Kitasatosporales; family Streptomycetaceae; genus Streptomyces; species Streptomyces sp. AHA2. The sequence goes on from NZ_JAUQWJ010000005.1 coordinate 345,263, forward strand.
GCCGCACACCCGGAAGCGATGATCATGTCCCTGACGTCCACGCGCATCAGCCCGGACTGGCCCTGCCAGGTCAAGACCCCCGGGAGCTTCGACTGGGAGCGCTCGGCGGCCAAGTGGCTGCGCGAACTGGTGCCGGCCCGCTACGCGGGCTACCCCGTGTTCATCCGCCACCCCGTCCTCCTGGCGCGGCACGCCCAGATCCAGGTCCAGCACGAGATCCGGGTCGCCCGCACCGCCCTGCAGACCGCCCGCGCGGACCTGCCCGGTCTCGGTCTGCACGAAGGCGTCATCGAGCACACGATCAAGCTGTACGCGGCCGAGGTCATGCAGTTGCAGCACATCGCCCGCAGCGTCCGCGCGGTCACCCAGGCGCTCACCGAGTCCGGCCGCCACTGACCCGGGGCGCATGACGGGCTCGCCGCGTGGCACCCGGAGAGGGATGAGCACCACCGAAGCCCGCCGAGCCGAACCGGTGACCACGGTGCTGACCTGGCAGGTGCGCCCCGGCCGGGAGCAGCGGTTCGAGGAGTGGACGCGCGGCATCACCCGGTGCGCCCGGCGCTTCCCCGGCAACGAGGGCGTCTCCTGGCTGGCACCGGAGGACGGACACCGCTATCACGCCGTGCTGCGCTGGTCCGACCGGCACCGGCTCGCCGCCTGGCTGGAGTCGGAGGAGCGTGCGCACTGGCACCGGCAGATCCACGACATCGCCGTCGAGGTCAGCAGCGAACGCCAGTCGACCACGGGCCTGGAGACCTGGTTCAGCCTGCCGGGCACCACCGTCCAGGCCCCGCCGCGCTGGAAGATGGTCCTCACCACCTTCCTGGGCGCCTACCCCTTCGTCCTGCTCATCCAGTGGCTGGTGACGCCGTCGACCGCCGGCTGGCCGCTGCCGCTGCGGGCCGTCGTCTTCCCCCTGGTGCTGCTGCCCGTACTGACGTACCTGGTGATGCCCCGGCTCAGCCGGCTGCTGCGCCGGTGGCTCTATCCGCGCGACGGGCGCTGAGGGATCGGCCGCGCACCCCGGCGCCGCCCGGGTGCGCATGTGAAGAGGGTGCATCACCTGCCCACAAGGCGCTCTACCGATCCGCCCCGGTGTGCAATGCTCGACGCGTGACGAGCGAGCCCGTGACACCGGCGCAGCCGGGTGCCGCACCGGACCTGGTCGAACTGGCCAGGATCGTCGCCCGGCAGCGTGCCGAGCTGGACCGGCTGCGCGGTCAGGCGGCCGTCTCGGCTGTCGTCGAGCGGGCCAAGGGCGCGGTGATGGCGCTGACGGGATGCTCCGCGGACGCGGCGAGCGAACAACTGCGCCGCAGGGCCAAGGACGCACGCCGCACCCTGCTGGAGGAGTGCTGGATCACGCTCGGCGCCCTCGGCCCCGCGGCGCCCCCGCCGACCGTCACGGACGCCTGCGGCGACGGTGACCCGACGGCCCCCGGTGCCTCCGGTCCGGGGCGGACCGCCGTGCCCGACGACGTCGGTGCCGCTCTGGCCCGCCTCGGCCAGGCCCTCGTTCGGGTGACGACACCGCAGGATCTCGCCCGGTGCCTGCTGGAGCACCTCGCACCCGACATGGCGGCGGACGCGGTGCTGATCTACCGCCGCCGCGTCGACGGCGGCCTCCGGCTGATCGGGCACGCCGGCGTCGACGACCGGCTGGCCGCCCAGTGGCGCCAGGTGCCGCCCCTGAGCGGGGTGGCGGCGCTGGACGCCCTGCGGGCGGGCGAACCGCGCTGGCTGGAGGACTTCGACACCGACGTCAAGCGGTACCTGCTCATCGGGGATCCCCCCGAGCGGTGGCGCTCGCGCGCCTGGCTCCCGCTGACCGGCAGCGGCCCGGCCGAGGTCTGCGTGGGGGTGCTGCGCACGCGTGCCGGCGACTTCACCGCACGGGACCGCGCGCACCTGCGGGGCCTCACCGGGTTGTGCGCCGGACGGCTGCGGGCCTTCGACACCCCGCCGGAGCGCTCCGCCGACGCCGGCACGGACGTCGTGCAGGCCCTGTTCGGGGCACTGCCGCTCTCGGCGATGCTGCTGACGCCGCTGCGGAACGCCTCGGGCGACGTCGAGGACTTCCGCATCGAGGCCGCGACCCCCCGGTCCGGCGATCTGCTGGGCCGCGCGGGCGAGGCGGCGGCCGGCCGGCGGCTGCTGGAACTGCGCCCGGCGATGCCGGCGGAGCCGCTGTGGCAGGGCTGCCTGCGGGTACTGGCCACCGGACAGGAGTACGAGAGCGAGCCCTTCGCGCACGAGGAGGTGGTGGCGGGCATCGCGGCCCTGTTCATCTACACGGTCCGGGTCGCTCCGCTCGGTGACACCCTGGTCGTCTCGTGGATCCGGCACGGCTCCTCGGACCGGCAGGAACAGCGGCTGGCCGACCTGCAGCGGCTGGGCAACCTCGGCTGGGCGAACTGGAGCCTGCACGCTCCGGAGGTCTCCTGGTCCACCCAGGTGTTCGCGCTGCTCGACCGGGACCCGGCGGACGGCCCGCTGCCGCTGACCGACGTGCCGGAGCTGGCCCTGCCGGAGGACACGCCGGCGCTGACCCGTGCCGTCGCCGGCCTCGTCCACCAGGGGAAGTCCGCGGACGTGCCGTTCCGCATCAGGACGAACAACGGCATCCGCCACCTGCGCCTGACGGCCGAGGCGGTGTGCGACCGGCACGGCACGCCCGTCGAGGTGCACGGGTTCGTGCAGGACACGACGGCCCGGCGGCGGGCGGAGCTGGCCCTGGTGGAGAGCGAGCGGGCCATCCTCACCCAGCACGACGTGCTGCGGGCCGAGCGGACCCTGGCCTCCCGGCTCCAGCACGCCCTGCTGCCGATGGCCAACCGGCCCGTGCACCTGGCCGGGCTGCGCGTCGAGGTCGCCTACCTGCCCGCCCAGTCGGGCGTGCACGTCGGGGGTGACTGGTTCAGCGCGATCGAACTGCCCGACGGGGACGCGCTGCTGGTGGTCGGCGACGTCGCGGGCCACGGCGTCGACGCCGTGGCCACGATGGCCCAGCTGCGGTTCACCGCCAAGGGCATGGTCATCACGGGCTCCTCCCTGACCGGTGCACTGACCCGGCTGAACACGCTGCTGCTGCACTCGCGCGACACCTACGCCACCGCCACGATGGTCCTCGCCCGCTACAACCCCCGTGAACGCCGACTGGTCTGGGCCCAGGCCGGGCATCCTCCGCCCCTGCTGCTGCGGGACGGTGAGCCGCGGTACCTGGACCGCCCGCGCGGCATGCTCATCGGGGCGTCCGCCACCCCGGTCTTCGAGGAGGCGGAGTGCCGTCTCGAACCGGGCGACCGGCTCATCCTGTTCACCGACGGACTGGTCGAGCACCCGCCGGAGAGCATCGACCGGGGACTGGAACGCCTCGGGGAGGCCGTGGCCGCGCCGCACACCGACCGGCCCGGGTCGCTGGGACCGCTGCTCGCGCGGATGCTGCCGGACGAGCGCAGGGACGACGTGTGCGTGGTGGACGTGCGGGTGCCGGAGACGCAGGGGCGGTCGGTGGGGGCGCAGGCGGTCTGACGGCGGCTCAGGAGTCGCCGCGGTGCCGCCAGTACCACCACAGGCCCACCAGCAGGGCCAGCAGGAACAGGGTGGGCAGGACCAGGCCGGGGATGCGGAAGCCGTTCATGGACGTGGCCTTCGGTTCGCGGCGGACTCCGGCGGCGGGGCACCGGCCGGCGGGGCGGCGCCGAGTCGTTCGCGACGGGCCGGTGTGGCAGGTGCCGGTGCTCGTGGGGCCGCACGGGGTCAGCGTGACGCACCGCGGCGTTGCCGGACCGCCGCTTCTGCCTTCCGTTGCCGGGAGTTCGAGACGCGGGACGGCTGATCAGTCGACCGGGTGACCCGGTGCTATGTCGAGGGCGTCGGACAGGCGGAGCAGGGGCCCGTCCGAGGAGGCCCGGCCGCCCCACTCGACCGGGTCGAGGACGAAGCCGACGTGGTCGCCGCCGACGACGCGGTTCACGATCCTGCCGACGAACCAGCCCGGCGCGTCCTTCAGGACGAGCGCGCCGCCGTGGGCCTCGCGCAAGGCCACTCCGCGGAACTTGTCGGTGTCGTCACCGGTGTGCCCGCCGAACCGCTCGGCGAGAGCGTGCTGTTCACGGGTGAGGAGGTGCACGGCGAGCACGTCGGCCTTCCGGGCCACCCGGAAGGTGTGGTTCAGCTCGGAGAGCCAGACGGCGAAGCGCACCGGTCGCATCGAGCACTGTGAGGCGAACCCGACCAGACACCCCGCTCGTTCACCGCCCGCGGCGGCCGTGACCAGGCACATGTCGGGGTTCAAACGGTCGATGAACTCGTCCATGCCCGTCATGGTCGCATCAGCCCCGCCCGGGGCCGGCGCCGGGGCCTGATGCCGGGCGTCAGCCGGTGACGGGTGCCGTCCGCCGGGGAGGACGGGGCCCGGGCCGTGGATTCCTGCCGGTGGATACGCGGCCACCGCGCCCGGTGTGCACAACAGGGGGTGCGCTGGCCGCGTATCGTCCGTCGCGCGGGCGACGGGTGCCGATCCGATGTGGTCGGCACCCGTCGCAGGACGCGGGGGATCAGCAGGAGTTGACCCAGCGGTGCGAGGAGATGTTGTCGTTCATCGCCTCACCGCCACCGGCCCCGTTGTGCGGGAAGTAGTCGTACCGCATGTCCATCAGGTAGTTGCCGTTGGCCAGGCAGTAGGAAGCGCCCCCGTACCCGGCGTCCCAGTAGAGCCGCACGTCGTCGTACGCCCCCGCATAACCCTGGTTGTCCACCGACGACGCCTGGTTGCGCATGTTGCGGTCGGACCAGTTCGAGCTGTCGCCGTACCAGGCGGCCTGGCGGCCGTTCTTCCACGAGTGCTCCCACGCGTAGAGGTTGCCGTCGGCCGCCACGGCCTTCTCCGACGTGGGGGCCGCCTCTCCGGCGCCCGCCGCGTAGGCGGTGGTCGGCGCCACGAGGGCGGCGGCGAACACCGCCGCGGTGAGCCAGGACTTGCCTCGGTTCATGAGCATGTGCTGTCTCCTTCTGGGTTCGTCACTCTTTGGTTCTCCTCGACACGCTGCACGGGGAGGACCGGGCACGGCCCGCGCTCCCCTGCGGTGAGGGCTTTGAGGTCCCGGCCGGTCAGCGGGCCAGGAGGGTGCGGGCCCGCGGAAGGGCGTCGGCCCGCAGGCGTTCCACCCGGTCCACCTCGGCACGGTGCTCCTGCCGCAGTTCCCGGCCGAGGCGGCGCTCCAGGCGCTGCGCGACGGAGGACAGGCCGCTGCTGCGCGCGCACCGGGCCTCCTGGACGGCGACCCGGACCTCCCGATCCGTGTCACGACCGCCGCCGTGTCCGAGGAACTCGGTCCTGGCCTGCGCCGGGTTCCGGTAGCGCAGTCCGTGCGCCCGCATGCACGACGACCACTTCTCCGAGGCCCGGGTGAAGTCGGGGTGGGCGGTGACGCGCTGTTGCGTGAGGGCGCTCAGGTTGTTCACGAGCGTGCTGGCCGTGTACCAGGCGGACAGGTCGCCGTACAGGGTGCGCCAGGCCTTCGCCCTGCAGCCCGTGGCACTGTGCCCGATGACCGCCCCGCCGGGGAGTTCGGCGCGCAGCCCTTCGCGGCGGGTGCCGTTCAGGGCGGCGATCGCCGCCCGCCGGCGGTCGTCGGGCAGGCCGCGCAGGTAGACCTGGTTGGGGTCCTCGGCGCGGAGCCTCTTGACCCGTGCCTCGAAGACGCTGCCGTATCCGTACCGCTTCGCCCACTTCGGATCGTCGATCACGTAAGGGAAGTCACGTGCTTCGGGCAGCGGGTCCTCGGGCACGGCCCAGAACCGGAACCCGGCCGCTTTCATGCACCTGCGCTGGAGTTCCTGCTCGGCGTCGTACAGCAGACTCCGCTGTTGCGCCGTGGCCTGTCTCGCCGTCGTCGAGGTGCCGGCGGCCCGCGGCCCGCCGTCGGCCGCCGGCCCGTCGGAGCATCCGGTGGCGAGCAGCAGGATCAGCCCCGTCACGGCGGCGGCCGTGCTTCTGCGACATCGCGTCATCGTGTGTGTCTTCCGTATCGCCCCACGAAGGTGGGGTCCGCTCGTACCGGCGGGACTCACCGCCGCCCCGCGGTGCCTCACAGCCCGTGTCGGCCGGACGCCGCCGCTGCGGCCGTCATCCCGCGGGCACCTCGGGCGACGGTGGCCCGGTTCTCACCCGGGCGGTCCTCGTCCGGGCCGTTCTCGTCCTGAGGGCAGGCAGCATCGGTGATCCCCCGTTTCGTGAGTGCACCCCTGGTCCAGCGGCTCCGCCCGAGGTCACGGGGCGCGGCCGCGCAGGCGTGATGAAGGTCGTCCACGGCTACGAGTGCGCGAGTGGTCCGTCCCGCGCGGTGGTCGCCCCGGTCGGTGAGGCGCCTCCCAGACACTCGCACGGGGGCAGTCCCGAAGTCAGGAGGGCAGGCCATGGAAGATGCCTCGCGATCGATGAGGAAATGTCCATGACCGCAGGCAGATGCGGGTCCGCCCGCCTCAGGGACCCGGCCGGGGCGCCGGATGTCCGCATGCGGGGCGCAGCCCTCGTCCCTGCGGCCGGGCGCCCGCGGCACTGAGTGCCATAGGAGGACGTACGGGTGCTACGTTGCAGATCATGAGCTCCGACAAAGCCGAGACGGGGGCCGGCAGGCCGCCCATGCGGGACGCGCTGGTGGCGGCGGCCTTCCACCTGTTCCTCGAGCGGGGGTACGAGCAGACCACCGTGGACGACATCGTTGCCCTCGCCGGCGTCGGGCGGCGTTCGTTCTTCCGCTACTTCCCGTCCAAGGAGGACGTGGTCTTCCCCGACCACGAGCGCTGCCTGGCCGACATGACGGCGTTCCTCGCGGACGGCTCCGGAGACGAGGAGCCGGTGGAGCGGGTCTGCGACGCGGCCCGGCTGGTGCTGCGGATGTACGCCGAGAACCCCACCTTCTCCGTCCAGCGCTACCGCCTCACCAAGCAGGTCCCGGGACTGCGCGCCTACGAGCTGTCGGTGGTGTGGCGCTACGAGAGGGCTCTCGCCGCGTACCTGCGGCGGCGCTTCGCGGCCCGCCGGGACGGCACCCTCCGGGCCGATGTGATCGCCGCGGCCGTGGTCGCCGCGCACAACAACGCCCTGCGCTCCTGGCTGCGTTCGGACGGGCGGGACGACGCGGAGGCCGCGGTGGACCACGCGCTCGCGCACGTGCGGTCGGCGTTCGGCGGCACCACCGTGCCCCCGGCCGGCGAACGGCCCGACGACGTGGTCGTCGTGGTGTCGCGGCGGGGAGCACCCCTGTGGCGGGTCGTGCAGGAGATCGAGTCGGCGCTGGGCCGGACCTGAGAACCTCCGGACCCGTTGAGCGGTCCGGAGTGAGGGTACGGAGTGCCTTTACGAGTGGCACTGAGTGCCATACTCTGTGCTGCGTGCACGGTGGCACGGCGACCGGGCACACGTGTGCGCGGGCGACCCCCGCACCGCACACGGATTCCGGGCGAGTGCAGGGAGTTGACAGCGTGTACCACCACTCAGGAAGCGTCGCTCAGCAGACGGCCGGCTCCGCGACGGGCCTGCTCGACCCCCAGGGCCAGGACAGGGACGCCATCTATTTCCAGCGCTGCACCTGGTGCGGTACGGCGATGTACCACCGTCTGCTGTGCCCGGTCTGCCGGGGCAGTGACCTGCGCACGGAGCGCGCCGAGGGCACGGGTACGGTCCGCCACTCCACGGTGGTGCACCGCAACACGCCCGCGGCGCGCAACGTGTCCATGGTCGAGATGGCCGAGGGCTTCGTCGTGCGCGGCCGGGTGATGGGCCCGCCCATCGGCATCCACAGCGGGGACCGGGTGCGCCTGTCCACCGCCAAGGATCCGGTCCGGGGCGAGCCGGTGTTCCAGTTGCTGGACGAGCCCTACCGGGCCTGGAGCTGAGCGTTCGTCAGGAGCGCGGGCGGGGCGACGCCGCCGGGGCTCACACGGTGACGCGGATGCCCACCGTGCCGTCCGTTCCCCGCCGCAGCCGGCTGCCCAGCAGCGTCAGCCGGCCCATCAGTCCGTACTTGCGGGCGATCAGCTTCCGGTAGCGGGCGGTGGTGGCCCCGTCGCAGATCTCGGCGGTGGCGGGCACCTGGTCGCCGGTGGGGTTGCCGCGCAGATCGCACGGGCCGACCAGGACGTCGGCCCGGTTGCGGATGCGCTTGACCTTCCAGGAGTCGGCGGCCGTCCAGACGCCGAGCGCGTCCCCGTCGCGCACCACCCAGACGGGGGTGGCGACCGGCGTGCCGTTCCTGCGGTAGCTGGTGATCAGCAGGTACTTGCCCGAGCCCAGGTGGTCCAGCGCCCTGTCGTCCATGGCGGGCAGTGTACGAGCGTGCCGTACGTCGCGCAGGTACCGGGTCAGTGTGCCGCCCGCGCCATCCTGCGCACGGTCTCCGTGACCACCTCTGCCGAGGCCGCCAGGTTGAAACGCGCGTGCCCGGCCCCGCCGGTGCCGAAGGGCGGTCCGGAGGTGAGCGCGACGCGGCCGCGGCGCAGGAAGACCTCCGCCGGGTCGTCGCCGAGCCCGAGTGCGCGGCAGTCGAGCCAGGCGAGGTAGGTGGCCCGGGGCGGACGGTGACGGACCTCGGGCAGGTGCTCGGCCAGCAGCGCGGCGAGCAGGCGCCGGTTGTCGTCCAGCCCGGCCAGCAGGGCGTCCAGCCAGGCCGTGCCGTCGCGCAGGGCGGCGGTGTGGGCGAGGATGCCGACGTGGCTGGGGCCGTGCCCGACCTCCTCCGGCATTCGGGCCAGGTCGTCGGCGGCCCCGGGCCCCGCGATCGCGAGGGCGGCCTTGAGCCCGGCCAGGTGCCACGCCTTCGACGCCGACATCAGCGACAGTCCGCGCTCGGCGCCCGGCACGCTCAGGTACGGCACGAACTGCGCGCCCCCGAGGACGAGCGGCGCGTGGATCTCGTCCGCGACGACCCGGACGCCGTACCGCTCGGCGAGTCGCGCCACGGCGGCCAGCTCGTCCTTCGCGTGCACGGTGCCGGTCGGATTGTGGGGGCTGCACAGGAGGTAGGCGGCCCGCCGCCCGCCCGCGACGGCCCGGCGGAACGACTCCTCCAGGACGCCCGGGTCGATCCGGCCGTCCGGCCCGAGCGGGGCTTCGACGACCCGCCGGTCCAGGTGGGACACGAAGTGGAAGAAGGGCGGATACACGGGCGGGTTCACGACCACGGCGTCCCCGTACCCGGTGACCAGCTTGAGCATCTCGACGACGCCCAGCATGACGTCGGGCACGATCGCGGTGCGTTCCACCGCGATCCCGTCCCAGCTCCAGCGCTCGGCGGCGAAGGCGGCCAGCGCCTCGGCGTAGCCGGTCCCGGCGGGATAGCCGGTGTCCCCCCGTTCCATCGCCTGCGTCACGGCCCGTACCACCGGCTCGGCCACCGGTACGTCCATCTCGGCCACCCACACCGGCAGCACGTCCTCGGGGTGGGTGCGCCACTTCGTGCTGGTGCGGAGCCTGAGCCGGTCGAGCGTGAGGGCCTGAAGGGGGTTCGGTTCGCCGGACGTCTCGCGCGGGGTCCTGGTCATGCACCCACGATAGGAGCCGGACGGCCGCCGGGCAGGGCGGGAACGGGCCGCGGACGACGGGACGAGAGGGGACGGGGCTCGCTCTCGGACGACAAGGGATCATCCCCGCGGTGAACGCGGCGCGACCGCGCACCGTATGGAGGGAGGGCGTTCAACTCCGGGAGCGGCCCGCGGTGTTCGCACCGTGATGTTCGGGTTCGGGAGCCATGCATGAGGCACGCACGACGACGGGTCGTCCGGCGAGTGACACGACTGGCGGCCGTCGGCGGACTCCTCCTCGGAGGAGCGATGGTCACGAGCGCCGTGGCGAGCGAGCCGCCCGGCCCGGTCATCGGCGTCCCGTACGCCGCCCCGCCGGCCACCGGCGAGGGCACCGGCCTCGTGACCCGGCTCGGGGCCTCCCGCACGGCGGGCAGCTGGGTCGACGCGGCCGGACGGCCGGTCGTCGCCGTCACGGACGAGGAGGCGGCCGCCGAGGTCGAAGGGGCCGGGGCCCGGGCGAAGCTGGTCCGTCACAGCATGAGCGACCTCAAGTCCGCGACGGACAGGCTGCGTTCGACACCCCGGGTGTCCGGGACGTCCTGGGCCCTGGACTACAAGCGCAACGAGGTCGTCGTGCGGGGCGACAGCACCGTCTCCGCCGCCGCCTGGGCCCGGCTGACGAAGGTCGCCGACGGCATCGGTGGCTTCGTGCGCATGGAGCGCACCCAGGGCACGTTCACCACGCGGCTCAACGGCGCACAGCCCATCCTCTCGACGGCCGGGCGCTGTTCGGCCGGCTTCAACGTGACCGACGGCACCAGTGACTACATCCTCACGGCCGGGCACTGCGGGCCGGACGGCTCGATCTGGTTCGCCGACGACCGCGGCCGCCGGCAGGTCGGCACCTCGCTCAGGGGCAGCTTCCCGGGCGACGACTACTCCCTGGTGAAGTACGACGGCGGGCGCGCGGGCAAGGGGGCGGACGTGGTGGTGGTGGGCGACGGCAAGGGCGTGCGCATCACGGGCGTCGCCGATCCGGAGGTCGGGCAGAAGGTCTTCCGCAGCGGCAGCACCAGCGGGCTGCGGCAGGGGGAGGTGACGGCCCTGAACGCGACGGTCAACTACCCCGAGGGCACGGTCACCGGGCTCATCGAGACGGATGTGTGTGCCGAACCGGGCGACAGCGGCGGGCCGATGTTCGCCGACGGCATCGCGCTCGGCGTGACCTCGGGCGGCAGCGGGGACTGCGCCGCCGGGGGCACGACGTTCTTCCAGCCGGTGACGAAGGCGCTGACCGAGCTCGGCGTGAAGTTGATCGTCTCGGAGCGGGCCGGCGGCACCGGCGCCTCCCCCGCCCCGTCGGCGTCCCCGGGAGCCGCCTCCCCCGGCGCCTCGGCGCCGATCACCGGCGAGACGGTGTCGACGCTGCTGACCCGGCTCAGCGACCCGCGCAACGTCGGCCCGGGCCTGTTGGTGATCGCGGGCAGTCTCGTCGCCCTGGTCGCGACGCGCTACATCCGGGCGGAACAGGACCGCAAGGCCTATCGGCGGCATTACTCGGCGACTTGGGGGTGACCGGCGGCACGCGGAAACGCGAGAAGGGCACCCATGGGATCCAGGGTGCCCTCGGACGAGGGGGCCGATGCGCGTGGAAGGCCCGGTATGTCAACGGGGAGCGGGCGGCGGTCAGGCCGCCGGCGCCTTCTGGGGGGCCGCGGCGGCCCACTCCAGGACGAGCCGCTGGTACTGCTCGCGCTGCTCGACGCTCAGTGTCCCGCCCGACCGGCGCCACAGGGCCCGGATCTCCTCGTTGACCTCGTCAGCCGATCGCTCGGATGATGGTTCAACAGTGGTGGACATGCTGTGAAGCATACGTCGGCCGACGTGAAGGCGATGTGAGTAATCCCGAGCTAAATGGACATATCAGACAGTGTTGCTGATCACGTCCATCTGCCGGTAAACGTGAGGCTGTTCACATCATCCGCCTGCGAGTGCCGCTTACGGGTACGGACTTCGCCACGGATCACGCCTCGGCCGATCCCAGCACCAGCACGAGGGCAGCCACCACGTCCCGGTGGACGACTTCGTCACCGCGGTGAACGAGCGCAGCCTGCCGTCGGTGAACGCCTGAGCGGCCGCCCGCTGCACCCTGCCGGGCTTCATCGCGCACGAGTCGGCGCGGCAGGGTGGTGTGCGGCCGGAGATCCCGGTCTTCGGGGAGGCACCCCGGTACCAGGCGGGTGCGGGCCGGGTTCCGGAGATCAGGTGCCCGGCTTGCGGCCGTAGACGAAGACGTCGTCGCCCTTCTTCAGCAGCGACCAGTACTTCGTGGCGTCGGTCTTGGTCATGTTGACGCATCCGCGCGAACCCGGGGGGTTCCACATGCTGACGTTCGCCTGGTGGAAGGCCTGGCCGCCGTCGAAGAACTGGGCGTAGGGCATCGGCACGTCGTAGAGGGACGAGACGTGGTCGATGTTGCGCCAGTAGATCTTCTTCAGGCCGGTGCGGGTCTCGTCACCGTCGCGGCCGGTGCGGACCGGGACGGGGCCGTAGACGAGCTTCTTGCCGTCCTGGATCCAGCTCAGCTGGAGGGTGAGGTTCACGCAGGCGATGCGGCCCTTGTTCACCGGACACTTGCCGTCCTTGTTGGGGTTCGTCCCGACGGCCTTCTGCTTCTGCATCAGGTCCATCACGCCCCAGGTGACGGGTCCGGCGTAACCGGCGTTCGGGGAGATGCCGTGCTTGGTCTGGAAGGCCTTGATGGCCTTGCAGTCGGCGGCGGACTGCTTCCCGTCGACCGGCCGGCCGAGGAACTTCTCCACCTGCTTCTGGTACGGGCCGGCCTGCGTGGTGCAGCTCGCGGCCTGCGCCGGCGTGGCGCCGAGCGCGAGCGTGAGCGGCGCCACCAGTCCGGTGATCCCGAGTGCGACGGCGCCCCGTCTGCGTACGTCCCCCATGAGCGGTCCTGCCCTTTCGCGGAAGTGGTCACATGGTTGCGATCCCTGCTCTCTAGACGGGCGGACGGCCGCTTCGGTTGTACGGCCGGCGGCCCTGCGACCGATCGGTGACATTTCGCACAGCGGGGTGACGTCATGGGGCGGCGGGCGGGCCCGGGCGTCTCACCGGTACCCGGTGGTGTCCGCCGGCTTGCCCGGGTCCTGGACCTCGACCAGGTAGCGCCAGGCGTCCGGGCGGCTGCCGTCGAGGTCGGTGAATCCGTACTCGCGGGCCAGACCGCCGCTGGAGAGGGACCGGCCGTTCAGGCGTGCCACGTCCGGATCGGCGGCCAGGGCGGTCACCGCCCGGCCGACGTAGCGGGGGGTCTCCGAGATGGCGAAGTGGGGGACGCGTTCCAGCGCGTCGCGCCAGTTGTCCTCGCTCACCCCGTAGCCGTCCAGCATCAGCTCCGAGCGCAGCCAGCCGGGGGTGAGGGCGACGGCCGTGGCGCCGCGCGGGCCGAGTTCGTGGCCGAGGGCGAAGGCCATGCGCAGCACGGCGGTCTTGGCGAGGTCGTAGAAGAAGTTCACGCGGTAGTGGTCGCGGTTGTAGTCGGCGGTGCCGTCGGTGACCTCGACGACCAGGCCGCCGGGCCGGCGCAGCAGCAGGGGCAGGGCGTGATGGCTGGTCACGACGTGCGTCTCGATCGCGAGGCGCAGCAGGCGCAGTCCGTTGTCGAGGTCGTGCTCCCACAGCGTGGAGTCCCACTCGAAGAGCTTCTCGCCGCCCCAGATGTCGTTGACGAGGACGTCGAGGCGGCCCTGCTCCCGCGCGATGCGGTCGACGAGCGCGCGGACCTGCGCCGGGTCGAGGTGGTCGGTGGGAACCGCGACGCCCTGCCCGCCGGCCGCGGTGACCAGGTCGGCGGTGTCCTCGATGGTCTCCGGGCGGTCGTACTCCGAGCGGCGGGTCCGGGTGCTGCGGCCGGTGACGTAGACGGTGGCGCCGGCCGCGCCGAGTTCGACGGCGATCCCCCGCCCCGCGCCCCGGGTCGCCCCCGCGACCAGTGCGACCTTGCCCTCGAGCTGAGCTGACATGTCCGGCCTCCCGTGCCCTCGACTGTGTGCCGCGTCCAGGGTGACGGGTAAGCCGGACATCTTCTGTCGCCTTTCGGGGCCGACACGCGGTCAGTGGCCCCGGGCGATCCACTCCTGGAGGTGGGGGGCCTCGCCGCCGATGGTCGTCGAGTCGCCGTGCCCGGTGCGGACGGTCGTCCCGGGCGGCAGCGTGAGCAACCGGTCGCGGATGGAGTCGATGATGGTCGGGAAGTGGGAGAAGGACCGGCCGGTGGCGCCGGGCCCGCCCTGGAAGAGCGTGTCGCCGGTGAAGACGGTGCCCAGTCCGGGGGCGTGGAGGCAGACGGCACCGGGTGCGTGCCCGGGCGTGTGGATCACGCGCAGGTCGGCGCCGCCGGTCTCGATCACCTGGCCGTCGACCAGCCAGGCGTCCGGCTCGCGGTCGGGGTGCGTCTGCTGCCACAACGGCAGGTCGTCGTGGTGCAGCCAGATGGTGGCGCCGGTGCGGTCCGCGAGCGCCGGGGCGGCGTCGATGTGGTCGTTGTGGGCGTGCGTGCACACGATCGCGGTCAGCCGGCGGTCGCCGAGGGCGGTGAGGATGGCGTCGGCGTCGTGGGCGGCGTCGATGACGACCGCCTCGTGGTCGTCGCCGACGATCCACACGTTGTTGTCGACGTCCCAGGTGCCGCCGTCGAGGCTGAACTGCCCGGAGGTGACGAGGTGTTCGACGCGCGTCGTCATCACAGCACCACCACCGAGCGCAGCACGTCGCCGTGGTGCATCCGCTCGAACGCCTTCTCCACCTCGTCGAGCCGGATGGTCTCGGTGACGAACGCGCCGAGGTCCAGGCGTCCTTGCAGGTGCAGGTCGATGAGCATGGGGAAGTCCCGGGAGGGCAGGCAGTCGCCGTACCAGGAGGACTTCAGGGCGCCGCCGCGGCCGAAGACGTCCAGCAACGGCAGTTCGAGCTTCATCTCGGGGGTGGGGACGCCGACGAGGACGACGGTGCCGGCCAGGTCGCGGGCGTAGAAGGCCTGCCGGTAGGTCTCCGGGCGGCCGACGGCCTCGATGACCACGTCGGCGCCGAAGCCGCCGGTCAGTTCCCGGATCGCCTCGACGGGGTCGGTCTCGCGGGAGTTGACGGTGTGCGTGGCGCCCATGGACCGGGCGGTTGCGAGCTTGCGGTCGTCGATGTCGACGGCGATGATCGTGCGCGCTCCGGCCAGGCGCGATCCGGCGATGGCCGCGTCGCCGACGCCGCCGCAGCCGATGACGGCCACCGAGTCGCCGCGTCCGACGTCGCCGGTGTTGATGGCGGCTCCGATGCCGGCCATGACGCCGCAGCCGAGCAGTCCGGCCACCTGGGGGGCGACGGCCGGGTCGACCTTGGTGCACTGCCCGGCGGCGACCAGCGTCTTCTCGGCGAAGGCGCCGATGCCCAGGGCCGGGGAGAGTTCGGTGCCCCCGGTGAGGGTCATCTTCTGCCGCGCGTTGTGGGTGTCGAAGCAGTACCAGGGCCGGCCGCGCAGACAGGCCCGGCACTTGCCGCACACCGCACGCCAGTTGAGGATCACGAAGTCGCCGGGTCCGACGTCCGTGACGCCGTCGCCGACCGCCTCGACCACGCCCGCGGCCTCGTGCCCGAGCAGGAAGGGGAAGTCGTCGTTGATGCCGCCCTGCTTGTAGTGCAGGTCCGTGTGGCACACCCCGCAGGCCTGGACGCGGACGACCGCCTCTCCCGGGCCGGGGTCGGGCACCACGATCGTCTCGATCCGCACCGGTTCGTCCTTGCCGGGCGCGATCACACCGCGTACTTCCTGGGCCATGGTGGTGACTCCTTCGTCGGCCGGGTTCGTTCCGTTCCGACCCTACGCGCGACTGATCGGCAAGAGTGCCGATCGGGCGCTCGTGGTCCCGGGAACGGCAGGCCGCCGGGCCGGCGCCGGGCCGTCGGCAGTGGCACGCCGGTGGCGCTCCTGCCGTACGTGTTCGGCCTGTCGTCGCTGCCGTACGTGTTCCGCCTGTCGTCGCCGGTCCGGCAACCTGCTGCTCGGCAACCCGGACGCCGACGAGGACGCCCTCGCGCGCGTGGTGAGGACGACCCGGCCCGACGGGCCGGCGGCCCGGCTGCCGGACGGGCGCGACACGATCGCCGGGCACCGGGGGACGACGCTGTCCGGCGGGGGGCGGCAGCGTCTCGCCATCCCCCGGGCGCTGGTGTGCCGCCTGCGGCTGCCGCCGCTCGACGAGGCGACGTCGCGGCGGGACGCGCTGGAGAGACGGCGCTGCGCGACAGCGTCGCGGATGTGACCGGTTCGACGACGGGCCTCGTCGCCGTCCCTCGGTTGCCGACCGAGACCGTGGCCGACCAGATCGTGGTGAGGCACGCCGGGCGGATCCGCACCGTGGGCACCCATCGCGAGCCGGTGACCGCCGGCCCGCTGTACGCGGAGCCGGCCGCGACGCAGTTCCTGGCGGCGGACTGAGCCGCGGACACGCGTGAGGGCCGCCCCGGGCGGGGCGGCCCTCGCAGGTCCGGGTCGTCAGCGGATGTTCGGGACGAAACCGAACAGCGGGGAGACCAGACCGACGACCTGGTTCAGCTGGTTGAGGTCGTTGAGGCGGTTCAGTCCGGCCAGCTGCGAGGAGGGCCGCAGGATCTCGTCCTTGTGCTCGGCGGGGATGTCGCTCACGGCCAGCGAGTCGAGCGCGGCCATGGGGCTGAGCGGGCTCTTGGCTCCCGTGTCGGCCGCCTGCGCCATCGGCGCGGCGAGACCGGTCACCCCCGCGGCGAGACCAACGGCGGCGACGATACGTCGTGTTGAGATCATGCCTATCGCAACGCCGGCGGGTCCCCGGCGGACACGGGTGATGCGTCCCGCTCACCCGTCAGGCGCAGCGACCCGGGACGTGCCGAGCGCGCCGCGCGGGAGGAGCACCTGCCCCGGGAACAGCGGCCGGGGCACTCGGTCCGGCCTGCGCTCGCGCCAGCGGCCACGGGCCGCCGGATTCAGCCCCGCGGTTCCCACCCCGGTGGCCGCAGGACGGCGAGGAGCTGGCGGACCAGTTCGTCGACGACCTCGTCGAGTGTCGCGTCGACCCAGCCGGCGCTCCAGTCGTGCAGCAGGCCGTTGACGCTGCCGATGAAGGCCGTCGCCGCCAGCCGGTAGTCGCGGGACGCGGCCTCGCCGCGGGCGGCGGCCGCGTCGGCCTCGGCGCAGATGAGGTCGACCCAGCCCGCCCGGCGGGCGAGCCGCTGTTCCTCCAGGCGCGGGCTGACGCCGATGATCTCCACGAACGTGATGCGGATGCGGCGCGGGTCGGCGGTGACGCTGCCCGCGTACGCCCGGAAGATCGCCGTGACGCGCTCGACGAGCGGCAGGTCCGCCGCGCCCGCGGCCGCCTCCAGCACCGCCGCCTCGGCCCAGCCGTTGACCTGCAGGTGCAGCGCGGCGAGCACGTCCTCCAACGTGCGGAATTCCTCGTAGAACTGGCGGGTGGACAGACCGGCCGCCTCGCTGAGCGCCGCGACCGTGGTGGCCCGGTAGCCGGGGGTGTCGCCGAAGAGCCGGAGCGCGGCGTCGAGGAACCGGCGGCGCCGCTCCGCCTGCCGCTCCTCGGCCGTCTTGCCGCCGTAGCGGCCCGTCGGGGTTCTGAGTCTGCCCGGCACCCGCTCTCCTCTCGTGGCCCGCTCACGATTTTGTCGTGTACGCGGTCTTGTGGAGTAGGCCGCCCTTTCCTTACTTTGCAGTAAGTTCACTGTGAAAGCACGCGTGTTCAGATTCCTCACCCCACCGCAGAGGAGGGATCAGCCATGTCCGTCTTCCGACGACGGCACCTGTGCTCCCTGACCGCCGCCCTGGCCCTGACCGCAGCCGTTCCCGCGACCGCCGCGGCGGCGCCCCCGGGTTCGCCCGCCGCACTGCGCGAGGTGATGTTCGTGGGCAACAACTGGGACGGCACCGCCGATGTCATCGCCTCCGGCGGTGACTTCCGGAAGATCGGCCGGATAGACGTCGTCCCCGACAAGGAACAGCGGATGGCGGAGATCAACGCCGATCCGATCAAGTGGATCTACTTCATGGCGATCCGCAACAGCGTCGGCGAGGGCCACGACCAGTTCGTCGACGACATGTACTCCACCCCGGACGGCACGGCGATGGTCGTCTCCCGGCCGAGCTTCGCCGACGTCGTCTCCATCGACCTCGCCTCGGGACGCATCAACTGGCGCTTCCCCGTCTCGGGTTACCGGTCCGACCACATGGCGGTCTCCCCCGACGGCAGACGCGTCGCCGTGTCGGCGTCGACGTCCAACACCGTGCACGTCCTGGACATCGTCTCCGGCAAGGAGCTGGGCAGGTTCGCCACCGGCGACAAGCCGCACGAGAACATCTTCACCCAGGACGGCAAGTACCTCTACAACATGGCGATCGGCGACGTGAACACGCAGACCGACGCACCATGGCTGGACTGGACGAAGGGCGACCGGCGCATCACCGTCGTCGACGCGACGACGTACAAGCAGGTCAAGGTCATCGACATGCGCCCGCAGCTGGACGCGATCGGGCTGAAGGACTTCTCCGACGCGGTCCGGCCCGCCGTGTTCTCGCCGGACGAGTCGAAGCTGTACTTCCAGGTGTCCTTCTTCAACGGCTTCTTCGAGTACGACGTCGCCACCGGGAAGATCGCCCGCACCAAGACGCTGCCGAAGAACCCCGCGACGAGCGACGACCGCACCACGTTCGTCAACGACTCGCGCCACCACGGCATCTCGATGAGTCCCGACGGCAGCAAGCTGTGCGTGGCGGGCACGATGGACGACTACGCCACGGTCGTCGACCGGGCGACCCTCCGGGAGGGCCCGCTGGTCACCGCCGCCAAGCCCTACTGGGCCACGGTCAGCGGCGACGGCAAGTCCTGCGTGGTGTCCGAGAGCGGCACCGACCAGGTCACGGCCATCGACTTCGCCACCGGCAGGAAGGTCGTGTCCGTTCCGGTCGGCGACCATCCGCAGCGGGTGCGTCTCGCCCGTGTCCCGGCCGACTGGACGGGCCCCACGGCCGGGTGACCCCGGAGTCGGCGTGCCCGCGCCGCGTGTCCTGCTCAGCCACCCACCCGGCGCGTCACGTTCAGCGGGTACTTCTCCCTGTTCAGCCCCGAGGCGCTGCGCAGGCTGGCTGCGTACGTCGGGGCGACGGGCAGCCGCCGCACCCGCGCCGAGCGGGCGGCGCGGCCGGCCGCTCGGCGGGGGTGACGGAACGGGAGCCGGCGCGGCTGCGCTCACCGGTGGGACTGGACCTCGGAGCGCGTACGCCGGAGAAGGTGGCGGTGTCCGTCGCCGCCGAGATCGTGGTGCTGCGCTGGGGCGGCAGCGGTGCTCCGCCCCGTGCGACGGAAGGCGCCGTGCATCCGCCCGCCGCCCGCTGAACTCAGTGCGCGGCGCCGCCGGGCTCGCGGCCCCGTGCCGGGATCATCGGCGAGGCGGTGACGGCCGTCCGGGCGCACGGGCCGGCAGCCGGTGCAGCTCCACCTCGCCGAGCCGTCCTGCGGCGACGGTGGCGGTCATGTACGTGCAGTGCGGCTGACGGCGGCGGTCCGTCGGGGAGCCGGGGTTGAGCAACCGCAGGCCGGAGGGGGCCGTGGTGTCCCAGGGGATGTGGCTGTGCCCGAAGACCAGCACGTCGAGGTCGGGGAACCGGGCGGCGCAGCGTGCCTCCCGGCCCTGCCTGGCCCCGGTCTCGTGGACCACCCCGAACCGCACCCCGCCGAGCTCCGCGTACGCCACCTCGGGCAGCCTCGCGCGCACCTCGGGCCCGTCGTTGTTGCCGTACACGGCGACGAGCCGGCGGCAGCGGCCCTCCAGCAGGTCGAGGGTGTCCACGTCGACCCAGTCCCCGGCGTGGAACACGACGTCGGCCCGCGCCAGTTCGTCCAGCAGGGGCGCGGGCAGCACCTTGGCACGCTTGGGCAGATGGGTGTCGGACATGAGCAGCAGACGCACGTGTTCAGCGTACGGCCGCCGCGCGCGGTCCGCCGGGCGGACGGCCGCCGTCCGAACGGGAACCCCGCTTGTGATCGTGGACAGACAGACGGTGCAGCTCAGTTGCCCTGCGGGCTACGCCACGTACGGCGCATGGGAGGCGGTGCGGCTCGACGACGAGACCCGGCACGCGGTGTTCCTCTCGGAGGGCCTGGAGCACGCCTTCATGGGCATCGCATGGCCCGAGGGCATCACACCGCTGCTGTCTCCACCGAGGACGAGCAGGCGCCGACCCTCGCGGAGGCGGAGCGCCAGGGACTGCTGCCGTCGTACGAGTTGTGTGGCGTACTGCGAGCACCTGCGGCGCCGGAACGCCTAGGGTCCCTGAACCTGCCCGAGCGGGCGGGAACACCGCGTCCGCACAGGCCACAGGCCCGGACGCGCGCGGCGTCCGGGCCTGTGGCATGCCGGCCAGGTTCAGCGGCTGACGCCGACCTGCTCCAGCGCGCGGCGCAGGGGCTCCCAGCCGATCCTGCGGGGCAGGCCGCGGTTGCGGGCCTGGGCGAGCGGACCCCAGAAGCCCGCCTCCAGCAGCGCCTCCGGGCGGACCGCACCGGCCCGCTCCAGGATCGCCTCGGGCACCTTCTGCGGGTCGGGCACCTTGTACTCGGCCATGATCTCGTCGTACTTGTCGTGCAGCACCCGGTTCTCCGGGTCGGCGCCGAAGACGACGAGCTGGCCGGTCGGGGCGGTGTCCACCAGGACGGTGACCAGGTCGGGGCGGTAGCGCGCCAGCACCTCGGTGATCTTGTACACGTCACCGGTCCAGGCGTCGGTGTGCCGGTCCCGGGCCGCCTCGTCGACGCTGCGCGGCAGCATGTCGTCCAGGACGATCACGCTGGACCAGTCCGAGTGCTTCTCGACGTTCATGAAGTCGCGCAGCGCGAACTCGAACAGGTGCATGCCGTCGATGAAGGACAGGTCGAGCGTGGTGCGGCGCCAGTGACCGATCGGGCTGCGGCCGCGGCGCAGGTTGCGCAGCGGGTGCCGGCCGCCCTTGAGGTGCTGCAGCGGGTTGTCCCGCGCGAAGAAGTCGTCGCTGGTGGCCTTCACCAGGTGGACGTCGCACCGCAGTTCCGAGACCACCTTGAATGCGGGGTCGATCGCGATGCTGGGCACGCGGGACAGCGTCAGGCTGCGCCCGTCGTTGACGCCGATCTCCAGGTAGTTGCGGTTGGCGCTGACCTTGTGCAGTTCCCGGAGGAACTCATGGCGTTTCACGAGGGAGACCTTCCTTGCGGATGCGGGGCAGTGCTTCGTGCAGGGCGGAGCGCCAGTCGCGCGGCCGGGGCAGGCCGATCTCCGGCCACCGGTGGTGTGCGAGGGCGCTGTACGCGGGGCGGGGCGCGGGCCGCGGGAAGGCCGCGCTGCTGGTGGGGCGCACCCGGTCGGGGTCGGCGCCGATGAGGGAGAACACCTCGCGCGCCAGCTCGTACCAGCTGGCCTCGCCGGAGTTCGTGGCGTGGAAGACGCCGTGCGCACCGGGGCCGAGCCGGGTGCCGAGATCGGCTATCCGCTCGGCGACGTCGGCGCTCCAGGTGGGCTGCCCACGCTGGTCGTCGACGACGTCGAGGGTGTCGCGGCGGGACTCCAGCTCGATCATGGTGCGGACGAAGTTGCGGCCGTGTGCGCCGTAGAGCCAGGCCGTGCGCACGACGGCGCTCGCGCCGGGAAGTTCCTCCAGCACGGCCTGCTCCCCGGCCAGCTTCGTGCGGCCGTAGGCGGTGCGCGCCCCCGTCGGATGGTCCTCCGGGTAGGGGGTGGTGCGGGCGACTCCGGAGAAGACGTAGTCCGTGGAGACGTGGATCAAACGTGCGCCGTGCGCGGCGCAGGCCCGGGCCAGCAGGCGCGGGCCGTCGCCGTTGATCTCCAGGGCGCGGGCCTCGTCGGTCTCGGCGTCGTCGACGGCCGTGTACGCGGCGCAGTTCACGACCACGCCGGGCCCGTGCTCGCGCACCGCCGCGTCGACGGCACCCGGGTTCGTGACGTCGAGGGCGGTGCGGTCGAGGCCGGTCACGGTCTGCCCGCGCCGGGCCAGTTCCTCGACGACGTCCCGGCCGAGCATGCCGCCCGCGCCGGTCACCAGCCACCTCATGCCCGCTCCTGGGCGACGCGCCGCTTCAGCGGCTCCCACCAGGCTCGGTTGTCCCGGTACCAGGCGACGGTCTCGGCGAGGCCTGTGGTGACGTCGTGGCGGGGGCGGTAGCCCAGTTCGTCACGGGCCTTGGACCAGTCGACGGAGCAGCGCAGGTCGTGGCCCTTGCGGTCCTCGACGTACTCG
The DNA here is from genome assembly GCF_036857595.1 of Streptomyces sp. AHA2. NCBI lineage: Bacteria > Bacillati > Actinomycetota > Actinomycetes > Kitasatosporales > Streptomycetaceae > Streptomyces > Streptomyces sp. AHA2. The sequence goes on from NZ_JAUQWJ010000005.1 coordinate 367,125, forward strand.
ACCCGGTCCGGCTCCAACCCGCAGAACAGCACGGCCTTGTCGGCCACGGGCACGAGTCGTCCGGCCGACGTGTGGGTGATCGGCCTCAGCCGTGTTCCTGCGCCACCGGACAGCACGAGAGCCTTCATTGGGCTCACCTTAGTCGTGATCCGGCGGATGTGAACATCACTTCAACGGGTTGCCGACGTGCTCCGTTGCCCGGATCGTCATCGTGCGTTCGTCCGGTGGGGGGTCAGTCCTCACCCCGGACTATGTTCCACTCCGGGCCGGAACGGGCGCTTCCGGCCGTGGCCCGGTCCTCGACGGCGGGCAGGCAGGTGCGCACCGGGCTCCTGCCGCGCAGGCGGCGCGCCTGCGACCAGCCGGTCTCGGGGCGTCGGAGGGCCGACTGGTCGGGGAGGTCCATGCACGTCACGGCTCATCATCTTCCTTCTGCTTCCGCTCCCCTCCGGGTGTCCCGGGACGAACCGGGCAAACACCCGCGGTCACCGGCGGGGCGGTGACATACCCGACTCCCCTGCCGCGGGCGGCCTTTGCCCCTGCCGCGCACCCTCGTCCCGTACGGCCCGGCACCCGCCGCGCGTACCCCGCGCACACGACGGCGGCCCCGCGCACGTGTAGGTGCCGGGACCGCCGGGGAGGGCCGCCGCGATCAGGTGTTGGGGCGCGCGGCGCTGATGTCGCCGAGTGCCGACTCCGGATCGCGTTCCATCGCCAGGTCGCCCAGGGAGACGATGCCCACCGGGTGGCCCTGGTCGACGACCGGGACGCGGCGGACCGAGTGCTCGCGCATCAGCTCCACGGCGTGGCCGAGGTCGTCGTCGGCGGTGACGGTGACCAGGTCGTCGCTGCACGCGCCGGCCACGGTGGTCTGCTCCGGATCGCCCCCCTGGCAGATCGACCTCACCACGAGGTCCCGGTCGGTGACCAGGCCCTTCAGGTCGTCGCCGTCGCTCACCAGGACGACGCCGAGGTCCTCGTCGCGCATGATGCGCGCCACCTCGGCGACGGAGGTCTGCGGCTCGACGGTGACCGGATCGCTGGTCATGATGTCGCGGACGTGCTGAGCCATGACGTTCCTCTTTCCTCGGCTCGTGCGGTGTTCCCCGTCCTTGTGGCGGCGGGTACCCGGTGGCCCCGTTCCCTCACCAGCCGCGGGCCGCTTCCAGCAGCCGGTCGCGCACGAGGGCGACGTGCGGGTTGCCCGGGGTCCCGGGCCGCTGGACGAGGAATCCGGTGTTGATCGGCGGGTCCTCGGGGGCGTCGAGCAGGACCAGTGCGCCGCCGGCCAGCTCGGCGGCGCACAGGTAACGCGGCAGCACGCTGAAGCCGGCTCCCGCCGCGACCAGGGCGAGGACGGCCCTCAGGTCCGGCGCGGAGACGGCGGCGCGGCCGTTCAGACGACGGCCGAAGACGTGCCGCCAGTAGCGGCGCACGATGGGCAGGTCCTCGGCGTACGCGATCAGCGGGACGTCCTGAAGGGCGACGGGTCCCTCGGCGGCCAGGCGCTCCCGGACGCGGTCGGCCCAGACGGGCGCGGCGACCAGGACGAACTCCTCGTCCGTCAGCGGCACCGCCGACAGGGTGCGGCCGCGCGGCCGGGTGGTGGAGACGACGAGGTCGTGGCGTCCGGCCCGCAGCTCCTCGAGCAGCGGCTCGGTCAGGCCCGTGGTGACGCGCAGCCGCACCCCGCCGGTGACGAGGGGGGCCAGGGCGGGCAGGGCCCGGGTGGCCAGCAGTTCGGCGGGACCGGCCAGGTGGACCGGTTCCGCCGTCGCGGCCGGCCGCGGCCCGTGCCCGGTGGCCTCGGCGAGCGCGTCGAGCGGGGCGGCGACGCGGGCCGCGAGTTCGTGCGCCACCGCGGTGGGGGCGACCCCGCGGTGCAGGCGCTCGAACAGCTCCCTGCCGGTCTGCCGCTCCAGCGAGCGGATCTGGGTGGTGACGGTCGGCTGGGACAGGCCGAGCAGCTGTCCGGCGGCCGTGAAGGAGCCGGACCGGTAGACGGCCAGGAAGGTGCGCAGGAGGTTCAGGTCGGGCTGTGCGGGCGCACCGGCCGCGCCGAGGGTGCCGAGGGGCTTCACGAGCCCCCACGATACCGCCCGCTGCCATGCGAAACCCTATGGCTGCCATTGGCCGATCCATTGGAAGACCAAGGGGCAAGGGTCGTACGGTCGTCACCGTCCGAGTCATCGCCGCACTGCCCGACCGCGGCCCGTTCTCACGGAGATCCACCCATGTCGAAGATCCTCTTCGTCGTCACCGGCGCCGACACCCTGACCCTGGCCGACGGCACCGCCCACCCCACCGGGTTCTGGGCCGAGGAGTTCGTCGCCCCCTACGAGGCGTTCCGGGCCGCCGGCCACGAGGTCGTCGTGGCCACGCCCGGCGGTGTCGTGCCCACCGTCGACCGCGCCTCGCTCGCACCGGAGATGAACGGCGGCCGGGAGAACGCCGACCGGATCACCGCGGCGGTCGAGTCCTCCCCCGAGCTGCGCCACCCCCTGCGGCTGGAGGACGTCCGGCTGGAGGAGTACGCGGCCGTCTTCTACCCCGGCGGCCACGGTCCGATGGAGGACCTGGCGGTGAACGCCGACTCCGGCCGGCTGCTCGCCCGTGCCCTGGAGTCGGGCCTGCCGCTCGGCGTGGTCTGCCACGGGCCGGCCGCGCTGCTGGCCGCCGTCGGGCCGGACGGGGGGAACGTGTTCGCCGGTTACGAGGTCGCGGCGTTCACCGACGCCGAGGAGATCCAGGGCGGTCTGGCCGACCGTGCGCCCTGGCTGCTCCAGCAGCGCCTCACCGAGGCCGGCGTGCTCGTCCGAGCCGGTGAGCCCTGGGCCCCGCACGTGGTCACCGACCGCAACCTGGTCACCGGCCAGAACCCGGCGTCCTCCGCGCCGCTGGCGCAGGAACTGCTCGCGCGGCTGGGCTGACCGGCGCGGCCCGGGGCGCTCAGCGTCCCACCGCCAGCTCCGCCCACACCTGCTTGCCGCCGCTGACCGGCAGCGTCCCCCAGGTGGCCGACAGGGCCTCGACGAGGAGGATCCCGCGGCCGCCGGTGGCCTCCCAGCCGATGCTCCTCGGCCGTACCGGGGTGCGGGGGGAGGCGTCGGCGACGGCGATGCGCAGGCGGTCGTTGATGAGGGTGAGGTCCATGCGGACCTGGCCGTCGGTGTGCACCAGGGCGTTGGTGACGAGTTCGGAGACGACGAGGAGAGCCGCGTCCTGGTCCCCGCCGACGCCCCAGGAGCGCAGGGTGCGCCGGGCGAACCGGCGGGCGTGCCCGACCGCCTGGGGCACCCGCCACACCGTCCAGCTCTCCCGCAGCGGGCGCAGGTCCATACCGTCGTAGCGCAGCAGGAGCAGGGCGACGTCGTCGCTGCGCGGGGCATTGCCGAGGAGGGCGTCGGCGATCAGTCCCAGGTCGGTGGGGGCGGCGCCGGCGAACTGCGCGGCCAGGTGGGCCATGCCCTCGTCGATGTCGGACTCGGGTGTCTCGACCAGCCCGTCCGTGGCCAGGGCGATGACGGTGCCGGGCTGGAGGCGGAGCGGGCTCATCGGGTATTCGGCCTGGGTGATCACGCCCAGCGGTGGGCCGCCCTCGGCCTCGGCGATCTCGGTGCGGCCGTCCGGCCGGCGCAGCACGGGCGGCAGGTGCCCGGCGCGCACGCACCAGGCCGCGCCCTCCTCCAGGTCCAGGTCGACATAGCAGCAGGTGGCGAAGAGATCGCTCTCCATGTCCATCAGCAGCCGGTTGGCGTGCGCGACCACCACGTCCGGCGGGTGACCCTCGACGGCGTAGGCGCGCAGGGCGGTGCGCATCTGCCCCATGAGGGTCGCGGCGCCGGCGCTGTGCCCCTGCACGTCGCCGATGACTAGGGCGACGTGGTGGTCGGGGAGCGGGATGACGTCGTACCAGTCACCGCCGAGCTCCAGCCCGGCCGTGCTGGGCAGGTAGCGGGCGACGGCCACCGCGCCCGGCAGCCGGGGCAGGCGGCGCGGCAGCAGCTGGCGCTGGAGCATGCCGACGAGCTCGTGCTCGGCGTCGAAGGCCCGGGCCCGCACCAGCGCCTGCCCGGCGAGTCCGGCGCAGGCGGTGAGCAGGGCGCGCTCGTCGGAGCCGAAGTCGTGCGGGCTGTCCCAGCCGATCAGGCAGGCCCCGGCCATGCGGTTCCCGGCGGGCAGCGGCAGGACGGCGAGGCCGCCGGGGCCGACCTCGGCGAGGGAGGGCTCCAGAGGGCTGCCGGCGGGCCAGATGTGGGCCCGGCCCTCGCGCAGCGCGGCGGCGAGCGCCGGCATGGAGCGCACGGGCGCGTCGGGCCACTCGCCGCGCCACTCCGTACGCCACACCCCCGGCCAGGCCTCGGGCTCGGGCGGGTCGAGGACGGTGACGACCAGACGGTCGCCCTCCAGCTCGGCGAGCGCGATCCGGTCGGCCCGCAGCGGGCGGCGCAGGGCGGCGACCACGGCCTTGCCGACGTCGCGGACGGTGACGGCGGTGGCCAGGGCGGCGGCGAGGCGCTGGACGCGGGCGACGTCGGTGACGTCGGAGCGCAGGGTGGAGACGTCGGCGACCGTTCCGACGAGCCGGGCCGGGCGGCCGTCCCCGCCGGGCACCAGGCGCCCGCGCAGCCGCAGCCACTTCGGCGGTCCGGCGGGCTGGAGCACCCGGAACTCCAGCTCCCGGTCGCCGATGGACATGTGGTCGGCCTCCACGACCGACATCAGTGACGGCAGGTCCTCCGGCACGGTCAGGCCGAGCAGGGTCTCCACCCGGCCGTCGAACTCGGCGGGATCCAGCCCGAACAGGGCGAGCAGGTCGTCACCGACGCGGACGCGCCCGCTGTCCATGGCGAGGCTGAACGCGCCCGGCGGCAGGTCGCCGCCCTCGGCGGGCGCCGACGGGGCGGTGAGGGCGACCGCGTCGCCGACCCGTTCCAGGCAGGCCCGGTCCTCGGCGCAGAACCCGCCGGGGCGTTCGGTCACCGCGAGCAGGCAGCCGCCCTCGACTGTGCCGGGCGCCTGCAGCGGCAGGGCGAGGAGGTGGAAGTTCCCGGAGGGCACGCGCCGCGCCTGGGCGTGCCCGGCCAGGTCCACCGGGTCCAGCGCGACGGGCCGTCCCGTGCGGTGGGCCTCGGCCACCGGGGACCGGCCGGCGCGCGGGTAGCTGTCGCGCAGTCCGTACAGCGTCCGCGGCACTCCGGCCGACTCCACCAGGCACAGCAGCTCGCCGTCGGTGCTCGGGGCGTACACGGCGGCGAGCACGGCACCCGCGTAGACGAGGGCCTGTTCGAGGACGCGGCGCACCCGTTCGGGTGACTCGTGCTCGGCCGCGACCGCCTTGAGAGCACCTTCGACGCGCGAGATTCGCGTTCCGCGTTCTGGGGCGCCCTGACTGACCACGATGGCCATTACAGCGCTAATGAGACACCTGCGCAGCCCCTGTGGGCGGTCCGTGAACCAGCGGCGTGGACGCCGCCGCACGGCGCCGAGCGCCGCGTCGCCGTGCGGCGGGTGCGGGCCGGGGGCTCCCGGCGGCGGACCGGTGCCGGTGTGGCTCGTCGTGCGGGACGGCCCGCCAGGGGGCAGATTTGTTCTGGGCCAGGCCGCACGGTCCGTGCGAGGAGGTGGTCGGCGTGTCCGACGGGCATGCGTCCGCGCAGGCGCCGGCGACCGCCAGGATGCCGGTCGGACGGCCGCTGCTGTCACTCGCCCTGGCCTCGATGATGGACGAGGTGCACGCGCACTCCGGTGCGGTGTACCTGCTCGCCCGGGACCAGCCGGTGCTGGAGATGGCGGTGATGGCCGGGCTGCCCCGGGCGTTCGCGGCCCCCTGGGAGCGGGTGGGGCTCAGCGCGCCCATCCCGGTCGCCGACGCGGCCCGCGAGCGGCGCCTGGTCTGGGTGGGCGGCGAGGAGGAGATGGCCCGCCGCTACCCCCGCATCGCCATGGTCCTTCCCTACCCCTTCGCGCTGGCCGCCGTGCCGGTCGCCACCGACTCCACCGTCTACGGCGCGGTGTTCGTGACCTGGCCGGGCGCCCACCCGCCGGAGCTGTCCGACCACGAGCGCGACCATCTCACGGCGGCCTGTGGCCGGCTGGCCGTGCGGCTGGAGCGGGCCGCCGAGCACAGCGTCCCGCCGCACCCCGAGACGGACCTGGTCGCCGCTCCCCTGGTGGGCGGCATGGCGGGCTCCCTCGGCACGGTCGAGGCGGCCCGGATGGTCAGCCGGCTGCCCTACGGCCTGGTCTCCCTGGACCTGCACGGCCGGATCGGCTTCGTCAACGCGGCGGCGGCCGAGCTGCTGAACGTCCCCGTCAGCCGGCTGCTCGGCACCCAGCTGTGGGCATCGGTCCCCTGGCTCAACGACCCGGTGTACGAGGACCGCTACCGGGCCGCGCTGATGAGCCAGCACACCACCTCGTTCGTGGCGCTGCGCCCGCCCGGCGAATGGCTGTCCTTCCGGCTCTATCCGAGCACCACCGGCCTGAGCGTGCGCATCACCCGGTCCCGGGCCGTGTCGGAGATGAACCGCAGGGTCCCGCCGCCGGACGGGGCGCCCTCCCGGCTGGTCACCATCTCGCAGGTGCTGAACCTGGCCGGCGCGCTCACCGAGGCGGTCGGGGTGCAGGACGTGGTGCAGCTCGTCGCCGACGAGATCGCCCCGGCCGTGGGCAGCCAGGCCCTCGTGCTGCTGGGGTCTCGCGCGAACCGGATGCGGGTGCTCGGGCACCGCGGCTACCGGGACGCCCACGTGGTCGAACGGTTCGACGGCCTGCCCCTGACCGAGCCGACGCCCGGCACCCAGGTGCTGCGGACCGGCGTGCCCGCCTTCTTCGAGTCCCAGGAGGAGCTGGAGCGCCTGTACCCGGCGCGCCACGCCACTCCGGACGGTTTCGCTGCGTGGGCCTACCTGCCGCTGATCGCGCAGGGCCGCCCCGTGGGCACCTGCGTGCTCGCCTACGCCGAGCCGCACCCCTTCCCGACCGAGGATCGGGCGATCATGACGAGCCTGGCCGGGCTGATCGCCCAGGCGCTGGAGCGGGCGCTGCTCTACGACGCCAAGCACCGGCTCGCGCACGGGCTGCAGGAGGCGCTGCTGCCGCACTCGCTGCCCGCGCTGCCCGGTGTGGAGGCCACCGGCCGGTACCTGCCGGCCACGCAGGGCATGGACATCGGCGGTGACTTCTACGACCTGGTGCGCACGCAGGGCCTGGCGGCGGCGGTGATCGGGGACGTGCAGGGCCACAACGTCACCGCGGCCGGGCTGATGGGGCAGGTGCGTACCGCGGTGCGCGCGTACACGACCGTCGGCCAGGCCCCCGAGGAGGTCATGCGCAGCACCAACCGGCTGCTGCTCGACCTGGGTTCCGACCTGTTCGCCAGCTGCCTGTACCTGCGGCTCGACCCGGCGCGCGGCCGCGCGGTGATGTCGCGGGCCGGACATCCCCCGCCGCTGCTGAGACGCCCGGACGGCCGGGTGCGCGTGCTCGACCTGGCCGGCGGGCCGCTCCTGGGCATCGACGCCTCGGCGGTCTACCCGGCGACCGAGGTCGCCCTGCCGCCCGGCTCACTGCTCGTCCTCTACACCGACGGGCTGGTGGAATCGCCCGGCACGGACTTCGAGGACGCCCTGGCGGACCTGAGTCGGCGCCTGGCCGAGGCGGGGGACCTGCCGCTGGACGAACTGGCCGACCGCCTCGTGCGCGAGGTCCGGCACGAGGTGAACGGCGACGAACGCCTCGACGACGTCGCCGTGCTGCTGATCAGGGCGGTCGGATAGGGCCCGGAAGGAACCCGGCCCCGGACGCCGACGGGCCGGTCCGGCACCGCCGCGGGAAGGGGGCGGCACCAGGACCGGCCACGTGGACCGGCCTCAGTCGGCTACCGGGACTCGGTCGGCTCGGAGTGGTCTGCGGCTTCCCGGCCCGGGTCCTGTCCGGCACCCGCACCGGCGTCGCCGCCGGCCTGCTCGCCGGCCCCGGCGTCCTGGCCGGCGCCCGCTCCCTGGCCGGCCCCGTTTCCGGCACCGGCCTGCTCACCGGCACCGGTCTGCTCACCGGCACCGGCGTCCTGGCCGGCACCGGCCTCCTGACCGGCGCCGGCCTCCGCACCGGCGCCCGCTTCGCCGGCCGCGCCGAGGGTCGCGCCGACCGCCTCCAGGGCGGTGGTCACCGGCTGGAAGAACGTCTCGCCGCCGACGGTGCAGTCGCCGCTGCCACCCGAGGTCAGGCCGATCGCCAGGCCGTCCTGGGTGAACAGCGAGCCGCCGCTGTCGCCGGGCTCGGCGCAGACGTCGGTCTGGATGAGCCCGGTGACGGTGCCCTCGGGGTAGTTCACCGTGGCGTCCAGGCCGAGCACCTGGCCGTCGCTGAGGCCGGTGGTGCTGCCCATCCGGAACACTTGCTGGCCGACGGTCGCCTCGGCGGCCCCGCTGATCTGGACGGTCTGGTTCCCGGTGTCGACCTCGCTGGGCGCCTGGGTCGCCGGGTCGTCGTACTTCACGAGTGCGAAGTCGCCGTTGCCGGGGAAGGTCGACTGGTCGACCGTGGCGATCGGCGGGCCGCCCTGTGTGTCGGACCACTCGTTGCCGCCGAGGGTGCAGTGACCGGCCGTCAGGAACGCCGGGGAACCGTCGCCCGCGGTGACGTTGAAGCCGAGGGAGCAGCGCGAGCCGCCCGCGAAGACGGCGTCGCCGCCGGAGACGAACGGCTTGAAGGTGCCGGAGGACTTCTTCAAGGTCGCCATGTCCGGGCCGAGGCTGCGCACGGTGGCCTCCAGCCGGTCCCACTCGGCGCCGGTCACGGTGCTGTCGGCGGTCACCAGGAGCTTGTTGGTGCGCGGGTCGATCGACCAGGAGGTGCCGGCGATGGTCGCCTCCGACGTGAGCGTCGACGCGCCGTCCTCCAGCTCGGACCAGCTGTTGTCGACCTCGCGGACCTTCGCGCCGGCGGCCTTGGCCTGCGCGATCGCGTTGTCGTCGTCGCCCGGCACGACGTTGACGACGAGTTGCCGGTTGTCACCGTCGTAGTACGAGCCGCCGAACGCCTCGCCGAGGAGCCCGGACAGCTGCGCGGCGAGATCCGAGGCGTCGCCCGCCTTGAGGGTCCTGGGCGCGGCCGCCGCGTCGCCGGACGAACCGTCCTGCGAGGCGTTGGCGTTGGGGAGCAGGATCGCTGCCGCGCCGAGCGCCACCACACTGCCCGCCGCTATCGCGGCCTTGCGCTTCGGGATTCGCTTGTGACTCAAACTTCTCTCCTCCTGGGGGACGGAGCGGTGCCGCCGTCCGGCAGCGTCTTGGGGGGGGCGCCTGGATGGCTGTTGGTACGCAGCGGTCGCACGGGGCGTTCAATTCCGACTGCAAGTGGTCCGTCGACCCGGGGGAATCGGCCGGCTCCTGTCCTGACGGCCCTTCAGCGGCACCCGCCGGGACCCCGCCGCGGGACACAGCGGTGCGTGTCCATTCGGCAACACTCCGTCCCGCACACGAAGTTGAATCCCGGCTTCCGCGAATCTGCACATCGGCTGCCCAACCCGGTCACCGGGCCGGCGGTTGTCCACAGGCGTGATGGGGCGCTCACGCCTTTGGGGCGGGAGTGCCGGATTCGCCGTCACGGGACGCAAGGGACGGGATGCGCCGATGCCGTGGGGCATGTGAAGAAGTCGCCGCCGAGCCGTGCCCGAATCTGCACGGGTGCGAGCCGCCGCTGCACAAGTTGCCTGGTGAGGCGGCTGATTGAGTGGAAGCGCCCGCCCGGGGCGTGCTTTGATCCATCGCACCGCGGGGGCCGCGGAGGGCGCTCGGGAACGCGCGTCCGGCACTCGTGGTCGCGGCCGTCGTCTGTCCCCAGAGGGGGCCGCTCCCCCCTTGATGAGTTATCCATACGAAGGGAAGTTCCATCATGAACTCCACCCCCCAGGTCGAGACCGTCGAGATCGCCGACGCCGAGCTCGACGCCGTTTCGGGCGGTCTGTCCGTGAACGCCGTGAACACCGTCACCGACACGGTGAACGGCATCGCTCCGGTCGCCGGCCTGGTAGACACGGCCGTCGGCACCGTCGAGGGTGTCACCGGCCTGAACACGGCCCCGGTCACCAACCTGGTCGCCGGTCTCTGATCGAGCCCCAGTGCCGTCGACTCCCGGAACCGCAGCCGGCGGTTCCGGGATCTTCGGGTGCCGTGACCGTCCCCGTCACGGCCGTCAGTGCTTCTTCTACGGGTGCGGGAAGTCCCCTTGCAGTTCCGCCAACAGGCCCTCGCCAAGCTCCAGTCACCGGAGGAACTCGACCTGCCGGTGCGCTTCGCCCGCCCGCAGGGCTGGCTCGTGCTGTCCGTGACGCTGGTCGCGATGGCCGCCGCCTCGATGTGGGCGGTGACCGGCTCGGTGGCCTCCACGGTCAGCGCGCCCGCCATCCTCACGCACGGGCAGGGCAGTTACGTCCTGCAGAGCCCCGTCGCGGGCCAGGTCACCGCGGTCCTCGCCGAGCAGGGCGAACGGCTCCCGGCGAACTCCCCCGTGCTCAAGGTCCGCACCCCCGAGGGCGAGACCGTCGTCCGCACGCTCGACGCCGGCCGCGTCTCCGCGCTCGCCGCGAGCGTCGGGCAGATCATCCGGACCGGCGCGAACGTCGCCGCCGTCGAGAAGGTCGCCCGCACCGGGGACCCCCTCTACGCCACGGTCTACGTGCCCGCACAGAACGCCGCCACGATCCCCGACGGCGCACCCGTCGACCTCACGGTGCAGTCGGTGCCGACGCAGGAGTACGGCGTGCTGCGCGGCCACGTGAAGTCCGTGGACCGCTCGGCCCAGTCGCCGCAGCAGATCGCCGCGTTCCTCGGGGACAGCCAGCTCGGCGAGCAGTTCACGAAGAAGGGCAGGCCGGTGGCCGTGACGGTCCGGCTGGACAAGTCCTCCACCACGAAGAGCGGTTACGCGTGGTCCTCCGCGGACGGGCCACCGTTCGAGCTGACGTCCATGACGCCGGCCTCCGGCTCCATCAGGCTGGCCGACCGGCGTCCCGTCGACTGGCTGCTGCCATGAGCCGGACCGCACAGGAGACCCGGGGCAGGCGCCGCGCCGCCCCGCCCGAGCGCAAGGTGCCCAAGGCCGGGGCGAAGACCGTCCGCACCCCCACCGTGCTGCAGATGGAGGCCGTCGAGTGCGGCGCCGCCTCCCTGGCGATGGTGCTCGGCCACTACGGCAGGCACGTGCCGCTGGAGGAGCTGCGCATCGCCTGCGGCGTCTCCCGCGACGGCTCGCGCGCCAGCAACCTGCTGAAGGCGGCCCGCAGTTACGGCCTGACGGCCAAGGGCATGCAGATGGACCTTGCGGCCCTCGCCGAGGTGAGGTCGCCGGCCATCCTGTTCTGGGAGTTCAACCACTACGTCGTCTACGACGGCATGGGCCGCCGCTTCGGCCGCCGGGGCGTCCACATCAACGACCCCGGCAAGGGCCGCCGGTTCGTGCCCATGGAGGACTTCGACGGCAGCTTCACCGGCGTCGTGCTGGTCATGGAGCCCGGCGAGGGCTTCGCGCGGGGCGGCCGCAAGCCCGGCGTCCTCGGCGCGATGCCCGCCCGGCTGCGCGGCACCGCCGGCACCCTGCCGGCCGCCGTGCTGGCGAGCCTGCTGCTGGTGGCCGTGGGCGCCGCCGTGCCCGCGCTCAGCCGCACCTACATCGACGAGTTCCTGATCGGGGGCCAGACCTCCCTGCTGGGCGTGCTGTTCACGTCCATGGCGGCGTGCGTGCTGCTGACCCTGGCGCTGACCTGGCTGCAGCAGGCCAACCTGCTGCACGGCAGGATCATCTCCTCCACGCTCTCCAGCGCCCGCTTCCTGCGCCACCTGCTGCGGCTGCCGGTGACGTTCTTCTCCCAGCGCAGCCCCGCCGACCTGGTGCAGCGGCTGCAGTCCAACGACGCCGTCGCCGAGACCCTGTCCCGTGACCTGGCGGCGGCGGGCGTCGACGCGATCGTCGTCGTGCTGTACGCGGTCCTGCTGTACACCTACGACCCGCAGCTCACCTTCGTCGGCATCGGCGTGGCCCTGCTGAACGTCGTCGCCATGCGGGTCGTCGTACGGCTGCGCGCCACCCGCACGGCGAAGCTGCGCGCCGACACGGCCCGGCTCACCAACACCGCCTACACCGGGCTGCAGCTCATCGAGACGATGAAGGCGACCGGCGGCGAGGACGGCTACTTCCGCAAGTGGGCCGGGCAGCACGCCACCACCCTGGAGGAGCAGCAGCGGCTCGGCGTGCCGAGCGCCTGGCTGGGCGTGGTCGCGCCGACACTCGCCACGCTCAACAGCGCCCTGATCCTGTGGATCGGCGGCATGCGGGCGGTCGAGGGGCACATCTCGGTCGGCCTGCTGGTGGCCTTCCAGGCCCTGGTCACCCGGTTCACCGCGCCGCTGACCCGGCTGAACGGCGTGGCGGGCCGCATCCAGGACTTCGCCGCCGACGTGGCCCGGCTGAAGGACGTGGAGAACTTCAAGGCCGACCCGCTCTACGGCCGCCCCGGCGCCGGCGAGTCGACGCGGCGCCTGCAGGGCCATGTGGAGCTGGAGAACATCACCTTCGGCTACAGCCCGCTCGACGAGCCGCTGCTCGCCGGCTTCGACCTGACCGTCGGACCCGGGCAGCAGGTGGCGCTGGTCGGTGGCTCCGGCAGCGGCAAGTCCACGGTGTCCCGGCTGATCTCCGGCCTGTACGCGCCGTGGGAGGGCGTCATCCGCATCGACGGGCAGCGCATCGAGGACATCCCGCGCGGGGCGCTCGCCGCCTCCGTCTCCTTCGTCGACCAGGACGTGTTCCTCTTCGAGGGCACGGTCCGCGACAACGTGGCGCTGTGGGACCCGTCGATCCCGGACGACGCGGTGGAGGACGCGCTGCGCGACGCCGCCCTGTACGACGTGGTCGCGCGCCGGCCGGGCGGCATCCACAGCAGGGTCGAGCAGGACGGGCGGAACTTCTCCGGCGGGCAGCGCCAGCGGCTGGAGATCGCGCGGGCGCTGGTGCGCCGGCCGAGCGTCCTGGTGCTCGACGAGGTGACGAGCGCGCTCGACGCGGAGACCGAGCTGGTCGTGATGGACAACCTGCGCCGGCGCGGCTGCGCCTGCGTGGTGATCGCGCACCGGCTCAGCACCGTGCGCGACAGCGACGAGATCGTCGTCCTGGAGCACGGCACGGTCGTGGAGCGGGGACGGCACGAGGACCTGGTGGCACGCGGCGGCGCCTACGCGGCACTGGTCAGGGAGCGGTGAGATGACGGCCGTTCCGGAAGGACACCACGGCGACCTGGTGCTGGACGCGTTCGGGCGGCTGGGCTCGCGCGTCGACTGCGCCGGCTTCACCCGCCTGGACCTCGAGGGCCCGCAGGTGCTGTGGCTGGTCGCGTCCGGCGCGCTGGACCTGTTCGCGGTCGACGCCGGGCAGCAGGGCCACTGGCACCACCTCGGACGGCTGGAGGCCGGCTCGCTGGTGCTCGGACCGGTGGCGGGCCCGCAGCACACGCTGGTGGCCCGGCCGCTGCGGGACTGCGTGGTGCACCGCATCGGCCTGCGCGAGCTGTACCAGCCCGCGAACACCGCGACCTGGTCGTACGACGCGTACGGCAACCCGCAGTACGTGCCGCCGACGACGAGTCCTCTGGAGTACGCGCTCGCCCTCGGCGTCGGTCGCAGCCTGTCCATCCTCTTCCAGGCTCCGATGGCCACCGAGCGGGCCGCGGCGCCCACCGACGACGACGTGTTCTGGATGCCGGTCCCGCCCGGCAGCGTGCAGTACGGCTCCCTGTACGGGGCCGAGGCCGCGGCGGACCTGCTGATGGACCCCGCGCTGTGGCAGTCCATGGTGGACCAGCAGTACCGGCTGCTGACCACGCTGGACCGCTGGATCGAGCAGGTGGAGCGCACCCACGAGACCCGTACGGCCGAGGGCATCAGGGCCGGTGAGGCGGTGCGCGCCGAGGCCGACCGGACGCTGCTCGCCTCCATCGGCAGGCGCTCCGCCCGGACCGCCACCGCCGCGGACGCCGACGCGACGTACGCGGCGTGCAGGCTGGTGGGGCGGGCGGCCGGTATCCCGATCGCCGAACCCACGCAGCAGGGCACGGGCGGCGACCGCCTCGACCCCGTCGAGCAGGTCGCACTCGCCTCCCGCGTGCGCACCCGGGCCGTCCGGCTGGACGGCCGCTGGTGGCGGGACGACGTGGGGCCGCTGGTCGGCCGGCGGGCCCTGTCCGGTGCGCCGGTGGCGCTGCTGTGGCGGCGCGGCGGCTATGTCGCGGTGCATCCGTCGACGGGCCGCGAGACGCCGGTCGAGAAGGCCAACGCGGACGAGTTCGAGCCGCGTGCGGTGATGTTCTACCGCCCGCTCCCGGAGCGGGGGCTCGGGCCCCTCGGGCTGCTGCGGTTCTGCGTGCGGGGCATGCGCGGCGACCTGACGGCCCTGCTGCTCAGCGGCCTGGTCACGGTGGCGATCGGGGCGCTGGTGCCCATCGCCACGGGCAAGGTGCTCGGGGAGTTCGTACCGAAGGCGCAGACCGGGCTGATCGTGCAGGTGTGTCTGGCGGTGATGCTGAGCAGCGTGGTCGCCGCCGCCTTCATGCTGTTGCAGAACCTGACCATCCTGCGGCTCGAGGGCCGCATCGAGGCCACGCTCCAGCCGGCGGTGTGGGACCGGCTGCTGAGACTGCCGACGACGTTCTTCACCGAACGCTCCACCGGCGAACTGGCCGGCGCCGCCATGGGCATCAGCTCCATCCGCAGGCTGCTGGCGGGCGTGGGGCCGACCGTCGCCCAGTCGGTGACGGTCGGGGCGATGAACCTGGGACTGCTGCTGTGGTTCAGTGTGCCGATGGCGATGGCCGCCATCGGCATGCTCGTCGTCATCGCGGCCGTCTTCCTGGGACTCGGACTGTGGCAGGTGCGCTGGCAGCGGCGGCTGGTGGTGCTGTCCAACAAGCTGAACAACCAGGCGTTCCAGACCCTGCGGGGCCTGCCCAAACTGCGGGTGGCCGCCGCGGAGAACTACGCCTACGCGGCATGGGCCTCGCAGTTCGCGCGCAGCCGCGAGCTCCAGCAGAAGGTCGGCCGGATCAAGAACGTCACCTCGGTCCTGGGCGCGGTGTACCTGCCGCTGTGCACCCTGCTGATGTTCATGCTGCTGGCCGGCCCGGCCCGCGGCTCGATGTCGGCGGCGGCGTTCCTGACCTTCAACACCTCGGTGACGATGCTGCTGACCTCCGTGACCCAGCTGACGGGCGCCTTCGTGTCGGCGGTGGCCGCGCTGCCGCTGTTCGAGGAGATCAGGCCGGTGCTGGACGCCACACCGGAGGTCCGCGCGGCGAGCACCCGGCCGGGGCCGCTGACCGGTGCGATCGAGGCCCGGCGGGTGTCCTTCCGGTACACGGACGACGGTCCGCTGGTGCTGGACGACGTGTCGTTCGAGGTGCGGCCGGGCGAGTTCGTCGCGATCGTGGGGCCGAGCGGCTGCGGCAAGTCGACCCTGCTGCGCCTGCTGATCGGTTTCGACCGTCCCGTGTCCGGCAGTGTGCTGTACGACGGCCAGGACCTGGCGGCTCTGGACCAGTCGGCGGTGCGCCGCCAGTGCGGCGTGGTGCTGCAGCACGCCCAGCCGTTCACCGGCTCGATCCTGGACGTCATCTGCGGCACCGAGCCGTACACCCCTGAGGAGGCGATGGCGGCGGCCGAGATGGCGGGCCTGGCCGAGGACATCAAGCGCATGCCGATGGGGCTGCACACCATCGTCTCCGGCAGCGGAGCGGTCTCCGGCGGCCAGCGCCAGCGGCTGATGATCGCCCAGGCGCTGATCCGCCGGCCGCGCATCCTCTTCTTCGACGAGGCGACCAGCGCCCTCGACAACGAGACGCAGCGCACGGTCATCGAGAGCACCAAGGCCATCGACGCCACGCGCGTCGTCATCGCGCACCGGCTGTCGACCGTGCTGGACGCCGACCGGGTGGTGGTGATGGAGGAGGGCAAGGTCGTCCAGCAGGGCCCGCCCGCGCAGTTGCTCGCCGACACCGGAGGCCGGCTGCACGAGCTGGTGCGCCGCCAGATGGCCTGAGGGTCAGTCCTGCCCGGGCACCGGGGCGCCGGAGGGGACGCCGGCGGCGACGTACGCCTCGTAGAGTCCCTTCCAGGGCGCCTCCGCCCCGGCGTGGGGTCCGGCGTGCTCCTCGCCGCGGGCCCGGGCGTCCAGTGCGGCCAGGCAGACGTCCCAGCCCGCGCCGTTGCGAGCGGCGGTGTCCTCGGCGACGAGGACGTTGGTGAGGGTGAAGCGGGTGCGCCCGTCGTCCGTCGCCTCCAGGTCGAAGTGCACCTCGTCGCCGTCCCACGCGAACGACAGGTGCCGGAGCGGGTCGACGGCGATGACGCGGCCCGTGGAGCCGGCCAGGTGCGGGTCGCCGCCGAAGGTGACGGTGCCTGCGGGGCGCAGCTCGATCTCGGCCCGGCAGGGGAACCAGCGCTCGAGTTCGTCCGGGTCGGTGACGAGCGCCCACACGCGTTCGACGGGGTGGTCGTAGACCCGGGTGAAGCGGACCGCGGGGCGGCCGTCGTCGAGGGTCAGGTAGGTGCCGGTCGGGTCGGTGGTCATGGGGGATCAGTCCTTCGGTGCGGGGGACGGCCCGGGCGGCCGGTCCGCCTCGTCGAGGCGGCGGCCCAGCGCGTCGAGGCTGTCGTGCCAGAGCTTGCGGTAGGGGGCGAGCCAGGCGTCGAGCGCGGCGATGGGGGCCGGGTCGAGTGCGTGGACCCGGCGCTGGGCTTCCTGCCGCACCCGGACCAGACCCGCCTCCCGCAGCACCCTGAGGTGCTTGGAGGCGCTCGGCTGGCTCAGTCCGCACCGCTCGGCGATCTCGCCGACGGACCGGGGCCGCTCCAGGAGCAGCGCGACGACGGCCCGCCGGTGGGGATCGGCGAGCGCGGTCCAGAGGGCGTCGGACCCGGCGGCGTCGGACATGCCCTCAATATGCCTCGCCGGTTATATGCCGGTCAAGGCATGTAAGAGGGATCCGGCGGGTGAACCCTGTTGGTACGCCGGGTAAACGGGTACCCACCGGTCATGCGTATCAGCGTGGTGGACGTGGGATCGAACACGGTCAGACTGGTGGTCGCGGACGCGGTGGGCGGGGTTCCGCTGCCCGTGCACACCGCCAAGTGGCGGCTCAGGCTGTCCGAGCAGATCCCGCCGGGGGGAGCCATCCCGGAACAGGCCGTGGAGTCGCTGGTGGACGCGGTCGCCGAAGCGGGCCGGACCGCCGCCCGGTGGGGCGCCGGCGGGCCGCCGGCGTTCGCGACCGCCGTGGTGCGCAACGCGCCGAACCGCCAGGAGGTGCTGCACGCCGTCCGCTCCCGGACGGGCGTCGACCTGTGCACCCTGCCGGGCGAGGTCGAGGCCGAGCTGACGTTCCTCGGGGCCCGGCGGTGGATGGGCTGGCGCTCCGGACCGCTCGCCCTGCTCGACATCGGCGGCGGCACCCTGGAGGTGGCCTTCGGGCGCGGCAGGCTGCCCGACTTCGTGGCGTCGCTGCCCCTGGGCGCACGGCGGCTGACCCACGAGTTCTTCGAGGACGAGGACCCGCCGTCGCCGGAACGGGTGCGCCAGCTGCGCCGCAAGGTCCGCCACCAGCTACGGGACGTGGCGGCCCGGATCCGCTGGGAGGGCCCGCGCACCGCGGTCGCCACCTCCCGCACCTTCCAGCAGCTGGGACGGCTGTGCGGCGCCGCACCCGGCCGCCACGGCCCGTTCGTGGACCGTGAGATGAGCCGCGCGCAGCTGCGCGGGGCCATCGGCCGGCTGGCCGCCCTGCCCGCCGCCGAGCGCGCACGCCTGCCCGGCATCTCCGCGCCGCGGGCCGCCCAGAGCCTGGCCGGCGCGGTCGTCGGGCACACGGCGATGAAGCTGGCCGGCATCAAGTCCGTGACGGTGTGCCCCTGGGCGATCCGCGAGGGCGTGCTGCTGCGGCACATCGAGGACGGCCCGTCCTGGTGGGCCGAGGTGGCCCGGCAGGACGAGGCACCGGATCTCGCGGAGCCGGTGACGTTGCGCATCGCCACCGCCGCGAAGTGAACGACGAGACGACGCAGAAGGGAGACCCGTGTCCCACGACCAGGACCGCGACAGCTCCGGCGAGAAGCCCGAGACGGCGTTCGAAGAGGTCATGAGCGAGATCGAGGACGCCGAGACGCGCACCCGTGACACCGCCGCGGAGCGGCGCCACCGGGGCGAGGCCGGCGAGGCCATCACCCCGAACGCCCGCGCCCAGGAGGAGTCCGAGGGCGACTGAGCGGCAGCACGGCACGGGCCCGGGCCGGTGCGGGGCGCACACCGCTCCCACCGTCCCGGGCCCGCGTGCGTCCGGAGGGCTGCAGCGAGAGGCGGCTGCCGGGCCGTGAGCGGGGCCGCGGGTGACCTTGGGCCGCGGGCGGGTACCCGGTGCGCATGGAGCACGAAGGACCACGACTGCCCACCCCGCGCGGCCCGCTCAGCCGGGGTGTCGAGGCATATCTGCGGGGCGCCGGCCGGCTGCCCCGCCTGGAGGAGGTCGCCCGCGCCGAGGTGTACGGCGACGACCTCCAGCTCGCCCTCTACCTGTGCTACGAGCTGCACTACCGCGGCTTCGCCGCCGTGCCGCCCGAGCGCGAGTGGGACCCGGACCTGCTGCGCGTGCGCGCGGCGATGGAGCACCGGTTCCTGTCCGCGCTGCGCAGCGACGCCCAGGTGCACGACAGCGTCGACGAAGCCCTGGCCCCCCTTCTGGTCGAGCCCGTCGACGGCAAGGGCGTCAGCTACTTCCTGCGCGACGAGGGCGAACTGTGGCACCTGCGCGAGTACGCGGCCCAGCGCTCCCTGTACCACCTGAAGGAGGCCGACCCGCACGCCTGGGTGCTGCCGCGGCTGTGGGGCCGGGCGAAGGCGGCGATGGCCGCGGTCGAGTTCGACGAGTGGGGCGGCGGCCGCCCGGACCGCGTCCACGCCCGTCTGTTCGCGGACCTGATGACGGATCTCGGCCTGGACACCACCTACGGCCGCTATCTGGGGGCCGCCTCCGCCGAGGCCCTGGTCACGGTGAACATGATGTCCCTGTTCGGTCTGCATCGCAGTCTGCGGGGCGCCCTGGTGGGCCATTTCGCGGCGGTCGAGATCACCTCGTCCCCGGGCTCGCGGCGGCTCGCCCAGGCCATGCGCCGCGCGGGCGCCGGATCCGCGGCCGAGCACTTCTACGACGAGCACGTGGAGGCCGACGCGGTCCACGAGCAGATCGTGCGGCACGACGTGATCGGCGGACTGCTGGAGCAGGAGCCGTACCTGGCCGCGGACATCGCCTTCGGCATCGACGCCACCGAGTTCGTCGAGGAGCGTTTCGGCACCCGGCTGCTGGCGGACTGGCGCGCCTCACATTCGTCCCTGCGGGAACCCCTGGCGCGGGAAGTGACTCATATCTCCTGAGCACGGGGGTACTCGGCGCCCGTGATTGCACTGGTACCCCCGGGCGTGTACGCCCCGCAGGAGGACACCGAGCTGCTGGCCGGTGCCTTGTCCGACGAGCCGCTCCCCCAGGGAGCGCAGGTCCTCGACGTGGGCACCGGATCCGGCGCCCTGGCCCTGGAGGCCGCACGCCGGGGCGGCCGTGTGACCGCCGTCGACGTGTCCTGGAGCGCCGTGTGGGCGGCCCGGCTGAACGCCAGGCTGGCCGGCCTCACGGTCCGCATCCGCCACGGCAACCTCTTCGAGCCCGTGCGCGGACAGACCTTCGATCTCATCCTCGCCAATCCGCCCTACGTCCCGGCGCCGGACGCCCGTCGCGCCCCCCGCGGCGCGGCCCGGGCCTGGGACGCGGGCGGTGACGGACGCCTGGTCGTCGACCGGATCTGCCGGGAGGCGCCCGCGCTATTGCGGCCGGGCGGGGTGCTGCTGCTCGTGCAGTCGGCGCTCGCCGGGCCGGATCTCACGGTCGCGCAGCTGCGCGCGGCCGGCCTGAAGGCCGCGGTGACCCGTCGGCAGCGGATCGCGTTCGGCCCCGTGCTGCGCGGCCGCGAACGCTGGCTGCGCGAGCAGGGCCTGCTGTCCGATGCGGAGCACGACGAAGAACTGGTGGTGGTCCGTGCCGAACTCCCCGTCTGACCGCTCCGGCGCCCCGCGCCGCGTCTCGATCCAGCGCAAGGGGCCGCTGCTGATGGAGGGCCCGGTGGAGGTGGAACTGGAGGACGGCACCGTCGTGTCCTCGGACCGCTTCCGGGTCGCCCTGTGCACCTGCCGCCGCAGCCGCCGCTACCCGTGGTGCGACACGAGCCACCGCGACCGGGCCTGACGCACCGGCCCCGGAAAGATGCCGGAGGCCGGCGGGCGGCCCCACTCCGCCCGCCGGCCTCCTTGCACGAGATCGCGGCTCCCGTGACAGCGGCCCGGCTCCCCAGCCACGGTCCGCTGTGCCTCACGGGGCGACGCGATCCCGGTCCATGGGGTTCTCCTAGAAGGAGAAGACGCCCGTTCCGTAGGCGTTCTTCATGCAGTCGTTGGAGAACGTGCGCTCGTACGAGACGCGCTTGCCCTGCCAGACACCGTCGACGGTGACGACCACGGGGTCGTACTGCTTGGTGCACATGACGCCCTCCTTCGCGGTCAGCGCGTCGAAGTCGCCGCTCACGCCCTGCAGTTCCGCACAGGCGGCGTCGGCGGCCGGGTGGGTGCCCGAGGGCCTCGGGGCACAAGTCAGGGTGACCGCGCGTTCCGGGGTGGTGGCGATCGCGCTCTCTCCGTGGCCCACCGTGAGAACGAGGGCCGAGGGGGCGTAGAGCGCGGTGGGGGCCTGACCCGGGTCGGCGAGCGCGGCCCCGGAGAGGGGTCCGCAGACGGCGGTGGCCGTCAGTCCGACAGTCATGGCCCAGCGCGCGGGGGTCCGCATTGTGTGCATCCTTCCGCTCGATGATGACGTGTGCCGACCCGTGCTCGGATGGTGCCCGGAGCGGCGAGCGCGAGTCTGCCGAGTCCGCCGCCGAAACACACATCGACCCCACGGGTTTCAGTAACATTGCGTGTTGAATCAGTGGCGTGAAGTTACGGAGTCTGCACGTGTGAAGCCCGTAACTGCGCGGTCCGGGGCGGCCCGAAGCGGCCAGATGGCTGATTTACCTGCGCTGGTTAATAGGCCGGAAACATTCCGATTCCGCTCTCCTGCAGCCACTTTGCAACCGCTTTCGTTCACGCTCCCGTCGTGCAATCGCCATCGGACGGCATTCGCGATCACCTCCGATCCACCGATCGCATACCGCTCGGTATCCTCGGCCGGCACGGTCGCGACGAGGAGACGACGAGAGGCGGGGCGTGACGTGGGCAAGCACTGGGCCGACTTCCAGTACGAGATCTACCTGAACGGCATGACGGGCGCCGTACCCCGGCTGCCCACCGACCTGACGCGGCTGGAGGAGCTGACCGAACAGCGGCTCGGCCCCGGCCCGGTCGGCTACGTGGCGGGCTGCGCGGGCGACGGCAGCACGGCCCGGGCGAACCGGGCCGCCCTGGAGCGCCGCCGCATCGTGCCGCGCATGTTGCGCGACGTGCACGAACGGGACCTGTCGGTCGAGGTGCTCGGCCGTTCCCTGCCCGCCCCGCTGGCGCTGGCCCCGGTCGGCGTGCTGTCGATCATGCACCCGGAGGCGGAGACCGCCGCGGCCCTGGCCGCCGCCGCGCAGGGTGTGCCGTACATCCTGTCCTCGGCGTCCAGCACGCCCATGGAGCAGGTCGCCGAGGCGATGGGCGACGCCGAGCGGTGGTTCCAGCTGTACTGGCCGAAGGACCCGGAGGTGGCCCGCAGCTTCCTCGCCCGCGCGAGGGCGTCCGGGTTCAGCGTGCTGGTCGTCACCCTGGACACGCCCCTGCTGTCGTGGCGGCCCCGCGACCTGGACCAGGCGTACCTGCCGTTCCTGCACGGCGTGGGCACGGCCAACTACTTCTCCGACCCGGCGTTCCGGGCGGGGCTGGCCAAGCCCGTCCACGAGGACCCGAACGCGGCCGTGATGCACTTCGTCGGCATGTTCTCCGACCCGGCCAAGACCTGGCCGGACCTGGCGCTCCTGCGGGAGAACTGGGACGGCCCGATCGTGCTGAAGGGCGTACTGCACCCGGACGACGCCCGGCGGGCCGCCGACGCGGGCATGGACGGTGTGGTCGTCTCCAATCACGGGGGACGGCAGGTGGCGGGCTCCGTCGCGGCGGCCGACGCGCTGGAACGGGTCGCCGAGGCCGTCGGCGACCGGCTCACCGTGCTGTTCGACAGTGGCATCCGCACGGGCGACGACGTCTTCAAGGCGCTCGCCCTCGGCGCCCGGGCCGTCCTGCTGGGCCGCCCGTACGTGTACGGACTGGGCCTCGACGGCCGGCCGGGCGTCGAGCACGTGATCCGCTGCCTGCTCGCGGAACTCGACCTCACGCTCGCCCTGTCGGGCCACGCCACCCCGCACACGGTCGGGCGCGCCGACCTGGCCGTGGACCCCGCCTGACACGAGGGCCGCGCGGCGCCTGCCGCGCGGCCCTCGGGCGGCCGCGCGCGGCCCCGCGCGCCGTCAGGACGTCGGGCCGCCGCCCGGCACGGCCACCTGCCGGGACGACGGGCCGTCCTGCTCCTCGATGGACTGGGACCCGGCCGCCGTGGGCAGCGGCTCGGCCCGCCAGCGCTGGGCGTCGGTGCGGTCGCGGACCTTGACCACCACATCGGCGCCCGGCTTGTCGCCGGCCGGCGCGAGGGCGAGCTGCTCGTCCCAGCGCGGCAGCAGCTCCCCCTGCACGGTGAGGTCGTAGCGCACGTCGTCGCCCCGCTCGGCATCCTCGTCGGCGCAGGTGCCGAGGACGACCACACCGGCGTCCTTGTGCGAGTCCAGGCACAGGCCCGGATCGGCGACGCTGCGCAGCAGACCGTCGTCCTCGACCGTCCACTGCTGGGTCCACGTCGACGAGCAGGCCGCCAGCCTGGCCCCCGAGCCCTCCTTGGGCAGACCGCGGACGTCGAGGCACAGACCGGCCCCGGTGTTGCGCAGCCGTGTCACGTCCAGCGACGCGGGCAGGCCGGCGGAGCCGGGGGGCGGGGTGGAGGTGGCACCGCTGTCACCGGCGCTGCCGGAGCCCGCCGGGTCCGCCCCGCCGCCGTCGTAGGAGTTGAGGCCGGCGATGAGCACGGTGGCCAGCACCCCCGCCGACACCGCCCCCAGACCCGACCGCAGCGTTCGCGAGGACGGCAGCGTCACCGGCACCCGGCGCACGGGCGAGGGGATCCGCGACAGCCACCCGTGCCGTCCGCCGCCCCGCCGTCCGCCGCCGCGCCGGCCCGCGCGGGTGCCCCGGGCGCCGTGCGCCGCCCGCCCGGGACGGGAGTCGAGATAGCGGCGGGCGCCCCAGCCGAGCACGGATTCGGCGATCAGAGGGCCCAACGGCCCCTCGAAATGGCTGAGTTGCTCCGCCGCGTTGCGGCAGTAGCGGCACTCGGCGAGATGGTCCTGGACATCCGGCAGCAGGGCACCGCCCCGGCGGATCGGCACGTCCAGGAGACGGTTGTAGAACCGGCAGTCCTGGGTGGGGGCCAGTTCGCGATGAGCACGCACACAACCTTCGCGGAAAGTGTCGCGCGCCTGATCGAGGGCGGCCGACGCGATGTCGGTGTCCATGCCCAGCAGTCCGGCCGGGAGGTGCAGCGGGTCGGCCTCGACCTCCGAGTGCCACAGCAGACAGCGCGCGACGGCGGGAAGTGCCTGGAACGCCCGCTCCGCGAGGACGCGGTTCTCCGGCGTCATGGACGTCGCGGCGCGAAGTCCGCGTCCCCCCGCGGGTTTCTGCAGGGCGGGCAGTACGGCGGATATTCGGTCGTCGCCCGACCACTCGCGGATCGTGTCGCGCACGGTGACCAGCAGAGCCGGGCGCAGCGCGACGGCGGACTCGCCGAAGGCGAGACGGTTGAGGGTCCGGTGGAAGGCGGTGCCCGTGACCATGGAGGCGACCTTCGCCGAGGAGGCGAGGCAGATGACGGCGTACTCGTGGACCGGCTGCCAGTGCCGCGCCATCAGCAGGGCGACGGAACGGGCGGCCACCTCGCCCTCCGGGCTGCCTCTCAGCGGGGCCGCGAGGCTTTCGTCGGAGTCCCCCGGATCCCCGCCGGGCGGGGGATACGGAGGACGAGGGGGGTGGGGGGTGGGCACTGAGATGGTTCCTTCCCACGCGTGCGACACACAGAAGTCCGGTCGCCGAAAAGGAGGCCCGGTAGGTGCGTCCCCTTTTGGCGCGGCGCGGGAGGTGCGAATGCGCCGGCGGCGATTCGGACCCGGTCGACTATGCGCGCGCGACACCTGGCCATTCCCCCCGCACGCGTGGTGCACTCTTGCACAACCTCCACAGGAGCAACAAGGCGCGCGTGCCACATATGCGCCATTGACAGGAAGTCAGAAAGGCGGGAACACCCGAACTCGACTCGCACCGGCTTTCGACTTCTTCTCGCGCCTCGCTGGAAAAGGGGCGAGGGGCCGGGGAGCGGCCCGTCTCAGATCTGCCAGGAACGCAGCCGGTCCGCGGCGCCGTAGACGTCGGCCGTACCGGACATCAGGTCGCGGGCGAGATCGACGAGGGCGCCGTAGGGCGGGTCGATGCCGACCCCGCTGACGAACATGTACGCCACGGCGGTCGCGCAGGCGAAGCGGGCGTTGGCCGAGGGCAGCGGTCGCAGCACGGCGATGGTGTGCAGCAGGGCGGCGGCCCGCCAGGCCGGGTCGGAGTCCACACCGAGGCGCGGCGGGTCGACGCGGTGCCGGGCGACGGCGGCGACCAGCGCGGAGAAGTCGTTGACGGTGGGCTGGTCCGGGAGGACCTCTTCGTGGCGCTGCAGGAGCCAGGGCACGTCGATGTGGAGGACGGATGCCATGGGTCAGGCGGCCCGTCCTTCGCCCCTGCCGGGCGGTTCGTCCTCCGGGAACGCGGCGGCGAACTCGTCGGCGTGGGTGGCGAAGAACCGGCGGAAAGCCTCCGCGCCCTCCTGCAGAGCCCGGTGCCGGGCTATGTCGGCGGCGGCCGCCTCCCGCACGAGGGCTTTCATGGACGTACCGCGCTCCTTGGCGATCTGCCGCAGGTCCTCAAGTTCGCGGTCGCTGAACTCGACGTTGAGAGCTGGCATGCCTTCACGGTACCGCTCGGGTACTGACGCGTAAATACCCGCAGGTCACAGCAGGCGCCCAGAGGTACCTCGAAGGGACCCGGCGTTCGCGGGAGGGGTGAGAGGCGGGTCACATCCGGACGGGCGATGTCACATTCCGGGGCCCTGCGCGGCTCGCAGTGGTGAGCGCCCGTCCAGGAGGCCACGCATGCCCGAGATCTCCACACCCGGTATCGGCACCCCGCTCGACGAGGCGACCGGGGTGTTCGTCGACCACCGCGAGCTGATGTTCGGCGTCGTCTACAACATGCTCGGCAGCGTCGCCGACACCGAGGACGTCCTGCAGGAGACGTGGCTGTCCTGGACGGCCCGTGCCGGGGGCGCGCCCCTGGCCGGTGTCGGCAACCCCCGCGCCTATCTCGTCCGGGTCGCGGTCAACCACGCGCTGCGCCGCCGGGCCGCGATCAGCCGCAGACGCGAGACGTACGTCGGCGAGTGGCTGCCCGAGCCCCCGGTGGCCGACGAGGACGCCGGGACCGCCGAGGCCCCGGCGCTGCGCTCGGAATCGGTGTCGCTGGCGATGCTGGTCGTCCTGGAGTCGCTGACGCCGCTGGAACGGGCCGTCTTCGTGCTCGGCGAGGTCTTCGGCTACCCGCACGCCGAGATCGCGGAGACCATCGGCCGCTCCCCCGCGGCCGTGCGCCAGCTGGCGCGCCGCGCCCGGGAGCACGTGCACGCCCGGCGGCCGCGCTACGAAGCCCATCCACGGGTGCGGCGGGAGGCGACCGAGCGGTTCGTGCGGGCGGCGCTCGGCGGGGACATCGCGGAGCTGATGGAGGTCCTCGCGCCCGACGTCACGGCGTGGACGGACGCCGGCGGCAAACGGCGGCCGGCGAGCCTGCGCCCGGTGCACGGCCGGGACAAGGTGGTCCGCCTGATCACGTCCGGCCGCGGCGGCCCGCGCGACCCGGTCTTCCGCTACCGGCGGGTCAACGGCGACGACGCGGTGGTGCTGTTCGACGGCGACGCGCCCTACGCCGTCCTGGTGCTGGACCTGACGCCGGAGGGCGACCGGGTGGCGGGCATCTACGTGGTGGCCAACCCCGACAAGCTGGCGCACCTGCCCCGGGGGGGGGTGTGACACGCGGGGCGAGCGCTGCGCGTCCCGGTGGACCGGCCGGGCACGAGCCCCCTCTCCGGGGGGCGGCCGGGTCACGAACGGGAACGGCAGAACTCCCGGACCGACCGGTTGAACGCCTCGGGCGCCTCGATGTTGCTGAGGTGCCCGGCGCCCGGGAGCACCACCAGCGTGGCCTCCGGGACGGCGTCGAGGAACGGGCGGGCCACCGTCTCCACGGGGGAACGCGCGTCCAGCTCGCCCCACAGCAGGAGGGTCGGGACACCGATGCGCGGGAGCAGGGCGCTCAGGTCGGCGTCCGCCACGGCGGCGAGTTCCGCCCGCATGCTGCTCCGGCGCGCCTGCGCCGACATCACGGACAGCAGACGCACCGTCCCGGCGGGCGGCGTCCCGGCGAACAGCCCCGGCAGGCTCGGGGCGAACACCTCGTCCGGCACGGCGAGCATCCGCTCGGCGCCCCGCACCCGTGAGCGCACCTCCGCCGCGCTGAGCGAGCCCTTCCAGCCGGCGTAGGTGTCGGCGAGCAGCAGCGTGCGGACCAGGCTCGCGTGGCTCCGGTAGAGCTCGAGCACCACCGTCCCGCCCCAGGCGAGGCCCAGCACGTGTGCCGGGCCGAGGTCCACGTCCTCGATAACGGCCGCCAGGCAGCGGGCGTAGTCGGCCAGGGAGAAGGAGGCCGTTACGTCGGAGGAGCGGCCGGCGCCCGGCTCGTCCCAGGCGACGACGGTGAACTCGTCGGCCAGGTCCTCGACCTGCGGCCGGAACAGGCGGGCGTCACTCGTGGCGCCGTGCGCGAGCACGAGGGGCGGGCCCCGGCCCACCCGGTCGTACGCGATCTCGATGCCGTCGACCCGCACCGCCGGCATGTGCCCAGGCTACGCGCGCGTGCCGGGGGCGGTCCGCCGGCGGCCCGGCCCCGGCACGCGCGCGGCCCTCACCTCAGGTGCCGTCCCTGGTCGGCGACGAAGGACGCCATGCGGGTCAGGGCGGCGTTCCAGTTGATCGTGTGCTCGTTGGTCGACCAGGACTGGATGTCGTCGATGTAGCAGAACTGCCCCACGCAGCCCTGCAGCTTGCTCTGCGCGTAGGGGTCCTGGATCTGGGAGTTCGGGCCGCCGGCGAGGGTGCCCCGGGGCGGGTTCGGCAGGTTCGGGTCGAGCTGGCGGGCGTACCAGCGGCTGTGCTGGTTGTGCGCGCTGACCTCGCCGTAGCCGGTGACGTAGGAGATGTTCAGGGCGTTGCGGCCCAGCACGTAGTCCATGCTCTGCAGCGCCCCGTCGCGGTACCCGGCGGCACCGGTGAGGTCGTAGGCGGTGGCGAGGACGACGGCGTTGTTGAGGATCTGGTGGCTGGAGCCCCAGTCGTAGACGTTGCCCTCCGGCGCGTACGGGATGCCGTAGGGGTGGGCCTTCAGGGTCGCCAGGTAGCGGTCGGCGCCCTTGATCACGGACCGGCGCACCTGGTCCCGGCCGGGCAGCTTGTTCGGCACGGTGGCGAGGTCGAGCCGGCCGGCCGCGCCGGTGCGGGCCCAGTCGAAGCCGACGGGGGTGAAGAGGTCGGCGGTGTGCACGGGGGACGTCAGCACGTGTTCCTCGAACTGCCGCTCCCCCGTGGTGAGGTACAGCTCGGCCGCCGCCCAGTAGAAGTCGTCGGTCACGTCGCGGTCGGGGTAGGCACCGCCGCCGACGCCGTCGCTCTCGGAGGCGTAGCGGTCGGGGTGGGTGAGCGCGGCGGACCAGGCCGTGCGGGCGGCGGCCAGGGCCCGGCCCGCGAACGCCTTGTCCCAGGGGCGGTACAACCGGGCGGCCTGCGCGGCCGTGGCGGCCAGGTTCAGGGTCGCGGCCGTGGACGGCGGGTGCAGCTCGCGCTTCTGGGGGTCGTCATGGGGCATCAGGGGCAGTCCGGTCCACTGCTCGTCGTGCATCTTGTGGTGGGCCATGCCGGCCAGCGGCTCCCCCGGGGGCACCTGCATCCTCAGCAGGAACTCCAGCTCCCAGCGGGCCTCGTCGAGCAGGTCGGGCACCTTGTTGCCGCTCTCGGGGAGGGCGAGGGACCCGTCGCCGAGCGGGCCGGTCCGGCCCGTGCGGGCGTGCAGGGCGCGCTCGTAGGTGCTGAGCAGCTCCCAGGTGGAGATGCCGCCGTTGACGACGTACTTGCCGTGGTCACCGGCGTCGTACCAGCCGCCGCTCACGTCGAGCGTGTAGTCGCACACACCCGGTTGGCAGGGCACGTCGGTGTCGCCCTTGTTGGGCGCCACGCCCACGTGGCCGGCCGGGCGGCCGTAGCCGGGGCGCAGGTCCTCGCGGATCGGGGTGCCGCTGCGCTGGGTGTAGTAGTACTTCGCCGCGTCCACCCGGAGCCGGTCGTACACGTCGCCGGCGAGGTCGAAGGGGCGGCTGGTCTCGCCGTCGGCGACCAGGGTGAAGCCCGTGCCCTTCGCGCGGTACGCGCCGAAGTCGATCGAGTGGACGTTCTGCCCGGAGGACGCGTCCACGCCGCGCGGGACGGTCGTGCCCCGGGCCACCACCGTGCCGCGCGCGGTCCTGAGCTCCCAGGGAAGCTTCGCCGTGGCGTCGGTCACGAGCGTGGCGTTCTTCGGCCCGGCGGGCAGGTAGCCGACCTGGTTGACGCGGACGCGGGGTCCGGTGTCGGGCTCGTAGGGCTCCGGCGCGACACCGCCCAGCAGGGAGACGTCGTCCATGCAGAAGCGCCAGGGCTCCGCGCTGCCGCCGAGCTGGAAGCCGACCTGGCCCCGGGTGGTGTCGACGGGCGAGGTGAAGGTGTAGGAGTAGGTGTCGCCGGAGACGCTGAGCTGCGGCGTCACCTCGTGGTAGGTGTCGTACGGTTCGACGGACAGGCCCACGATCGCCCGGACGACGTGTCCGGCGGGCGTGCCGGTGGCGCTGAAGGAGAACCGGTAGGACTCCCCTTTCACCAGCGTGATGTCGTTCTGCCCGACGGCGGCGTCCCAGCGGTTCACGGTGCCGCCGGGCACGTCGGCGCACAGCCTGCCGTCGGACGGTGCCGCGGTGACGTTCGCGGTCGTCCACCACGGCTCCGTGGTGGTGTCGAAGGTGCCGTTTCTGACCTGCTCGGTCTCCTCGGCCCCGGCCGGCACGGCGGGCAGTGCGGTGAGCGCCGTCGCGAGCAGGGCCGTCAGGGACAGCAGGGCGGTTCTGCGTCGGTGCACGTCTGGACTCCTCGGCGGAGGTGCGGGCGGACGCTCGCATTGGGAGCGCTCCCATAAGCGGACGCACGCCATGGTCGTGCCCACGTGACGCCCCGTCAACGGTTGGGACAGGACCGGCTGTCACCGCGGGGCCCCGGCTGCTCGCGGTCCGCACGGGCCGGGCGTCCCCGGGGATACCGGTTCACGCCGGGCGCCCACGCACTAGTCTGGGACTCTGGTGGCGCTTCCGTTCACTGAGAGTGTCCGTATGGAGTGGCGACGATGAGCCCGGACGATACGTTCGACGACGGTGTGACCGCCCGCGCCGTCATCGCCGTGGACGGCACGCTCACCGAGTGGAACGAGGGCGCACGCCGCCTGCTGGGCCACACCGCCGCCGAGGTGGTGGGACGCCCGGCCGCCGAGCTCCTGGCCGACGGCGCCGCACCGCCCCTGGTCGAAGACGACCACCGCTGGAGCGGCACCCTCACACTCCGCCACCGCGACGGGCACCCGGTGCCGGTGTGGGTGGTCGCCCACCGCCGGCCCCCGGACGGCCCGCGGACCACCGACTGGCTCGCCGTGTCCCCGCCTCAGGGTCCGCGCCACGGGCTGCCCGACGACGACCCGCTGGTGCGCGAGGCGCTGCGCCAGTCGCCCTGCGCCACGATGATCTACGACGAGCGGCTACGGCTGCGCGGGGTCAACGACGCCATGGCGGACATCGTCGGCCTGCCCGCGGAGCGGCTGCTCGGGCTCAGGCCCACCGACCTCGGCAGCCGGCCGCAGAACCGGGAGCTGGAGGAGCGTCTGCGCCGGGTGCTGAGCACCGGCCGGCGGCAGGACATGCAGACGTACATGAAGGCCGGGGGCGAGACCCGCGGGCCGCACGCGTGGCTGGCCCGGATGGCGCCGCTGACCGGGGCCGACGGGCGCGTGCGGGGCGTGTGCGTGACCGCCCACGACTTCTCCGACCAGTACCGCTCGCGCGAGCGTCTCCAACTGGTCAACGAGGCCAGCGTGCGCATCGGCACCACCCTCGACGTGACCCGCACGGCCCAGGAGCTGGCGGACGTGTGCGTCCCGGCCCTCGCCGATTTCGTCAGCGTCGACCTGCTGGACCCCCAGGAGCACGGCGGCGAGTCCGCCGGGCCGCCCGCTCCGCCCGTGACCCTGCGCCGGGCGGCCCACCGGTCGGTCAGCCCGGGCGAGCCCGAGGCGGTCGCCGAGCCGGGGCAGAAGGACCTCTACCCGGAGACCTCCCCCCAGGCCGCCTCCCTGTCCGCGGGCCGCACGGTCGTCGCCTCGGGCTCGTCGGGCGATCTGGAGCGGTGGCTGGGCTGGGACCCGGCGCGCTTCAGCCGGATCCGCGACCACGGCGTCCACTCCACGATGTCGGTCCCGCTCACGGCCCGGGGCACCACCCTGGGCGTCGCCGTGTTCACCCGCTTCCGGCGCCCCGAGGGTTTCACGGAGGACGACGTCCTGCTGGCCGAGGAGGTCACGGCCCGGGCCGCCGTCTGCATCGACAACGCGCGCCGCTACTCCCGCGAGCGTGAGACCACCCTCACCCTGCAACGCAGCCTGCTGCCGCGGACCCTGCCGCGCACGGCGGCCGTCGAGGCGGCCTCTCGCTATCTGCCGGCCACCCGCTCCGGGGTGGGCGGCGACTGGTTCGACGTCATCCCGCTGTCCGGGATGCGGGTCGCCATGGTGGTCGGGGACGTCGTCGGCCACGGCATCCAGGCCTCGGCCACCATGGGCCGGCTGCGCACCGCCGTGCGCACCCTCGCGGACATCGACCTGGCCCCCGACGAACTGCTCACCCACCTCGACGACCTGGTCGTGCGGCTGTCGCAGGAGTCCGGCGGTGACGCGGGCACCGGCGAGGTGGGCGCCACCTGCCTGTACGCGGTGTACGACCCGGTGTCCCGGCGCTGCTCGCTGGCCCGCGCCGGGCACCCGCTGCCGCTGCTGGCCCCGCCCGACGGGCCGGCGCGCCGGCTCGACCTGCCCTCGGGACCGCCGCTCGGTGTCGGGGGGCTGCCGTTCGAGAGCGTCGACGTGGAGCTGCGCGAGGGCAGTGTCCTGGCCTTCCACACGGACGGCCTCCTGGCCAGCCGGGAACGGGACGTCGACACGAGCGCGCAGATGATCCTGCAGGCGCTGTCGGTCCCCTCGGACTCCCTGGACGAGACGTGCGACCGGGTCCTGCACTCCCTGCTCCCGCCGGGCGGTTCCGCCGACGACGTGGCCCTGCTGCTGGCCCGTACCCGCGGCCTGCCGTCCTCCCAGGTGGCGACGTGGGACATCCCGGCGGACCCGGCGCTGGTCGCGCCCATCCGCAAGCAGGTCGTGGACCAGCTCGAACGGTGGGGACTCGTCGAGGCCACGTTCACCGCCGAGCTGGTGGTGAGCGAGCTGGTCACCAATGCCATCCGCTACGGCGCCCCGCCCATCAGGCTCCGGCTCATCCACGACGCCGCCACGCTGATCTGCGAGGTGTCCGACACCAACCACACCGCCCCGCACCTGCGTCGCGCCAAGACCTGGGACGAGGGCGGCCGGGGGCTGCTGCTGGTCGCCCAGCTGACCCAGCGCTGGGGCAGCAGGCACACCGCCGAGGGCAAGACGATCTGGGCGGAGCTGGCGCTGGTCGAGGACCTCTGACGCGGTCCGCCCGCCGTCGGCCCCGCGGGTGGGCGGTGGCCCGGGCGGTGCGGCGGGCAGGGCTCTCGCGGAGTTCTTACCGGGGCCTGGTTTCATGGGCGGGCACGTCGTGATCACGTCACGGAGGACCCGCCCTGAACACCCCGCTCGCCACAGTCCTGTCCGTGACGCTGCTGGTCGCCGTGCTCGTCTGGGCCGTCGCCCGGCCCCGGGGGCTGCCCGAGGCCGTGCTGGCGGTGCCGACCGCCGCCCTGGCCGTCGCCGTGGGTCTCGTCTCCCCCGGCCACGCATGGGAGGAGATCCAGCGGCTCGGTCCGGTGGTGGGCTTCCTGGCGGCCGTGCTGGTGCTCGCCCACTTCTGCGACGTCGAGGGGCTGTTCACGGCATGCGGGGCGTGGATGGCCCGCCGGGCCGAGGGGCGGCCGGTGCGGCTGCTGGCCTCCGTGTTCGTCCTGGCCTCCCTGATCACGGCCGTGCTCAGCCTGGACGCCACGGTCGTCCTGCTCACCCCGGTGGTGCTGGCCACCGCCACCCGCATGGGTGTCGAGGCCCGTCCGCACCTGTACGCCTGCGCCCATCTGTCGAACACCGCCTCGCTGCTGCTGCCGGTCTCCAACCTGACCAATCTGCTGGCCTTCACGGCGAGCGGCCTGACCTTCACCCGCTTCGCGGCCCTCATGGCGCTGCCCTGGCTGGTCGCGGTCATCGCCGAGTACCTGGTGTTCCGGCGTTTCTTCGACCGTGAGCTGACGGCACCCCTCCCCTCCCCCGGCCCGGCCGGGCCCGCGGCGCCGCTGCCGCTGTTCGCGCTGGTCACGGTCGGCTGCACCCTCGCCGGGTTCGTCCTGGCCTCGGCCGTCGGGATCTCCCCGGCGTGGGCCGCCCTGGCCGGTGCCCTGGTGCTGGCCGGGCGCGCGCTGGCACGCCGGAAGGCCACGCCCCTGGCGGTGGTGCGGTCGGCTGCCCCGGCGTTCCTCGCGTTCGTGCTGGCCCTCGGCGTCGTCGTGCGGGCGGTCGTCGACCACGGGCTCGCCGACGCGCTGCGGCGGGTCCTGCCCGGCGGGACGGGCCTGCTCGCGCTGCTGGCCGTGGCCGCACTGGCCGCGGTGCTGGCCAACCTCATCAACAACCTGCCGGCCGTGCTGGTCCTGCTGCCGCTGACCGCCGGAGCCGGGCCCGGGGCGGTCCTGGCCGTGCTGATCGGGGTCAACATCGGCCCCAACCTGACCTACGCCGGATCCCTGGCGACCCTGCTGTGGCGGCGGATCGCGCAGCAGCGGGGGCACCGGATCGGCCTCGGGGAGTTCACCCGGCTGGGGCTGCTCGCGGTGCCGGCCGCGCTGGTGCCGGCCGTGGCGGCGCTGTGGCTGTCGCTGAACGTCGTCGGTTACTGACCGCCCCGGTGCGTCCGGTCAGTGACGGCCGCCGCCGTCGTGACCGCGGCCGCCGCCGTATCCGTAGCCCGGGTATCCGTAGCCCGGGTATCCGTGGCCGGGCTGTCCGTACCGGCCGTCCTCCTCGCAGGGGTAGCCGTAGCGCAGGCAGGGGGGCCGGGTGGATTCCTGGCCGGTCGGTGAGGAACTGGGGGTGGCCGCAGCCGGGGTCGGCGCCGGTGCCGGCCTCGCCGGCGGGGTGGAGGCGGACCGGGACGACCGGGCCGGGCCGGGCGCGTTCCAGGTGACCGCCTTCATCCGCAGGTCGGCCTTGGAGGTGTCGATCGCCCAGCGCTGCACCGCGTCGTCGGTCCGGGTCTTGAGGACCAGGGCGCCCGAGCCGTCCGTCGCGGACGGGGTCAGTGCCAGGTCCTGGTCCGACCTGGGCACGAGCGCGCCCTGCAGGGTGAAGTCGTAGCGGACGTCCTCGGTTCCCGCTCCGGAGGGGCCCGCACAGGGGGCGAGCCGCACCGAGTAGCCGAGGCCGGAGTCGAGGCAGAGACCGGGGTCGGCGCCGCTGTGCAGCAGTCCGTCGGTCTCGTAGGTCCACTGCAGAGCGGGATCCGAGTCGCAGTCGGTGAGCAGGGCTTCGGCGCCCTCGACCGCCTCGCCCCCGTCGAGGCCGACGCACAGGTCCGAGCCGACGTTGCGCAGCCGGCCGCGCAAGGTGTCCTTCCCGGCCTCGCCCGCACCGATCCGGGACGGCCCGGTGGTCGGCTCGTCCGCATCGGGTACCTCCCCGGCCTGCCGTTCCGCGCCGGCCGGCGGACCGTCACCGGAGTCGCCGATGGTCCACAGGACGAGCGGGAGCACGACGAGACCGCCGAGGGTCAGGACACCGGCGGTGAGATTGCGGCGGCGTGCGGCGCGGCGTGCGGCCTTCCGGGCGGCGCGGCGGGCGGCGGTGCGGGGGCCCACGGCACGCGGGCGCGGCGCGGGACCGTCCGCCGGGGATGGGGTCACGGGTGAGGCGTGCGGGGCGTCCCGGCCGTGGGGATCGCGGTCGGCCGGTGCGCCGGCTCCGGCCCGGGGCACGGGCTGCGGCGGGGCGGAGACCGGTAGCGGGCCGCCCGGGTCGGTGAACGACTCCCCGATCGCACCGGCGAGCGCCACGGGATCGACGGAATCGACCGGACCGGCAGGACGGGCAGGACGGACAGGTCCGACGGGATCGGGGAAGGCCGCCCGCGCCAGCGCGACCGGATCAGGGGCGGCTTCGGGGACGGGGCGCGGGGGACGGGAGCCGATCTCGTCGCGGCCCTCGGGGCCGAAGGCGGCAGCACGGTGGCCGGCCTCGTCACCCGCGGAGCCGAAGGACGCAGCCCCGTGGCCGAACGCGTCGCCGCCCTCGGCGGTGAGGTCCCGGCGCTGCCCCGGAAGGCCGTCCGGGGTGCCGGTGGCCGGGGGCGCGAAGCCGGCGGGGGGCGTGCTCGGGGTCGGAGCGGCGGACGGGGAGGGGCCGGGGGCGGCCGTCCTGCTCCGCGCGTACTCCGCTCCGCCCCAGCCGAGGACGGCCTCGGACAGGGCCGTGCCGAGTCCGTGGTTGAACCGGTCCAGCTGGTCGGCCGCGGCGCTGCAGTGCCGGCAGCCCTCGATGTGCGTGCGCAGATCCGGGTCGGTGTTCCGGCCGCCCCGGCGGTACGTCACGTCGAGCAGACGCAGATAGCGGCGGCACTCCTCGTCCGGAGCGAGCTCGCGGTGCAGCTGGAGGCACTCCTCACGCAGCCGGTCGCGGGCCCGGCCGAGTTCGACGCGGGCACCCTCCTCGTCGAGGCCGAGCAGCGCGGCCGGGGAGCCGAGCGGTTCCCGCTCGACCTCGACGTGCCACAGCAGGCAGCGCGCGGACTGGGGCAGCCGCTGGAACGCTCCGGCGAGCAGGCGGCGGTGCGGCGCCGGCAGCAGTCGCGCGGCCGGGCGGGCACCCTCCGCGCTCCCCGTCAGGAGATCGGGGTGGAGCGTCTCGCGGCGGTGGTCACCGGACCATTCGGCCGCGATGCGCCGGACGGTGACGAGGAGATGGGGCCGCCAGGCCGAGGTGGGGCCGTTCTGCCGCAGGGTCTCGCCGAACAGCCGGGTGAACGCGGCGGTGGTGAGCATCCCCGCCGGGCGCGGGCCGTCGGTGCACAGCCGGGCGTAGGCGAAGGCCGCCTCCCAGTGCCGGTCCAGCAGTTCGCCGACGGGGTGCAGTGCGGGTGTGGCACCGGTCCACTTGCGGAGCTCGGCGCTGAGCTGCTCGTCCGTCGGGCCGTACCCGCGGGCCGTGTCCGGTGAATTCGACGGGCCTGCGTCTTTCACACTGCATTCCTCTCAGGGACATGCGGAATAAGTCCATACCAAGGGGTATGCCGACCGGGAGGCCGCGCGCGCACGAAAGAGCGGCGTGTTGTGGACACGCCGACAGGGCACACCTTTGCACAGGTCAGCAAAGCGGAACAAGCACTCTCACCGTTTCCCCCATGGGGCACGCGACCAGCGCCTTTTGACAGAATGTCAATCACTGCGGCCGCCGAGATCGCGGTATTGGCCATCTTGTTTTCGCCGGCGTGTATTCACCCGGAACCCGGCTGCCGGAAACCACGCCCGTCCCGCCCGGGCCGCGGTCGGGCGGGCCGCAGGTCGTGCATCCCGGACGGATCCGCGAGCCACGACCGGCGCCGCACACGGGGGTTCAGCCGTCCGTCAGCAGGTCCAGTGCCCGCTCCCACCCGAATCGCGCCCCGCCGCCGTCCGCCCGGGGCTCCGCCGTGTACGGCTCGCCGAACCGCACGCCCATGCCGCGCAGCCGCTTCAGGCTCTCCCCGTAGGCCGGGTGGGCGGCCAGCGCGCCGGCCACGCACGGCAGCACCGCGATCGGCACGCCGAGCCCGGCCGCCTCGCACAGCGTGCCCAGGGCGAGGGTGTCGGCCAGTCCGGCCGCCCACTTGTTGACGGTGTTGAACGTGGCGGGTGCCACCACCACGGCGTCGGGTGCGGGGAACGGGCGGGGCTCGCCCGGGGTGCGCCAGGCCGAGCGGATGGGCCTGCCGGTCAGGGCCTCGACGGCTGCGGTGTCGAAGAAGCCGTTCATCGCGACCGGAGTGGCGATGACACCGACCTCCCAGCCCCGCTCCTGCACCGCGGTGACCAGTTCGCCGACACCGTCGGCGACGCCGGCGGCGCAGACGACGACGTAGAGGAAGGGTGCGCGGGCTGGTTCCTGTGCGGTCATCCCGCACACCCTAGGTGTATCGATCACGAGCGTTGCTGACACTGGCGGGTCTTGAACATGGCGAAGACCTCCGATGTGGTGGAGCTGTCTAGGAACAC
>NZ_JAUQWJ010000006.1:0-396233 GCF_036857595.1 Streptomyces sp. AHA2
ATCACGGTCTGGATGTTCGACTGCGCGTCCGTCGACGCACCCACGTCGTACGACCGGCGATCCGCACCCGCACCCGCCATCACACACCACTCCCCGAAAAGCCCAACAGAACGAAAAGACCAGATGGAACGAACCGAACTCCGACGAAACGTCGAGCGGCTCAGCGGAAGCGCGCGGCGTCGAAGTTCGCCGCGGACATCTGCTGACGCGCGTTGTCGCCCTGCTCCTGGTCACCCGAGGAGAACGCCGCGTCCATCCCCGACTGACCGCCCAGGATCGCCGACAGCGACGAGTTCAGATCCGACGCGATCCGGTCCGCCCGCGCCTTGAACTGGTCGAACATCACCCGGCCCGAACCGTTGAACTTCCCCTCCAGCGGCTGTGCCGCCGCCACCAACTGCCGGACCAGACCACCCAGATCGTCCGTCGAACCACGCGTGTCCCGCTGCAACGACGACAGTGTCTGCGCACCCATGTCGAACTTCATCGTGCTGACTCGCCTCCCCCGTGTGGGCTACCTCGGCGACCGATCCCGGCCGGCCTCACGTCTCTCTACCATCTCTACCAACACCGTAGTTGCCCGTGCAATCGAGGTTCGCGTCGCTTACAGAAGCGGCACAGAACCATGACCGAGCCGTGGGACGGACCGGCCCGGTGCGTGGGCGTCAGCGCGTGGCCGCCGCCGTCGGCCCTTCGCGGCAGATCAGCAGCAGCGCCCGGTCGTCGTTGACGTCCTTGGCGACCGCCTCGATGAGATGCCAGGCCGCGCCGTGGAAGCCGCCGGCGACATAGCGGTCGGCCTCGCCGGTGAGGCGGTCGATGCCCTCGACGATGTCGCGGTCGGAGGTCTCCACCAGGCCGTCCGTGAACAGCATCAGGACGTCACCGGGCCGCAGCGAGCCCTTCACCGGGTCGAACTGGGCGCCGTCGTAGACGCCGAGCAGCGGGCCCTCGGCGGCCTTCTCCTCCCAGCGGCCGCTGCCCGCGCTGAGCTGGAGGCCCGGGGGGTGTCCCGCGGAGTACAACTCGTAGTCGCCGGAGTCCAGATCGAGAACCAGGTGGATGGAGGTGGCGAAGCCCTCGTCCCAGTCCTGGCGGAGCAGATAGCCGTTCGCGGCCGGGAGGAAGGCGTGCGGCGGGAGGGAGCCGAGGAGGCCGCCGAACGCGCCGGACAGCAGCAGGGCGCGCGAGCCCGCGTCCATGCCCTTGCCGGAGACGTCGGTGAGGACGACCTCCAGGGTCCGGCCGCCGTTGGTGCGGGCCGCGACCACGAAGTCGCCGGAGAAGGACTGGCCGCCCGCCGGGCGCAGGGCCATCTCGCGGTGCCAGCCGTCGGGCAGGCCGGGCAGCTTGCTCTGCACCCGGATCCGTTCGCGCAGGTCGAAGAGCATGGTGCCGCCGCGCCGCCAGGGCACGCCGACCCGGCTGCGGAACTGCGCGAGCAGCAGACCGAAGAAGCCGCAGGCCGCGACGACGAGCACGGTCCCCGGGGTGACCCGGGACGGGCCCTCGGTGTAGGGGCCGAGTTGCACCGACTCCACGATCAGCGCCGTGGCGGCCGCCGCGTACAGGCCGAGCAGGCTGGCCGGGCGCAGCAGCAGTCCGCCCACGACGACGGGCAGGACCAGGGCGGCCGGGGAGAACCACACCGCGTTGGCCAGGGTCGCCGCAGCGATGAGCGGGACGGTCAGGAGCAGGCCGGCCAGGGCGATCCAGTCCGAGCCGTCGCCGCGGAAGTAGTCCACGGCGGCTCGGCGCAGCCCGACGCGGGCCCGGTGCCACTGCTTCTTCAACCGGGCCGTGAACGTGTCGGCTTCCGACCGCCGCTCTCGTCCTGATGCCATTAGTTCGGGACCCTATCCATCGGACCAGCCCCTTGGCACGGGAGGTCCCACTTGTCCCCCGTCCGAGGGCCGACATCACAGTGAACTTCACCGGCGGCCCGTGCGCCGCCGGCCGGCGGAAATTCCCTCGCTCGTCCCGCATCGCCCTGGTAGGCATGGCCCATGGCGACTGACGTGAGCGGTTCTTCGGCCGGCCTGCGGGTGTTGCAGCGGGAGGAATGGGGCAAGTGGTACGACACCCTGCTCCGGGGCTTCGGCGGGGTGCCGGAGGCCGCGGAGGAACGGGAGTTGTGGAACGCGCTGACCGAGTTCGACCGCTCACTGGGCGTCTGGGAGGGCGACGAGTGCGTGGGGACGGCCGGGGCGTTCAGCTTCCGGCTGACCGTGCCCGGCGGCGCCCAGGTGCGGGCGGCCGGTGTCACGATGGTCAGCGTCGCGGCCACGCACCGCCGGCGCGGGGTGCTGACGTCGATGATGCGGCGGCAGCTGGACGACGTGCGCGCCTGGGGTGAGCCGCTGGCCGTGCTGACGGCGTCCGAGCCGGCGATCTACGGCCGGTTCGGCTACGGCGCGGCCACCTTCCACCTGGGCGCCGAGATCGACACGACCCGGGTGCGGCTGTCGGTGCCGGACGGGACGGACGACGTACGGGTGCGCTTCGCGGCGCCGGCCGACGTCCTGGACGTGTGCGAGGCGCTGTACGCCCGGCTGGTGCCGACGCGGCCCGGGCTGCTGGCGCGGCAGCCGGGCTGGGAGCGGCTCGGGGTGCTCGACCCCGAGAGCGAGCGGGGCGGGGCGTCGCCGCTGCAGTGCGTGCTCGCCGAGCGGGACGGGGAGACGGTCGGGTACGCGCGCTACCGCATCAAGCCGGAGTGGGAGCCCGCCGGGCCGAACGGCACGGTCGTCCTGGAGGACCTGGTCGCGCTGGACCCGGCGGCGGACGGGGCGCTGTGGCGCTTCCTGTTCGGGATCGACCTGACTGCGAAGATCACCGTGCGCAACCGTCCGGTGGACGACGCCTGGCAGTACATGGTGTCCGACATACGGCGGTGCCTCACGCGCCTGCGGGACTCGCTCTACGTCCGGCCGGTGGAGGTCGGGGCGGCGCTCCAGGCGCGGACGTACCAGGCGCCGGTGGACGTGGTGTTCGAGGTGGAGGACGCGTTCTGCCCCTGGAACGCCGGGCGCTGGCGGCTCAGCGGTGATGGGAAGGGCGCGTCCTGCGAGCGCACCGGGGACGCGGCAGACCTCGTCCTGTCGGTGCGGGAGTTGGGCTCCGCGTACCTCGGAGGTGTGTCGCTGACGGCGCTGGCCGCGGCGGGGCGGGTCCGCGAGGTGCGGCAGGGGGCGCTGGCGGAGGCCTCGGCGGCGTTCGGCAGCGGGGGTCCGGCCCCGTGGCTGCCGCACGGGTTCTGAGGCGGGACGGGCCTCCCGGCTCGCGGTCCGGTCAGGGACGCTGGCAGGTGGGGCACCAGAACAGGTTGCGGGCGGCGAGGTCGGCGGTGCGGATCTCGCCGCCGCACACGTGGCAGGGCAGGTTCGCCCGGCGGTAGACGTACACCTCGCCGCCGTGGTCGTCCACGCGGGGCGGGCGGCCCATCGCCTCCGGGGTGTGCTCGGGGCGGACGGTGTCGATGCGGTTGTTGCGGACGCCCTCGTGCATGAGGGCGACGAGGTCGGCCCAGATCGCCCGCCACTCGGCGGGGGTGATGTCCTTGCCGGGGCGGTAGGGGTCGATCCGGTGCCGGAAGAGGACCTCGGCGCGGTAGACGTTCCCCACACCGGCGATGACCTTCTGGTCCATGAGCAGGGCGGCGATCGTCGTGCGGCTGCGGGAGACGCGCCGGTACGCGCTGTCCGGGTCGGCGTCGTCGCGCAGCGGGTCGGGGCCGAGGCGCTCGTGTATCGCCTGCTTCTCCGGGGGCGTGAGGAGGGCGCAGGTGGTGGGACCGCGGAGGTCGACGTGGGCCGTGTCGTCGGCGAGGCGGAGGCGGACGGTGTCGGTGGGGGGCGGCGCGGGGGCGGGGCCGAAGGTGACCTTGCCGAAGAGGCCGAGGTGGATGTGCACCCACCGGGTCCCGGCGAAGCCGAGGAAGAGGTGCTTGCCGTGGGCTTCCGTGCCGGTGAGTTCGGTGCCGGTGAGGAGGGCGGCGGCGGAGGCGAACTTGCCCTGGGGGCTGGTGACCCGGGGTGCGCTGCCGAGGAAGGCCGTGGCGTAGTCCTGGGCCAGGCGGTGAATGGTGTGGCCTTCCGGCACGGGGTTCGTCCTCCGACGGGCGTGTGTCTGGTCCGCGGCACGGGCCGGCGTCGCGTTCGGTGCGCGCCGGGTGACGGTGCGGACATCGCGGCGGCCCGGGATCGCTCGGTGCGCGTCCCCGGGCCGTCGGCCGGCTGTGGGGTGCTACGACTGCGGGTGGTGCGGCGGGATCGGCGGCAGGTCGCCGGTGGTCTCGTACGCGGAGAGCATGTCGATCCGGCGGATGTGACGCTCGTCACCGGAGAACGGGGTGCCGAGGAACGTCTCGACGAACTTCGTCGCCTCGTCCCGGGAGTGCATGCGGGCGCCGACGGCCACGACGTTGGCGTTGTTGTGCTGACGGCCCAGCGCGGCCGTCTCCTCGCTCCAGGCGAGGGCCGCGCGGACGCCCTCGACCTTGTTCGCCGCGATCTGCTCGCCGTTGCCGGAACCGCCGATGACGATGCCGAGTGCGTCGGGGTCGGCGGCCGTGCGCTCCGCCGCGCGGAGGCAGAAGGGCGGGTAGTCGTCCTGGGCGTCGTAGATGTGCGGGCCGCAGTCCACGGGGTCGTGCCCCGCCGCCTTCAGCCACTCGACGAGGTGGTTCTTGAGTTCGTAGCCCGCATGGTCCGAGCCGAGGTACACGCGCATGGCACGAGTGTGACACGGGCGGTCGCGGGAAGGCGCGCGGGGTGGTGGTCGGGAAATGCCGGCCTGAATGTGAAGTGGATTACGGAAGCTCAGGGAAACCTCAAGTAACAATCTGGATTCAAAGGTTCTCCTATACGTTCGCCTCCGATTCACTGGACCGGCTCGTACACCGCTCGTATGAGCCCCGCACCACCGTCATGCCGCGGCACACCCCCGTTCGCACGGCGTGCGCGGTGAAGTGCGGACGTACCACTCCCCGGCGCAAAGGAAATCCGTTCCATGACCTCGCAGCCGACGACGAAGACGACCGAGAAGGACCGTGAAGGACCCGGGGACCCCGGGGCGCACGGTTCCGGGCTCCAGGCCGGGCTGAAGAACCGGCACCTGTCGATGATCGCCATCGGCGGTGTCATCGGCGCCGGGCTCTTCGTCGGGTCCAGCTCCGGTATCGCCACCGCCGGTCCCGGCATCCTGCTGTCCTACGCCCTCGTCGGCACGCTCGTGGTGCTGGTGATGCGGATGCTCGGCGAGATGTCGGCCGCCAACCCGACCTCGGGTTCCTTCTCCGCCCACGCGGACCGGGCGCTCGGTTCGTGGGCCGGCTTCTCCATCGGCTGGCTGTACTGGTTCTTCTGGGTCGTCGTGCTCGCGGTCGAGGCGACCGCCGGCGCGGTGATCCTCGAGGGCTGGATACCGGCCGTGCCGCAGTGGGCCTGGGCCCTGATCGTGATGGTCGTGCTGACCGCGACCAACCTGGTCTCCGTCGGCTCCTACGGCGAGTTCGAGTTCTGGTTCGCGGGCATCAAGGTCGTCGCCATCGCCGCGTTCATCGTCATCGGCGGACTGGCCGTGTTCGGCGTGCTGCCGGGGGTCGACAGCGACCAGGCCGGATTCGGGAACCTCACCGAGCACGGCGGCTTCCTGCCCCACGGGGCCGGGGCCATCCTCACCGGTGTGCTGCTCGTCGTCTTCTCCTTCATGGGCAGCGAGATCGCCACCCTGGCCGCCGGTGAGTCGGAGAACCCGCAGCAGGCCGTCACCAAGGCCACCAACAGCATCATCTGGCGTGTCGCCGTCTTCTACCTCGGTTCGATCCTCGTCGTGGTGTCCCTGCTGCCGTGGGACAGCAAGTCCATCACCGAGGACGGCTCCTACGTCGCGGCGCTCGACTCACTCGGCATTCCGCACGCCGGTCAGATCATGAACTTCATCGTGCTGACCTCGGTGCTGTCCTGCCTCAACTCCGGCCTGTACACCGCCTCCCGCATGGCCTTCTCGCTCGGCCAGCGCGGGGACGCGCCGAAGGCCTTCGCCCGTACGACCTCCAACGGCGTGCCGCGCACCGCGATCCTCGCGTCCGTCGCGTTCGGCTTCGTCGCCGTGTTCTTCAACTACAAGTTCCCGGACTCCGTCTTCCTGTTCCTGGTGAACTCCAGCGGTGCGGTCGCCCTGTTCGTGTGGCTGGTGATCTGCTTCTCCCAGCTGCGCATGCGCAGGATCATCCAGGCCGAGGCGCCGGAGAAGCTCGTGGTGAAGATGTGGCTGTACCCGTACCTGACCTGGGCGACGGCCGCGCTGATCGTCTTCATCCTCGGCTACATGCTCACCGACACCGAGCACGACGGGCGCACCACCATCTCGCTGTCGCTGCTGGTGGCGGCGGTGGTACTGATCATCGCCTTCGTGAAGGAGAAGGTGCGGGGCGGCCGCCGGCCCGCCGACGCGGCCCCCGCCGACCGGCGCGACGAGGTCTCGGCCGGCTGAGCCGCACGGCCGCTTGCCGTTCCGGGTGAACGGGCGGGCCTGTGGTGTGTGCCGCCTCACGGCACACACCACAGGCCCTTCTTCGTGTCCTCCACCGCACCGCCGCACAGCCACCGTGAAGCTGTCCTCAGCCTTCGGCCGGTGCCGTCCGGCACGAGCCACCCTCGCCCGGCGCCCCGGCCACTGCCCCGCTGCCCGGCACGGGCGGCGAGCCGGCGGGCCCGGGCCGCGAGCAACTGCCGCGGTGGGCCCGGCCGGTGAGGTGCTGCCCCTGGGGGCGGCCCGGACGGCGCTGCTCCCGGCGGGCGCGGGCGGCCCGTGGTGGTCGCGACGACGGCGCCCGGAAGGCCGGCCGGGCGGCCGACCGGCCACGGTGACGCCGAGTACGTCGAAGGCCCGCCGGGGTGTCTTCCCCGGCGGGCCTCCTCGACGTCTCCTGCCGGTCGGCGCGGCGGTCAGCGCCTGCCGGCGAACTTCCACGCCGTGGGCAGCGCGCCCATCGCCAGCGCCGCCTTCAGGGCATCACCGATGAGGAACGGCGTGAGGCCGGCCGCGATGGCCGCGGTGGCGGACATGCCGGTCGAGAGGGCGAGGTAGGGCACGCCCACGGCGTAGATGATCGCCTCGCCGACGAGCATCGTGCCGGCCATGCGCCACACCGAGCGGTCCGCGCCGCGGCGGGCCAGCGCGCCGACGACGGTCGCGGCGAGGATCATGCCGAGGATGTAACCGAAGGACGGGGCGATACCGGACGTGCCGCTCGCGAACCACGGCACCCCGGCGACGCCCGCCACCGCGTACAGCGCGAGGGCGAGCAGGCCCCG
The DNA here is from genome assembly GCF_036857595.1 of Streptomyces sp. AHA2. NCBI lineage: Bacteria > Bacillati > Actinomycetota > Actinomycetes > Kitasatosporales > Streptomycetaceae > Streptomyces > Streptomyces sp. AHA2. The sequence continues at coordinate 7,320 of NZ_JAUQWJ010000006.1, forward strand.
GCCGGCGCCGAGCGAGGTGCCGACGAGCAGCGCGGCGAACGTCTGGCCGGTCACCGGCACCGGGGAGCCGGGCACGGGCACCGACAGCTGGGCGGCGAGGCCGGTGAGCGCGGCGCCGCCGAGCACGAGGGCCGCGTCCCGGACGCGGGAGGACGGGAGCAGGTCGGCGAGGACCTGTCCGGTGCGGGCGGGTGTGGCGGCGGCGGTGCTCATGGGGACTCCGCGGGGGTGAGGGCCGGTGGGACACGGTGACGCTATCCCAGCGCCCTCGCGCCGATCACCGTCAGCGCTCGACAAAGGCACGAGGCGGGCCTTGGTCGGCTCCGGACAAAGGATGCCGTCTGCACCGGGTGTCGCGTGACACCGGTCACGGAGTTCAGGTGGCCCGCGGCACGCCGACGGCCGGAGGGGCCGCTGTAGGTTCCCGCCAAAGACCCTCAGCCGCCCTTCCGTGGACTTCCCGGCCGTGTCTCGCCCGTCGGGCGCGCTCTGTCCGCCGCAGGGGCGTTTTGCTAGCGTCTCGCCCATGGTTGCCCAGGCCCGGTACTTCTCGCAGCGTCGTTACGTCGACCTGCGCCGCCAGGGCACGGCCACCTGTCGCCGCCCGGTGTGAGGCGGGGCGGCTCGGTTCCGGCCCGCCGATCGAGACGGCACAGTGTCGGACCGGCCCCAGGAAGTTGCCATGCCCCGTACCGCGGCCCCTTTTCCCCCGTCCCCCGTCCCCCGTGTCGCCGACAGCGACCGGCGCCGCACCAGCGCGAGCGTCGTCCTGCGGTCCGTGCTGGAGCACGGGCCCGTCGCGCGCAGCACCATCGCCCGGCTGACCGGCCTGTCGCCGGCGTCGGTGACCGACTACTGCGCCCGGCTGGCCGAGTCGGGCCTCATCCGCGAGTCCGCCGTGCCGCTGCGGTCCAACGGGGTGGGGCGGCCGCACCTGCCGGTCGACCTGGACCGCTCCCGGTTCGTGGTGGGCGGGGTGCACGTGGCGGTGCCCCACACCACGGTGGCGCTGCTGGACCTGCGCGGGCGGGTCCTGGCCCGGCGCGAGCTGAAGCACGACGGGGCCGGTCCGGCTCGGGTGCTGGCCCGGGCCGCCGACGGGCTGGCGGCGCTGCTGGCCGGGGCCCGCGGCAGTCGGCCGCTCGGCGTCGGGTTCGCGGCGGGCGGCTGGGTGGACCGGGACTCGGGCACCGTCGTCGAGCATCCCCTGCTGGGCTGGCGCGAGGTGCCGGTGCGCGACCTGCTGGGCGCGCACACCGGCCTTCCGGTCCATGTGGACGGGCACGCCCGGGCGTTGCTCAACGCGGAGCGGCTGTTCGGTCCGGCCCGGGGCAGCCGCAGCGTGCTCCACCTCTTCGCGGGCAACATGGTCGACGCGGCGTTCGCCACCAACGACGAGGTGCACCACGGGCCGCGCTCCCAGGCCGGGGCCATCGCCCATCTGCCGGTGCCGGGCGGCTCGGAGCCCTGCGACTGCGGCCGGACCGGCTGCCTCCAGGCCGAGTTGAGCGAGCGGACCCTGTGCCGGCGGGCCAGGGAGGCGGGGGTCGTCGACGGCGTGAACCCGATGCACGTGGTCGGGGCGGCCGCCGCCGGTGACACCGTGGCGGCCGGGTTGCTGCGGGAGCGCTCGCGCCGGGTGGGGCGTGCGGTGGGACTGCTGCTGGACGTGCTCAACCCGGAGCGGGTGGTGGTGACGGAGATCGGTGCCATGCACCGCGAGGACTGTCTCGCCGCCCTGCGCGAGGAAGTCGGGCCCGGTCGGGCGGACACCGTACGGCCGATCGGTTTCACGGACTGCGTACCGGCCGTCGCGGGCGGTTCGGTGGCGCTCGACGTTCTCTACCGGGATCCGCTGGGCGCGTCACCTGAGGCTATTTAATTCAGAAACTCGGAATGTTGACAGGCCGGGCCGCTGACCAGGAACATCCTGGTCATGAGCCCGCTCACGAGCTGTCGCACCTTCTGTTGCTGACCCGTTGACGCGCCCCCGGCGCCCCTTCGCGGAGCGCCTGCTTCTTCCTTTGTGACATTTCCGTGAATTCGCGGCCGGTTCTTCCCGGCCGGGAATTCCGTGCGCTGTTCCGTCTTCATACCCAGGGAGCCCTCCCATGCCCTCGCCCCCCGTTTCCGGTGTCGACCGGCGTCTGTTCCTCACCTCGCTGCTCGGCGTGACGGCCGCAGCGGCCGGGCTCAGCGGCTGCGCGGACGGCAGTGCCGCTGCCGGTGAGCCGGCCTCCGACGCCCCGCTGGCCACCGAGGTTCCGGCGGGCACCGGCCTGAAGATCGCGTCGTACCAGAACGCACAGGAACTGCAGTTGAAGCTGGCCGGGTTGGACGACCTGCCGTTCACGGTGACGAACTGGCTGAACATCGGCGCGGGCCCCGACGTCATCAACGCCTTCCGCGCGAAGTCCCTGGACGTCGCCAACAACGCCGGCATCCCGCCGATCCAGGCGCACTACCAGGGCTTCGACGCGAAGATCGTGGCGATCAACATCACCCGCAAGCCCAACTACCTGTTCGCCACCAAGCCCGGGAGCGACATCCGCGAGGTGGCGGACTTCCGGGGCAGGCGCCTCGCCTTCTCGCAGGGCCAGGCGCAGGGCGTGGTCCTGCTGCGGGCGCTGAAGAAGGCCGGGCTGAAGTACGACGACGTGGAGCTGGTGCCGCTGACCAGCAACCAGTTCCTCACCGCCCTGCAGTCCGGGCAGGTGGACATCGCACCGCTGGCCAACACGCAGGCGCCCGCGTACCTGACGCAGTACAAGTCCGCCCGCACCGTCACCACCGACGTGGTCGACCTGCTCAGCCTGCTGTGGGCGCCGGTGGCGGTGCTGAACGACCGGGCGAAGGCCGCCGCGGTCGCCGCCTACATCCCGTACTGGGCGAAGAGCCTGGTGTGGACCTACGAGCACCCCGACGAGTGGAACGAGCGGTTCTACGTCGGGACGCAGAACCTGACCCTCGCCCAGGCCGAAGCGGTGACCGCGCTGGCCAACAAGCCGCTGTTCCCGCCCCGCTGGGACGAGGCGATCCGCTGGGAGCAGGAGACCGCGGACCTGCTCGCCGAGGGCGGGTTCGTGAAGAAGTTCGACGTGTCCGAACTGTTCGACCACCGCTTCGAGTCGCTCGCGGCCGAGGCCGTGCCGGCGGAGTACCGGAGGTGACCGCCGTGACCACGACGACGCACACCGCCCCGGCCGCCGCCGCGCCGCTCACCCCGGTGGAGGAGGCGCACCAGGTGCGCAGGCGCCGGCGGCTGGCCCCGGGCAGGCGGCTGCCCGCCGCCCGGCTGGCCGGGCCGGCCGTCGTCCTCGTCCTGTGGATCGGCGCCTCGGCCGCGGGACTGCTCGACGCCGGGGCCGTACCGGCGCCGTGGACGGTGCTGGAGACCGGCACCCGGCTGTGGACCGAGGGCACCCTGCCCGACGACATCCTGACCTCGCTGCGGCGGGCGGCGAGCGGGTTCGCGATCGGCCTGACCGTGGGCATCCTGCTGGCGCTGGCGTCGGGGCTGACCCGCACCGGCGAGGCGCTCATCGACGGGACCGTGAACCTCAACCGGGCCATCCCCACCCTGGGCCTGATCCCGCTGTTCATCCTGTGGCTGGGCATCGGCGAGACCTTCAAGATCGCCATCATCGCGATCGTCGTCTACATCCCCCTCTACCTCAACACGCACGCGGCGCTGTCCGGCATCGACAGCCGCTTCGTCGAACTGGCCGAGGTGCAGGGGCTGTCCAGGTACCGGTTCATCCGGCAGGTCGTGATCCCGGGGGCGCTGCCCGGGTTCTTCGTCGGGCTGCGGCTCGGCGTGACCGGCTCCTGGCTTGGCCTGGTGGTCCTGGAGCAGATCAACGCCACCAGCGGGCTCGGCTACCTGATGTTCCAGGCGCAGAACTACGGCCAGACGGACGTGATCCTCGTCGGTCTGGTCGTCTACGGCGTTTTCGGGCTGATCTCCGACAGCGCGGTCCGTCTCATCGAACGGAGGGTGCTGTCATGGCGCCGCACACTGAGCAGCTGACCCGCCCGGCCGTGCGACTGCGGGGCCTGACCCGGTCGTTCGAGGGGCGCACGGTCCTCGACCGCATCGACCTGGACCTGCCCGCCGGGCAGCTCACGGCCCTGCTCGGGCACAGCGGCTCGGGCAAGAGCACGCTGCTGCGGGCCATCGCCGGACTCGACCACGGCGTCACGGGAAGCGGGCGGCTGACCGCGCCCGAGCGGGTGTCGGTGGTGTTCCAGGACTCCCGGCTGCTGCCCTGGCGGCGGGTCCTCGACAACGTGCTGCTCGGCGCGGAGGGCAAGGACGCCGGGCGCCGGGGCCGGGCGGCCCTGGAGGAAGTGGGGCTGAAGGGCCGCGAGCGGGCCTGGCCGGGCGAGCTGTCCGGCGGCGAGGCCCAGCGCGCCGCCCTGGCCCGCTCCCTGGTGCGGGAGCCGGAACTGCTGCTGGCGGACGAGCCGTTCGGCGCGCTGGACGCGCTGACCCGGATCCGGATGCACGGCCTGCTGCGGGAGCTGTGGGAGCGCCACCGGCCCTCGGTGCTGCTGGTCACCCACGACGTGGACGAGGCGATCGTGCTCGCCGACCGGGTGCTCGTCCTGGACCAGGGCCGCATCGGCCTCGACCTGACCATCGACCGCGCGCACCCGCGGTCGTACCGCGATCCCCTGCTCGGCGAGTACCGGGAGCGGCTGCTGGCCGCGCTCGGTGTGACGGAGGACCACCGATGACCCGCGGACGGCTGCATCTGAACGCGTTCCTGATGACCACCGGACACCACGAGGCGTCGTGGCGGCTGCCGGAGAGCGACCCGTACGCGAGTGTCGACCTGGCCCACTACGTGCGGCTCGCGCGGATCGCCGAACGGGGCACCTTCGACTCGCTGTTCCTCGCCGACGGCCCGCAGCTGTGGAGCAGTGTGGCGCAACGGCCCGCCGGGGCGCTGGAGCCGATCACGCTGCTGACCGCGCTGGCGACGGCCACCGAGCACATCGGGCTGATCGCCACGGCCTCCACCTCGTACAACTCGCCCTACAACCTGGCGCGCAAGTTCGCCTCGCTCGACCACATCAGCGGCGGCCGGGCGGGCTGGAACATCGTCACCACCGCCGGTGCGGACGCGGCCCGCAACTTCGGTCTGGACGCCGAGCCGGCGCACGCCGAGCGGTACGCGCGGGCCGCCGAGTTCCTCGACGTGGCGCTGAAGCTGTGGGACAGCTGGGAGGACGACACGGTCGTCGCCGACAAGGCGGCGGGCGTGTGGGGCGACGACGCGAAGATCCATCCGCCCCGGCACCGGGGGCGCTTCTTCAGCGTCGAGGGGGCGCTCAACGTGCCCCGCTCGCCACAGGGTTACCCGCTGCTGGTGCAGGCCGGCTCCTCCGAGGACGGCAAGCGGTTCGCGGCCCGCTACGCGGAGGCGGTGTTCACCGCGCAGCAGACGATCGAGGACGCGCGGGCCTTCTACGCCGACATCAAGGCCCGCGCGGTCGCGGCCGGCCGGGACGCCGGGCACCTCAAGGTGCTGCCGGGCATCGTCCCGGTGATCGGTTCCACCGAGGCCGAGGCCCGGGCGCACGAGCGGGTCCTGGAGGACCACATCGTGCACACGCACGGCGTGCGGCACCTGGAGCGGCTGTTGCGGCTGGACCCGGGCACCCTCGACCTGGACGGCCCGCTGCCGGCCGACCTGCCGCCGGAGAGCGCCATCGAGGGCGCCAGGAGCCGGTACACGCTCGTGGTCGAACTGGCCCGGCGCGATCGGCTCACCGTGCGGCAGCTGATCGGGCGGCTCGGCGGGGGCCGCGGGCACCTCACCTTCGCGGGCACGCCCGAGCAGGTCGCCGACACCATCGAGCTGTGGTTCACCTCGGGCGCCGCCGACGGCTTCACCATCATGCCCGCGGTGCTGCCGTCCGGCCTGGAGGCGTTCGTCGACCACGTCGTGCCCCTGCTGCGCGCCCGCGGGCTGCTGCGCACCGAGTACGGCGCCCGCACCACCCTGCGGGGGCGCTACGGCCTGCCGCGCCCCGCCAACCAGCACGTCCTCGCCCCGGCCCTCGTCTGACCCACCCGGAAGGAAACCGCCATGAGCATCGAGATCCACAAGGTCACCGCGCACATCGGCGCCCGCGTCGAGGGCGTCGACCTCACCCGGCCCCTCGACCCGGACACGTACACCGCCCTGCGCGAGGCGCTCAACGCGCACAAGGCCCTCGTCTTCGACGCGGAGGGACTGGACGACGCGGGCCAGCAGGCCTTCGTGCGGCACTTCGGGGACATCACCACCGCCCACCCGACGGTGGCCGCGGTCGACGGCGCCCCGCACGTGCTGCCGGTCGACAGCGAGGGCGGCCGGGCGGCCAACCACTGGCACACCGACGTGACCTTCGTCCTCAACCCGCCGCAGGCCACCAGCCTGCGCAGCATCACCGTGCCGCCCTACGGCGGGGAGACGCTCATCGCCAGCTCGGCCGCCGCCTACCGCAACCTGCCCGACTCCCTGCGGCGCCTGGCGGACACCCTGTGGGCCGAGCACACCAACGACTACGACTACGCCGTACCGGAGGAGGACGTCGACGAGGAGCAGGCGGCCCGGCGCGAGGAGTTCACGTCGATCACGTACCGCACGGTCCACCCCGTCGTGCGCGTCCATCCCCTGACCGGCGAGCACGGCCTGTTCATCGGCGGCTTCGCCCGGCGGATCGTGGGCCTGTCGACGGGCGAGTCCCGCAAGATCCTGGACCTGCTCCAGGCGTACGTCACGCGGCCGGAGAACGTGCTGCGCCACCGCTGGTCGCCGAACCAGCTCGTGCTGTTCGACAACCGCATCACCCAGCACTACGCCGTCGACAACTACGACGGCCTGCCGCGCCGCCTGCACCGCGTCACGGTCGCCGGGGACGTCCCGGTGGGCGTGGAGGGCAAGGAGAGCTACGTCATCGAGGGCGACGCCTCGCACTACACGCCGGTCGCCGCATAGGCACGCTGAGCGACCGGCGCGTCCACATGATGGGATGCCTCTTCGCGCGGGAGGGGAGGCGTCCGAGACTGGCGGGGTTTTTGCCCTCGTACGCCCTTCACGCATTGGACGAGCCGCGCCCATGCCCAGCAGCACCACCCAGGAGACGCCGACCGGCACGGACGGCGTCTCCCTCTCCCACGGCCTGAAGCAGCGCCACCTGTCGATGATCGCCCTCGGCGGCGTGATCGGCGCCGGTCTGTTCGTCGGCTCCGGTGCCGGCATCGCCGCCGCCGGACCGTCGATCGTGGTCGCCTACGCCCTCTCCGGTCTCCTGGTGATGCTGGTGATGCGGATGCTGGGCGAGATGTCGGCCGCGTATCCCTCCTCCGGTTCGTTCTCGGCGCACGCGGAGCGGGCCATCGGCCCCTGGGCCGGGTTCACCGCCGGCTGGTCGTTCTGGGTGCTGCTGTGCACGGCGGTCGGCCTGGAGGGCATCGGCGCCGCGAAGATCGTCAGCGGCTGGCTGCCGGGCACCCCGGAGTGGGTGTGGGTGGCGCTGTTCATGGTCGTCTTCTGCGGCACGAACCTCGCCGCCGTGAAGAACTTCGGCGAGTTCGAGTTCTGGTTCGCCGCGCTGAAGGTCGCCGCGATCAGCCTGTTCCTGGTGCTCGGCGTGCTGGCGGTCCTGGGTGTCCTGCCCGGGACCGACTCGCCCGGCGCGAGCAACCTCACCGACTTCCTGCCCAACGGCGGCGAGGGGCTGGTCATCGGCCTGCTCGCCTCGGTCTTCGCCTACGGCGGCCTGGAGACGGTCACCATCGCGGCGGCCGAGTCGGAGAACCCCGTCCAGGGCGTGGCGCGCGCGGTCCGTACCGCGATGTGGCGCATCGCGCTGTTCTACATCGGCTCCATGGCCGTCATCGTCACGCTCGTGCCCTGGGACTCGAAGGAGGTCGTCGAGAAGGGCCCGTACGTGGCCGCCCTCGACGAGCTGGGCATCCCCGGCGCCGGCCAGCTGATGAACGTGGTCGTGCTGGTGGCGCTGCTGTCCGCGATGAACGCCAACATCTACGGCGCCTCGCGCATCGCCTACTCGCTGGTGGAGCGCGGCCAGGGCCCGAAGGGGCTGGGCCGGGTCTCGGGCGGGGTGCCGCGGATCGCGGTGCTGGCGTCGTCGGTGTTCGGCTTCCTGTGCGTGCTGCTGAGCTACTGGCGGCCCGACGACGTCTTCGCGTGGCTGCTGAACATGATCGGCGCGGTGATCCTGGCCGTCTGGATCTTCATCGCCGTCTCGCAGCTGCGGCTGCGCCGCCGGCTGGAGCGGGAGGCACCCGAGCGGCTGGCCGTGCGGATGTGGGCGTTCCCGTGGCTGACGTGGGTGGCCCTGGCCGGGATGGCGGCCGTGTTCGTCCTCATGGCCCGCGAGCCGGACACCCGGGTCCAGCTGTACTCGACGGGCGGCATGATCCTGGCCCTGGCGGCCGTCGGCTACGCCTGGCAGCGGGCCCGCGCCAAGCGGTAGGAGTCCCCCGCACGCAAAAGGCCCCCGCAGACCCCGCGGGGGCCTTTTGCGTGCCCCCACCCCGCACACCCGCCCTCTTGCTGCTAGCGTGCAGTTGCAAGAGGATTGCAATAACAGGTCCGAAGGGGATCCCCGCCCATGCCCGTGTACACGCTGCCCGAGCTGCCGTACGACTACTCGGCCCTCGCCCCGGTGATCAGCCCCGAGATCATCGAGCTGCACCACGACAAGCACCACGCGGCCTATGTGAAGGGCGCCAACGACACGCTGGAGCAGCTCGCCGAGGCGCGCGACAAGGAGACCTGGGGCTCGATCAACGGGCTGGAGAAGAACCTGGCGTTCCACCTGTCCGGGCACATCCTGCACAGCATCTACTGGCAGAACATGACCGGCCCGAAGGACGGTGGCGGCGAGCCGCTGGCGCAGGACGGCGTGGGCGAACTCGCCGACGCCATCACCGAGTCCTTCGGCTCCTTCGCCCGCTTCAAGGCGCAGCTGTCCAAGGCGTCGGCGACGACGCAGGGTTCCGGCTGGGGCGTGCTCGCGTACGAGCCGCTCAGCGGCCGGCTGATCGTCGAGCAGGTCTACGACCACCAGGGCAACGTCGGCCAGGGCTCGACCCCGATCCTGGTCTTCGACGCCTGGGAGCACGCCTTCTACCTGCAGTACCGCAACCAGAAGGTCGACTTCATCGAGGCCATGTGGCAGGTGGTGAACTGGCAGGACGTGGCCCGGCGCTACGAGGCCGCCAAGTCCCGCGCGGACGTCCTGCTGCTGGCCCCCTGAGGGCCGCCCGGCGTCCTGCCTCGTGATCGTCTTCTCACCCTTCACGCACGGCAGGCGGAGAGAAGGAAGCCCCCGCGAGGACGTGACTCGCGGGGGTTTCCCGTGCCCGGCCGCCGCCCGCTACACCGCGTCCGCCTCGCACGGCACGTTGAGGGACATCAGCCCGGCGGACCCGTCGGGCCGCACGCGCAGTTCGCTGACCGCGGCGTTGCGCAGCCGCGGGAGCAGCCGGCGGTACTCGGGCAGGGGAATCGACAGCAGGGTGCACAGCACCAGGCGCAGCAGCGTGTTGTGGGCGACGACCAGGACCCGGCCGCCGGGGTGGCCCGCGGCGATCTCCCGCAGGGCGCGCACCCCGCGGGCGGCGGCCGCCCGCGGATCCTCGGCCCCGGGGAAGGAGTTGGCCACCGGATCGGCCCGGTAGGCCGCGGCCCACTCCGGGTCCTCCGTCTCGAACTCGGCGAGCGTCCGGCCCTCGACGACGCCGAAGTCGCACTCGCGCAGGCCGGGTTCGCGCTGCGGGACGAGGTCCAGGGCACGGCAGGCGGGTTCGGCGGTGGCGACGGCCCGGGACAACGGGGAGGTCCACACGGCGTCGACGGGATGGGCGGCGGCCCAGCGGCCCAGGGCCTCGGCCTGGGCGCGGCCGGTCTCGGTGAGGCCGATGTCGCTGACGCCCGCGTAGCGGTTTTCGGCGTGCCAGACGGTCTGCCCGTGGCGGGCCAGCAGGAGGGTCGTACTCATGAGGCGGAAGTATCCCGGTTCAGGCGGCCTTGCGCATGGGCGGCGACCGGGCCGGGCAGCCAGCCGCGCTCGTGCAGGGCCTCCACCAGGCGCGCGTACGGATCCGCGAAGGCCGCGGTGCGGTCCGGGCGGGGTTCGACGACGGCCCGGACGCGCACCATGCGCCCGGCGGTCTCCGCCAGGGTCCCGGACCCGGACACGGCGTGGGCCGCCAGCGCGGCCATGCCCAGGGCCGGTTCGGTCTGTTCGGGGACGCGGGCCGCGCGGCCCAGGATGTCGGCCCGCAGCTGGTTCCAGTAGGGGCTGCGGGCCCCGCCCCCGGTGAAGGTGAGCGGGCCGTCGAGGGGTGCGCCCAGGTGGTGCAGGTAGTCCAGGCACAGGCGTTCGGTGAGGGCGACGCCCTGGAGCAGGGCGGCCCACCGGTCGGCGTCGCCGGCCGGGTCGCCGAGGAGGAGCGGCGTCGCCTGCGGGGCGCGGAAGGGGAAGCGCTCCCCCGGCGACACGAGCGGGTAGGCGAGGGTGCCTGACGGCTCGAAGGCCGCCGCCCGTTCGTCCATCGCGGCCGGGTCGACGCCCGGGAAGTGCGCCGCGAGCGCGCCGGCGCCGACGCCGGAGGCTCCGCCGGGCAGCCATGTGCCGTCCGGGGCGCGGTGGTTGTAGACCACGCCGGTGGGGTCGCGGACCGGCTCGCGGGCCGCGCCCTTGAGCACGAGGGTCGTGCCGAGGACCGAGTTCCAGGAGCCGGGCCGCAGCGCGCCCGAGGCGATCTGGGCCGCGCAGCCGTCGGTCATGCCGGCCAGCACCGGTGTGCCCGCGGGGATGCCGGTGGCCTCGGCGGCGCGGGCGCAGACCTCACCGAGGAGGGTGCCCGGGTGCACGACGTCCGGGAGGAACCCGTCGGGGACGCCCAGCCGGGCCAGGGCGGCCTCGGGCCAGCGGTCGCCCTCCAGGTCGTAGCCCGTCTTCAGGGCGTGGCTGGAGTCGGCCGGGGGCGGCTGGCCCAGCAGGCGGGTGGCGACCAGGTCGGGCTGGTGCCGCAGCCGCAGGCCCGGCCCGTACTCACCGAGCAGCCACAGGGCCTTGGGCAGCGCCCAGGTGTCCTGCACGGCGAGCCCCGCCTTCCGGGCCCGGGCGGCCTCGGTGACCGCGCGTGCGTCGTCGTACATCAGCGCCGGACCGGCCGGGCGGCCCGAGCCGTCGGTGAGCAGGACCGTGCCGGAGGTGCCGCAGACCGCGAGGCCGCCGACCGGCAGCCCCGGGGGCGCGGCCGCGAGGGCCGACCGGGACGCCGTGCACAGGGCCGACCACCAGTGCAGCGGGTCCTGCTCGTGCCGCACTCCGTCACGCCGCCCCGTCAGCGGGGCCGAGCCGCTGCCGAGGACCGTGCCGTCGGCGGTGACGAGCAGGGCCCGGACGCTCTGCGTGCCCAGGTCGATGCCCAGCCAGCCGGCTCCCTCGTCCACCATCCGGAACCTCCCACGCCGTCGCAGCCGGACTGTGAACCTCCCACTGTGCCCCGGTATTTCCGGGTGCGCGAGGGATTGACGGCCAACCTCAGCCGTTCCACCCTCGGTTGACGAGTCGCCTCGCCGTGCGAACCACCCCAAGCGGAGGTACGGATGGACGCACGTGCACGACCGCCGGCGCGCTGCTCGACGCGGCGGCACGTGACGTCGCGCTGGCCGACCGACACCACGTTCGGCCGGATCGTCCCGGTCGAAGTCCGTGCGGCGAAGGGCGGCGGCCCTGGCGAGCGGAACGGCACACCCACGTCCTCGACGCCGAGACAGGAGCCTCACTGCGATGACAACCGAGAACCACGTGCGTGTCGTGGCCGCCGGTGACCACTTCGTCCTGCCCTCGCTGATCACCCAGGCGGTGCGGCGCGAGGTGGAACGGGCCGAGGTGAGGGAGCTGCGGCTCGGCTGGCCGCTGGAGCCGTTCGGTCCGGTCGCCGAGGTGCAGGAGGCCTGTGACGCCGAGGAGGCGGTGATCGAGGCGCTGGCCGGGGCGCAGATCCTGGTCACGCAGATGGGGCCGGTCACCGAGAGGGTGCTGGCGGCCTGCCCGGACCTGCGGCTGGTGGTGGTCTGCCGGGGCGGACCGGTCAACGTCAACCTGGACGCGGCCAGGGCCCGTGGCGTGCGGGTGTGCTACGCGCCCGGGCGCAACGCCGCCGCCACTGCCGAGTTCACGATCGGCATGATGCTGGCCGCCCTGCGCCGCATCCCCCAGGCCCACGACCCGCTGGTCCGGCGGGCCAGTTGGGAGGGGGCCGCGTACTACACGTACGAGCGCAGCGGGCTGGAGCTGGAGGACCTGGCGGTGGGCCTCGTCGGGTACGGGGCCGTGGGCAGCCGGGTGGCGCGGGTGCTGTGCGCGTTCGGGGCGCGGGTGATGGTCCACGACCCGTATGTGCACGGTGAGATCCACGGGCTGCGGGTGACCTCCCTCGACGAGCTCCTGCGCCGCTCCCGGGTGATCACCCTGCACGCCCGGCTCACCCCGGAGACCCGCGGTGTGATCGGCGCCCGGGAACTGGCGCTGCTGCCTCGGGGCGCGGTGGTGGTGAACGTGGCCCGCGGACCACTGCTGGACGAGGGCGCGCTGTGCGACGCGCTGGCGGGCGGGCAGGTCTCGGCGGCCGCTGTCGACACCTACGAACGGGAACCGCTGCCGGCCGGTTCGCGGCTGCTGGGCTTCCCCGAACGCGTCGTGCTCACCCCCCACCTGGGGGGCGCCTCGCGGGCGGTCGCGGAGAAGGCGGCACGGATCGCCGCCGGGGAGGTGGGCCGCTGGGTGCGCGGCGAGCCCCTCGCGCACGGCCTGACCTGAGGACCGGGAGGAGAGCCGGATGTACGTCGGTATCGATGTGGGCACGTCCGTGGTCAAGGCGGCGGCCTTCGACACCGGGGGCCGCCAACTGGCCGTGGAGTCCCGGCCGGTGGGGATGTCGCTGCGGGGCGGGGTCGTCGAGCAGGACATGGAGGAGGTGTACGCGGCGGTCCTGGAGGTGCTCGGCGCCCTGACCGCCGTCGGCCGGCCCGTGGAGCTGGCCGGGCTCACCGGGCAGGGCGACGGGGTGTGGCTGGTGGACGGCGAGGGCCGGCCGGTGCGCCCCGCGGCGTCCTGGATGGACGGGCGGGCAAACGAACTTCTCGCCCGGTGGCTGGCGGACGGGACGTTCGAGGCGGTGTTCCGGCGGACCGGCAGCGCGATGTTCCCCGGGTGCCCGGGCCCGCTGCTGGCCTGGCTGGAACGGCACGAGCCCGAGTCCCTGGACGCCGCACGGGCCGCGCTGTACTGCAAGGACGTCGTGTTCCAGCGGCTGACCGGGTCCGGCCCGACGACGGACGTGTCGGACGCGTCGATGCCGTTCCTCGACCCGCGCACCCGGGCGTACGACGACGAGGTCGTGGAGCTGCTGGGTCTGGGCCGTCGCCGGTCGCTGCTCGCCCCGGTCAGCGACCCGGTCGCCACGGCCGGGGCGCGGGGCGAGGGGCTGCCGGCCGGGACCCCGGTCGCCGACGGCCCGTACGACCTGCCGGCCTGTGCGCTCGGCGCCGGGGTGACGGAGCCGGGCGACGGCCTGCTGATCGTCGGTACCTGCCTGGCCGGTCTGGTCGCCACGAGCGAGCTGGACCTGACCGGTGAACCGGCGGGCCTGTACATCTCCACCGACCGGCCCGGGTACTGGCTGCGGGCGATGCCCGCGATGGTCGGCACGGCGGCGCTGGACTGGGTGCTGTCGACGACGGGCGTGCGGCACGAGGAGGTCGACGGGCTGCTGGCCGGGACCCCGCCGGGCGCCCGGGGGGTGCGCGTGCTGCCCTACTTCGCGCCGTCCGGGGAACGGGCGCCCTTCGTCGAACCCCGGCTGCGCGCCGAACTGACGGGTGTCTCCCTGGAGTCGACCCGGGGTGATCTGATCCGTGCCACGTGCGAGGGCATCGGGTACGCCGCCCGGCACTGCCTGGAGGCGGCGGGCCTGACCGGAAGCCTGGCCGTCTGCGGCGGCGGTACCCGAAGCCCCGCCTGGATGCGGCTGCTGGCCGATGTGCTGGGCCGGCCCCTGCGGGTCGTCGAGGGCGAGGTCGGCGCCCGGGGGGCGGTGCTGGCGGCGGCGGGGCGGTACGGGGTGCCGCTGGACGCGCGGGCGTGGACGCGGCCCACCGCGGTGGTCGAGCCGGACCCGGACCGGGCGGCCCGCTACGCGCAGGGCTATGCGGAGCACCTGGACCGGCTGGCACAGGCCCGTGACCGGGCCCGCCGGTGAACCCGTCTTCTGCGCAGGGGAGTTCGTGCAGCCCGGACGGAGATCCCTCCTGCCGCCAGTGCACACGTCGGCGGCCTCTCAGCCACGCGGTGCCGACGGGCGCCGACCGGATGAACCCGGACCTGGCGCCGGACGATTTCGGGGACGCGTGCACGGAGTTCGCGCTGTACTACCGCATGGGGGTCGACGCGGTCGCGACCGACTTCCCGGACCTGGCGGTGACGGCGAGGAGGGGCTGATGTTCTTCAAGGACAAGCACTGCCCGACCTGTGGTGGCAGCGGTACTCAGGTGTTCGCACCTCTCAAGCCCGAGGAGAGGAAGGCCATCGGGACGCACCGCACGGACTTGTGGCGCTGCACCGCGCCGGGCTGCCGGTGGTACCAGCCCTGGGACCACCAGGCGGCCGGGGGCCGGCTCCCGGAGGAACTGCAGAACCCGGAAGCCGGCGCCTCGGCGTGAACCTCACAGGTTGGAGAAGTCCGGGCCCTTGGTGCGGGTGCGCTTGATCTCGTAGAAGCCGGGGACCGAGGCCACGGCGAGGGTGCCGTCCCAGAGGCGGGCGGCCTCCTCGCCCTTGGGGGCCGGGGTGACGACCGGGCCGAAGAAGGCGATCTGCTCGCCGTCGGCGCCGGGCACCGCGATGACGGGCGTGCCCACGTCCTGGCCGACCTTGTCGATGCCCTCCTTGTGGGAGGCGCGCAGCTCGGCGTCGTACGGGGTGGAGTCCCAGTGCTCCATGAGGGAGTCGGGCAGGCCCACGTCCTTCAGGGCGGCGGCGACGGTCTCCTTGCCGTGGCCCTCGCCCTGGTTGTGGATGCGGGTGCCCAGCGCGGTGTAGAGGTCGCCGAGCACCTCGGCGCCGTGCTCCTGCTGCGCGGCGATGGCGACCCGGACGGGGCCCCAGCCCGTCTCCAGCAGTTCGCGGTACTTCTCGGGCAGTTCGTCGAGCTTGTTCTCGTTGAGCACGGAGAGGCTCATGACGTGCCAGCGGACCTTGATGTCCCGAACCTTCTCCACCTCCAGCACCCAACGGGAGGTCATCCACGCCCAGGGGCAGAGCGGGTCGAACCAGAAGTCGACGGGTGTCTTGTCCGACATGTCTCTCCTCAGCAGGAAACCGTTTCTCCGGGAACGCCGCTGCGCGCCCACCTCATTCCCGGCTGCCCGGCGTCAGGGGCACGTGGCAGGATCGGTGCTGTTCAGCCGTACCCCACGACACCTGAGGAGTGCCGCCCGTGCCCGGTGAGAATCTGTCCCGCGACGAGGCCCGCGAGCGGGCCGCCCTGCTGAGCGTCGACGGGTACGAGGTGTCCCTCGACCTGCGGTCCGCGGTCGGCGAGGTCTCGGGAGACGGGCCCCGCACCTTCCGTTCCGTGACCACGATCCGCTTCCGCTGCAACGAGCCCGGGGCGAGCAGCTTCGCCGACCTGATCGCGCCCAGTGTGACGGCCGTCTCACTCAACGGCCGTGATCTGGACCCGGGGGAGGTCTTCGACGGCTGCCGGATCGCCCTGGAGGACCTGGCCGCGGACAACGAGCTGGTGGTCGACGCGCAGTGTGCGTACTCCCGCACCGGCGAGGGCCTGCACCGCTTCGTCGACCCGCAGGACGGCGAGGTGTACCTGTACACGCAGTACGAGCCGGCGGACTCACGCCGGGTCTTCGCCAACTTCGAGCAGCCCGACCTGAAGGCCCCCTACCGCTTCGAGGTGCGCGCCCCCGAGGGCTGGACGGTGTGGAGCAACGGCGCCGGTGAACAGACCGACGGGGTGTGGCGGTTCGCCGAGACCAAGCCGATCTCGACGTACATCACCTGCGTGGTGGCCGGGCCGTACCACTACGTGACGGACTCCTACTCCCGCACGTTCGCCGACGGCACGACCCTGGAGATCCCGCTCGGCGCCCTGTGCCGCAAGGGCCTCGCGCCGCACTTCGACGCCGACGACGTCTTCCTGGTCACCAAGCAGGGCCTGGACTTCTTCCACGACCACTTCGACTACCCGTACCCGTTCGGCAAGTACGACCAGGCGTTCGTGCCGGAGTACAACCTCGGCGCGATGGAGAACCCGGGGCTGGTGACGTTCCGGGAGGAGTTCATCTTCCGCGGGAAGGTGACGCAGGCGTCCTACGAGGGCCGCGCCAACGTCGTGCTGCACGAGATGGCGCACATGTGGTTCGGCGACCTGGTCACCATGCAGTGGTGGGACGACCTGTGGCTGAAGGAGTCCTTCGCGGACTTCATGGGCGCGTACTCGCTGGTCGGGGCGACCCGCTTCCAGGACGGCTGGATCACCTTCGCCAACCGGCGCAAGGCGTGGGCGTACCGCGCCGACCAGCTGCCCTCCACGCACCCCATCACCGCGGACATCCGCGACCTGCAGGACGCCAAGCTGAACTTCGACGGCATCACGTACGCCAAGGGCGCGTCCGTGCTGAAGCAGCTCGTGGCGTACGTCGGCGAGGAGGCGTTCCTCGAGGGCGCCCGGCGCTACTTCAAACGGCACGCGTACGGCAACACCCGCCTGGGCGACCTGCTGTCGGCGCTGGAGGAGACCAGCGGCCGGGACATGAGCGCCTGGGCGCGGTCCTGGCTGCAGACGGCCGGGGTGAACGCGCTGACGCCGCAGGTGCTGCTGGGCGCGGACGGCCGCGTCGAGGAGCTGGCGGTGCTGCAGGAGGCGGCCGAGTCCCACCCGGAGCTGCGCCCGCACCGCATCGCGGTGGGTCTGTACCGGGTGGCGGACGGCGCGCTGGAGCGCTACGCGCGCGTGGAGAGCGACGTCGAGGGCGCCCGCACGGTCGTGGCGGAGCTGGCCGGGGCCGAGGCGCCGGACCTGGTCCTGGTCAACGACGACGACCTGACGTACTGCAAGACCCGTTTCGACGCGACGTCGTCGGCGACCCTGCGCGAGCACCTGGGCGCGGTCACCGACCCGCTCGCCCGCGCCCTGTGCTGGTCGGCGCTGTGGAACATGACGCGGGACGCGCTGCTGCCCGCGCGGGACTTCGTGGACCTGGTGCTGCGGTTCGCGGGACGCGAGTCGGGGATCGGCGTGCTGCAGATGCTGCACGCCTGGGCCGAGTCGGCGGTCACGCACTACACGGCGCCCGCCCGCCGCGAGACCACGGCCCGGCTGCTGGCCGAGGGCGCGCGGCGCGAGCTGTACGCGGCGCGGGCCGGCAGCGAGCACCAGCTCGCCTGGGCACGGTTCTTCGCCCGGACGGCCACCGCCGAGGCCGACTTCGCGCTGCTGGGCGAACTGCTGTCGGGCACGAGCACGGTCGAGGGCCTGGACGTGGACCAGGAGCTGCGGTGGGCGTTCCTGGAGCCGCTGGCCGCGCACGGGGCCGTGGACGAGGACGCGCTGACGCGGGAGCTGGCCCGGGACGACACGGCGTCCGGCAAGCGGCACCAGGTCCGCTGTCTGGCCGCCCGCCCGTCCGAGGCGGTCAAGGCGCAGGCCTGGGCGCAGGTCGTGGAGTCGGACGCGCTGTCCAACGCCATGGTCGAGGCGACCATCGCGGGCTTCGCGCAGGGCTCCCAGCGCGAGCTGATCGCCCCGTACGCGGAGAAGTACTTCGCCGCGATCGAGCGGGTGTGGGACGAGCGGTCGATCCAGATCGCGATGCACGTGGTGCAGGGCCTGTTCCCGTCGCTGCAGCAGTCGCGCGCGACCCTGGACGCCACGGACGCCTGGCTGGACTCCCACAAGGAGGCCGCCCCGGCGCTGCGCCGGCTGGTGCTGGAGTCCCGGGACGACCTGGCCCGGTCCCTGCGCGGCCAGGCGTGCGACGAGGCCGCTGACCAGTAGCTTTGGCCTGAGATCGGGGTGTTCCGTCTTCGTTACGAGATGAGTGCCCCGCAAGCCGTAACCCCTGGTCCGCACCCGAAGGGACCAGGGGCTTTCGGCAACCGAACATTCGTCCTTTAGTGCGGTGTTGTCCGTATTTGTCGACGGAGCTGTAACAGCGGTTCAAAGCAGGTCCGGGCGCGGGAAATTGCGGGGCATGACGCACAACACCCCGCTCTCCCCCCGCCCCCTGCACGAGCTGTCCGGTCACGGCCGCCCCCGGGTGATGACGGCGGCCCAGCTCCGTTCGCACGGCGTCTCCCAGGCCGAGACCAACGAGCAGTGCCGGCCCGGCGGCCCCTGGCAGCAGCTCCTGCCGGGCGTGTTCCTGCTCCACCCGGGCCCGCCGACCAGCGAGGAGCGGCTGCACGCGGTGCTCATGTACGCGGCACGGGAGCGCGGGACCGGCGTCCCGGCCCAGCCCGGCGCGGCCCAGGCGCACACCGCCGCCTACCCGGAGGTGATGATCACGGGTCTGGCCGCGCTGACCCTGCACGGTTTCGCCTCCACTCCCCCGCTGCCGTCCCTGGACGCCTTCGACGTCCTGGTCCCCCGGATGCGGCGGCTGCGCTCGGCGGGCTGCGCCCGCATCGTCCGCACGCCCGTCCTGCCCGCCCCCGACCGGGTGACGGGCCTGCCGGTGGCTCCCGTCCCGCGCGCCCTGGCCGACGCGGTGGCCGGGCTCGCCGACGCCGAGGTGGTGCGCCGGCTGCTGACGGAGGCGGTGCGCGGGGCGCACTGCGACGCCGCGTCCGTGGTCCGGGAACTGACCGAGGCCCGGCTGCTGAGCCGCCCGCACGTGGTGGACGCGGTGGACTCGCTGCTCGCCGAGGGCCGGGCCCGCGCGGAGGACCGCCTGTACCGCATGGTCACCCAGTACGGCCTGCCCGACCCGGTGTGGAACGTCGACCTGCGACTGCCCGGCGGCCCCTACCTCGGCGGCCTGGACGCGTACTGGCCCGAGCAGGCGGTGGCGGTCGAGCTCGACACCCGCGCGCCCCGCCAGGACGACGACGCCCTGTGGTCGGAGTACGCCCGCAAGCGCGAGCACCTGGAACGCCTCGGCATCACGGTCGTCCACATCACGCCGAGGAAGCTGCGCGACTGCCCCGAGCAGCAGGCGACGGTCGTGCGCACCGCCCTGATGGCCGCGGCCGACCGCGATCCGGCCGCGTACGTCGTGGTGCTGCCCCGGTAGGGAGGGACCGGGCCGGCGCCAGGAGGGGAGAGGAGGGCCACCGGTGCCGCACCGGTGGCCCTCCTCGTGCCGGTGCCGGCAGTCACCGCCCGGGTCCGGTCGAGCGGGGGTCAGCCCTTCTTCAGGACGAGTTCGGTGTTGCGGTCCTTCGGGGCACCGCCGAGGGTCGTGCTCGCACCGGGTGCGTTGAGGGACAGCTCGCGGTACAGGGCGGCGAGTCCGGTCTGGGAGAGGTCGGAGAAGTCCGTGCGGTGCGGGGCGGCGGACTCCACGAGCGTGGTGAACAGGGAGATCGTGCCGTCCTTGTTGTCGGCCAGTTCCACGATCCGGGCGAGCTGCGGGTAGTCGACGTGGGAGGCGGTGGAGATCTCCCAGAAGGAGCGGCCGCCGGGCGCGGAGTGCGGGGTGACGACGTTCTTGTGGACGTGGCCGTTCACCCAGGCCAGCACGTTGCGGTGGCTGCCGAGCAGGGCCAGGACGGCCTGGCCGTCGTGGCGCCGCTCCCCGGGGCGGGCCGGGTCCGGGCGGGTGTTGGTCATCGTCCTGCTCGTGTGGTGGCTGAAGACCACCGCGTAGGAGTCCTTGTTCTCCCGCAGGGTCCGGTCGAGCCACCTCATCTGGGCCGAGCCGATGGAGCCCTCGTAGTGGCCGCCCGGGTCGGTGGTGTCCAGGCTGATGCCGATGACGTCGTCGGAGATGCGGAAGGCGTAGTACTGGGTGCCCGCGTCGAGGTTGGCCGAGGAGTAGCCGTGGCCGGCCGGGCCGGCACCGCGGTAGGCGGGGTCGAGGTGGGCCTCGATGTACTCGGCGGGCGTGAAGGGGGCGCGGCGCTCGTCCGGGGTGACCGGGCGCATGGACCGGGCGTGGGACTTCAGGAAGTCGTGGTAGCGCACGCCCTGCGGGTCCCGGGCCTTCTTGATGAGCGTCCGGAGCTGCTTCGCCTCGGCCGCCGTGACGCTCATCAGCTTCCTGCCGCCGACGGCCAGGTCCGTGAGGTAGGAGTCGCCGTGCGAGGCGTAGCAGCCCATGGGCAGGGAGTCGTGGTTGCCGACGGTGGAGTACCAGGGCAGGTTCAGGCCGGGGCTCTGCACCTCGCGGATCGCGGCCTTCAGGAAGCCGTCCAGGCGGGGGAAGCCGGCCTGCTTGTCGGTGTCGCGGAGGGCGGCGTCCGGCTGCCAGTACTGCTTGAGGCCGCTGTTCTGGACTCCTTCGTAGCGGCGCGGGTCGCCGGTGTTGGGTGTGATGCGCCCGCCGCTCATGACCTTGAGGAACCACTCCAGCTCGGACCTGGCGTTGTTGTCCGTGTTGTCGCCGGTGGTCATGGCGAAGTGCAGCGGGGCACCGGTGACGGGGGCGCCGCGCAGCGCGTTGATCCGCTCCACGAGGGCGATCGCGCCCTGCACGGTGAGCGCCTCGTGCGGTCGCCAGGCGTGCACGTCGGCCGCGCGCAGGTACTCCAGGCGCAGCGGGTGCTGCGCGTCGATGATGTGCAGGTCGGTGAGCTGCACGAACGCCGCGAGGGCGGTGCGCCGCCCGGCGCGCCCGGCCTTGGGCGCGGCCAGTTCGGAGCGCACCACGCGCTGCCAGCCGGGCCCGTCGCCCAGGCGCCGGTAGCCGGAGCCGCCGCGCGGGGTGGCGACGCCGGCCAGGGTCGTGCCCCGGGTGTAGGGGGCCAGGGGTGCGGCGGGTGCCTGCCGGGAGGAGGCGGCCGCGGCGGCCTGTGTGCCCTCCCCGGCCGCGGCGGCCCGGCTCTCCCCGGTCCGCAGGGCGAGGCCGGCGCCCGCGGACAGGGCGACCGCCCCGGTGGCGGCGAGGACGGAACGACGGTGGATGCCCTGGCCGGAGCCGGCGTCTGAGCGTGTGCGCGACATGCGCTTCTCTCCCCGAGTGCGAACGCGTCGGCAGTGGTCGCGGGGTGTTCGTGACGTGAACACCCCGCTCGTACTGGATCGTTGGCACCGGGAATGACCTGAGTGTGAACGCGGCCGCAACGGGCGGCGCCGATCGCCGAACGTGGATCTTGGACCCCCCGGGGCGTCGACGCCCGCTCCGGGAGCGGCCGGGAGACGGTCACCCGGCGTTCATCCGCCGGGGTAACCGGTGTGCGGGGCAGGCCGGTTCAGGCCTCGGGCAGAGATGCCCCGCGCTGTTCCGTCAGGTGCCCGGTCACCGGGCGCTCACGCCACATCCGCAGTGCGATGTCGACCATCGGCACCCGCACGAGACCGGGCACGGCGTCCAGGTCGTGCCAGGCGGCCAGGTCGGTGGAGCCGCCCACCTCGTGACGCAGCTCGCCACCGGTGATCCGGCCCTCGTAGACGCAGCGGACGGCGTGGTGGTCCAGGGAGCGTCCGCCGAAACCCTCGCGGAAGACGCGGCGGGAGGAGTCGACACCGAGCAGGGCGGTGACCTCGATGCGGTAGCCGGTCTCCTCCTCGACCTCGCGCCGCACGGTGTCGTAGGGGTCCTCGCCGTGTTCCATGCCACCGCCGGGCACGACCCACTCGGGTGTGCCGTCCTGGGCGGGCGAGCGGGCGAGCAGGATCCGTCCGTCCCGGACGCATATGGCGTAGGCCGCCACCCTCAACTTCTGTCGCACTCCGGGACGTTAACCGATTTCACCGCCTTCGGGACCGATACCCGCAAAACGCATCGGGGGTTTTCCCCATACATCCATTTCGTTTCGGTCAACCCTCCCCAAAGAACATCCCCTTGCGTAAGGCTGTGCGATCGTCCGGGCTTGCCGTTCCGGACCGTCGCGACCAGGTCCGGTCAGATCCGATCGGCCCCGGACGCTGCCGCTCGTTCCTTTACCTCAAGGGATGCCGATGACCTCCTCCCCCCAGCACGACCCGATACCGGGCCGGAGACGCGTGGCGCGCATCGCCGTGGCCGCCGGCCTCGTCGCCGCGCTGACCGCGGCCGGGCCGATTCCGCTGGCCTTCTCCGCCGACGGTCCGGGCGCCTCGGCCCCGGCCGACGCCGACGTCAAGTCCGCGCACGACAAGCTCGGTTCGAACGACGCGGACCTGCTCGCGGAGGCCAAGGCCGACGGCGACAAGACCGTCACCATGATGATCGCCACCGCGCCCGGGAAGACCGAGCAGGTCGCCGGGCAACTGGACGCGGTCAAGGGCGGCTCGGTGGGCCGGGCCGACGACAAGCTGGGCTACGTCCGCGCCACCGTCCCGACCTCCCGCGCGGACGCGGCCATCGCGGCCGCGGCCAAGCTCTCCTCGGTGCACGGCATCGACCTCCGGGAGGAGATCCCGCTCGACGACCCGACGCCGAGCGGCGACGCCGCCAAGGGCGCCAGGGCCGCGCAGGGGACGTACCCGGCGCCGGGCAGGAAGACCCCGGCCGAGAACCCGTACAACCCGTCCTTCGAGACGGGCGCGGTCGACTTCGTCGAGGACCACCCGAAGGCGGACGGCCGCGGCGTCACCATCGGCATCCTCGACTCCGGCGTCGACCTCGGCCACCCGGCGCTGCAGAAGACGACCACCGGCGAGCGGAAGATCGTCGACTGGGTGACGGCGACCGACCCGATCATCGACAACGACAACACCTGGCGTCCGATGGTCTCGGCCGTGTCCGGCCCGGCCTTCACCTACCAGGGCCAGTCCTGGAAGGCCCCGGCGGGCTCCTACGCCGTGAGCCTGTTCAAGGAGTCGTACACCACCGGCGGCGACGCGGCGGGCGACGCCAACCGCGACGGCGACACCACCGACGTCTGGGGCGTGCTCTACGACGCCGAGACGGGCACGGTCCGGGTCGACCTGAACAACAACAACGACTTCGGCGACGACGTCGCGATGAAGCCGTACAAGGACGGCCACCAGGTCGGCTACTTCGGCACCGACGACCCGAAGACCGACATCGCCGAGCGGCAGCCGTTCGTCGTGGAGATCCGCAAGGACGTCCCGATGGACCCGCTGGGCGGCTCCTGGGTCGGCAAGAAGTCCGACTTCGTCAACATCGGCGTCATCGAGTCCGAGCACGGGACGCACGTCGCCGGCATCACCGCCGCCAACGGCCTGTTCGGCGGGAAGATGGACGGCGCCGCACCCGGCGCCAAGCTGGTCTCCTCGCGCGCCTGCACCTGGTCCGGCGGCTGCACCAACGTGGCCCTGACCGAGGGCATGATCGACCTCGTCACCAAGCGCGGTGTCGACATCGTCAACATGTCCATCGGCGGCCTGCCGGCGCTGAACGACGGCAACAACGCGCGCGCCGAGCTGTACACGCGTCTCATCGACGAGTACGGCGTGCAGCTGGTGATCTCCGCGGGCAACTCGGGCCCCGGCGCCAACACCATCGGCGACCCGGCCCTGGCCGAGAAGGTCATCTCGGTCGGCGCGTCCGTCTCCAGGGAGACCTGGGCGGCCAACTACGGCTCCGTCGTGGAGAAGAAGTACGCGATGATGCCGTTCTCCTCGCGCGGGCCGCGTGAGGACGGCGGCTTCACCCCGACCCTGGTCGCCCCGGGTGCCGCGATCAACACCATCCAGACCTGGATGCCGGGCGCCCCGGTCGCCGAGGCGGGCTACTCCCTGCCGGCCGGCTACGGCATGCTCCAGGGCACCTCGATGGCCTCCCCGCAGGCCGCCGGTGCCTCGGCGCTGCTGATCTCGGCCGCCAAGCAGAAGAAGATCGACCTCACGCCGGCGACCCTGCGCACGGCCCTCACCTCCACCGCCGACCACATCAAGGGTGTGCAGGCGTACGAGGAGGGCGCGGGCCTGATGAACGTCCCGGACGCCTGGGACGCCATCCGCGACGACGCCACCGCCCACGCCTACACGGTCAAGGCGCCGGTCGACACCGCGATCGACCAGTTCCTGAAGACCCCCGGCTTCGGCACGGGCCTGTACGACCGCGAGGGCGGCCTGAAGGCCGGCCAGAAGAAGACCTACGAGGTCACCATCACCCGTACGTCCGGCGCCGACAAGGCGATCCGGCACGAGCTGCACTTCGAGAACAACGCGGGCGGCACGTTCCGCGTCCTCGGCTCCGACGAGGTGAGGCTGCCGCTGAACAAGCCGGTGACCGTCAAGGTCCAGGCCGCGCCGAAGTCCGCGGGCATCAAGAGCGCGATCCTCGAGGTCGACGACCCGCGCACCGAGGGCATCGACAAGCAGGTCCTCAGCACCGTCGTGGTCTCCGCGCCGCTGAAGTACACCTTCTCCGCGCAGGACTCGGTGCAGCGCAACAGCTCGCAGCACTACTTCGTCACCGTTCCCGAGGGCGCCAAGACCCTCGAGGTCGCGATGAGCGGGCTGAAGGACAAGAGCCAGACCCGGTTCA
The DNA here is from genome assembly GCF_036857595.1 of Streptomyces sp. AHA2. Lineage (NCBI taxonomy): Bacteria > Bacillati > Actinomycetota > Actinomycetes > Kitasatosporales > Streptomycetaceae > Streptomyces > Streptomyces sp. AHA2. Next base: position 31,979 of record NZ_JAUQWJ010000006.1, read on the forward strand.
TCTCCATCCACCCCTACGGTGTCCCGTCCGACCCGACGTCGACGATCAACTGCTACCCGAACTACTCGAACCCGGCCAACACCTGCCGCCCCGACGTGCGTTCGTACGCCGACCCGCAGCCGGGCGTCTGGGAGATCGAAGTCGAGTCGCGCCGGACGTCGCCGCTCCTGGACAACCCGTACAAGCTGGATGTCGCCGTCCTCGGTGCGGCGTTCGACCCGGAGACCGTGACCGTGCCCGAGGCGAAGGTCGGCACCCCGGCCACCGCCTCCTGGAAGGTGACCAACGGCTTCGCCGCGCTCGACGGCAAGCTGGTCGGCGGCCCGCTCGGCTCGGCGAAGGCGGCCCGTCCGTCGATCAAGCAGGGCGAGACGCAGACCACCACGGTGGAGGTGCCCGCGGGCGCCAAGTCCCTGGACGTGGCCATCGGCCGTGTCTCGGACACCGCCGCCGACCTGGACCTCGCCGTGTACGACGCGGCCGGCAAGCAGGTCGGCAGCTCCGCGGACGGCGACTCGGAGGAGTCGGTCTCCGTGCCGTCCCCGGCCGCCGGTACGTACACGATCGAGGTCGTCGGCTACTCGGTGCCGGCCGGCACCACTGCGTACGACTACCAGGACGTGTTCTTCTCCGCCTCGCTCGGCACCGTCACGGTCGACGGCTCGGCGCCGGTCAAGCTCGGCACGGGCGACTCGGCGACCGTCTCCGGCAGCGTCACCGCCGCGGCGGCCGCTCCCGAGGGCCGCGAGTTCTTCGGTCAGGTCCAGCTGGTCAATGCGCGCGGCACGGTCGCGGGCCTGGGCAGCGTGAAGATCGAGAAGGTTCTGCCGTAACCCTGCGGGATGCGGTGAGGGGCGGGCGTCCCAAGGGCGCCCGCCCCTTCGTCGTCCTCACGGGCAGGGCAGGGTGCGGGCCTCGGGGAGGGCGGCGGTGATCCGGGCCCGGTCCCGGGCGATCTCCTTCTCCCCCGTCGTCCACAGGTCCGGCTCGTCCTGCCCCTGCGGGATGCCGACGAGGACGTGATCGCCCGCCCTCGGCCGCGGCCGCGTGTCGCCACCCCGGGGAACGACGATCCGGCCCTCACCCTTCGCGGGCTTCCAGTACCGCGTCACGTCCAGCGTGACGCGGAGCCGCCCGGTCCCGGGGACCGCCTCGGTCTTCACCACGGTGCCCTCGGCGACGAGCCGGGCGCAGGCCAGGTACCCGGCGCGATCGGTCTCGAAGTCCGTACCGCCCTTCGACTTCCCGGCCGCGCCGTCGGCGGCGGAGCTCGCGCCCTGGTCGTCCTGGGCCCCCGTACCCTCTCCGTGCACCACCAGCCAGCCCATGCCGAGGACGGCGGCCGCCCCGACGGCGGCGACGAGACCCTTCAGGGCGAGGGCCCGGGGTGCGGGCCGACGACGCCGGCGCGGCGCGGGCAGCGCGGCGACGGTGGCGCCCCGGGGATCCGGTGCGGCCGGGGGTTCGGCCAGGGCGGCACCGAGGAGCCCCAGCTGCTCGCGCAGCGCCGCCACGTCGGCGACGGCGGCCCGGTACTCCTCCGCGAAGGCCCCGTCGGTGAGCGCGGCCCGGTCCGGCGGCTCCCCGGCGACCGCGGCCATGAGCGCACCGCCGTCGCTGTAAGGGGCCGTTTCGCCCGGCTCGGGCTCGCCGTGCCGGTTCTCGTCGTGTTCGGCGGGCACGTCACACCACCTCGTCCTCGTGCAGGCGGGCGCGCAGGGCCCGTACCGCCGTGTGCAGCCGGCTCTTGACCGTGCCCTCCGGGACGCCGAGCTGCTCGGCGATGGAGCGCACCGGCAGATCGGCGTAGAAGCGCAGGACGACGACCTGACGCTGGGCGTCGGGCAGCTCGTCCAGGCCCTGGGCGACGGCGACGGACAGCACGCTGGTGTCCTCGCCGGAGGGGTGCTCGAGCTGGCGCAGGGCGGCCAGCCGCTCCCCGAGGCGCTCCTGTCGGCGCTTGGCCCGGTGCCAGTCCATGGCGAGGTTGGAGGCGACGACCGCCGCCCAGGCGGAGACGTCCCGCGGTGCCTCCCGCCCGCTCGCGGCCCGTTCCAGCAGCCGCAGGCGGACCTGCTGCACCCCGTCCGGCAGGTCCGCCTGCGGCACTCCCCCGAGTGCGAGCACCGCCCGCACCCGGCGCTCCTGGGCCGGATCCAGCGGATCGGCACCCTCCGGCAGGCCGGAACCGCCGGGCTCACCGGCGTCGCCCGGCGGGCCGTCCCCGGCGCGCGCCTCCCGCCCGCGTCCGGCCCTTCCGCGCAGCAGCACAAGCCACCCCCCTCACCGTGTCCTCCCTACGACGCCGGACCGGCGCGGAACGTTCACCGGTCCACGCGGTGGATTCCGCCGGTGCGACCGAGGCATACGTCACACTTCCGTGTGGCCGTGACCCGCATGGGCAGGCGAGCTTGCGGCGTACGACCCCTGCCGGATGAATTTCTGCAGCTCAGCGGGGTCGCGACCGCAGGTCCGCAACCATGGGGCGGAACACGTCGTCCCACTCCTCGGGCAGGTGCGGCGAAAGAAGTGGACAGGCGGGCCGTGGTCGGCCGCATGATGGAAAAGCCTCGGCCAAGCAACGAGCACGTGAAGAGACGCAGGAGAGGGAGTCGCCGTGAGGGTCGGAATCGTCGGAGCCACCGGACAGGTGGGCACGGTCATGCGCAGGATCCTCAAGGAGCGGAACTTCCCGGTCACGGAGCTGCGCCTGTTCGCCTCGGCCCGTTCGGCGGGCACCGAGCTGGACGGCGTGACGGTGGAGGACGCGGCCGCCGCCGACTACACCGGCCTGGACATCGTGCTGTTCTCCGCGGGCGGCGCCACGTCCAAGGCGCTGGCCGAAAAGGTCGCCTCGCAGGGCGCGGTCGTGATCGACAACTCCTCGGCCTGGCGCAAGGACCCCGAGGTGCCGCTGGTCGTCTCCGAGGTGAACCCGCACGCGATCGCGAACCGGCCCAAGGGCATCATCGCCAACCCGAACTGCACGACGATGGCCGCCATGCCGGTGCTGCGTCCGCTGCACGAGGAGGCGGGCCTTCAGGCCCTGGTCGTCGCCACCTACCAGGCGGTGTCCGGCTCCGGCCTCGCGGGCGTGGCCGAGCTGCACGGGCAGACGCAGAAGGTCGTCGCCGACGCGGACAAGCTCACGCACGACGGCGAGGCCGTCGACTTCCCGGAGCCCGGTGTCTACAAGCGCCCCATCGCGTTCAACGTGCTGCCGCTGGCCGGCTCGATCGTCGACGACGGCCTGAACGAGACCGACGAGGAGCAGAAGCTCCGCAACGAGTCCCGCAAGATCCTGGAGATCCCCGAGCTGAAGGTCTCCGGCACCTGCGTACGCGTCCCGGTCTTCTCCGGCCACTCGCTGCAGATCAACGCCCGCTTCGCCCGCCCGATCGCCCCCGAGCGCGCCGTGGAGCTGCTGAAGGACGCCCCCGGGGTCGAGCTCTCCGACATCCCGACCCCGCTGCAGGCCGCCGGCAAGGACCCGTCGTACGTCGGCCGCATCCGCCGCGACGAGACGGTGGACCACGGTCTGGCCCTGTTCGTCTCCAACGACAACCTCCGCAAGGGCGCGGCCCTGAACGCGGTCCAGATCGCGGAGCTGGTGGCCCGGGAGCTGAAGGGCTAGCCCCTGCGCACCTCGTAGAGGAAGCAGCCGTACTCGACGGCCCGGACGTGGACGAGCGCCACGGCCGGGTCGTCGAGTGCTTCCGCGAGGGCCTGCTCGAAGGCGTCGGGTCCCCCGGTGACCAGCCGGCCGCCCAGGATGTGCCCCTCGGCGGAGTAGCGGCGCAGGGTGCGGTGGCTGTTGGTGAAGGGTGGGGGCGCGGCCGGGTCCGCCGGGCCGTCGCAGGGTTCGGCGTGGACGAAGACCGGGCCCTGTTCGTCGTAGGCGCCCGGGTTCGCGCCGGTTTCGGCGGCCCAGCGGCGCAGGGGGGCGTAGGAGACCAGCGCGATGCGTTCGCCGGGTTCGCTGCGGCGCAGGCAGCAGCGCAGGGGCGCGCCGCCCTCGGGGTCGGTGAGCGGGGACGCCGGGCGGCCGGCGTCGTCCTGCGTGCGCAGTTCCTCCAGCACGCCCGGGGGGATGGGGAGCACGGTGCGGTTCGTCATACGGTCAGGGTCACGCGCGCGGGGGCGCGAAACCGGCGGAATCCGGACGTCGCGTTCGCGCGCCCGGTCCGCCGCCGGGGGCCGCCCGAGGGGTATCCCTAGGGAAGTCCCAGGTCGTCGCGGGAGCCCGGACCGCCGTGGAAAGATGGCGCAACCCACCCATAACGAGGAGATGACCGCGTGCCTGGCACAAACCTGACCCGCGAAGAGGCGCAGCAGCGGGCGCAGCTGCTCGCCGTCGAGTCGTACGAGATCGAGCTCGATCTCTCCGGCGCGCAGGAGGGCGGCACCTACCGGTCCGTGACCACGGTGCGCTTCGACGTGAGCGCCGAGAACGGCGCCGAGTCGTTCATCGACCTGGTGGCGCCCGCCGTGCACGAGGTGACCCTGAACGGCGACTCCCTCGACCCGGCCGAGGTCTTCGCGGACTCCCGGATCGCGCTGCCCGGGCTGCTGCACGGGCGCAACATCCTGCGCGTCGTCGCCGACTGCGCCTACACCAACACCGGTGAGGGCCTGCACCGCTTCGTCGACCCGGTCGACGACCAGGCCTACCTCTACACCCAGTTCGAGGTGCCGGACGCCCGCCGGGTGTTCGCGAGCTTCGAGCAGCCGGACCTGAAGGCGACGTTCCAGTTCACCGTGAAGGCCCCCGAGGGCTGGACCGTCGTCTCCAACTCGCCGACGCCCGAGCCGCAGGACAACGTCTGGGTCTTCGAGCCGACGCCGCGCATCTCGACGTACGTCACGGCGCTGATCGCCGGCCCGTACCACTCGGTGCACAGCGTGTACGAGAAGGACGGCCAGTCCGTCCCGCTCGGCATCTACTGCCGTCCCTCGCTCGCCGAGTACCTCGACTCGGACGCCCTCTTCGAGGTGACCCGGCAGGGCTTCGAGTGGTTCCAGGAGAAGTTCGACTACGCGTACCCGTTCGAGAAGTACGACCAGCTGTTCGTGCCGGAGTTCAACGCGGGCGCGATGGAGAACGCGGGCGCGGTGACGATCCGCGACCAGTACGTGTTCCGCTCGAAGGTGACGGACGCGGCGTACGAGACGCGCGCGGAGACCATCCTGCACGAGCTGGCCCACATGTGGTTCGGCGACCTCGTGACCATGGAGTGGTGGAACGACCTGTGGCTGAACGAGTCGTTCGCCACCTACACCTCCATCGCCTGCCAGGCCGCCGCGCCCGGCTCGCGCTGGCCGCACTCGTGGACGACGTTCGCGAACTCCATGAAGACCTGGGCGTACCGGCAGGACCAGCTGCCCTCCACGCACCCGATCATGGCGGACATCCGCGACCTGGACGACGTGCTCGTCAACTTCGACGGCATCACGTACGCCAAGGGCGCCTCCGTGCTGAAGCAGCTCGTGGCCTACGTGGGCGAGGACGAGTTCTTCCGGGGCGTGCAGGCCTACTTCAAGGCCCACGCCTTCGGCAACACGCGCCTGTCGGACCTGCTGGGGGCGCTGGAGGAGACCTCCGGCCGCGACCTGAAGACCTGGTCGAAGAAGTGGCTGGAGACGGCCGGCATCAACGTCCTGCGCCCGGAGATCGAGACGGACGCCGACGGTGTGATCACCTCGTTCGCCGTCCGCCAGGAGGCCCCGGCCCTGCCGGCCGGCGCCAAGGGCGAGCCGACGCTGCGCCCGCACCGCATCGCCGTGGGCCTGTACGAGCTGGACGACGACAGCGGCAAGCTGGTCCGCGACGAGCGCATCGAGCTGGACGTCGACGGTGAACTGACCGCCGTGCCGCAGCTGGTCGGCCGTCGCCGCCCGGCCGTGGTCCTGCTCAACGACGACGACCTGTCGTACGCGAAGGTCCGTCTGGACGAGCGGTCCCTGGCCGTGGTCACCGAGCACCTGGGCGACTTCGAGTCCTCGCTGCCGCGCGCCCTGTGCTGGGCGTCGGCCTGGGACATGACCCGCGACGCCCAGCTCGCGGCCCGCGACTACCTGTCCCTGGTGCTGTCCGGCATCGGCAAGGAGTCCGACATCGGTGTCGTGCAGTCGCTCCAGCGGCAGGTGAAGCTGGCGATCGACCTGTACGCCGACCCGGCCGCCCGCGAGACGCTGCTGGCCCGCTGGACCGACGCGGCGCTGGCCCACCTCCGCTCGGCGGCGCCCGGCAGCGACCACCAGCTGGCGTGGGCGCGCGCCTTCGCCGCGACGGCCCGCACCCCGGAGCAGCTGGACCTGCTGGAGGCACTGCTGGACGGCTCGCAGACCGTGGAGGGCCTGGTCGTCGACACGGAGCTGCGCTGGGCGTTCGTGCAGCGGCTGGCGGCGGTCGGCCGCTTCGACGAGGCGGAGATCGCGGCCGAGTACGAGCGCGACCGCACCGCCGCCGGTGAGCGGCACGCCGCCACGGCCCGGGCGGCCCGTCCGACCGCGGAGGCCAAGGCGGAGGCGTGGGCGTCGGTCGTCGACTCCGACAAGCTGCCCAACGCGGTGCAGGAGGCGGTCATCGGCGGCTTCGTCCAGACCGACCAGCGCGAGCTGCTCGCCCCGTACGCGGAGCGGTACTTCGAGGCGGTCAAGGACATCTGGGCGACCCGCTCCCACGAGATGGCCCAGCAGATCGCGGTCGGCCTCTACCCGGCGGTGCAGGTCTCGCAGGAGACCCTGGACCGGACGGACGCCTGGCTGTCCTCCGCCGAGCCCAACGCGGCGCTGCGCCGTCTGGTCTCGGAGTCCCGCGCGGGCGTCGAGCGTGCCCTGCGCGCCCAGCGGGCGGACGCGGCGGCGGCCGGGCGGTAACCGGCGGCTCCACAGAGCAGGGAGGGGCGCCCGGCCTGTGCCGGGCGCCCCTCTCCGTCCCCTCGCGACGCCCCACGCCACCAGAGCCGACCGCGCCGACCGCGTCGGCCCCCGCAGGCCCGTTCCGTCGGACCTCCGCTCCGGCAGGACGACCGCCGCACCACACACCACCCCTCCGGTGGCGTCCGCCACCGCGGATCCGGCCCACCGTCGCGAGACCGTCGGGATCATGTCCGCCGCTCCGGCCGGCCCGCCCTCGCCGCACCGCTGCGGTCATCTCCGCCGCTCCGGCCGGCCCACCGTCGCCGCACCGCTCCGCTCACCTCCGCCGCGTCCTGCCCGGCGTTGCCCGCCCGGCGCCGGGAGGCCGCGCGGAGCGGCCCGCGCGGGACGAACTGGCCCGCCACCGTCGCCCCGAGCGCCAGCACCATGCCCACCAGCTGCACCGGCGTCAGCGCCTGCCCGAGCGCCGCCCAGCCGGTGACGGCCGCGGTCAGCGGGGACAGCGGCCCGAGGAAGGTGACCTGGGTGGCGCTGAGCCGGCCGATGCCCCGGAACCACAGCCAGTACGCGATGGCCGTGTTGGCCAGGGCGAGGTAGAGGTAGCCGCCGACGGCCCGGCCGTCCAGCGCCGGCGGCGCCCCCTCGGCGAGGAAGGCCAGCGGCGCGATGAGCAGCCCGCCCGCGGTGAGCTGCCAGGCGGTGAGGGCGAGGGGGCCGACGCCGTCGGGGCGCCCCCAGCGCTGGGTGAGCACCACGCCCGCCGACATCGACGCGGTGCCCCCGAGGGCCGCCAGCAGCCCGAGCGCGTCCAGCGCCCCCGCGGCCCGCAGCACCACCAGGCTCACCCCGAACGCCGCCGCGACCCCGGTCAGCAGGGTGCGCGCCGACGGCCGCTGCCCGAGCAGCAGCACCGACAGCCCGGCCACGAACAGCGGTCCGGCCGACCCGACGACCGCCGCGAGGCCGCCGGGCAGCCGGTAGGCCGACAGGAACAGCAACGGGAAGAAGGCGCCGATGTTCAGCGCGCCGAGCACCGCCGCCTTCCCCCACCAGGCGCCGCGCGGCAGTACCCAGGCGAGGGCGAGCAGCAGCAGTCCGGCGGGCAGGGCCCGCACGAGGGCGGTGAACAGGGGCCGGTCGGCCGGGAGGAACTCGGTGGTGACCGCGTAGGTCGTGCCCCAGGAGACGGGGGCCAGTGCGGTGAGGGCGATGAGCGCCGGACGGGACAGGGCCATGGAGGCACCCCCAGAAGTAGGTCAGTGAAAAGTAGCTTAGCGCTAAGCTACTTTCCGTCAAGCCACTATCTTGCGGGTGACCGGAGGGGTCTCGATACTCGTGCCATGAGCGAACACCCCGAGCAGCCCAAGGACCCCGTCGACGCGATCGTCGACCAGTGGGCGAAGGTGCGGCCCGACCTGGAAACCGCCGCCATGGAGGTCTTCGGCCGGATCAACCGGATCTCGGCGGCGATGGCCGACCGGGTGGCGAAGGCGTACGCGCCCTTCGGGATCTCGCGCGGGGAGTTCGACGTCCTGGCGACCCTGCGCCGCTCCGGGGAGCCCTACACCCTCTCGCCCCGGCAGCTCTCCGCGACGCTGATGCTCACCACCGGCGGGATGACGGGACGACTGGACAAGCTGGAGCGGGCGGGGCTGCTGCGCCGCTCACCGGACCCGAACGACCGGCGCGGACTGCACGTGACCCTCACCGGCAAGGGCCTGGACCTGGTCGACGAGGCGGTCGGCGCGGGACTGGCCGTGCAGACCGAGGCCCTGTCCGCCCTCGACGCCGAGCGCGCCGCCCTCCTGGCCGGGCTGCTGCGCGAGCTGCTGGCGGGGGCGGAGCGGCCCTGAACACGCCGAGGACGCCGCCGCGGTGCATCGCGACGGCGCCCTCGGTGAAGCGGAAGCCGGTCAGGCCTTGACGTCGCTGCCCGCCTCGGCCTTGGTGGTGATGTTGGAGCTGGTCGGGTCCTTCTTCTTGTGCGTCTTGTCGCCGACCATCACCAGACCGGCGATGACCAGGTAGAGCACGATCGGGGCCACGACGAAGAGACCCAGCGTCTCGATGACGCTCAGGCCCGTGCCGGGGTCGTCACCGTCGTCGCGGGTGAGCGCGCTCGCGGGGGACGACATGAGCAGCATCATCAGCGTCGTACCGGCTGCCAGGGCGCCGGCGCGCAGGGCGTTCTTCTTGTCCACGGTGTCAAAGTATCCAACGCCGGCCGGGCACGCGCGCCCGGGGTGCCGTAAGAGACCCCGGCCTCATGACCCGGGCTCCCTGAGGACGTCCATCAGCGCGCGCAGCCGCGGGGAGGCCGCAAGGTCCTCCAGCGTGACCGGGCGACCCTCGGCGTCCGCGACGGGCAGCCGCCAGTTCGGGTACTGGTCCCAGGTCCCCGGGAGGTTCTGCGGGCGGCGGTCGCCCACGCCGTCCGGGAGCCAGACGCCGATCATGCGGGCGGGCGTGCGCAGCAGGAAGCGGTGCACGGCCTGGATCTGGGCCTCCTCCGACGCGGTGTCGCCGCCGCCTCCCGTGCCGTGCAGCAGGCCCAGGCGGGACAGCTCCGACAGCCACTCCCCGGTGTCGCGGGCGGCCTCCTCGCGCTCCTGCGCCAGCGGGCGGGTCAGCAGGCCGAGGCTGTCGCGCAGCTCCACGTGCTCTCCGGTGAGCCGGGCGGCGGTGGACGGCAGGTCGTGCGTGGTGGCGGTGGCCAGGCAGTCGGCGCGCCAGCTCTCGGGGGGCAGGGGGCGGCCGTCGCCCTCCCAGTCCCGCTCGAACCACAGCACGGACGTGCCGAGCACCCCGCGCTCGCGCAGCGCCTCGCGCACGCCGGGCTCGACGGTGCCGAGGTCCTCGCCGATGACCGGGGCGCCGGCCCGGGAGGCCTCCAGGACGAGGACGGCGAGCATGGCCTCGGCGTCGTAGCGCACGTAGGTGCCCTCGGTGGGCGGGTGACCCTGGGGGACCCACCACAGGCGGAACAGGCCCATGACGTGGTCGATGCGCAGGGCGCCGGCATAGCGGAACAGCGCCCGCAGCAGGTCCCGGAAGGGTGCGTAGCCGGACTCGGCCAGGCGGTCGGGCCGCCACGGGGGCAGGCCCCAGTCCTGGCCACGGGCGTTGAAGGCGTCCGGCGGGGCGCCCACGGACATGCCGGCGGCGAAGTGCTCCTGCTGGGCCCAGGCGTCCGCGCCGCCGGGGTGCACTCCGACCGCGAGGTCGTGCACGACACCCACCGGCATCCCGGCCTCACGCCCGGCGCGCTGAGCGGCCCTGAGCTGCTCGTCGGTCAGCCAGGCCAGCCGGGACCAGAACTCGACCCGGTCCAGCAGGCCGTTGCGGGCCCGCTCGGTCTCGGCCGACCGCGGATCGCGCAGCCCGGTCGGCCAGCGGTGCCAGTCGGACCCGTGCACCTCCGCCAGGGCGCACCAGGTGGCGTGGTCCTCCAGCGCCTCGCCCTGCTCCGCGAGGAAGTCGCTGTAGGCGGCGCGCCTGCCCGGGCCGAGCGGCACCTCGGCCAGCAGCCCCAGCGCCTCGCGCTTCAGCTCCCACACGGCGTCCCGGTCGATCAGCTCGCCCTTCTCCAGCACCGCCGCGCGCAACCGCCCGGCCTGCTCCAGCAGCGTGCGCAGGCGTTCCCGGTCCTCGACGTACGCGGCCTCGGGGATGTCCTCGACGCGCAGGTGCACCGGGTCGGGGAAACGGCGGGAGGAGGGACGGTACGGGGAGGGGTCGGTGGGTGCCCCGGGCACGGCCGCGTGCAGCGGGTTGACCTGGATGAAGCCGGCGCCGAGCGACCGGCCGGCCCAGTCGGCCAGCTCACGCAGGTCGCCGAGGTCGCCCATGCCCCAGGAGCGGCGGGACAGCAGGGAGTACAGCTGGACGAGGAGGCCGTGGGTGCGCCCGGCGGGGGCGGGCAGGCGGGGCGGGGCGACGATCAGGTGGGCCTCGGCCGTGCGGCCGTCCGGGGCGGTGGCGGTCAGCCGGTGCACCCCGGGCGGCAGGCCGTCGGCCGAGGTGCGGGTGCCGCCGTCCTCGGTGTCGATGCGCAGGCGGGTGCCCACGGGCAACCCGGCGATGGCGGCCGGGGCGCTGCCGGTCCAGCCGACCACGGTCGGCGGCAGGAGCCGCTCGGCCTGTTCGCGCTCCCGGGCGGCGAGCGCGGCGCGTACGGCGCCGGGCGTGCTCGCGTCCACGCCGAGTGCGGTCAGGACGGAGGTGACCGCGGTGGCCGAGGCGGCCACGGTGCGGTCCGGGGAGGGACTGTAGGAGGTGGCGACGCCGTACAGGGCGGCCAGTCGCGTCAGGTCCTCGGAGGGCGGGTCGGCCGGCTCGGGTGCGGTCATCTATGGCCTCGGCTGGTCCGGGACGAAGGCCGGCGGCTCGCTGGTGAGGGGGGTGGCCTCGGCGAGCGGCGGCTCACTGGTGAGGGGCTCGGCGTCGGGGAGCGGGGGCTCGCTGGTCAGCGGCGGTTCCGTGCGGGTGCTCTCGGAGCTGAAGACGCAGTACACGGGGTCGGCGCCGTGACGGTCGTCGGGGTCGGCGGACGGATCCGCCACGGGTTTGGACGGGGCCGGGAGCGGGAGGAACGTCATCGCAGCCACGGGGGCCTCCTTGCCGGGTACGGGTTCGGCGGGTCGTTGCAGCCCTACCCAGTCGTCGGGAAGGCAGACGCCCGCGGCCGAACATCGTGCTTCTGCTCACATGTCGCTCCACACCCTGTTCCCGGATTCCGGCAAACCACGGCACACCGGCCACTGCCGTTGACACCTTCACCAGGCGGGTGGTGGGCTCGTCCCGCCGGTCGGACACATCGGGAGGCTGCCTGTGGGACTACGGCACGGGAAGCGGGCGGCGGCCCTCGCGATCGCCGTCGCCGCATCGGGCCTGGGCCTGCCGCCCACGGCGGTGGCCGTCCCGCCCGCTCCGCCCGTCCCGGGCGTGACCGCGCGACCGGTCCCCGGCTCCCTCGCACCGGGCCCCTCCGTGTGGCCGCGCCCGCAGTCGCTGCGCCCCGGTGGCGCCCCGGTGGCGGTGCCGCACGAGGTCGCGCTGATCGCCGGCCCGGGCGCCGACCCGCACGCCCTCGACGCGCTGCGCGCGCTGCTGCGCCGGGCCGGTGCCCACCGCATCACGGACGCGCCGGGACCGGGCGCCCTGGTCGTGCGCGCCCGGACGCAGCCGGCCCGCCCGGGCGACCGGCACGCCCTGCCCGCCGGGGGCTACGGGCTGTCCGTCGGCCGCGGCGGCGTCCTGCTCACCGGCACCGGCGGGGACGGCCTGTTCCACGCGGTGCAGACCCTGCGGCAACTGCTGCGTCCCGACCACGCCTTCACCGCGGCCGTCGTGCGCGACTGGCCCGCGACCGCCGTACGCGGCGTCACCGAGGGGTTCTACGGCACCCCGTGGACGCACCGGCAGCGGCTGGCGCAGCTGGACTTCATGGGGCGCACCAAGCAGAACCGCTACCTGTACGCCCCCGGCGACGACCTGTACCGGCAGGCGCGCTGGCGCGAACCGTACCCGGAGCGGCGGCGGGAGGAGTTCCGCGAACTGGCCGCGCGGGCGGGGCGCAACCACGTCACGCTCGCCTGGGCGGTGGCCCCGGGCCAGGCGATGTGCTTCTCCTCGGACGCCGACGTGCGGGCGCTGACGCGCAAGCTGGACGCGATGTGGGCGCTGGGTTTCCGGGCGTTCCAGTTGCAGTTCCAGGACGTCAGCTACAGCGAGTGGCACTGCGGCGCGGACGCCGGGCGGTTCGGCTCCGGGCCCGCGGCGGCCGCCCGGGCGCAGGCGCGGGTGGCCGGCGCGGTCGCCCGGCACCTGGAGCGGCGGCACCCCGGCGCCGCCGCCCTGTCCCTGATGCCCACCGAGTACTACGAGGACGGCGCGACCGATTACCGGCGGGCCCTGGCGCAGGCGCTGGCCGAGGGCGTCGAGGTGGCCTGGACGGGCGTCGGGGTGGTGCCCCGCACCATCACGGGCCGCGAACTGGCCGAGGCGCGGCGGGCGTTCGGGCACGCGCTGGTCACGATGGACAACTACCCGGTCAACGACTACGCCCCCGGCCGCCTCTTCCTCGGCCCTTACCAGGGCCGGGAGCCGGCCGTCGCGACCGGTTCGGCCGGACTGCTGGCCAACGCCATGCAGCAGCCGGAGGCCTCCCGCATCCCCCTGTTCACTGCGGCCGATTTCGCCTGGAACCCGCGCGCCTACCGGCCCGACCGGTCCTGGCGCGCGGCGATCACCGACCTGGCGGGAGGGGACCGGCGCCGGGAGCAGGCCCTGACCGCGCTCGCCGGGAACGACGCCTCGTCGGTGCTGGACGCCGAGGAGTCGGCGTACCTGCGGCCGCTGACAGAGGCGTACTGGGCGTCCCGGACGGCCGCCGGAACGCGGCGGGACGACGCGCCGGCGGACCGGCTGCGCGCGGCCTTCACCGTGCTGCGCGAGCTGCCGCGCCGTCTGGCGGGCACCGGCCTCGCCGCCGAGGTGGCCCCCTGGTCGGGGCAGCTCGCCCGCTACGGGGAGGCGGGCACGACCGCTCTGGACATGCTCGACGCGCAGCGCGCGGGCGACGCCGCGGCGGCCTGGGGGGCGTACCGCAGGATCGGGGAGCTGAGGTCGGCGCTGGGCGGTGCGCAAGCCAGGGTCGGCACGGTCGTCCTCGACCCCTTCCTGCGGCGGGCGCAGAAGTCCTACACGGCCTGGTCGGGCATCGACCACGAGCCGCCCCGCGCCCCCGGCGACGGACGCACCCTGCGCTTCCCGCGCCCCCGGACGCTGACGGCCGTGACGGTACTGACCGACCCGGGCACCTCCGGCACCGTGGAGGCACACGTGCCGGGGCGGGGCTGGCAGGAGGTGGGCCGCCTGGACGCTTCGGGCGCGACCGAGGTACGCCTGGCGGGCCGGGAGGACGGGCAGGACCGGGAGAACCCGGAGAGCAAGGAAGACCGGGAGGGCCGGGAGGGCCGGGAGGCCGGGCGAGTGGACGCCGTACGGGTCGCCGGGGCCGGGCCGTCCCGCGTGCGGCACCTCGTGCCCTGGTTCGGCGACTCCCCCGCCGTCTTTCTGGGCCTGGCCCGCGACCACGTGGACGTGGAGACCGGCCGCACGCAGGAGCTGACGGTGCGGCTCGGCTCCCTGCGCCCCGCCGCCACCCGCGGCCGGCTCACGGTCGAGGCGCCCGAGGGCGTACGGGTCCGGGCGCCGCGCGGCGAGCTGACGGTCCCGCGCGGCCCGGCGGCGGAGGTCCCCGTCGAGGTCACGGTCGAGCGCGGCACGCCGGTGCGGTCGTACCAGGTCCGGCTGGGCTTCGCGGGCGCGTCCCGCACGCTCACCGTCCGGGCCGTCCCCCCCACCGGCGGCCCCGATCTCGCCCGCCCGGGCACGGCCCGTTCCTCCGGCGACGAGACGCCCGACTTCCCCGCGTCCGCGGCGAACGACGGCGATCCGGCGACCCGCTGGTCGTCACCGGTGGACGACGCAGCCTGGTGGCAGGTCGAACTGACCCGTCCGGAACGGCTCGGGCACGTCGTCCTGCACTGGCAGGACGCCCACCCGTCGGCGTACCGCGTCCAGGTCTCGCCGGACGGCCGCCGCTGGCGGACGGCGGCCGCGGTGCGGGACGGCCGGGGCGGCGTCGAGAGCGTCCGCATGGACGAACGGGACGTGCGCTTCGTCCGCGTCCAGGGCGAGAAGCGGGCCACGCCGTACGGGTACTCGCTGTGGTCGGCGGAGGTGTACGCGGTCACGGGGTGGGCTCCGCCCTGAAGCCTGAGAAAGCATCACCGGACATCAAGGTCAATACTGACCACGCCGACATATTCCCTCGGCGAAGAAAGGACCCAAACAGGGCACCGGGTGACGGAAATGCAACCACGCGGCAAATATAAAGTTGACGCTCCGTGAACTGCGTCAGTAGAGTTCACCGCAGGTCATGCCCCTTGGCCTGCACGGGGGGAAGGGGACGTGGGGGGATATGATGTTCTCGCAAACACCTGTCCCGTGCTCTATACACGAAGGGACGGGGAAATACGAAGCGCAGCGCGCGTTTTTCCATGGTGATCGGTACGGCAGCGGCGGCGACTCTCGCACTGGCGCCGATAGCCGAGGCCAACTGAAGCAGCTCCATCAGTGGCGCCAGCGCAGGCTTCGATTCTCGGCGCTGGTCGGACGAGCTGTACTCACAGGTGCTTTTCACCGGCTGCACCACTGACGGCTCGAAGAGCACCGACGTTCAGAGGTGGAACGACATCTCGTTCCAGCCGGACGAGGCCTACGACAATAAGACGTTCACGGCCTGCTTCAGCGGCGGCACAAGCAACGGCGAGTGGACCGACCTTCCGTCGGGTATGCGCGACTACTACTTCAAGATTGCGAAGATCGGTGGTTCGACCTTCGGCCCGCAGCTGAGCGTGAGCTCGGTCTCGGTCGACATGACCAAGGCCGACTGACAATCCAGCATTCAGGGGTGCCCCGCCGGGGCACCCCTTTTCGGCCGAATAAGCGGTTCGGTGAGAATCTCATGAAATTCAGCACCGCCCTGCGCAGCGGTAGCGTACGGTGGGCTGCTCCCATCGTTCTCCTGTTGACTGCTCTTTACTATCTCTCAGGAGAAAAGGCCCCTCTATCAAGCTACTACCATTATGCGCCGACCATTGTCGCAGAGCCTCTGATGACTCTTTATGCACTGGCTTACGCGACGGCCGCCGCACTGGCCTGCTGGGAGAGCGGGCGTCTCAAGAACGCACGAATTTGGGCACTGGCACCCGCCCGCACACGCTACCGGATCGCGGCCAATGTCCTGACCCCGGTGGTCGCGCTTTCGTGGTCGGTGCTGCTTATTCCTCCGGCCGTATCGCTGGCCAGGTCGGCAACCATGCCCAGTCTCGACAGTCTGCGTCTGCCCCTCGCCGCTATGACGGTGTCCGTCGCGCACGCCGTCCTCGGATTCGCCGTCGGCTGCTGGGTTCCCCGCATCATCGCCACACCGATCCTCGCGGTGGCCGACTGGGTCGTCGTCGCCTTCACCAGGGCGGTACTGCCTTACTGGCCTCGCCATGTTTCCGGCCAGTTCGGCAGCATCGGTTTCGGTGAGGTTCCCGAACTCGTCACCGTAGTGGTACCCGTACTGCTGGCTGGCGGCATAGCAGTGGGATTGATGATCCTTTGGTTGCCCCGCGGATGGCGGGTGCTGCGGGTTGCGGTCGCGGTCGCCGTGGCGGCGAGTGGTGCTCTCGGCGCCTACCGCACGGCCGCTGACTGGCCAGCCGCTCCACCGCTGACCACGGGGAACGTGGTGATGGAGTGCGCCGGCAGTTCGCCGCGCATGTGTGTACCGGAGTTCAACGCGCGGCATCTACCACAGGTCCAGCGCGACACCGCTGAGGCCCTGCGGGTGCTCCGCGCCGCAGGGGCAACATCGGCGAAGCCCCGCCTCATCACCGACGGCTACGTCAACGGCCGTCACCAGAAGCCCTCCACGGATACGGTGTGGCGCATGATGCTGACCCGCCCGGTTCCGAGGGGCGACGCCGTGTACCAGGTCGTGGTGCGCGCCTTGCGCTTCCACTGCAAGGAAGTCGACGTCCGCACCGCCCACTCCGTGTGGCTGTGGGCGGCGATGAAGACCGGTCAGGAGAAGGCCTACCAGATGCGCCGGGAGCAAGAAGGTCTGAATCCCGCGGGCCGACAGGTCGAAAAGCAGGTCCGGGCCGATGTCGCCCGGGTGCTGGCCACGCCGCAGACCGAGCAGAGCAAGTGGATCAAGCGGACTCTCGCCACCTGCAAGGCCAACACGTCGTGAGCTGGTGGTTCAAAGCGCGCAAGGGCCACATCCTGCTGCCACTCGCTTTGGTCGTCTTCGCCGCCGCATTGTTCGCCGTCCAGGACACCACGGTGCTGCTGCCCTCGATCACCGGCAGCCCTCGGGTCGCGCTCTCCTTGTTCGTGCCCGTGCCGGTGCTCGCCCTCCTGATGGCGATGCTGGAGTCACGGCTCCCCGCGGCGGAGGTCTCCGGAACACGGCCCGTGACACGGATGGACAATGCCCTCGTCATCGCGGTCATGGGCGCGGCAGTGCTGTGCAGTGCCGTCATCGCCGCTGTGCAGAGCACAGCAGCAGCCACCACCGGGGGACGTAACGCCGTCTTCCTGACCGGCTTGATGCTGCTCGGACGGGCGTGGGCGGGCTCAGCGGCCGTCATGTTCCCCGTGGGATGGCTGGTCACCGTAGCGGTCGTCGGATTCCGCGGGAACATCCCGCGCCCTTGGACCGTCGTCGCACTGCCTGCGGACAGCACGTTCGCGGTAGCCGCCTCCCTGGCAGCGTTCGCCATCGGCCTCGCCGCCCAGATCCGCTCGTCGAGGAAAACAGCGTGACACTGGAACTCAGCAACTGTACGTACAGTTATCGGCGCTGGAAGCAGCCGGTCCTACGGGATTTCTCGTACGTCCTGCCTGACGGCCTGACGGTCCTGCTCGGACCCAACGGCGCCGGAAAGTCGACCTTGCTCAAGCTCGCTGCGTCGGCGACCAAGCCACAAAGGGGGCACATCGCCCTGTCCGGTGCTCCTGCGGGGACCTCGGCGTACCGGCGGGCAGTGGCCTGGATGCCGCAGGACATCGTGCCCATGCCGACGCTCACGGCGCGCGAGTACGTCGCTTACATCGGCTGGCTCAAGGGCATGAACCGCACCGACGCCTGGAAGCAAGCCCGCAGAGCCTTGGCACGGGTGCAACTGACCGACAAGACCGACGCCCGTACAAGCCAGCTCTCCGGCGGCCAGCTGCGGCGCGTCGGCGTCGCCGGAGCTCTCGTGCACGGGGCTCGGTTCCTGTTGCTGGATGAGCCGACCGCGGGTATGGACCCCTACCAGCGCCGCGTGTTCCGCGACATTCTGCGCGGTCTGACCGACGACGTGCGGGTTCTGCTGTCCACCCATGACGTCGCCGACCTGGCGGAAGAAGCGGACAATGTCACGGTCATGCATGGCGGGACGATCCTCCATCATGGGAACACGCGCACGTTTCTGACCCACACGCCGCCCGGGACCGTCGAGGGACGCGCCGCCGAGGCGGCCTACACCGCCCTGCTGAGAAGCCGGGGCGTCGCCGCCTGAGCCCGCGGCTCCCCGTCGGGAGCGACCGCGGACGCTCCCGACGGCGCCTGTGCGAAAACCCGGACCGTCAGGCCGAAATGCCGTCGATCCGGGCCAGGGCGTCGTCCGCGCCGTACGGCTGCAGGTACGGCAGCCAGCGCGGGTCCCGGTGCCCGGTCCCGATGATGCGCCAGGCCAGGCCGGTGGGCGGGGCGGGTTTGTGGCGCAGCCGCCAGCCGATCTCGACCAGGTGCCGGTCGGCTTTCACGTGGTTGCAGCGACGGCAGGACGCGACGACGTTGTCCCAGACGTGCTTGCCCCCGCGGCTGCGCGGGACGACGTGGTCGACGCTGGTTGCGACGCCACCGCAGTACATGCACCGGCCCCCGTCGCGGGCGAACAGCGCCCGGCGGGTCAGAGGAACGGGCCCCCGGTAGGGAACCCGCACGAAACGCTTGAGCCGGACCACGCTGGGTGCGGGGACTGTGACGGTCGCGCTGTGCAGATAGGCGCCGGACTCCTCGAGGCAGACGGCCTTGTTCTCGAGGACGAGGACGAGCGCGCGGCGGAGCGGTACGACGCCGAGCGGCTCGTACGACGCGTTGAGGACCAGGACATGCGGCACGGATGCCTCCTTGGACGCCGGCGGCGCGTGGCTCGCGCCGGGACGATTCGTAGTCAGTCTCCCCTCATGCCTGGTGGAAGCGCCACCATGTCCCCGTAACGGGCTGGGAGTGTTTTCGACCACACCGGATGCATGCCCGGGAACATGGCCTGTTCAAGCCCGGGTGAGGCCCGTCTCTCCTTCACACATTCTTCGAGAGCACACACAATGCCCCGTTAGTGTGGTGGTTCTGCCCCTTCGGTGACCCAGCCGTGACCTTCGACCCCCCGGAACCGCCGCACCGGGGCAGACCGCTGCACCTGGAGGTACCTGTCGTGTCCTTGTCCGTCGCGGACGCCGTCCTGTGGGCCGCCGGCCCCTCTCCGTCGCCGACCCCCTCGGAGACGGGCACCCCGAGAGTGCCCTCGCTGGAGGACGCCCAGGAGAGCGCGACGAACGCCGCCGGCTGGGTGGAGCAGAACTGGTCGACCTGGCTCGCCATCGGCCTGCGTGTGCTGCTGATCCTGGTGATCGCGGCGGTGCTGCGGGTCGCGGTGCGCCGGGCGATCACCAAGCTCATCGACCGGATGAGCCGCACCGGGCAGACGGTGGACGGCGCCGGTCTGGGCGGCCTGCTGGTCAACGTCGAGCGCCGCCGCCAGCGCTCGCAGGCGATCGGCTCGGTGCTGCGTTCGGTGGCCAGCTTCCTGATCATGGGCACCGCCGCCCTGATGATCCTCTCCGCGTTCAACATCAACCTGGCCCCGCTGCTGGCGTCCGCCGGTGTGGCCGGTGTGGCGATCGGTTTCGGCGCCCGCAACCTGGTCACGGACTTCCTGTCCGGCGTCTTCATGATCCTGGAGGACCAGTACGGCGTCGGCGACAGCATCGACGCGGGCGTGGCCTCCGGCGAGGTGATCGAGGTCGGCCTGCGGGTGACCAAGCTGCGCGGCGAGGGCGGCGAGATCTGGTACGTCCGCAACGGAGAGGTCAAGCGCATCGGCAACCTCTCGCAGGGCTGGGCCACGGCCAACGTCGACGTCACCGTGCACGCCGGGGAGGACCTGGACCGGGTCAAGGCGACCCTGGACGAGGTCGCCGAGAAGATGGGCGCCGAGGAGCCCTGGAACGAGCTGCTGTGGGGCCCGATCGAGGTCCTGGGCCTGGACAGCGTGCTGCTGGACTCGATGGTCGTGCGCATCTCCGCCAAGACCATGCCCGGCAAGTCCCTGACCGTGGAGCGCGAGCTGCGCTGGCGCGTCAAGCGGGCCTTCGACGCGGCCGGCATCCGGATCGTCGGCGGCGCCACGGCCCCGGTGGAGGAGACCTCCGCCGACCCGACGGCGTCGATGGCACCCCCCTCGGTGTACGCGAACGCCTCGTCCCCGCAGTCGGCGGCGGCGTCCCCGCTCGTCCCGCCCACGAGCACCACGAAGTAGCGGCCGAACCCGCTCGGGAGGGCGGCACCCGCGGTCCGGGTGCCGCCCTTCCGCATGCCCGCACGCCGGCGGGCCCTCCCGCCGGCCCCGCTCGCCGGCCCCGTCGCCGGTGAACCGTCCCTATTGACGCCCGCCCGGCGACGGGCATACCTTCCTCCCCACCGAACAGGAAACTTTCCTAACAGTAGCCGCGGAGAGTGGCCCCCGATGGACTCCCCCACCGGATCACTGAGAAGCTGAGCAGCGAAGGGCAGGTGTGGACACGCATGGCAGGAACCGCCGGAACGCCGGGCACCCCGCGCGTCCTGCGCGCCATGAACGACCGGGCCGCCCTGGACCTGCTGCTGGAGCACGGGCCGCTGTCACGCACCCGGATCGGCAAGCTCACCGGGCTGTCGAAGCCGACCGCCTCCCAGCTCCTGGCCCGGCTGGAGGCGGCCGGCCTGGTCCTGGCCACCGGCACGACCGAGGGCCGCCCCGGCCCCAGCGCCCAGCTCTACGAGGTCAACCCGGCCTCCGGTCACGCCGCCGGACTCGACGTCACCCCGCAGCGGATCCTCGCCGCGGTCGCCGACATCACCGGCCGCACGGTCGGCCGCTTCGAGCTGCCCACCCCCGGCCGCCGCACCGGCACCCCGGTCGTCCAGCAGGTCACCGACGCCCTGGACGGCGCGGTGAAGGCGGCGGGCCTGGCCCGGGACGACGTCCACCGCCTGGTCATCGGCACCCCCGGCGCCTTCGACCCCACCACGGGCCGGCTGCGCTACGCCTCCCACCTGCCCGGCTGGCACTCCCCCACCCTGCTGGACGAACTCGCCGCCGCCCTGCCGATGCCGTTCGAGTACGAGAACGACGTCAACCTGGCCGCCCTGGCCGAGCAGCGCCTCGGAGCGGCCCGGGGCCACACCGACTTCGTGCTGCTGTGGAACCAGGAGGGCCTGGGCGCCGCCCTCGTGCTCGGCGGCCGGCTGCACCGCGGCTGGACCGGCGGCGCGGGCGAGGTCGGCTTCCTTCCGGTGCCGGGCACGCCCCTGGTCCGCAAGGTCACCAAGGCCAACAGCGGCGGCTACCAGGAGCTGGCCGGCTCCCAGGCCGTCCCCCGCCTGGCCCGCGACCTCGGCGTCGAGGACATCCCGCAGGGCTCGTACGCCGAGGTTGCCGCCCGGCTGGTGGCCCGGGCCGCGCAGGCCGGCGACGAGCCGCACCGCGAGCTGCTGCGCGCCTACGCGACCCGGCTGGCCACCGGTCTGGCCTCCCTGGTGTCGGTACTGGACCCCGAGCTGGTCGTGCTGAGCGGCGCGGCCCTCACCTCGGGCGGTGAGCCGCTGCGCGCCCTGGTCCAGGCCGAACTGGAGGAACTGGCCGCCTCGCGCCCCCGCCTGGTCGTGGGCGACGTCCGTGAACACCCCGTGCTGCGCGGTGCGCTGGAGAGCGCGCTCGCGACCACCCGCGACGAGGTCTTCGACACCTCCCGCTAGCTCCGCCCCTCCCGTTTCCCCTCCTCCCCTCCTCACCCCGTGCCCCAGGGAGCTTCACCATGCCCAAAATGCCCAGGAAAGCGGCCCTCGTGCTCGCCGCGTCCGCCTCCGTCGCCCTTCTCGCCACCGCCTGCACCGGTCAGCCCGGCGCCGGTGCGGACGACGACGCGTCCAAGGAGACGACCCTCACCTTCTGGCACGCCTGGAGCGCGCCCTCGGAGGTGAAGGCCGTCGAGGACCTGGTCGCCGGCTTCGAGAAGACGCACCCGAACATCCGGGTCGACGTCGTCGGCAACATGACCGACGACAAGATCAACCAGTCGCTGCGCGCCGGCGGGGCCAAGGCCCCGGACGTGATCTCGTCGTTCACCACGAACAACGTCGGCAAGTTCTGTTCCTCGGGCGCGCTGGTCGACCTCGACCCCTTCTTCGACAAGTCGGGCATCGACCCGGAGAAGACCTTCCCGAAGGCCATGAACGAGTACACGCAGTTCGAGGGCAACCGCTGCGCGGTCCCCCTGCTCGGTGACGCCTACGGCCTCTACTACAACAAGACGGCCTTCGAGAAAGCCGGCGTCACCGCCCCGCCGAAGACCTGGTCGGAGTTCGAACGGGTCGCGAAGAAGCTGACGATCCCGCGGGGGGAGACGTACGAGCAGCTCGGCTTCATGCCGAACTACCACGGCTGGGAGACCACCACCGAGCACTACCTCGGCCAGTTCTCCCCCACCTACTTCGACAAGGACGGCAAGTCCAACGTCGGCAAGGACCCGGCCTTCGAGAAGGCCTTCACCCTGCAGAAGAAGCTGGTCGACACCCTCGGCGGCTACCGCAGGCTGGAGACGTACCGCTCGAAGCTCGGCGACGAGTGGGGCCCCAAGCACCCCTTCCACACCGGCCAGGTCGCCATGCAGCTCGACGGCGAGTGGCGCCTGGGCATGGCCCTGGAGGCCGAGCCGGAGTTCGAGATCGGCGTGGCCCCGCTGCCCGTCCCCGACGACCAGGCCGACCAGTACGGCAAGGGCTACATCACCGGCACCATCGCCGGCATCGCCGCGACCAGCAGGAAGCAGAACGCGGCCTGGGAGCTGGTGAAGTACATGACCACCGACACCGACGCGGTGGTGAACTTCTCCAACGCGATCCACAACGTCCCCTCGACGCTCGCGGCGCTGAAGTCCCCGAAGCTGACGTACGACCCGCGCTTCAAGACGTTCCTGGAGATCGCGGCGAACCCCCACTCCACGACGTCCCCCGCCTCCGTCAACGGCGGCGTCTACCTCACCACGATCCAGCAGTTCGGCTACGAGTACGAGAGCGGCAAGGCCACCGACCTCAAGGCGGGCCTGAAGAGGACGGCCGAGCAGATCGACACGGACATCGCGCAGGCGAAGTAGGCCATGAGCACCCACACGCTGCGCGCGAAACGCCGCCGCTCGGCCCTGCGCACCCTGGCGTTCCTGTCCCCCTGGCTGATCGGCTTCTCGGTCTTCTTCGCCTACCCGCTGCTGTCCACCGTCTACTTCTCCTTCATGCGCTACGACGGCTTCAAGCCGCCGGTGTGGGCGGGCACGAAGAACTGGGCCTACGTCTTCGAGCACTACCCGCTGTTCTGGCCCGCCCTGCGCAACACCCTGTGGCTGGTGGTCGTCATGGTCACGCTCCGGGTGGCCTTCGGCCTGGGCGTGGGGCTGCTGATCACCCGGATCAGGACGGCCACGGGCGTCTTCCGCACCCTGTTCTACCTGCCGTACCTCGCCCCGCCCGTGGCGGCCACGATGGCCTTCGCGTTCCTGCTCAACCCCGGCACGGGCCCGGTCAACTCGATCCTCGGCGAGGCGGGCCTGCCGGCCCCGGGCTGGTTCAACGACCCCGCCTGGTCCAAACCGGCCCTGACCCTGCTGGCCCTGTGGGGCATCGGCGACCTGATGGTCATCTTCATGGCGGCCCTGCTCGACGTGCCGAAGGAGCAGTACGAGGCGGCCGAACTGGACGGCACCTCCCGCTGGCAGCGCTTCCGCTACGTCACGCTCCCGAACATCTCGCCGATCGTCATGTTCGCGGTCGTCACCGGGGTGATCCAGACGATGCAGTACTACACCCAGCCGCTGATCGCCGGGAAGGTCGCCTCCGGCGTGATCCAGGGCGCGGGCACCATGTTCGAGCCCGGCTACCCGGACAAGTCGACCCTGACCCTCCCGCAGCTCGTGTACAACCTGGGCTTCCAGCGCTTCGACTACGGCTCGGCCTGCGTGGTCGCGCTGGTCCTGTTCGCCCTGTCCATGGCCTTCACGGCCCTCCTGATGCGCCGCAGGGGCGGCCTGATCCAGGCAGGTGGGAGATGACCCGGGTACTCGAACGGCCCCTGGAGTCCGCCGCGCCGCCGCCCTCGCCCGCGGCCCGCACGGCCCGCCGCCGGGCCCTGCTGGAGTGGATCGCCGTCCACTCCCTCGGCATCGCGGCCGCGCTGTTCTTCACGCTCCCCTTCGTCTTCGTGCTGCTCACCTCCCTGATGAGCGACAGTCAGGCGCTCAGCCGCGACCTGATCCCGCGCACCTGGGAATGGGGCAACTACACCAAGGTCTTCGACACCCCCGGCTTCCTCACCTGGTGGCGGAACACCCTGCTGTACGCGGGCCTGGGCACGGTCCTCACGGTGGTCTCCTCGATCCCCGTGGCCTACGCCCTGGCCAAGTTCCGCTTCCGGGGCCGGAATCTGGCGCTCATGCTGGTCATCTCGATGATGATGCTGCCGCCGCAGGTCGTCATCATCCCGATGTACCTCTTCTGGGCGAAGCAGTTGGACCTGTCGGGCACGCTGTGGCCGCTGATCGTCCCCATGGCGTTCGGCGACGCCTTCTCGATCTTCCTGCTGCGCCAGTTCCTCACCACGATCCCCGACGAGTACCTCGACGCGGCGAGGGTGGACGGCTGCGGCGACCTGCGCACGCTGCTGAAGGTCGTCCTGCCGATGGCCAGACCCGGCATCGCCGCGGTGGCCCTCTTCCAGTTCTTCTACGCGTGGAACGACTACTTCGGGCCGCAGATCTACGCCTCGGAGAACCCCGGCGCGTGGACCCTGTCCTACGGCCTGGAGTCCTTCAAGGGCGCCCACCACACCGACTGGAACCTCACCATGGCCGCCACCGTGCTGGTCATGGCCCCCGTGATCCTCGTGTTCTTCTTCGCCCAGAAGGCGTTCGTCGAGGGCGTCACGCTCACCGGAGTAAAGGGTTAGACATGAAACTCACCGTGGTCGGCGGAGGCTCGACCTACACCCCCGAACTCGTGGACGGCTTCGCCCGCCTGAGGGACACCCTGCCGGTCACGGAACTGGTCCTGATGGACCCGGCCGAGGACCGGCTGGACCTCGTGGGCGGCCTGGCCCGCCGCATCTTCGCCCGTCAGGGCCACCCCGGCCGCATCACCACCACCACCGATCTGGACGCGGCGGTGGACGGCGCGGACACGGTCCTGCTGCAGCTGCGCGTGGGAGGACAGGCCGCCCGCGAGCAGGACGAGACCTGGCCCCTGGAGTGCGGCTGCGTGGGCCAGGAGACCACGGGCGCCGGCGGCCTGGCGAAGGCCCTGCGCACGGTCCCGGTCGTGCTCGACATCGCGGACCGCGTCCGCCGCGCCAACCCCGACGCCTGGATCATCGACTTCACCAACCCGGTCGGCATCGTGACCCGAGCCCTGCTCCAGGCCGGCCACAAGGCGATCGGCCTGTGCAACGTGGCGATCGGCCTGCAGCGCAAGTTCGCGGCCCTGCTCTCCCTGGAGCCGTCCGAGCTCCACCTGGACCACGTCGGCCTCAACCACCTCACCTGGGAGACCGCCGTGCGCCGCGGCGGCCCGGAGGGCGAGGACGTCCTGCCGCGGCTGCTGGCCCGGCACGGCGACACCATCGCCGCCGACCTGCGCCTGCCCCGCCGGCTCCTCGACACCCTGGGCGTGGTCCCCTCCTACTACCTGCGCTACTACTACGCCCACGACGAGGTCGTGCGGGAACTGGGCACGAAGCCGTCCCGGGCGGCGGAAGTGGCCGCGATGGAGCGGCAGTTGCTGGCGCTGTACGCCGACCCGGCCCTGGACGAGAAGCCGGAGCTGCTCGCGAAGCGGGGCGGCGCCTTCTACTCGGAGGCGGCCGTGGACCTGGCCGCCGCCCTGCTGGGCGGGGCGGGCAGCCCCTACCAGGTGGTGAACACGCACAACAACGGCACACTCCCCTTCCTCCCCGACGACGCGGTCGTCGAGGTGCAGGCCGCGGTGGGCGCCGAGGGCGCCTCCCCGCTGCCGGTCGCGCCGGTGGACCCCCTGTACGCGGGCCTGATCTCGGCCGTCACGGCCTACGAGGACCTGGCCCTGCGGGCGGCCCTGCACGGCGGCCGGGAGCGGGTCTTCCGCGCCCTGCTCGCCCACCCCCTGGTCGGCCAGTACGCGTACGCCGAGCAGCTCACCGACCGGCTGATCGCGCACAACCGGGAGCACCTGGCGTGGGCGTGAGCGCGCATGTCCTCGCCGTCGACGCGGGCAACAGCAAGACGGACGTCGCCGTCGTCTCGGCGGACGGGGAGGTGCTGTCCACGGCACGCGGCGGCGGCTTCCGCCCGCCGGCGGTGGGCGTCGACACGGCCGTGCGAGGGCTCGCCGAGACCGTCGGCCGGGCCCTCGCCGACGCCGGTCTCGCCTCGGTCGATCACGTCTCGGCCTGTCTCGCCAACGCCGACTTCCCCGTCGAGGAGGAGGAGTTGGCCCGGGCCCTGCGCGAGCGCGCCTGGGGCACGAGCGTGACCGTCCGCAACGACACCTTCGCGATCCTGCGGGCCGGGGCCACCGAACCGCGGGGGGTCGCGGTCGTGTGCGGCGCGGGCATCAACTGCGTCGGCATGCGCCCCGACGGCCGCACGGCCCGCTTCCCGGCGATCGGCAGGATCTCCGGTGACTGGGGCGGCGGCTGGGGGCTGTCCGAGGAGGCCCTGTGGCACGCCGCGCGGGCGGAGGACGGCCGGGGCGGCCCCACCGCCCTGTCCCGCACCCTGCCCGCGCACTTCGGTCTGCCGTCGATGTACGCCCTCATCGAGGCGCTGCACCTGGAGCGCGTGCCCGCCCCCCGGCGCCACGAGCTGGCGCCGGTCCTGTTCGCCACGGCGGCGCAGGGCGACGCCGTGGCCCGGGCGATCGTGGAGCGCCAGGCGGAGGAGGTGGTCGCCATGGCGGTGGTGGCCCTCACCCGCCTGGACCTGCTGTCCGAGCCGGCCCCGGTTCTCCTCGGCGGCAGCGTCCTGGCCGCCCGGCACCCCCAACTGAACAACCGCATCGCCCAGTTGCTGGCCGACCGGGCCCCCAAGGCGGTCCCCCGGGTGGTCACGGCCCGCCCGGTCCTCGGCGCCGCCCTGCTGGGCCTGGACCAACTGGGGGCGCGGGAGGGGGCGCAGGAGCGACTGCGGGCGCACTACGGCGTGTGAGCCGCGCGTCCGGCCGGTGCGGGCACGCCGTACGGGAACCGAACCCCTCCCTGGGACGTGTACCCGGGCGAGGGGTGGCGCTCCACGCCGCGATCCGACCAAGATCGGGCAAGGCCGGTGCGGATGTCGGTCCCGGCAGCGATACTTGCCGCGACGGATGACCACGGGGGAGGTCACAGTGACACACATGCCGCGGGGCAGCACACCGCCACCACCGGGTCCGAGCCTGCCCGTCCTGCCGCCCGTTCCCGCGCAGCCGGCCCCGCCGGCCCGGGCCCTTCCCGGTCCCGCTCCGGCATCCGGTCCGTCGTCCCCGCCTCCCCCGGCCGGCGCTCCCCGGCGTACGGCCTTCGCGGAGGGCGCCGAGCGCCTGCGCGCCGCCGCCACCACGGAACCGGGCCGCCTGCGCGTCATCGGCGCGCTGCTGGCCGCCCTCGTCGTCGCCTTCGGCGCCGTCGGCGCCTGGCAGATGACCGACCGCGCGGCCGCCGCCGACGACGTCCTGACCAGCAGCCAGCCCCTCAGCTCCGACGCGGCCGACATCTACCGGTCCCTCGCGGACGCCAACACCGCCGCCTCCAGCGG
The DNA here is from genome assembly GCF_036857595.1 of Streptomyces sp. AHA2. Classification (NCBI taxonomy): domain Bacteria; kingdom Bacillati; phylum Actinomycetota; class Actinomycetes; order Kitasatosporales; family Streptomycetaceae; genus Streptomyces; species Streptomyces sp. AHA2. The sequence goes on from NZ_JAUQWJ010000006.1 coordinate 59,543, forward strand.
TTTCCTCGCCGGCGGCCAGGAGTCGGCGGCCTCCCGCGACCGCTACGAGAAGGACATCCGCACGGCCGCGGAGAAGCTGGTCAACGCGGCCGCCGCATCGGAGCCGGGCTCCCCCTCCGCGCGCACGATCGCCGAACTCAACCGGCTGCTGCCCGAGTACAAGGGCCTGGTCGAGCGGGCCCGCACGTACAACCGCCAGGGTTTCCCGGTGGGCGGCGCCTACTTGCGCTACGCCAACGAGAAGATGCAGCAGCGGATGCTCCCGGCAGCGCAGGACCTGTACACGAAGGAGAACCAGCGCCTGCGGGCGGACTACGCGGCCGCCACGCCCTACCCCTGGGCGGCGATCGCCCTGGGCGTCCTGGCCCTGGCCGCCCTCGCCTGGGCCCAGCACCGCGACTACCGGCGCACCAACCGGGTCCTGAACCACGGCCTGGTCGCGGCCACCGCGACCGCGACGGTCGTCCTGCTCTGGCTCGTCACCGGGCACAGCATCGCCCGCGCCGGCCTGAACGACTCCTACGACCACGGCGTCCGCTCCCTGAACGTCCTGCACGACGCGCGGATCGCCTCCCTGAAGGCCCGGGGCAACGAGAACCTCACGCTGGTGGCCCGCGGCGCCGAGACGAAGAAGGTCGGCGACAGGACCTACGACGCCTACGACTTCGACTTCGGCGCGGACATCGAGGCCCTGGGCGCGCGCCTGGAGGCGGCGCGGAAGCTCGCCGACGACGCGACGGGCGAGAAGCCCGTCACGACCGCCCTGGGCAACATGCAGGAGTGGAAGAAGCGCCACGCCGCGGCCCGCGAGCAGGACGAGAACGGCAACTACCAGCAGGCGCTGGACATGGTCATCGGCGCCGAAGGCGCGACCGGCGAGTGCTTCGACAGCGTCGACGCGCATCTGCGCACGGCGCTGGCGCACGAGGAGAGGGAGTTCGAGCGGGCGGCCGGTGACGGCCGGGGGGCGCTCACCGGCCTGCCGGCCGGGGCCGCCGGCCTCGCGGTCCTGGGGGCCGCGGGAGCGGTCCTGGGCATCGGCCGCAGACTGTCGGAGTACCGGTGAACGGGCAACGGGCGAAGGGAGGCACCCCCGTGCGAGCAGGACGTGTGCACACCCCCCTCAAGGGCTGGGGCGGAGTGACCGCGATGGCGGTCGTCTGCGCCCTGGTGGCGTTCGTCGCCCTGTGCCTGCCCAGGAAGGCCGTCACCTCGGACGGCACCGGGCCCGCCGGCACCACCGCCACCGCGGACATCGCCCGGGCCGGCGCAGAGGAGGACTGCGAGGCCCCGGAGAAGCAGACGCTCTCCCCCTCGCGCGCCGACGGCGCCACCATCGCGGCGATCAAGGGCCGCACGGGCGAGAAGCGCAAACTGGTCGTCGGCGTCGACCAGAACAGCTATCGCTGGGGCTACCGCGACCCCAACGGCGGCGAGTCGGGCGAGCTGGAGGGCTTCGACATCGACCTCGTGCACCGCATCGCCGAGGAGATACTCGGCGACCGGGACGCGGTGCAGTTCAAGGCGATCCCCACCGACCAGCGCATCCCGGCGATCCAGGACGGCCGCGTCGACATGGTGGTCCGCACGATGACGATCAACTGCGACCGCATCCGGGACGTCGCCTTCTCCGCGCCGTACTTCAAGACCGGCCAGCAGGTCCTGGCGCCGAAGTCGTCGCCCGTCGAGGGCTACGACGACACGCTCGCGGGCCGCAGGATCTGCACGGCGGCGGGCTCCACGGCGTACGCCAAGCTGGAGGAGGACAAGAAGAAGGGCCGGCTTCCCGCCGGCACGGACATCTCCACGACGGTCCCGAACCAGCTCGACTGCCTGGTCAGGCTCCAGCTCGGCGAGGTGGACGCCGTGGTCACCGACGGCGCGCTCGCCGCGAGCCAGGCGGCCCAGGACCCGACGGTCCAGCTCAAGGGCGACGCCTTCACTGCCGAGTACTACGGCGTGGCGATGAGGAAGGGCGCCGACGACCTGGTACGCCGGGTCAACCAGATCCTGGTGGACTACCGCGAGGACGGCGACGACGGCTGGCAGGCGTCGTACGGGAAATGGCTGTCGGCCACACTGGGCAGGGATGCGAAGAAGTCGGAACCACCGGCACCGGAGTACCTGCGCACGAGCTGACCCGAACCGCGACCTACGACCAGGCCCCCGACCGGCACAACCGCAGCGAGAGGTGATCGATGGGCGTCACGGGACCCGCCGGGCCGGTGATGGACCGGGACGAGGTGGACCGTGCGCTGGCGCGGCTCGGCGCTGAGCACGAAGCGATCGAGACCTCGCTCCTCGCCCTGCAGGACCACGCGGGCCGCAGACTCCTGGAGGGCGCCGAGCTGACCGGCGTCACCCGGGAGCGCTGGGCGGCCACGGACGCGTCGATCACCCTGCTGTGGACCTACTTCGACGCGTACACGGACGCGTTGCGCTCCGCCCGCGACATCCGCGCCCGGCGCCGCTGGTCCAGCCGTGAGGACCTGGTGGAGCTGACCGAGCTGCTGAACGGCGAGTCGGTCACGGTCGCGGGCAGTGCCGCGGCGACCGCCAACGCGCAGACACCGCAGGGGACGTCGACGAAGCTCAGCGAGCGCTACTCGCTCGCCGGGCTGGTGGACCGGATGAACGAGCTGTACGCGACCAGCCTGGACGTGGTCGTCGCCGCCGACGCCGTCTGGTCGGCGCTGCCGGCCCGGATCGACCTGCTGGCCGCCGAACTCCAGCGCACCCGGCGGCTCGCGCACTCGGTCGGCGTGCGGCCCGGCGAGCATCCGGCGGGTGACGACCTGGAACGCATCACGCGCACGCTCACCCGGCTGCGCGAGCAGGTGATCTCCGATCCGCTGGCCTTCTGGGTGGCCGCCGAGGGCAGTTCGGCGCCGGGCGGCGGCCGTCCGGACACCACGGTGTACGACCGCGAGGCCCGGGCCCTGGAGGACGTACGGCGGGAGATCGACGCCGTGCTGACGGTCCGCCAGGACGCCGAGCTGCGCATCGTGAAACTGCGGGACGTCCTCAGCCGGGCGGACCGCACCCTCGCCGAGGCGCGCACCGCCCGGGGCGAGGTGCTGGCGAAGATCGCGGCGACGGAGGTGCCGGTGGTCAGCGGCCCCCCGACCGCGTTGCAGGAGCAGCTCGCGGCGGCCGCGGAGTACCGCAGGCATGCCCAGTGGCACCGGCTGTCACCGCTGCTGGAGGCCCTGGAGGAGAAGGCCGAGGACGAACTGCTGCGCGCCCGTGAGTCGTTGACGGCGGTCACCGCACCGCTGGCGGTCCGCGCCGAACTGCGCGGCCGGCTCGACGCGTACCGGGCGAAGGTCGCCCGGCACGGCTTCGCCGAGGACGCGCTGCTGGTGGAGCGGTACGAGAAGGCGCGCCGCATGCTGTGGAGCGCCCCCTGCGACCTGCGCGCCGCCGAACAGGCCGTGCTGCGCTACCAGCAGGCGGCGGCCGAACTGCTCGGCGGCCCGCGGGTGCCGGACCAGGGCGCGCCCGCGGACGACCGGAGGGGGCCGGACGCGTGAGCGACGAGGGGGAGTCGATGAGCCAGGCACCGCACGAGCCGCCCGGCCCGTCGGGGCGGGCGTGCCAGCGCCCCGGCTGCGGCGGCGCGTACGAGGACGTGGGCGGCGGCGAACTGTACTGCGACACCTGCGGCCTGGCCCCGGTCGTCGCGGCCGGTGGTCCCGCCTCCGAGGCGGGCATGGTCGGATCGGCTCCCACCGGCGTCACCACCGGAGGCAGGAGCGGTTCCGGCGGGTCCGCCGGCAGCCGCAGCGCGCGTACGTCCTCGCAGTCGTCGAGGTCCCGCCGCTCGGTCTCGGGCCGTCTGTCGCGCTCGGTGTCGGGCGGATCGACGGGACGCTCGGTGTCCGTGCGCAGCTCCGGGTCCACCTCCGCTTCGGCCTCCCGGGCGCGGCTGGGCGCCGGGTTGGTGCAGGTGCCGCCGATCCCGCGGCCCGACCCGCGCGCGATGGTGCTGGACAGGGCCGAGGTGCCGGAGCGCAAGCGGTTCTGCTCCCGGTCGGACTGCGGCGCCCCGGTGGGCCGGGCGCGCGGTGACCGGCCGGGCCGCACGGAGGGTTTCTGCACCAAGTGCGGGCACCCGTACTCGTTCGTGCCGAAGCTGCGGGCCGGTGACGTGGTGCACGGCCAGTACGAGGTGGTGGGCTGCCTGGCGCACGGCGGTCTGGGCTGGATCTACCTCGCCGTCGACCGGGCGGTCTCGGACCGCTGGGTGGTCCTCAAGGGCCTGCTCGACACCGGCGACCAGGACGCCATGGCGGCGGCCATCTCCGAGCGGCGCTTCCTCGCGGAGATCGAGCACGCCAACATCGTGCGGATCTACAACTTCGTGGAGCACCTGGACCAGCGCACCGGCTCCCTCGACGGCTACATCGTCATGGAGTACGTGGGCGGCAAGTCGCTCAAGGAGATCGCCAACGCCCGGCGCACCCCGCAGGGCCGGCGCGACCCGCTGCCGGTGGAGCAGGCGTGCGCGTACGGCATCGAGGCGCTGGAGGCGCTCGGGCACCTGCACAGCCGCAACCTGCTCTACTGCGACTTCAAGGTCGACAACGCCATCCAGACCGAGGACCAGCTGAAGCTGATCGACATGGGCGCGGTGCGCAGGATGGACGACGAGGAGTCGGCCATCTACGGCACGGTGGGCTACCAGGCGCCCGAGGTCGCCGAGACCGGGCCGTCCGTGGCGAGCGACCTGTACACGGTCGCCCGGACCCTCGCCGTGCTGACCTTCGACTTCCAGGGCTACACGAACGTCTACGCCGACTCCCTGCCCGACCCGGACCACATCGAGGTCTTCCGGCAGTACGAGTCCTTCTACCGGCTCCTGGTGCGCGCCACCGACCCCGACCCGGCGCGCCGGTTCGCCTCCGCGCAGGAGATGGCCGAGCAGCTCACGGGCGTGCTGCGCGAGGTCGTCTCGCTCCAGACGGGCCGGGCCCGGCCCGCTCTGTCCACCCTGTTCGGTCCGGAACTGCGCGTCACGGACACGGAGTTGTTCCCGCGCCTGGACGGCGAGGTGTCCCGGCTGGGCGCGCGTGCGGCCGGGACGGCTCGCGGCTTCGGCGCCGCCCTTCCCGCCCGGGCGGCGCTCGCCGTGCCGCCCGCCGGTGGGAGCGGGCCCGCGCCCGGGCTCGTCAAGCGGGTCGACAGCCGCGCGGCCGCCCTGGCCCTGCCGGTGCCCCGGGTGGACCCGACCGACCCCAACGCCGGTTTCCTGGCCGGCCTGATGACGTCAGCCCCGGCCGAGCTGCTCGGCGCCCTGGCGGCCGCGCCGGTCCCGTCGCCCGAGACGCGGCTGCGGCAGGTCCGGGCCAGGCTGGAGACCGGCGAGCCCGCCACCGCGCTGGAGTCGCTGGCCGCGCTGGAGGACGAACGGGGCGACGACTGGCGGGTGGTGTGGTATCGGGGCCTGACCGCGCTGGTGACCGGCGACGACGAGGGCGCCGCGCTGGCCTTCGACGCGATCTACGACGCCTTCCCCGGCGAGATCGCCCCGAAGCTGGCGCTGGGCCTGTGCGCGGAGGTGCTGGGCCAGCTCGACAACGCCGCCGAGTACTACCGGCTGGTGTGGTCGACCGACCCGAGCCATGTGAGCGCCGCGTTCGGCCTGGCCCGCGTGCGGCTGGCGAGCGGGGACCGGCGCGGTGCCGTCCGGACGCTGGAGTCCGTGCCGGAGTCGTCCATCCACTACACGGCCGCGCGCGTGGCGGCCGTCCGGGCGCGGCTGCGCGGGCGCACGGCGACGGCCTCGGACGCGCCGTTCCTGGAGGACCTGACGGCCGCCGCGGCGCAGGTGGAGGCCCTGGAGGCGTACGGCCTGGACCCGGCGCGGCGCGAGCAGTTGTCCGCCGAAGTCCTCGGTTGCGCCCTGGACTGGGTACTCTCCGGGGGCCAGGGTTCCTCCCAGCCCGCCGCCGGGGGACGGACGCTGCTCGGCAGCGACCTGGACGAGCGGGGTCTGCGTTTCGGACTGGAGCGCTCGTACCGCATGCTGGCCCGGCTGGCGCGGGGCGGCGAGGAGAGGATCGACCTGGTGGAACGTGCCAATCGTTACCGCCCCCGGACGTGGGTGTAGTTGATGTCGCAGATGCCCCGGTTGTCCGCCTGCCCGAGCTGCGAGGAACCCCTCGAGTCGGGTGACCGTTTCTGCGGCGCGTGCGGATACGACCTGTCCGCCGTGCCGGCACGGCCCGAGGACAACCCGACCATCGCCCTGAACGGTGCGGTGCCCGCCCAGGGCGCCCCCGCCGCCGTGTACCCCGAGGCGCCGCGGGTGCCGCCCGCCGGCGCGGCCCCGGGCGCTGCCGCCCCACCGCCCGGGGACGGGGTGCGGTTCGACCGTCACCCGCAGCACGAGGGCTACGCGCCGGAGATCTACCGCACCCAGCCCGACGACTACCCCCTCCAGGCGCCGGACCCCCGGGTGTCCGCGGAACCGGCGGCCCCGGCCGCGGGCACCGGCACCGCGGTCTGCGTCGCCTGCCGGGCCGGCCGCGTGGACGACGACGGCTACTGCGAGAACTGCGGCCACGCCCAGCCGCGCGAACGGGACCACATGGAGCAGGAGTACGGGCCGGTGGCCGCGGTCAGCGACCGAGGCCTGCGCCACCACCGCAACGAGGACGCGTTCGCCATCGGCACCACCGCGCTGCCCGACGGCTCCCCCGCCGCCGTGGCGATCGTCTGCGACGGCGTCTCCTCGGCGACCCGGCCCGACGACGCCTCGGCGGCCGCGGCGAAGGCGGCGAGCGAGACGCTGCTGGCGGCCCTGCCGCGCGGCACCCACCCGCAGCAGGCCATGCACGAGGCGATCGTCGCCGCTTCCCACGCGGTCAACTCGCTGGCGGAGGAGCCCGCCACGGCCCGCGAGCACGCCCCGCACCAGAACGCCCCGGCCTGCACCATCGTCGGTGCCGTGGTGACCTCGGGCCTGCTGGTCGTCGGCTGGGTCGGCGACAGCCGCGCCTACTGGGTCCCGGTCGACCGCGGCGCTCCCCCGGCCCGGCTCACCGAGGACGACTCCTGGGCGGCGCAGATGGTCGCCGCGGGCCTGATGAACGAGGCCGAGGCCTACGCCGACGAACGCGCCCACGCCATCACCGGCTGGCTCGGCGCGGACGCCTACGAACTGGAGCCGCACACCGCCGCGTTCAAGCCGGACCGCCCCGGTGTGGTGGTCGTCTGCACGGACGGTCTGTGGAACTACGCCGAGGCCGCCGAGGAGATGGCCCGCGTCGTGCCGCTCGACGCCGCCGCGCAGCCGCTGCACAGCGCCCGCGTGCTCGTCGGCCACGCCCTGGACGGCGGGGGCCACGACAACGTAACAGTGGCGCTCGTGCCGTTCCCGGCGGTACCCCAGGGGGCAGGATCGGCCTGAGGCCACGTTCGGGGGTGGCTCGGCGGACCGGAGGGGACCGGTCCGCCCACCGTCGTGACCCCGCTCTCGGCGGGGGCTCTGGAGGGGGATCGGAACAGGCATGGCCAATTTCTCGAAAGCGAGCGCGCCCCGGTTCTCGGTGGACGTGTACCAGAACGAGTACCTGCCGGAAGGCGCCCGCGAGGTCAACGCCATCGTGACGGTGACGGCGACCGGCGGCGGCACCATCGGCAGCGCGGTCGGCGCGCCCCACCTGTACGCACCCGGCCAGGGCCCCTCCGCGGCGGTCGCGATCATGGTCGACTCTTCGGGGTCGATGGACTACCCGCCGGCCAAGATGCGCAACGCCCGTGACGCCACCGCCGCCGCGATCGACACCCTGCGCGACGGCGTCCACTTCGCCGTGATCGGCGGGACGCACGTCGCCAAGGAGGTCTACCCCGGCGGCGGCCGGGTCGCGGTCGCCGACGCCACCACCCGCGCGCAGGCCAAGCAGGCGCTGCGCTCGCTCGGCGCGGGCGGCGGCACGGCCATCGGCACCTGGCTGCGGCTGGCCGACCGGCTGCTGTCCTCGGCGGACGTCGCCATCCGCCACGGCATCCTGCTCACCGACGGCCGCAACGAGCACGAGTCGCCCCAGGACCTGAAGGCCGCGCTCGACGCGTGCGCGGGCCGCTTCACCTGCGACGCCCGCGGCGTGGGCACCGACTGGGAAGTGAAAGAAGTCACAGGGATCGCCTCGGCGCTGCTCGGCAGCGCCGACATCGTCGCCGATCCGGCCGGTCTGGCCGCCGACTTCACGCGGATGATGGAGACGGCGATGGGCAAGGAGGTCGCGGACGTCTCCCTGCGGCTGTGGACCCCGGTCGACACCACGGTGACGTTCCTCAAGCAGGTCGCCCCCACGGTCGAGGAACTGACCGGCCGGCGCACCGAGGCCGGCCCCCGGGCCGGCGACTACCCCCTCGGTTCCTGGGGCGACGAGTCCCGTGACTACCACCTGTGCGTACGGGTCCCGGCCGCCCACGTCGGGCAGGAGATGCTGGCGGCCAGGATCTCGCTGGTCGTGCCGCAGCCGGACGGCGGCGTCCACGACCTCGGCGCGCAGGGCCTGGTCCGGGCCGTGTGGACGGACGACATGGTCGCCTCGACGTCGATCAACCCCCAGGTCGCCCACTACACCGGGCAGGCCGAACTGGCCCAAGTCATCCAGCAGGGGCTCGATCTGCGCAAGTCGGGCGATATCGACGGAGCAACGGCCAAACTGGGCCGGGCCGTTCAGCTCGCGAGTGCCTCGGGGAACGCGGATACTGCGAAACTGCTTGCGAAGGTGGTGGACGTGGTCGACGCGGCGACCGGTACTGTGCGACTGAAGACGAAGGTCGCGGAGGCGGACGAGATGACGCTCGAAACCCGGTCCACCAAGACTGTTCGTGTCAAGAAGTGACCTGGAAGAGATCGAAGGAGGGACGCGCCGACATGCCGACCTGCCCGAACGGACACCAGTCGGGTTCCGACGACTGGTGCGAGGTCTGCGGTCACCGCATGGCGGGTGCCGTGCCTCCGCCTCCTCCCCCGCCACCCCCCGGCGGCTACGGCTTCCCGCCCCCGGCCGGCCAGGGCGGCCCCGGCGGCCAGCCGGGCGGACGTCCGCCGCACCTGTCCGCCGTGCCGAACGCCGAGCCGCAGCTCTGCCCGCAGTGCCGTACGCCGCGTGAGGGCGGCGCCCCGTTCTGCGAGGAGTGCCGGTGGAACTTCCTCACCAACACGGCGACCTCGTACACCCCCGCGGCTCCGCCCCCGCCCGGACCGGGCGCGCGCTTCCAGCCGCCGGGCCCGGGTGGTCCGGGCGGACCGTCGTACGGCGGTGGCGGTGACGCGTTCGACTACCAGAGCTCGCGCCCGTCGCAGGTGAACCGCCCGGCCGAGCCGATCCCGCCCTTCGGTGGCGACCCGTCCGGCCGCCCCGGCCCCGGTGGTCCCGGCGGCCCCGGCGCTTACGGCGGTCCGGGGGGTCCCGGCGGTCCTTCCGGCCCGCCCGGATTCGGCAACGACCCCTCGCGCCCGGTCCCGCCGCCGCCCGGCCCGGGCGGCGGCGGTGGGCACGGTGCTCCGGGCGGACCCGGCGGTCCGGGCGGACACGGCGGCGGTCCCGGTGGGCACGGCGGCAACCCCCGTGGCCCCGGTGGTCCCGGTGGTGCTCCGCAGGCCTTCCACCAGTCCGGCCCGCCGGCCCCGCCCGCCTTCCCGCAGGAGACGCAGCGTCCTCCGCAGCAGGGCGGCCCGTCCTTCGGCGGCGGTGACGACGACTGGGTGATCTCCCCGCCGTCGCACACCGGGCCCGGCGGACACGGCGGCCCGGGCGGACCCGGCGGCCCCGGACAGGGCGGCTACGGCTACCCGCAGCCCGGCGCCTCCCAGGCCCCGCCCGGCACCGGCGGCTTCCCGCAGCAGCCCCGGCCGCAGCAGGGACCGGCGACCTGGACCGCGACCATCGGCCCGGACCGCGAGTACTTCATGGCGATGATGCAACGCTCCGGACCCGAGGCCGCGGGGCTGAACCTGCCCGCCTACTCGCCCGAGCAGCAGCGCACGCTCACCGGGAACCAGATCACCATCGGCCGCCGCCGGCACTCCACCGGCGACACCCCCGACATCGACCTGTCGGTGCCGCCGGAGGACCCGGGCGTCTCCCACCAGCACGCGGTGCTGGTGCAGCAGCCGGACGGGAGCTGGGCGGTCGTCGACCAGAACTCGACGAACGGCACGACGGTCAACGGCTCGGAGGACCCCATCCAGCCGTTCGTCCCCGTACCGCTCCAGGACGGCGACCGGGTGCACGTGGGCGCCTGGACGACGATCACGATCCGCCGCGGCTGACCCACGCCGCAGCCCGCCGGAACGGCCGTCCGACGGTTACCGCCCTCGGCCGTTGCCCGGACGGCCGTCAGGACGGGAGGGGCCAGGCGTACGGCCCCTCCGGGTCGTCCAGCCAGGCCCACTCCCGGTCGCCGCTGACGGTGATGCCGTAGCGCTCGCGCTGCGGTCTGCCCTCCTGCTCCCACAGCGACAGCGCCTCCTCCGGGTCGAGGCTGCCGCGGGTCAGGGCCAGCAGGAAGCGGAACAGGTCGTCCTCCCTGGCCCGGCGCGGCACCCCGCCCAGCTGGAACGGCTCCGCGGCCCGGCCGGCCCCGCGCAGCGGCACGAAGTAGGCGGGCGTGTGCAGGAACCGCCCCTCGGCGTGCGAGGCGTCGGTCACCGTGAGCACGATCAGCCCGGTGGCCAGCGGCAGCAGGATCCGGCCGCCGGGGCGGCTCTGGGCGAGCCAGGCCCGCGGCACGGTGCTCAGGGCGCAGGTCGCGATGATCCGGTCGAACGGCGCGCGCTCCGGCACCCCCCGGGCGCCGTCGCCGGTGACGACGACCGGGTGGTACCCGGCCGCGGCCAGGTGCCGGCGGGCCGACTCGGTGATCTCCGGGTCGAGGTCGACGCTGGTGACCTTGTCGTCGCCGAGCCGGTGGCACAGCAAGGCGGCGTTGTAGCCGGTACCCGCGCCGATCTCCAGGACGGTGTTCCCCTCCCGCACGTCGAGCACGGTCAGCATGTCCGCCATCAGCGAGGGCTGGCTGCTGGAGGAGAGCAGTTCCCCGTCGCGCAGCCGGGTCGCCAGCGGGACGTCCTCGTAGGCGCCCCGTATCCACCGCTCCCGTGCCTGCGGGTCGGGGCTCTCACCCCAGCGGCGCTCGTAGCCGCCCGCGACGGCCACGTAGTAGTACGGCACGAAGAGGTGGCGCGGCACGGCCGCGAACGCCTCCCGCCAGGCCGGATCGGCCGTCCAGGCCCCGCTCGCCTCGATGCGCCGCACCAGCGCCGCCCGCGCACTGGCGCCGAGGTCCTCCAGTTCCCTGCCGGGTGCGTGCCCGCCCATGTCTCCACAGTAAGCGGCGGGTCCTAGGTCTTGAGTCCTATGCCGGGACGTCTGAGACCATGGAACGCGTGACAGAGATTCGGCGCGGCACGCTTCAGGAGCAGACCTTCTACGAGCAGGTCGGCGGGGAGGAGACCTTCCGCCGGCTCGTCCACCGTTTCTACGAGGGGGTCGCCGGGGACCCGCTGCTGCGGCCCATGTACCCCGAGGAGGACCTCGGCCCCGCGGAGGAGCGCTTCACGCTGTTCCTGATCCAGTACTTCGGCGGCCCGACGACCTACAGCGCCAACCGCGGCCACCCGCGGCTGCGGATGCGGCACGCCCCGTTCCAGGTGGACCGCGCGGCGCACGACGCGTGGCTGAAGCACATGCGGGTCGCGGTCGACGAGCTCGGGCTCTCCGAGGAGCACGAGCACACCCTGTGGAGCTACCTGACCTACGCGGCGGCCTCGATGGTGAACACGCCGGGCTGATGTTCCGCCCCGCCCCGCGGCCGGGTCAGCGGACGCTGACGTCCAGCGCCCCGAGCCCGGCGCGCCGCAGGGCGACCGCCCCGTAGGGCGTGCGCAGCCGCAGCCACGCACCCGAGGAGAGCAGGCCCACGGGGGCGCCGGGCCGCAGGAAACCGAGCGACTGCGCCGCGTGCACGGCCCGGACCGGCAGCGCCGTGTCCCCGACCGTCCGGGACCAGATGTCCCGTCCGATGCGGTCCAGCTCGGTACGGGTGCGCCGCTCGTCGGGCAACTCCGCCGTCCGGGAGCGGAACTCGGCCACCGCGGTGGCCACCAGCGACCTGAGGCCGTCGGGCCCGGGCAGTCCCGGCTCGGTGCGCCAGCCGCCGCGGGGCGGCAGCACACCGGCCCACGGCGGTCCGGTCACGGCCCGCGGCACGGTGGCGGTGGCGGCCTCGTCGTCCACCGACTCCAGCAGCTCACCGGCGGACACGGTCACGTCCAGCGTGACCTCGAGACCGCTCTCGTACGGCTTGGCCAGCCGCACCGCGCGGACCGCCAGCACCTCGAAGGACGGCGGCCGGCCGAACACGGCGAGCGCGGTGCCGGCGGCCTGCAGGCGCACCGCGGCCCCGCGGTCGTAGTGGAGCAGCCGGGAGAGGAAGGCCGCGAGATCCGCCGCCTCCCCCTCGTCGGCGAGGTGGAGGACCGTCATGCCGCGACGGCCCCCTCCTCCGCGTCGTCCATGTACTCACGGAGGAACTCCCGCTCCTCCGCGGTGATCCGGCGCGGGCGCTGCGCCTCGAAGTCGAACGGCACGATCACCGTCGACGCCCGCACGTAGACCTGGTCGCCGTCCTTCACCTCGTAGGTGAGGGTGAAGGACGCGGCCCTTATCTCGGTGACCCACAGCTCGACGTCCACCGGGTGGTGGCGGTGCACGAGCTGCCGCTTGTAGTCGATCTCATGGCGTGCCACCACGGACCCCTGCTTGAAGTCCTTCTCCGGGCGGAACAGGAAGTCGATACGGGCCTCCTCCAGGTAGCGGAGGAACACCACGTTGTTGACGTGGCCGTACGCGTCCATGTCCGCCCAGCGCAGCGGGCAGCGGTAGATGTGCCGCAAGATCAGCCCCGGGTCAGCTTCTTGTAGGTGGCGCGGTGCGGACGGGCGGCGTCCGGGCCGAGCCGCTCGACCTTGTTCTTCTCGTACGACTCGAAGTTGCCCTCGAACCAGAACCACTTGGAGTCGCCCTCGTAGGCGAGGATGTGCGTGGCCACGCGGTCCAGGAACCACCGGTCGTGGGAGACGACCACGGCGCAGCCGGGGAACTCCAGCAGCGCGTTCTCCAGGCTGGAGAGGGTCTCGACGTCGAGGTCGTTGGTCGGCTCGTCGAGGAGCAGCAAGTTGCCGCCCTGCTTGAGGGTGAGCGCCAGGTTCAGCCGGTTGCGCTCACCGCCGGAGAGCACCCCGGCCGGCTTCTGCTGGTCCGGGCCCTTGAACCCGAACGCGGAGACGTACGCCCGCGACGGCATCTCGACCTGGCCGACGTTGATGTAGTCCAGCTCGTCGGAGACGACGGCCCACAGCGTCTTCTTGGGGTCGATGTTCTCGCGGCTCTGGTCGACGTAGGAGATCTTGACGGTGTCGCCGACCTTGATGGCGCCGGAGTCCGGCTGCTCGATGCCCTGGATCATCTTGAACAGGGTGGTCTTGCCGGCGCCGTTCGGGCCGATGATGCCGACGATGCCGTTGCGCGGGAGGGTGAAGCTGAGGTCGTCGATGAGCAGCTTCTCGCCGAAGCCCTTGCTGAGGTTGCTGACCTCGACGACGACGTTGCCCAGGCGGGGACCCGGCGGGATCTGGATCTCCTCGAAGTCCAGCTTCCGCATCTTGTCGGCCTCGGCGGCCATCTCCTCGTAGCGGGCCAGTCGCGCCTTGGACTTGGCCTGGCGCCCCTTGGCGTTGGAGCGCACCCACTCCAGCTCTTCCTTGAGGCGCTTCTGCCGCTTGGCGTCCTTCTGGCCCTCGACCTTGAGGCGGGCGGCCTTGGTCTCCAGGTACTTGGAGTAGTTGCCCTCGTAGGGGTAGAGGCGGCCGCGGTCGACCTCGCAGATCCACTGGGCGACGTTGTCGAGGAAGTACCGGTCGTGGGTGACCGCGACGACGGTGCCCGGGTACTGAGCCAGGTGCTGCTCCAGCCAGTTCACCGACTCGGCGTCGAGGTGGTTGGTGGGCTCGTCGAGCAGCAGCAGGTCGGGCTGCTCCAGCAGGAGCTTGCACAGCGCGACGCGGCGGCGCTCACCACCGGAGAGGTTGGTGACGGGCCAGTCGCCGGGCGGGCAGCCCAGGGCGTCCATGGCCTGCTCCAGCTGCGCGTCGAGGTCCCACGCGTTGGCGTGGTCGAGCTGCTCCTGGAGCTTGCCCATCTCGTCCATGAGCTCGTCGGTGTACTCGGTCGCCATCTGCTCGGCGATCTCGTTGAACCGGTCGAGCTTGCCCTTGATCTCGGCGACACCCTCCTGGACGTTCTCCAGGACGGTCTTGTCCTCGGTCAGCGGGGGCTCCTGGAGCAGGATGCCGACCGTGTAACCCGGCGTGAGGAAGGCGTCACCGTTGGACGGCTGCTCGATCCCGGCCATGATCTTGAGGATCGTCGACTTTCCGGCGCCGTTCGGGCCGACGACGCCGATCTTCGCCCCCGGGAGGAAGCTCGTCGTCACGTCGTCGAGGATCACCTTGTCGCCGTGCGCTTTGCGCGCCTTGCGCATGGTGTAAATGAACTCAGCCAAGAGAAACCGTCCGGCAGCTTGAATCTGGCAGTGGGCAGATACACCCCATCTTGCCGTACCGCCAGGGCTGGGCGGAAACGCGTATGGGTGGGGGGCTGTGACCTGGGGGTTCGTTGTGGGCGGCTTGGACTCGCCTGTCACTGTCGGTCGCCGTTGGTCGGCCTCGGGCGCCCTCGCACGGCCCAGAGACGGCCCAGGGGTGATCATTCGCTGGCAGCAATGTCCGGGGTTGGGTCACCGTCGCGACGTGAACGGCAGGGCTCGCCCTCACCGCTTGCAAGACGTGGACGCACTGAAGCACCGGCACAGTCCGCCCGCGCGAAAGCCTGTGCCTACCGGTTGATCGGGATCTCGTAGACGATCTCGCAGTGAGCGGCAGGCACGATGATGTCCGCTGTTTCGACGGGCCGCCCCTGGTCGCTGTAGTACGTCCGCCGGATGTGCGTGACGAGTGCGGCCTTCTGGATGCCCAGAAGAGAGGCCTCCTCGGCGGTCGCCTGTCGCGGTTCCGGCTGCTCCACGGCGTGGCTGACGGTGACACCGATCGCGGCCATGCGGTTCACGACACCGGCCCCGGCGTGCGGGCCTCCCTCAGGGAGAACGACGAGGGTGCCGGCGGTGAGCCCGTAGGGCTCCCAACTCGTCGACAGTTGCACCGGCCTGCCGTCGGCCAGGAACTCGTATGACGTCCTGACGCACAGGTCGCCCTCGCTGATGCCCAGCCGCGCCGCGATGTCGGCCGGGGCGGGGACCTTGGCGTCGGTCCGACTCTCCCAATCTCCTTGCCTGCCCACGGCCTTCATGTCCGCCCGGAAGGGAGATCCGCTGGGCTGCTCGCGCGCAGACGACCGGACAACCCGCACCCGTTGCCGAGGCTCGGCGACGTAGGTCCCTGATCCGGCGCGACCTTCCAGCACGCCCTGGGAGATCAGCAGTTCCTGGGCCCGGCGAACCACGTTCTCGCCCACGCCGAACTCCTGGCCGATCTGGGCGCGGGAGGGCAGCCGATCCCCCGGCTCCCACACGTGCTCCGCGATCCGCCGCCGGAGTTCGTCGGCGATACGGAGGTAGGGCGGCTGCTCAGACATGTGGAAAATCTAGTCCACTAGCTCTAATCTAGTTAACTAGCTTTACTGAAAGTGATCGTCGGTGACGGAGGCTGCCCTGTGCCCGCTTCGGGAGTTCGTGCGGCAGCCATCGCTGCCCGGCTGTCCGACCTCGGGCTTCCCGCGCGCTTGGAAGAGCACGACCGGCACACGTCGGTCGAGGCGGAGGTACCGGAATCACTCACCGCCCACTTATGGCGGGAGGTCCTGGAAGCGGTGGCTGAGGCCGATCGGTTCGGGCTTCTCGCCACGAGCCTGAACGACCGCACCCTCTGGGCGGTCGTAAACAAAGCGGTCCCCACGACGGGCGATGTCGGGGGACCGAGCCATCAGCGATAGGAGCTGACCAGCGTGCTCAACCGTATCCGCCGTGCCGCCTCGCTCACCAGAGCGCGATACTTCCCCAAGGGCAGGCACCGCCGCCCCTTACGGCCGTCCCGGCTGACACCCGCCCCCGCTTCCTCTGCATTCACTGACGAGCCGACGGCCGTCCTGGGCCAGGACCTCGACAGGGCGAGTTGCTGGCAGCCGCTCAGGGGCGAGGACACCGCACTCGTCCGTCCCTACGTACTGGCGCACGAAGAACGCGCACGACGGCACCCGACGGTCGTCATCGCTCCGCGGATGCCGGCCGACGCCTGGACGACACTCCTGGGGGTCCACTGATGCCCTCGCAGCGGCAGACTCTTGGCCCGGACGCCTCGGCCACCTCGTACCGCTCGACCGCTTGCCAGATCGGCACGCACCCCGCCTGCGCGGAGTCGTCTCCGGAATCAGCGCCGGTCGGCCTGCCCTTGATCTACGAGGCGTGCGAATGCGTGTGCCACTGGGCACCGGGGCAGTCCGGGCCCGGGAGTAGGGCTGTGAGCGACTCCGCATCCACTGGCACGCCGGCTCCGAACGTCGAGATCACCGAGAGGCGCACGCAGGGATGACAACACAGGACGAACTCAGACTTCTCCCGTGGGCGGGACCGGACGGCAAACCGTGCTATCTGAGCACCGATGACCAAGGCGGCTACGTGTCCCGCCTGGCGGACCACATCGAGGCCTTCCAACTCGGGATGGCGTCCCAACTGCTGGAGCACTCAAGCCAGGTACTCGACGACGAGACCGAAGACCTAGAGGAGCTCCATCTTCTCGCCGCCAAGTTGACCAGCGCTTTACGGGACGTGCTGCGAGTAGCGACCAGCCGAGGACGAGGCCCCGTCGCGCGTGCACGCCCCTGAGCGGCACTTAGCTGCTGCACAGCCACAACTGATCACCGGCGGCCGTGACCTGCGGCCGCGTTACCGATCAACGTCTTGACCTGCTGCTGCGCTGTGGGCAGTTGTCGACGTTGGTTATCGTTGAGCGCCCTCCCACGGCCCGAGGACGGCCCGGGAGGGCGCTCATGTGTTGGAGAGGCTCGAAGCTACGAGAGATCCGGCACGCCCCACCGCAGGAAGAATGCGAAGTACGGATCTGAGATGTAGAGCTTGCCCAATTCTACGTCGTAGTCGACCACTGGTTCGCCTTCGATTTCCTTCGTGGCGATCTTGGTCATTTCTTCGAGAATGCGGGTGACCTCATGTCGCTGAGGGGCATCGCTAGACAATACGTCCTTCAGGGCGGCCCTGATCTCCTCGTAGGTCAGCTCGGTGCCCGGGCCGGTATGTGCGATGGCAGCCAGTACGGCACCGTAGATGTCGGTTACGGCTCCGGACTTCAGTTGCCTCTCCTTGCGGTCGGTTCGCTGCCGAGGGCCGCGCGCGAGCAAATCGAACGCTGACTTCGAGGCCATCGAGGCCCGGTCTGCGAAGAAGGAATTCCAATCTGGTGCGACGAGTTGGCGGTACTCGTCCTGCGCTTGCCGATATCCGTTCGCTTTGCATAGCTGCAAGCAAAAATCCTGCATAAGGTGGGGACTTGCAAAGCTTTCTTCGGCGAGACGTGAGATTAGGGCTTCGTCTTTGTCGACGAGTTTCAGGGCATCGAGCCCCTTGCGTGCGATTCCCGCAAGTTCATCCTCGCTCCAGAATCCGACGCTTACTTGCTGGACCCGACCAGTCATCTCGCGTTCCACCCTCACCACATCATAGGCTCGATGCGGCACGGCGATAACAATGACTCGGAGGCCGTCAAAAACCAGATCCTTCAGGGATCGCACGATCTCCAGTTGCACGGTCTGGGGCATGTAGTGGAAGTCGTCAATGATCAGGGGCGTCAATCCGCCTCGAAGGGCTTCTCGCACCTGGGTGACTACATTCCGGTCACGTGACACCTTTTCGCCAGAGGCTGACCCCACAATCTCCTTCTTGTCGACACCTCCCTTAGCGATACCAACGGTTGCTTGGCCTGTGGCCGTTCGCCAAGTTTCGTCCTTACTGTCGGACGTACGCTCGATGGACGTGAAGAGGCCGAGGTGCTCGGCGATGGATTCCCAGAACTGCTCCGAGGAATTGATCGCTCCGCCCGAAAGCCAGATTCCATCGCCGGGTGGAACGATGCGGCGAACGAGAACGGTCTTACCTGTCTTCGTTGATCCTGAAACGGAGAGGATTCGATGCCCCTCATCCAGGTAGTCCTGAATCCGCTCTTCGAGGTTCAGTTCAGTGCGCGGGTTATACGTGATGGTGGGTGCGCCGCCAGCAACAAAGACCTGGCCTACCCGGAGCCTCGCGTCATCCATGAGCTAATAGTAGTGGTCTACGCGCCGTGCGTGCCCCCGCTCTCGAAGGTCGGCGGAGCGGCTTTGGGCTGGAGCTGCTTTGGGGCGAGTGATCATGGCCCCGTAAGCTTCCGGCGAGTCGGGCAGTCTGTGGACCTGCCCGTTAAAGCACGACGTTGGGGCCATGATCTTAGAGGCTCGCCCCAAAGTGGCTGCCTAAAGCCGTGGAGCCGACCGCCCCAGCCACAGAGGGTGTCGCCCACCTTCACGCCCGCAGCCGCCGAGCGCGCCGCCGGGCGCGGCCAGCCGGGGCGAAGACAGGAGGCAGGCCGCGCCGCAGAGGCGGCGCGCGCCCGCGCCGTGCGCGGGCCTTGATGAAGTAGGGAAAGTTGTACCGCGCTCTTGTTGATCACCGTGTCAGTCGGTGACTACTCACGTGAGTAGTCACACGGCTAGGCCGTTTCTTCCGGATCAAGTACGCGGCACGCGGCGCTCGTGTCAGTCAGCCGTGGAGATCGTTACCTGGTACGTGAAACGGACATACACCGCGAGCTGCCTAGCCCTCCTTACCGTCGGCCTCACCGCCGCCCCAGCTGCTGCAGGCGGCGTCCTCCCGATCGGCTCCCCGGCCTTCGGAACCTCCTGCGCCAACCACCACACGGGTGCGCAAGCCAGCGGTAGCACCACCCGCGACACCGGCGCCGTCAACGGCAACCTCGCTGGCCTCCCACTCGGATCCGCCCTTAACCAATGCGGCGGCGCGGACGCCACCCTCAACCCGGGCACTTCCGCGCGATTCACGATGACATTCCTCTCTGGGAAGATCGATGACAACGTCATCGACCCCGGGGTCGCCGCTATCACCCCGCCCGGCAACACCCAAGCCAAGGAACTGCGCTGGAAGTGGGGGATGGTCCAAAAACAAGAAGCCGCCACCCACCCGCTCAACTACGTCAGCCCTCTCACTCGCTGACACCCCGGCGCCCCCGCCGAAACGTCCTAGGCAGGAGACGCACAGGCCGGCCGCTAGAGCGCTTCTTTCGGATCAAGCGCGCGGCACATGTCCGTCGTGTCGAACATCCGTAGAGATCGTTACTGGGTACGTGAAACGGACATACGCCACCAGCTGCCTCGCCCTCCTCACCGTCAGCCTCACCGCCACCCCCGCCGCTGCTGGCGGCATCCTCCCGATCGGCTCCCCGGCCTTCGGCACCTCCTGCGCCAACCACCACACTGGCGCCCACGCCAACGGCGCCACCACCTCCGGCACCGGCACCGGCACCGGCACCGGCAACCTCGCCGGCCTCCCTCTCGGCAGCCCCTTCAACCAATGCGGGGGCGCCGACTTCATCAAGAGCACCGTCAAGAGCACCGACTTCCTCAACGACAGCACGATCGGCATCAGCTCTCCCAAGGCGCTGGGCCTGAGTTAGAGATCGTCCGGTAGTTCTCGCACGCTGTCCGGCTTGCCAGCGACCCGGCTTCTCGTCGCCGGACACGGTCTGAAGGGGCATGAGGCATCCGGTCTGCGTGGCGCCGATCTGACGAAGAATCTCCGACTCAGGTCACTAGGACGGTTCTTCCGGATCACGCAGTGCGGCGTAGGTCAACGTGTCCGACGCTTGTGAGAATCGTTACCGGGTGCGTGAAACGGACATACGTGACGGGCTGTCTCGCCCTTCTCACCCTGGGTTTCTCCGCTGGTCCGGCCTCGGCTGGCGGCATCCTCCCGATCGGCTCCCCGGCCTTCGGCACCTCCTGCGCCAACCACCACACCGGCGCCCACGCCAACGGCGCCACCACCACCGGCACCGGAGCGGCCAACGGCAATCTCGCCGGCCTCCCCTTGGGTAGTCCTCTCAACCAGTGCGGTGGCGCCGACGAGGCGGCCGACGCAGGCGGGAAGGCCACGGTCGCCGCCATCCAGGCGTTGGCCAAACGGATGAGGTGGGGCTAGGCCGTGTATCAAAAGTGGATCTTGAGGCGAATCCGGAGAGGAAGAAGGTCCGCTTGAGCAGCTCCCGCCTCGGCCGTGCCTTGTGTGGACGTAGAGGATCCACACCGGTCCTGGAGCGTGGGCTCAATATGATCTCCTGGATTGCTTGCTGCCTGCCCGGGGAGAACGATGCCGCGCTTCAAGGACACCATCCGAGGACTCTGCTTAGCCGGGGTGCTCCTGCTGCTTGCCGGGTGCGGCTCTGGAAGTGGTGGAGGGAACCCCGGTCCGCTGCAGAAGAGCATCCCGCCCACTGCTCAGGCCGCCAAGGTTCTTGGGCTGCCCGAGTTCCAAGCCGTCATGCCAGGCACCGGTGACATCCCGTCCGGTTGGGAGAAAAGCTCCGAACTGCGTACCGAGGGTCCAGATGACAACATCCTCGCCGGCGTACAGCAAGGCTTCGCCGCACCCGACCTCGAAGGCGTCGTCGGACTGCGCGCCTACTCTTTCCGGTCCACCGCCGACGCCATCCGGTACTACACGGACGTGAAGTCCAATATGGCAAGTGTCAAGTTGGGGACGGTAGAGCTTCCCGACGTCGATGCGGCGTACACGGCCGCGTACTGCCCGACGGACGACCTCTGCAGCGCCTCGATCACGTTCCGGCTGGGTTCCGTCGCAGGAGTAGTGAACCTCAATACGAAGACCCGACCCGCCGTCGATCCTCGCGTGCTGAACTCCGTAACGCGCATGTTCGTCGAGCGGATCCGGCAGGCACAGCAGGGCCAGACCCCCTCCGCGAAGGCGGCATAGACCGACGCGCATGGACCGGGCGGGCCGTGACCGAGGTCAGCAACCAGTCCACCGGGTACTGCCCGAACGCCACCTCCTGGGCGGCAGTCGCTCGGAATCTGGACGAGGTAGGGCTCGAGCGACCCTCCAGCTTCAGCCACGAGGTGGTGTTCCGGCCGTGCCTCGACCGCCAGGAGCACGACATCGTGCGCGAGGACGACTTCATCTGCGTCTTCTGCGGCAGTGATCTGCCACAGACGTGGAACGTGGATCCCACCTGTGACGGCCGGGGGGTCACAGCCACTCGTTGATAGCCGCGACGAGGACCGTCGCCTCGTAGCGGACCGCGAGCTTGTCGTAGCGCGTGGCGATGGCACGGTGCCTTTTGAGGCGGTTGATCCCGCACTCGACCGCATGGCGCTCGCGGTAGTCGACCGGGTCGAAGCGCGGCGGCCGGCCGCCGCGGCACCCGAGCTTTCGGCGGTTGCGCGCCTGGTCGGCCTTGTCCGGGATGGTGCAGCGGATCCCGCGGCGGCGCAGGTAGGCGCGACTTCTGCGGGAGGCGTACGCCTTGTCAGAGCGTACCCGGTCGGGGCGGACGCGTGGCCGGCCCGGTCCGAGGCGGGGGACGCGGACCTTCTCCAGCACGGGTTCGAACTGCGGCGAGTCCCCGAGCTGCCCTGCCGTGACCACGATCGACATGGGCTTTTGGCCCTGCTCGACGGCCAGGTGGAGCTTGGTGGTGAACCCGCCGCGCGACCGCCCCAGCCCATGATCATGCGGCTCGGTGAAGATCCCGCCCGGTGGTTCCTTCTGCAGGTCGCCCCGCTTGCGGGCCCCGGCCGCATGCTGATGGGCGCGGCACACCGTGGAGTCGACGTTCAGGTCCCATACGATCGCACCTTTCGCGTCGGCCAGGGACTGGAGCCGGGTGAGAATCCGGTGCCAGGTGCCGTTCCGCTGCCATCGACGGAACAGGTCGTAGACCCGATTCCATGGTCCGTACTCGACGGGGACGTCCCGCCACGGAACTCCGGTCCGGACACGGAACCGTATGCCGTCTATCAGCTGCGACACGGCCATACCCCAGGCGAATCCGCACTCGCCGCCACCATCGCCCGCGACCTCCAGCTCAACCGCGAAACCGCCCGCGAAGCCCTACGCGACCAACTCACCGAAGGGGAGTACTGACCATGGCCTCAGAGCTGCCGACCCGGTTCCTGACGCCTGAGGACCTGGTCGAGATGTTCGAGCTGCCCAGCGTCGAGACGGTCTACCAGTGGCGTCGCAAGCGCACCGGTCCCCGCGGCTTCCGAGTTGGCAGGCATCTCCGCTTCGACCCGGAGGACGTACGCGCGTGGGTGGACTCCCAGCTCGGGGGAGGCTGCCTGATGGCCGGGCACATCCAGGACCGCTGGTACCGGACCGAGGTGGGCGCGGACGGCAAGACTCGCAAGGTCAAGACCGACCGCCACGGCACGGGCATGCGCTACCGCGCCCGCTACATCGGCCCGGACGGCACAGAGAAGTCGAAGAGCTTCCCGGACAAGCAGAAGCGCTTGGCAGACGCCTGGTTGACCAATGTAGAAGCCGATATGGCCCGTGGGCAGTACATCGACCCAAGGGCCGCCCGCATCACCTTCCGTGAGTACACCGATCGTTGGCTGGCCGCCCTCACGACCGACCTAACCAGCCGGGCCGCCGTGGAGGGCAGGCTGCGCCTCCACGCTTTGCCGTACCTCGGCACGCGCCCCATCGGCTCCTTCCAGCCCGAGCACATCCGCGACTGGAACCGCCAGTTGGAAGACGCCGTAGCGTCCGCCCAGTACCGGCGTCTCATCTTCGACGCCGTCTCCTCCGTGCTGAACGCGGCCGTGGATGACCGTCTCCTGGCTTCCAACCCCTGCCGCGTTCGCTCGGTCAAGGCTCCTCGTCCCGTGCCGTCACGTGTCCATCCGTGGACTGCGCAACAGGTCTTCGGCGTACGTTCCGGCCTCCCCGAGCGGTACCAAACCATGGTCGACCTCGGTGCCGGGTGCGGTCTGCGGCAGGGTGAGATCTTCGGCCTGGCCGTCGACAACATCGGAGACCTCGGCTGGCTCTACGTCCGCCAGCAGGTCAAGAAGGTTCGCGGCACGCTGGTCTTCGCCCCGCCCCAGCGCGGCAAGCTCCGTGACGTTCCCCTCGACCCCGAGGTGTCGGCGGCGCTCCGCGAGCACATGGCAAACTTCCCGCCCGTCGAAGTGACGTTGCCATGGCTCACCCCGACCGGCCCCAAGGTCACACACCAGCTCCTCTTCACGAGCGGCATCGGCGCAGCCATCTGGAGCCAGACGTTCAACGACCAGGCGTGGAAACCCGCGCTGGCGTCCGCCGGCATCATCCCGACCCCGGAGAAAGGCCAGCGCTACGCCGCCGCCCGCGAGCACGGCATGCACGCCCTACGCCACTTCTACGCCTCGGTCCTCCTGGATGCCGGAGAGAACATCAAGGCTCTGAGCCTCTACCTCGGCCACAGTGACCCGGGCTTCACCCTCCGCGTCTACACGCACCTCATGCCGTCCAGCGAGACCCGCACCCGGAAAGCCATCTCGGCGATGTACTGGGCAGCCGGTCACGCTCATGACGGCCCGGAGACGCCCGACGGCCCAGAGACGGCCCAAGCCGCCTGACACGGCCCCTCATCGGCACGGAAAGCGCTGGTGAGGGGCCTTTTCATGCCCTCTCGCGGCAAGTAACACCCCATCTTGCCGTACCGCCAGCCCTGGGTGGAAACGCGTCGGCGACGGCCGCTCTGACCTGGGGCTTCACGGCAGGTGGCTGGGACTCCCCCGTCACTGCCGGTCGCCGTCGGCCGGCGTCGATCGCCCTCGCACGAACCAGAGACGGCCCAGGGTCGGGGCTGACCGCCCTCGCCGCTCGACAGACGTGGACGCGCCGAAGCACCGGGACAGCCCGCCTGCGCGAAAGCCGGTGCCTACCGGTTGATCGAGATCTCGTAGACGATCTCCCAGTAAGCGGCGGGCACGACGCGCGTGGAGGAGCACGACCGGCATACGTCGGTCGAGGCGGCGGTACCGAACTCACTCACTGCCGACTTACGGCGAGGGGTCCTGGAAGCGGTGGACGAAGCCGATCGATTCGGCCTTTTCGCCACCGCCTTCAGGAGCGGGAGGCGTTCCGCGCCATCGGCGGGTGCTGCCAGAAGCCGCTGTCCCCCTCGACCGTGTCCTACGTGCACTCGGTGCGCTGGAACACGCCGTTCGTGAAGACGAGCTGTCCCGAAACGTCGCTCGGAACGTCAGACACCGCACCGCGGCCGACGCGTTTCCGGCCTACCGAGACCCGAGCGTCCTAACGCCGCATCGTCCTCCCGACCGAATGCCGCTGTTCCCTCAAGGAGCACAGGGAGCGGCAGGGCATGGAACGCCAGGCAGTCGGCTCGGACTGGAAGGGCAGCGGTTGTCAGTCGCCGCGGAGCGTCCTGCGATAGGCGACGCAGTCCTCGTACGCCGGCAGCAGCCCCCGTGCCTCCGCATCGGTCAGCGTCGGTGCCTGCTCGTCCTTCGGGGACAGCAGTGGTTCGATGCCGGCCGGCCACTCGATGCCGAGGTCCGGGTCCAGCGGGTGGATGCCGTGTTCACGCTCCGGGGCGTAGCCCTCGGAACAGAGGTAGACCACGGTCGCGTCGTCCGTCAGGGCGAAGAAGGCGTGGCCGAGGCCCTCGGACAGGTAGACGGCGTGGTGGGTCCGGTCGTCCAGCCGGACCGCTTCCCACTGCCTGTACGTCGGTGAGCCGACGCGGATGTCGACTATGACGTCGATGACCGCGCCGCGCACGCACGTGACGTATTTGGCCTGGCTGGGCGGGACGTCGGCGAAGTGAATGCCACGCAGAGTACCCCGTTTCGAGACCGAGCAGTTGGCCTGGGCCAGATTCAGGTCCTGACCCGTGGCCTCTCGGAACTCGGCGCCACGGAACCACTCGTGGAAGCTGCCGCGGTCGTCGGGGAAAACCTTGGGCTCCAGAACCCAGGCTCCCTCAATACCCAGTGGTCGCATGTCTCGATCCTTGCTCGCGTGGTCCGGTCACTTCTTCAGGGTCCGACGGAGTTTGCGCGCCGCGCGGCGCAGGAATGTCGGCTTCACCGGACGGGAGCCGGGCGTGCGCCCGCCAGGACCCTTGGCTGCCAGATCGGCGGCAGCGGCAGCGAGGCGCTTGACCACGACACCACGACTCACTGAGACGTCGAGCGCCAGCGGGAGTTGCACCGGCTTGCCGGCTCCGTTCGACGGCAGGGTGAGATCCATCCGCCAGTGGCCGTCGACCAGCTCATCGGACGAGAGGTCGGCGCGCAACTCGGCGTCGCCGGTCGTGCGGGCGGTCAGCGTGCCGGTGACGGCGACCGAGCGGCCGGTCGTGATCTCGGTGAGCTTCACGGGTGCGTCGCACTCGCCTTGAACGTGGAACGGCAGGACGGCGGAGAGGCGCCCGGGACCGGTCGTGACGGTCACGTCGGCGGGAGTCAGATCGGCGAACTCGTACCCGATGCGGCTGGTCCCCTGGTCGACATCGAGCGAGAGGTTGCCGTGCGGGTCGGTCCAGTACGGCAGTACCAGACGGGCCGGTGAGCCGATGACGGCGGCGCGGCGCCCGCGCCGGGCCTCTGCGGTGCGGACGGAACCGAGGCGCGTCTCCTTCGTCCATCCGCAGGAGCTGATGCGGATGAGGACGTCCCAGATCCCCGCGTCCAACGGGGCGCCGTTCGCCGCCGAGAGCGGGTCGACCACTGACGTGGCGTGCAGCACCTGGCGGAAATGGCCTTCCCGGCCCTCCACGGCGACCTTCTCGCGGGTGAGCTCGACGGGCTGGAAGAACTCCGCAGCCGTCGCGCGCTCACGCACGACCAGGTCCACCTTGGACTTGGCCAGCGGAGCGGAGGTGTCCGCACCGAGCAGGGCGATGGCGTCCAGACCGGTCCGTGACAGCGGCGGAACCAGCAGGTCCTTCTCCCCGTCGGCACGGAAGGTGATGGGCTCCCCCGCCGACTTGTACTCGGCGGTGAAACCGATCGTCAGCTTGCCGTTCTCCCAGCCGAGGCTCTCCAGGGAACCGAAGGGCTTGATCCCCGCCTCCCACTGGGCGAACTCTTCGATTTCGGCGAGCCGATTGGCCGAAATCAGGCCGGCGACGATCTGCTGGGTGGGTTGCAGACCCGCTGCGACACCGGGCCCGAAACGCTCGACGACCACCTTGTGAATCTCGTCGAACAGTTCCCGGCGGTAATCCTCCGGCAGCTTCAGCAGCCGCTGCCCCCGCATGCGCTCGACCATCTCGTTGCGCAGCCAGCGGCGGAAGAGCCGGTCGCGCAACGGCCCCGGTTCGGTGAGTTCCTCGACGACGTCGAGGGCCTCACGGAGGTTCTTGAAATAACCGACCGGGTCGAAACGCTGGAAACCCGCGTTGGAGGCGTCCTCGCGCTTGACGTGGTAGTAGCAGAGATAGTCGCTCAACACGGCGACGTTCTCGGCCCGCAGGTAGGCCTCGGTGACGAAGACGTGGTCCTCCAGGCGGCGACGTCCCTCCTTGTAGCGGAGGTTGTGCTTGTCCAGGAACTCCTTGCGGAACATCTTGTGCGGGGTGAGGCTGTCGATCAGCGGGGCGTTCTCGACGTTCGCGTGCGGCCGGTTCTTGCGGAACAGCTCGAGCGGGACCGGGCGGCCCTTTCCGGCCATCTTGCCGACGATCACGTCGGCGTTGTTCTGCACCCCGTAGTTGTACATGCGCTCGAGGGCCTCGTCGCCCAGCCAGTCGTCGTTGTCCACGAACTGGATGAACTCGCCCTTGGCCGCCTCGATGCCGACGTTGCGCGGCTTGCCCGACCACCCGGATCCCTCCTGGTGGATGACGTGCATGTGCGGGTGTTCGGCTGCCAGCCGGTCGAGGCGCTCAGGGGTCTCGTCGGTGGAGCCGTCGTCGACGAAGATCGCCTCGTACTCGTCGTCCGGCAGACTCTGGCGCAGAAGAGAGGCGATGCAGTCCTCGATGTACCTGCCCGGGTTGTAGACCGGGATCACCACGCTCACCTTGATGGACATGTCTCTTCTTCCGCTTCGGTTGCTGGGAGTCACACGGCGCGACCCGGCGCGCGACGCCGCTCATCGAAGGCAAGGCTAACGGGTAACGGCCAGCCGTGGTCACGTCAAAGGGCGGTCACCGGCGCGAACAGAGCACGCGAGGCCCGCACGGCTTCGGTGAACTGTGGTGTAACACGGGCCAGCGGCTCGGCGAAGACCCCCGGTTAGGATGCGCTGTATGAAGGCT
Source organism: Streptomyces sp. AHA2 (assembly GCF_036857595.1). Lineage (NCBI taxonomy): Bacteria > Bacillati > Actinomycetota > Actinomycetes > Kitasatosporales > Streptomycetaceae > Streptomyces > Streptomyces sp. AHA2. The sequence continues at coordinate 86,937 of NZ_JAUQWJ010000006.1, forward strand.
CTCGTTCTCTCGGGTGGCTCGGGCACTCGCCTGCGTCCGATAACCCACACATCGGCCAAGCAGCTGGTGCCCGTCGCCAATAAGCCCGTGCTCTTCTACGGGCTGGAGGCCATCGCCGATGCCGGCATCACCGACGTCGGCATCATCGTCGGCGACACCGCCGAAGAGATCCGGGAAGCCGTCGGTGACGGATCGAAGCTCGGGATCAAGGTCACCTACATCCCTCAGGACAAGCCGCTCGGCCTGGCCCACGCCGTGTTCATCGCCCAGGAATTCCTGGGTGACGACGACTTCGTGATGTACCTCGGGGACAACTTCATCGTCGGCGGCATCACCGGTCTCGTCGATGAATTCCGCACGGAACGCCCCGACGCGCAGATCCTTTTGACCCGGGTGCCCAACCCGACGTCGTTCGGTGTCGCCGAGCTCGACGAGAGCGGCCGCGTCAAGGGACTCGAGGAGAAGCCGAAAGAGCCGAAGAGCGACCTCGCACTGGTAGGCGTGTATCTCTTCACCCCCGCCATCCACGAGGCCGTCCGCAGGATCGAACCCTCCTGGCGCGGCGAGCTGGAGATCACCCATGCCATCCAGTGGCTGATCGACGAGCACAAGGACGTCCGCTCGACGACCATCTCCGGCTACTGGAAGGACACCGGGAACGTCGCCGACATGCTGGAGGTCAACCGCTCCGTCCTCGAGACGCTCGAGCCCGGCAACGAGGGCACCGTCGACGAGTCCAGCGAGATCATCGGCCGCGTGCGGATCGAACCCGGTGCGGAGGTCCGCGGATCGCGCATCGTGGGCCCCGTCGTCATCGGCCCCGGTTCAGTGATCAGCGACTCGTACATCGGACCTTTCACCTCCGTGTCCGAGGACTGCCGGATCGACGACAGCGAGGTGGAGTACTCCATCGTCCTGCGGCAGTCCTCCATCACCGGCGTACGGCGCATCGAGGCGTCGCTCATCGGACGCAACGTCCAGGTCACGCCCGCGCCGCGCAATCCCGCAGCCCACCGCCTCGTTCTCGGCGACCACAGCAAAGTGCAGATATCCTCATGACGACCCGCATCCTGGTGACCGGCGGCGCCGGTTTCATCGGCTCCCACTACGTCCGTACCCTGCTCGGCCCCCTGGGCCCGGGAGACGTGGCGATAACCGTCCTGGACAAGCTCACTTACGCGGGCAACCCGGCCAACCTCGACGAGGTGCGCGACCATCCGGGCTTCGCCTTCGTCCAGGGCGACATCTGTGACTCCGGTCTGGTCGGCGAACTGATGGCCGAACACGACGAGGTGGTGCACTTCGCGGCCGAGTCGCACGTGGACCGATCCATCGACGGCGGGGCCGAGTTCGTCCGCACCAACGTGGTCGGCACGCACACCCTGGTCGACGCCGCTCACCGCGCCGGGATCAACGTGTTCGTGCACATCTCCACCGACGAGGTGTACGGCTCCATCGACGAGGGCTCCTGGCCGGAGACCCATCCGCTGCAGCCCAACTCGCCCTATTCGTCGGCCAAAGCGTCCAGCGACCTGATCGCGTTGTCGTACCACCGCACCCACGGCCTGGACGTGCGGGTGACCCGTTGCTCCAACAACTACGGGCATCACCACTTCCCCGAGAAGGTCATCCCGCTGTTCATCACGAACCTGCTGGACGGCAAGAAGGTCCCGCTGTACGGCGACGGCGGCAACGTCCGCGACTGGCTGCACATCGACGACCACGTCCAGGGCATCGAGCTGGTCCGCACCAAGGGCCGGGCCGGTGAGATCTACAACATCGGCGGCGGCACCGAGCTGTCCAACAAGGAGCTGACCCGGCTCCTGCTGGAGGCGTGCGGCGCCGACTGGGACAAGAGCGTCGAGTACGTCCAGGACCGCAAGGGCCATGACCGCCGCTACTCCGTGGACTGCACCAAGATCCGGACGGAACTGGGTTACGAGCCCCGCAAGGACTTCGCCACCGGCCTCGCCGAGACCGTCGCCTGGTACCGGGACAACCGCGCCTGGTGGGAGCCCCTGAAGGAGCGCGCGGCGCTGTGACCTCCACCTGGCTGATCACCGGAGCGGGTGGAATGCTCGGCCGTGATCTCGTGGCCCGTCTGGCGGCCGACGGCGTGCGGAGCGTGGGCCTGACCCGCGCGCACCTCGACGTCACGGATGCGGAGGCGGTGCATCGGGCCGTCGCGGAGCACCGGCCCGATGTGGTGGTCAACTGTGCCGCCTGGACGGCCGTCGACGACGCGGAGACCCGTGAGGCCGACGCCCTGCGGATCAACGGCGGCGGACCCCGGAACCTGGCAGCGGCCTGTGCCCGGACCGGCGCCAGGTTGCTCCAGGTCTCCACGGACTACGTCTTCGCGGGCGACAGCAGCTCCCCGTACCCCGAGGACGCCCCCACGGGCCCTCTCAGTGCCTACGGCCGCACCAAACTGGCCGGTGAGCAGGCGGTGCTGACCGCACTCCCCGAAGCGGGCTACGTGGTACGCACCGCGTGGCTGTACGGGGCCTGCGGCGGCAACTTCGTCCGCACGATGATCAGACTCGAAGGCGTCAAGGACTCCCTCGACGTGGTCGACGACCAGCACGGTCAGCCCACGTGGACCGTCGACCTCGCCGACCGGCTCGTCCGCCTCGGGCACTCCGCACTGGCCGGCGCCGCTCCAGCAGGGATCTACCACGGCACCAGTGGCGGCGAGACCACCTGGTTCGGCCTCACCCGGGAGATCTTCCGGCTCCTCGGCGCGGACCCGAAGCGCGTGCGCACGACCAGCAGCGCCGCCTACGTCCGTCCGGCTCCCCGGCCCGCCTACAGCGTTCTCGGTCATGACCGCTGGTCCGCTGCGGGTATCGAGCCGATCCGTGACTGGCGCGAGGCTCTGCACGAGGCGTTCCCGGCACTGCTGGCCGCGGAGCGGCCGTAGTGGGCCTCCGGACCGGCGCGCATCCACCCCTGCATCCACCCCTGCCGGCCTGGATCGCAGATCGCGGGTGAGGGCCGGTCCGGCCGACCGCCTGGGCAGCCGACCTCGGAGCTTTCTACCGGACGGCGGGCAGTCGGCGTCAGCCGGTCTCGGAGCCGTAGGTTTCGGGGGCCGCGTGGCCGGCGCGGCGGCGGTACTCGGCGTTGATGCGCTGGGCCTCCTCGAGCTGGTCCTCCAGGATGACGATGCGGCAGGCGGCCTCGATCGGGGTGCCCCGGTCGACGAGCTCGCGGGCCCGGGCCGCGATCCGCAGCTGGTAGCGGGAGTACCGGCGGTGTCCGCCTTCCGAACGCAGCGGAGTGATCAGACGGGCCTCGCCGATGGCCCGGAGGAAGGCCGGGGTCGTGCCGAGCATCTCGGCGGCCCGGCCCATCGTGTAGGCGGGGTAGTCATCGTCGTCCAGACGATCACTGAGGGGTCTGTCTGCCGTCATGTCACCTCGATGTACGAAACGCGTCGAGGGGCCCTGGTGCCGTACGGCACCAGGGCCCCGAAGGGAATTGAACACCATCTGTCGGCCCTCATGCTGTGCCGACCTTCTGTGTCCGCTACCGGCCCTGAACAGGGGGGTGCGGGGATCGCGGCTGCGTGACCGGGGACCACCTTCCAATCCGGGGTCTTGCGGTACCCGGCCGCTACTTCTCCGGCCGGGCGATCCCGATGGCGTCGACTCCTCCGTTCTTCCTCTGCACCGACTACTCCGTCGTGCCCGGCTCTTCCCGTCCGCCGGGCTCATTCGACCTTCGCTACGAGACAGAGATTAACTGAGTGAGCGACGAAAGTCTACTGTCACCGATGCAGATTTTTGGACGCACGGGAGTGCGGATTCCTGTCCCGTTCGTCGCCTCCCCCTGAGCGGTCCGGCGGAGCCGGGGCCCGGGACAGCGGTGAGGGCCCTGCCGACGCGCGTCGGCAGGGCCCTCACCGGGCTCGAGGTGGCGGTTTCCCGCCGTCGCTCAGAGGCCCTGGGGCACGCGGCCCTCCGGGGCGGGGGCGCCGAGCAGGGCCGACGCGGTCTCGAGCGGCGTCAGGACGCGGGCGGGCGCGGCGCCGGGATCGTGGCAGGTGAAACCGAGGCGCGTCAGGGCCCGCACGACCTCACCCGCGCTGAAGTCACGGGGGTCCTGCCGGGTGATGACCCGGCCCACCTGCTTGACGGGGTAGCGGCGACGGCCGATGACCACGGACTCGGTCGTGACGGGCTCCGGCGCGACGCCCTTCATCAGAGCCAGCACTCCGTTCCTGGTCAGGTCGAACGGATAGCGGGCGATGACACAGCGCATGATGCTCCTGCTCGGAGAAGAGGACGGGCCGGCCCGGGAGGGCGGTTCAGCGGGAGGAGACGAGCACGTCCCGCAGACGCAACCGGTCCGTGTACGAGGGACTGCCGCGGTGCGCGCTGAGTTCGGCCCGCGTCACCGAGCCGGTGCACTGGTCGTCCTCGTCGCACAGGAGGAGATGCTCGACCCGGGCGCCGTCCATGACGGACAGGGCCACCTCGACCGTCATGTCGCCCCGGACCCGAGGGCCGGAGGCGTCCCGGTCGTCGAGGATCAGGACGCGGGCGAAGGGTGCCGTCTGTGGCCGCGGTGTCCGGACCGGTGTCAAAGGTGCCTCCTGGGAGTGGGTGAGTGGTGGGCCGCCGCCCGCCGGGCGCCGCCCGTCGTTCGTCCGGACCGAAGGACCGGCGTTCGGACCGTCGTACGGCGGGACGCGAGACGCCGGGAGGCCGCGACGAGGTCTTGCCGCTCGTCGGGACGTCGAGCGGGCCGTGTAGCTCGTCGGGACGTCGAGCGGGCCGCGTAGCTCGTCGGGACGTCGAGCGGGCCGCGTAGCTCGTCGGGACGTCGAGCGGGCCGTGTGGCTCGTCGGGACGTCGAGCGGGCCGTGTGGCTCGTCGGGACGTCGGGGGAAGCCGTGTGGCTCGTCGATGCCGTGTGGCTCCGGGACGAAACCCGATGCCCGCTACGCCGTCCGGTCCGCGGTGGCCCGCGGTGCCCTGCGCCGTCCGGGCCTTCCACCGGTACGCCCCTGGGACGCACGCTCCCCGCCGCCCCGGAACGAGGGAGCACCGGACGAGCCGGCCCGGCGGGGACGGGGCACGGCCGGCGGCGTGATGACGACCGGGACGCCGGAGGGCACTTGGGCGCCGGTGATCCGGCTGAGCTCCGCCTCACCGGAACGCACCGCGGTCACCTGCGGGGTGATCGCGGCCGAGGCCATCAACCGGTTCATGCCACGGCGCTGGCCGGGCGTCACGAGGGTGACGACGCTGCCGGACTCGCCGGCGCGTGCGGTGCGGCCGCCGCGGTGCAGGTAGTCCTTGTGGTCGACCGGCGGATCGACGTTGACGACCAGGTCGAGCTGGTCGACGTGGATGCCGCGGGCCGCCACGTTGGTCGCCACCAGGACCGTCACGTGGCCGGTCTTGAACTGGGCCAGCGTCCGCGTGCGCTGCGGCTGGGACTTGCCGCCGTGCAGCGCCGCGGCGCGGACACCGCTGTGCAGCAGGTGCTCGGTCAGCCGGTCCACGGCGTGCTTGGTGTCCAGGAACATGATCACCCGGCCGTCGCGCGCCGCGATCTCGGTGGTGGTCCGGTGCTTGTCGGCCTCGTGCACGTGGAGCACGTGATGCTCCATCGTGGTGACGGCGCCCGCCGAAGGATCGACGGAGTGGACCACCGGGTCGGACAGGTAACGGCGTACCAGCAGATCGACGTTGCGGTCGAGTGTCGCCGAGAAGAGCATGCGCTGCCCGCCGGTCCGCACCTGGTCGAGCAGCGCGGTGACCTGGGGCATGAAGCCCATGTCGGCCATCTGGTCGGCCTCGTCGAGGACGGTGACGGCGACATCGTCCAGCTGGCAGTGCCCGCGGTCGATCAGGTCCTTGAGCCGCCCCGGTGTCGCGACGACGACCTCCGCCCCGGCCCGCAGGGCGTTCGCCTGCCGGCCGATCGACATGCCGCCGACGACGGTCGCGAGCCTCAGCCGCACCGAACGGGCGTACGGAGTCAGCGCGTCGGTCACCTGCTGAGCCAGTTCGCGGGTCGGCACGAGGACCAGGGCGAGCGGCTTGCGCGGCTCCGCCCGCTGACCCGCCGTGCGGGCCAGCACCGCGAGGCCGAAGGCCAGGGTCTTGCCCGATCCGGTACGGCCGCGGCCCAGGACGTCCCGTCCGGCGAGGGAGTTCGGCAGGGTCGCGCCCTGGATGGGGAACGGCACGGTCACACCCTCGTGGCCGAGCGCGGTGAGCAACGGCGCCGGCAGACCGAGATCGGCGAACGACTCGACGGCGGGCAGCGCGGGCGTGATCGTGACCGGCGGGGCGAACTCGCCCTGCGGTGCGCCGGGCCTGCGTCCGTGACCGGCGGAACGCCGCGGAGCCCCGGAGCGCCGGGATTCCGAGCCCCTGGAGCGGTCATGGGAGCGGTTGGAGGTGCGGGGGGTGCGTGCGTAGTTCATGCGGAACCTTCCTCGATGTGGCACGTGGGCGCGTAGCGAGGAAATTCCGCAGCAAAATGAACGGCGCAGAGAATCTCGAGAACGAGCCGGAAAGCGAAGGGCGCCGATTCGATGGATCGACGGATACGACAGGGGTGGACGCCACCTGCCGGTGGAGCCGTGAGCAGTTCCGTCGTGCGCCCTGAAATGAAGCGAGCTGGGGCCCGCACCCCAAGGTGCGGGCCCCAGCTGCGAAGTACGCGTTGCCGCGTGGATCAGGCGGGAACGATGTTCTCGGCCGTCGGGCCCTTCTGGCCCTGCGCGATGTCGAACGACACCTTCTGGCCTTCCAGCAGCTCACGGAAGCCCTGGGTGGCGATGTTCGAGTAGTGCGCGAAGACGTCGGCGCCGCCGCCGTCCTGCTCGATGAAGCCGAAGCCCTTTTCCGCGTTGAACCACTTCACGGTGCCAGTAGCCATGTCATTTCTCCTTCGGAGACGGTGTTCGAGAATCCGCCCTGTGCGGATTTCGAGTCGCCGTGTTGATCAACCGTCGGAAAATGAACCTTCTGGCAACCACACCTGCAACTGAGAACGACGTTAGCACGGCACCCTCGGACCTGCGGGTTCCCGTTTTTCCGGTCCGGTCCGCGGGAGAGGAATACTCGCCGTGCGCCGCAGCTAATTCTGTCGCCCCGGCAACAGATATTGGCCGGGTGGGAGCATCGTGTTTCTGTCGGCTGGTGCGCTCTCGACGCCGTGACCTCCGACGATCAACCGTGCGCCGCCCGGCCGCCCCCGCTGAGCGAACCAGGGATGCGGGGCGCCGGACGGCCTCGGTGCGACAAGGGTCACATCCACCGAATGGCCGCAGGCCCGGGCGCGGCAGACCCGGCGACGGCCGCATGCCGTGCCCACCGGCCGGGTGCCGTGTCCACCGGCCGGGTGCGTGAGGTCCACGGTGACGCGCAGGGGCGCCGCCACCGCACGCGGTCGGGACCGGCCGGTCACTCCCCTGCCGCGGTCTCCCTGCGTCGCAGCACGATCAGCGTGGCTCCGCCGATGACCACCAGGCCGATGGCGGTGCCCGCGATCAGGGGCGTGAGGGCCGAGCCGCCGGTTTCGGCGAGGTTGGTGTCGGCGGCCGTACCGCTGAGCGTGGCCGGGGACGGCTCGCTGAGCGTCTGGGTGGTCGTACCGGCCGCGCTGCCCCGGGTCCGGCAGTCCAGCACGCCCGTGAAGCGCTCCTCCAGGCCACCGGGGCCGTGGACGGTGAAGTCGTAGGACTGGTCCTCCTGCAGGGGGACCGTGACGGTGCGGGTCTCACCGGGGGCGATGGTGTGCTCGAGCCCGGCGAGGTCGAAGGTGAACGGCTCGTCGCCCTTGTTGGAGGCGATCACGTCGAGCCCGCCCTCGGCGCAGTTCTTCGCCGCGGACAGCGCGGGGACCGGCCCTTCCTTCGCCCAGGTGACCCCGGCCTTCGCCGACACCGTCGACTCGCTGGACCCCGCCAGGATCTGCGTTTGGCTGCGGCTCTCGGAGGCGAAGGCCCGGCCGACCGGGACGGTGGTCGAGGCCTGCACGGTCAGGTCCGCCGTACCGGCGTCCGCCTCCTCGGGGACCTCGACGTACACCTGTCCGCCGTCGGTGGTGGCGGTGACGGGCTCCCCGTGCCGGTCGACGATGCGGACACCGCTCGTCGCCGCGTCCGCGGGCGGGGTCAGCGTCGCACTGCCGGAGTTCGTCCGCACCGTCACCGGACCGATCCGCTCGCCTGGCCGGCCGGAGACAGCCGGCGGGTCGAGCGTGAGCGACGCCCTCGGCTCCGGCATCACGCGGGCGTTCTTCTCCAGGTAGTCCGCGAGTTGCTCGGCCTGCGGGTCGACGGCGTCGACCTCCGCGTCGTCCGAGTAGCGCCAGATCGCCACCTGCGTGCCGGCCGCGGCGTCCTGTTCGGTCAGCGGTCCCTTGACGCCGGCCTTCCGGGCCAGCGCGGCGAGATCGTTCACCTGCGGGTAGGAGTGGTGCAGGATCCAGCGGATCTTCCCGGCGTCCCGGTTGGCGCCGAGGGACGTGCCGCTCCACGGCGTCTCGTGGTACTTGGCGTCCCGCTGCGTGGGGTTGTGCAGGTCCACGCAGTAGGTCTGCAGCATGCCGCCGCCGTCGACGGACATCTCGAACAGCCCCGCCGGGATCTCCCGGTCGCCCGTGCCACCGTGTATCACGGCCGCGCCGAAGGTCTTGAGGCCGCCTATCGTCGCCGCTGCTCCGCCCTGTCTCTGCGTCGTCTCGTCGGCGGCGGCCCGGCCGGCACCCGCCAGTCCGCCCGCGGTGACCATCCCGGACACCAGCGTCGCGGCGACCAGGCGGGTCCCTCGCCTGCGTGCGAACAGCTCAGAGAACGAAGCAAGCACCAAATTCCCCTTCGAGCAGGACCGTTGACGTGGGGGGGGACGGTCCCACCAGCAGAATCAGAAGCCCCTCGGGCCACGCCGGCCCCGAAAGCCATGTGCGGCATCCTAAGGACGCGGCGGACCCCGGCCGCCGGTCAGACAGTCGGGCGAGTGATCCGACTCGGAATCGTTATCGCCAAGGCCCTTGCGGACAGGGGCTGTCGACGAATCACTCCCGGTCGTAGCGGACGTGGACGCCGATAAGCCGCAACCCGGGCAGAGACCGAGGCGACCGGCGCTACGTCAAGGACGGTTCGGCCACCGGCCGTTGTCCCTGGACGACGTCCGCGCGCTCGGGTGAACCGTCGGGTGGCGTCTCCCAGTCGGGTTCGGGGCGGCTCGGGGGTGACGCTGCCTCCGTCCGGCCGCCGCGCCGGAACGCCGAGGTCCCCCAGGCCAGGTCATGGCCGATCGCCACGGCGTCGATGTCCGCCGACGTCCGGCTCTGTCCCTCGCGCACGTCGGTGCGCACCTTCAGCCGTCCTTGCACGATCACCGGCTCCCCCACGGTCAGGGACGCCGCCGTGTTCGTGGCCAGTTGCCGATTGGCCCAGACGGTGAAGAAGTTGGTGTGCCCGTCGGCCCAGGTGCTCTTCTCGCGGTCCCAGTAGCGCGCGGTCACCGCCAGCCGGAACCGCGCCGACGGCCCGGACGCGACCTCCCGGTACACCGGCTGCGTCGCCACCCTGCCGACCGCGCAAACCATGGTCTCGTTCATGGTGAGCCCCTCCCATCGCCCGGCTCACGGCGCCGGGCCGGCATGCGTACGGGCCCGTCCCGTACGGCTGTGTCCCCCAGACTGCCGCCGCCGGGCCGGGCCCGCTGAGCCCTGTGGATGCACCTCCGGCCTGTGGACAAAGCCGTCACCGGCGCGGGTGACGCGTGCCCTGGACGGGTGGGTGGGAAGTACCGGACGGCGGGCGCCGCAGCGCCAACAGCCTCCGGGCCGTCAGCGCCCGGCCGCCCCCACCACCCTCCCGTACTGCTCGCGGACCTCCCGGTACCGCAGCAGCTCCGCCGCCACCGGGTCCAGCACCCGGGCCCTGCCGCACCCGGACGCGGCCTCCCGCAACCGGCGTTCCGCGTCCTGCCCGTAGCGCCGGGCAGGGCCCCGTGCGGCCATGCGGCAGCTCCACTCGATGAGCGGACCGCCCACGATGCCGATGACCATCAGCAGGACCGGCACTCCCAGATTCGGCGCCATGACGCCGACGATCTGGCACACCAGCCACAGACCGCCCAGGAACTGCAGGATCGTCATGCACGCCTGCGTCAGCACGGCCACCGGCCACCACCCCGGCCGCGGCGGCCGGCCGGACGGCAGCCCCGCGCGCACGGACAGCTCGTCCAGCGCCTCGGGCAGCCCCTGCGCACCCCGGGCGGCGGCTTCGCGCACCGCCTGGGCCCAGGGCGCGGGAAGCCCGGCCGAGGCCCGGTCGGCCACCGTGCGCACCGCCTGTTCCACCCGCTGCCGTGCGGTGGTCTCCTCGTCGCCCTGCGTGCGGGGGACCGGACCCGTGGCGGACTCGCCCCGGTCCCGGTACCAGCGCCACAGCCGCAGCCAGGGGGTGCCGCAGGCACGGTTGGCGTTGCGCAGCCAGGCCCGTTCGGCGGCCTCACCCGCCGCCGTGGCACCGACCGCGTCCGCGAGCCGGTCGGCGAACTCCTCACGCGCCTGCTCGCTGAGCCCTGTGCGCCGCTGGGTGGCGTAGACCGGCCACAGCCGGGCCGCGGCGATGTCCACGTCGGCCGAGATGCGGCGCGTCGGCGCCCCGCGTTCCGCGACGAACTGGCCGAGGGCCTCGCGCAGTTCGCCGACGCCGTCGCCGGTGAGGGCGGACAGCGCGAGCACGGTCGCGCCCGGCTCGCCGTACTCGCCCAGCGCGATGCCGTCCTCGTCCAGCAGGCGCCGGAGGTCGTCGAGGACCTGCTCGGCGGCCTCGCCGGGCAGCCGGTCGACCTGGTTCAGCACGACGAACATGACCTCGGCGTGCGCGGCCATCGGCCGCAGGTACCGCTCGTGGAGCACTGCGTCGGCGTACTTCTCCGGGTCGACGACCCAGATGACGGCGTCGACCAGGCCCAGGATGCGGTCGACGTGTTCGCGGTGCTGCACGGCCGCCGAGTCGTGGTCGGGCAGGTCGATGAGCACGAGGCCGCGCAGGGGCGACTCCCCGTCCCCGGCCGGCAGCGGCCGGCGGCGCAGGCGCGGCGGGATGCCGAGCCGTTCGATGAGGCTCGCGGCCCCGTCGCTCCAGCTGCAGGCGATGGGCGCCGCGGTGGTGGGACGACGCACGCCCGTCTCGGAGATGGTCACCCCGGCGAGCGCGTTGAACAGCTGCGACTTGCCGCTGCCGGTGGCACCCGCGATGGCGACGACGGTGTGCTGCCCCGACAGGCGGCGCCGCGCGGACGCCTCGTCGAGCACCCGGCCCGCTTCGGACAGGGTGCGGCTGTCGAGGCGGGTGCGGGACAGGCCGACGAGTTCGCGCAGCGCCTCCAGGCGGGCCCGCAGCGGCCCGTCGTAGACCAGCGGGGTGACGGCGGGAGGGGCGGCCGAACGGCTGTCCGTGGTCGGATAGCGGGTGCTCTGGGCGGTCTCGTCGACGCGGCGCGCGATCAGCCCGTCGTCCCAGGCGTCGCCCGCGGGCTCCGCACGGCCGTCCTCCACGCGCGTGTGCCCGCCGTCCGCGGGTTCGCCCTGTGCGTTCTTGCCGGCCGGATTCCGGCCGGACTTCCTGCCCTTGGCGTCGTCCGGCCGGTCGGCGTGCTCGGTGTGGTCCTGGTCAGTGACGGCGGTCACCGGTCACCTCTCCTTCTGCAGTACGGACAGCGCGGCGATGAGTTCGGCCTGGGGCTCGGGGTGGACGTCGAGGGCGTCCAGCGGCGCGAGCCGGCGCTCGCGTTCGGCGTGCAGGACCCGGTCGACGTGCTCGCCGAGCAGCCGTCCGGCCCGGTCGCGCAGCCGCAGCGCGCCGTGGGCGCCGATCCGTTCGGCGAGTCCCTCTCCCGCTGTGCGGCCCCGGCGGCCGCCCAGCAGCGAGGTGGCGACCAGGGCGGTGACCAGCTCCGGGTCGGGGGCGAGGTTGCGGTCGACCTCGCGGACCTCCTCCTCGGCGAACTCCTCCAGCTCCCGCCGCCAGCGCCGTACGGCCAGCCCGATGCGGTGCTCGGCGCTCTCCGGGGCGGCCTCGGGCACGGCCAGCTCGGGGGCGGCCGAGGCGGGTTCGCGGCGCCAGGCGTCGTCGACGCGTTCGTCGGCCGCCGTGACGGCGCACAGCAGCAGGGCGCTCAGGCTCTCCACGAGGGCGTCGAGGAGCTCACCGGAGGTGCAGTCCAACGGGAAGGCGCGCCACCGCTTGAGCGCGTCCCCGGCGAGGACCGCCCCGGACTGCAACCGGCCCCGCACGCGCGCGTGCTCGCTGTCGTAGGCCGCCTCGACGGCGGAGGTGAGCCGCAGGGCGGCGGCGTACTGCGCGGCGGCGGCACCGGCCAGCTCGGGCATGCGGGACTTCAGGGAGTCCAGGACGCCGTACGCGGTGCGCGCCAGGACCTGCTGCCGGGCGGCGGGGTCCTGCGCCTGGTGGACGAGCCAGGTGCGCAGCTGGGCCACGGCGGACGCCGGCAGGAGCCCGCCGCCCCAGGCCGACTCGGGCAGTTCGGGGACGGTGAAGCGCGGCACCTCGCCGAGGCCGGCCTTGGTCAGCAGGGCGCCGTACTGCCGGGACACCTCGTTGACGACCTGGTGGGGCACGCGGTCAAGGACGGTGACCAGGGTGACGTCGTACTCCTTGGCGGTGCGCAGCATGTGCCAGGGGACGGCGTCGGCGTAACGGGCGGCGGTGGTGACCATGACCCAGATGTCCGCGGCGCAGATGAGCTCGGCGGCCAGGACGCGGTTGTCGGCGACCAGGGAGTCGATGTCGGGCGCGTCCAGCAGGGCGAGTCCGGGCGGCAGCGTCTCGGCGGTCTCGACGCGCAGCACGCGCGCGGGGTTCTCGCCGGGGAGCAACAGGTCGTCGGGGGCATCCTGCTGGGGCATCCACACGCGGGTGAGGTCGGGCAGCACTCTCATCCCGCTGAACCAGTGGTGGTCCTCCGGATGGCAGACCAGCACCGGGGTCCGTGTCGTGGGCCGCAGCACCCCGGCCTCACTGACCCGCCGTCCCACGAGGGAGTTCACGAGCGTGGACTTCCCCGCGCCCGTGGAGCCGCCCACGACGGCCAGAAGCGGCGCTTCGGGGTCGCGCAGCCGGGGCACCAAGTAGTCGTCGAGCTGCGCGAGCAGTTCGTCGCGGCTGGCACGCGCGCGTGGAGCCCCCGCCAGGGGCAGCGGGAAGCGTGCGGCGGCGACACGGTCGCGCAGGGCGGAGAGTGCGTCGAGCAGCTGAGGCCGTACGTCCAAGGTCACCACATGTGCAGAATGCCCAATTTTAGGGGAATTCTGAAGCATATGAGCATGTCTGCGCGCCGATAGAGCACAAGGGACGGAAGGGACGAGTGGGACACCGGCGCACTCCAGGCATAACGAGTGCACAACACCCGATGCCGCAGACGCCAAAAGCGATGCACGATTCGTACCTGCCTGCGATTATCAGGACCGCTTCACCGAACCTCCACATCGAGCCACGGAGGCGAAGCAACAGGGACGAGGACGCGGGAGCCCTATCCTTGTCCCCGGCAACGTCACGGTTCGGCCCACACCCGGGCACCACGACAGAGGCCACCACACCCGGCCCCCGTAGCTCAGTGGATAGAGCAGGCGCCTTCTAAGCGCTTGGCCGCAGGTTCGAGTCCTGCCGGGGGCGCCACCTCCTGCCAGCAGCGACGCCCAGAGGGGATCCCCCCTCCAGGGCGTTTTCGTGTCCCTGACGGCGATGCTGACGGCAACGGCCCCCTCATTCGCCGGACAGCAGGTCCCCCCAGCTGTCCGGAGCGGCCCGCTTCTCCGTCCTGTCGGCGTGCGCGTGGATGTCACGGTCACGTCCAGGGCGCTGTGCCCGGCGATGTCCCGGACGGTGTGCGGTGGGATGCCCGGTCCCAGCGGCAGGGTCACGCAGGTGTGGCGGAGGTCATGGAAGCGCACATCCAGGCCGAGCCGCTCGCGGATCGGGAAGAAGTGCCGGTTCAGGTTCCTATCAGTGCCCGCGCCACTGAGAACGGCGCAGGCCCTCACTTCTGTGAGTGAGGGCCTGCACCGTGTGTGTGGGGTGGTCGAGGAAGCGCTGTTGTCCACTGCCCTGGGGCAGTCGATCGCGGGGATCCGCGCGACGGGAGGATTCCGCTGCTCGTTCTCGGCTTCGCGTTCCGTTCAGGCTCGGGACTGGGCGAGGATTTTGTCCGTGGGTCGGCTGCCGGATGCCAGGTAGTGGGAGTACCGGGCGTGTTCTTCCGGGTTGATGGCGGTGCGGTTGCCGGTGGAGTCGAAGCGGATGACGCGCGATCGGACCGTGGCGTGGGTGCCGTGTTCGGAGGTGATCTCAGTGAGGAGCGTCAGGCTGGCCTTGCCGATCTTCTCGATGTGCAGAGACAGCTTGGCCTCGGCTGTTGTCCAGGGCAGCGGCATGATGAAGCTGGCCTGGATCTCTGCGGCCCCCCAGTAGCTCTCGACGCCGTGCTCTTGCTGAAGCATCTGAGCCAGTTCGACGCCGGCGTCTTCGGCGTACCGGATCATCGACAAGTTGTGCACATTGCCGTAGATGTCGGCATCGCTCATCCTGATGCGCCGACGGGTGGTGAAGGCTTTCATGTGTGTCCTGCTCCGGGAGGTCTGAAGGGATCGAGAGGGTGATGCGGCGACTGGATCAGCGGGCGGTCATGGGCGTGTCTGCCAGTGACTTCTCCACGATGTCGGCTGCGGCTGCGGCGCCACCGGCTGCGCTGATGTCCTGGCGCAGCCCGGTCACCGCGGTAGCGATCTGCGGGTCGTCCATGACCGACTGGACCGCGTCGCGCAAAGCCTCGGCAGCGGCCAGCTCCCGGGGAAGGTGCCGTCCCACACCCAGCTCCTCAACCCGGGCGGCATTGACGCGCTGCTCGGCCATCTGAGGCACCACCACGACGGGCACCCCGAGGGAAAAGGCCTCCATCAGGCTGCCCATGCCGCCGTGCGTGACGAAAGCCGAGGCTGAGGCCAGAACGTCGAGCTGAGGCACGCTCGCGTGCACCTCGAACCCGTCTCCCACAGGACCGAGCCCGGCAGCGGCCACCTCGGCACCCACGCTCATCACCACGTGCCATCCCTGGCCGCCGAACGCCTCGATGCACGCCCGGTAGAACTCCGGGCGCCGATTGAACTGGGAGCCCAATGACACGTACACCACCGGCTTGTCGCTCTGCGGCCTGTGCCAGCGGCCCTGGAAGGAACGCTCGGCAAGGGCAGGGCCCACCCAGTGCGCCTCGCCTGCCCGCACCGTCTCCGGCCGCCGCTGGAAGGACCGGGGGAAGAAGGCGACCGTGCACGGCGGCGCCAAGGCCAGGGAGTGGACGCCGCCGGGTACCCCGAAGCGCGTTGCCGCGCTTGAGAGTTCAGCGAAGCCGGGAATCTGCGCGACATCCGCGAGGCCGAAGAACTCCTGTACCAGCCCTTCGTAGGCGATGTGCGTCGGTGCCAGCTGAATGCTCGGCACCTGCCAGCGCGCCGCCAGCAGCGGTCCCGCCCACGCGTACACGTCGGCCAGCACCACGTCGGGCACGTCGTCGGCGAACGCCTCCTCCAGTTGCGGCAGTGCCGTCACATTCACGCCCACAGCCAGGGTGGCGCCCTTGGCCATGTCCTCGGGGGCCTCTTCTGCCGGGGGAACGTCATAGAGCACGGGCGTCGCACCCGCCGCCCGGACGCAGGCGGCGAACTCGGCGGTCACCGCGTAGCTCACCCGATGACCGCGATCGACCAGTTCCCGTACGACGGCGAGGGTGGGGATCACATGACCGTGCATCGGCACGTTGAACACCGCCACGTGCCGCGCGAGCCCTTGACCGCCGGCGACAACATCCCGCATGAGTATCACTCCAGACTCCGCCCCGCCGCACTCGTGCCGCGGGAGAACCGATGTGCCGTCCCCCCAACGCCACGGCCCCGCCGACGGACACTGCCCGACGCCTTCTTTCACCTCTGCGCGGCCAGGCACCGCAGGCCACGCTCACCCGGCGCGGGCATGGACGCTCAGGCGGGTGTTCGCCGCCCCGACACCGTTGAGGCGGCAGGGGATCGGCACCGGCATGGCGGTGGTCGCCGCGACCAGGTATCCGCATCCCCACCTCACGACCGGCACCGCGTGGGTGCGAGATCGGCGTCGGCGAACCGCGGGCTGCCGGCAGACCGGCTCGCCCCTGGCCGCGCGGCCGACTAACGGGGCCACCCGTGTGAGGGACTGCGCTCACGAAGGCAGCGGCCTACCGTGCCACCAGGAGAGCCCCGCATGGTGGCACGGACACGGAAGAAGGCACCGATGACCAGTGAGACAGCCAGTTCCTCCGGCACGGTGAGCAACTGCACCTGCGGACCGGGATGCTCGTGCGGCTGCCAATCCGGGGGATCCTGCCAGTGCGGCGGTGGCTGCGGGTAACACTGCCGCACACCCAAGGCCGGCCTGTACAGGCGCGAAGGGCTTCCCTGACGACGTGCAGACGGAAGCCGCCTGGAACACCACCTACGACCCGCTCGCCGAACCCGCCCCGCGACACCACCGCCCTGCGCGGCCGTCTGCTGCCCCTGCCCGGCTGCGGTGGCATCCCTACGGGAAGACCGCCCCCTCGGTACCGGCGGCGCGCTCCGAGCTGCGCCAGCCGGTCCGCGCCCGCGGAGCCCTCCGGGCCCGTGACCCGGCGCGCCCCGGTCGACCAGGAGCACGGCGTTGCGACAAGGGTTGCGCCTGGCTGTTGCGCGGAGGGTTGCGCCTACTGTCGCGCGACCCGACGGACCTTCTCCGTGTTCGTGTTCAGGCAGGTCACGACGCGCTTCCGTAGTCGGAGTGCCGGCACTCCGACGAACCGCACGAGGAAGCGGCATTCCTGCGGGTCACAGTCGTCCGCGAGGCGATCGTGAACGATCCTCTGGACGCGCCGCCGCTGCTCATCGTGACGAGAGCCGTTGTCGAGGCCGGTCACAGCCACGTCCGGACCGGAGCGACCGCGTTCGTCCACGCCCCCTGAATCAGGGGACCGCCGCCGTACGGCAAGGCGCCCCGAGCACGCCGGTGAAGGCGCCGATGCCCTGACATCCGCTGCTGACCCGGACGGTCGCCCGACTTGGTCGGTTCCAGTGATGTTTGCCACCATGCATACCGCGTTGAACCCATCACTCCCGCGCCAAGATGATCTTCACCGCCGGCTGACCACTGGTGGCACGAAAGCAGAAACAGCAACACGGGGAGCTTTCCTTGTCCACATTCACCGCACGTCGCCGTCTCGCAGCGGGTGGCATATCCACCCTGCTCGGCGGCGCGCTGCTCATCTCCTCCGCTTCGGCGCCCGCGTTCGCGACCGATGCCGGCGGCACGTCTCGTGCGTCGGACACCGCCGCGGTCGTCGAAAAGGCCACTGGCACGGGTGACATCGCCCCGAGCACAGCGGCCGCCGACACACCTGCTGCAGCGACCACGACCACCCAGGCCGGCTCGGTGACGGTCAAGGCGCCGCAGCTGGCGTCTGGTTCGGTGACCTCCACCGCGGGTGACGGCAGCAGCGTGTCCCTCGACCTGCCGGGAACCGCAGACTCGACTGGCACCAAACTCGGGGCCGGCACGGTCGTGTACCTCGATGCCGCAGCATCGACCGACGTCGCTGTGCAGCCCACCACCGACGGTGGCGCCCGCACCCTCGTCACATTGAAGGACGGCAAGGCCCCGACTGAGCACAGGTTCACCTTCGACCTGCCCGCACATGCCACGCTGTCCGCCGATGGCGCCGGCGGCTACGAGATCCTCAAGCCGCTGGGAGACGGCGGGGTCATCACGGCGGGAACCATCGAGGCACCCTGGGCCAAGGACGCCAACGGCGCTCCGGTACCCACCCGTTATCGCCTGGAAGGCTCCACGCTCGTCCAGGAGATCGACACCGACTCCGACACCGCGTTCCCCGTCGTCGCCGACCCGAAGTACACCTGGGGAATCGTCACGGGCACGGCGTACATGAACCGGGCCGAGACGAAGAAGATCGCCACGTACGGCGCCATGGCCGGGCTGGCCGCGGGAGCACTGCCCCCGCCGCTGAACGTGCTGTACACGACCAACGCTACGCTGGTCACCGCCAAGGCCGTCAGCGCCAACTCGGCCAAGCAGTGCCTGAAGATCAAGTTCGCCGCCGGGTTGTTCATTCCGGGCGCGTACAAGGGCGGGCACTGCAAGTAGCCGGCCACAGCGGTGGTGCCCGGCGAAGGCGGAGAGAAGTGGTGAACATGTGGTTGTGGTCAGGGGCGGTGGTGTTCTGCGCTGCCCTCGTCGGTACGCAGGTCTACCTGGCTCGGCGGGGTTCCCACGGCGTGGCGGCGCGACTCGGCGCGTACGTGGACCGCGTCGCCCTGGTCGCGGGCGTGGTGGTTCTCCTGGTGGTCCAGTTCCTCGCAAGAAGCTCCGGTAGCGACGCAGTCCTTGTGTGGGTCTGCGGCCTCTGGTGGGGTTTGGCCGCCACCCAACTGGTCCACCTCATCCGCGTCAAACGCGGCGCGGTAGGCACGCCGGCCCAGTAGCACCGAAACCCTGCCTCAACTGGGCCCAGCGTCCAGTTGAGGCAGGGCTGCAGGACCGCGACGCATCGACGTCATGGCCCACCCGCGCGTTCCCCGGCGACGTGGCCGTCCGCGCACAGGCCGGACGTGGTCCTGGCGGACAAGGTCTGTTCATCGCTTCAGGCGGTTGTTGCACCGGACTCCACCTCGCGGGCCGCGCGATCCGCGGCCACCTGCGCAAGCGAAAGCTTCCGACCCGGGCACCACGATCCGTGTGCCCGGGTCGATGTGTGCCCGGGTCGATGTGCCCTCAGCAGATGTCGAGGCGATTGAAGTCGTACGTCGCGTAGTCCGGGAAGTTGTGGATGTTGCCGTCCGCGGCGGCGGAGTACGAGTACGTGGGACCCCAGAAACGTACCTGGGCGCCGCCCGTCTGGTTGTTGCGAACCGAGAGCGCGTCGACGAAGTTCGAGAGCGACCGCGTATCGCACTTGAACAGGTGGAAGATGCTGTGCTTGCCGTCGCCCTGGCCGACCGCCACGCAGGCGATGCCGGATGCCAGGGAGCACCAGATCAGCTCATCGCGCCGGTTCTCAGTCGTCACATCCCGCTTCACCCACTCGCCTGAGAACAGCGGGTAGATCTGCGGTGTCCACGCCGTCGTTCCGGTCGCACCGTTCGTCGCCGCCTGGGCGGGTGCCTGTGCCGCCAGCGGAACAAGGACCGCGGCGATCAACGTCACGACCATTGCGGCCGCCCGTTGCCTGATTCCCCTCGACCTCATCTGAACTCCTCCGTAGTCGCAACCGATGCAGCCATTCCGACGGCGAACTGTCGTCACCACGGCTGCCGCTGTTCCCCGACCGGAGCGCTCACGTCTCCTGCTCCAGATGCCGTAGCAGCCAAGAGCTCCCCCGAGTCAGCGCCTCGAACCGTAGAGCACGCCAGGGGCGTCGCGTCCCTGACGGATGTCAGGGTTGGCATGCGGTTCCTGCCGACGCCGCGACCCGTTCGTTCCCTGGCAGAGGAGCCGACGAGGTCGATCACGACCGTCGGGAGCCGTCGGGCGCGCGTGCGTCGTGGGCCAGTACTACGAGCGGACCAGTGCGGTGAGAGTCACGGCATGGCGGATACGGTTGAGCACGCTGATCAGCTTCTGCCGCTGATGGCTCGGTCCCCCGACATCGTCCGTCGTGGGGACCGCTCTGCGGACGAATGCGCGAGACCTCCAGGACCTCCCGCCAGCAGTCGGCGGGGAGCCATTCCGGCATCTCCGCCTCGAGTGACGCGGACCGGTCGTGCTCCGCCACGCGCGCGAGGAGCCCCAGGTGGGACAGTGGCGGCAAGCGATGGCTGCCAGGGGTGCGGCGTCGGCGAGAACGTGGTGCGCCGGGCGCAGGAGCTGCTGATCTCCCAGGGCGCGCTGGAAGGCCGCGCCGGATCGAGTACCGGTGTCGCCGAGCTGAAAGCCCTCGGCAAGCAAGGCGACCGGGGAGTTCCTGCCCGGCCAGGCGCCTTGCTCCCCCCGCCGGCTGCCCGCACCCGGCGCCCGAACCCGTTCCCCTCCCGCCCCCGTGGGGCGATCATGGCTCCGGAACCACCCGTGAGCCGGCCCTGCGGCCGGGAAAGGGGCAAGACGTGCGGCTGCGTTGTGCTGTGCTGGACGACTTCCAGAACGCGGCGGCCGAGGCCGCCGACTGGTCCGAGGTCGCGGACGAGGTGGAGGTCGTCTCGTTCGGCCGGCACCTCGACGGCGAGGACGCCCTGGCCGAGGCCCTGGCCGGCTTCGACATCGTGGTGACCCTGCGCGAGCGCGTCCCCTTCCCCGGCTCGCTGATCGCGCGCCTGCCCAGGCTGAAACTGATCGTCGCCTCCGGGATGCGCAACTCGGTCATCGACTACGCGGCCGCCGAGGCACACGGCGTCACGGTGTGCGGCACGGCCAGTTCGTCCACCCCTCCGGTGGAGCTGACCTGGGCCCTGCTGCTCGGCCTCGCCCGCGGCATCGTCGAGGAGAGCAACGCCCTGCGCTCCGGCGGCCCCTGGCAGAGCACGGTCGGCGCCGACCTGCACGGCCGCCGGCTCGGCCTTCTCGGCCTGGGGAAGATCGGCGGCCGGGTGGCCCGGGTCGGTCTCGCCTTCGGCATGCGGGTGAGCGCCTGGAGCCAGAACCTCACCCGCGAGCGCGCCGACGAGGTGGGGGTCGAACGCGCCGCGTCCAAGGAGGAGCTGCTCGCGGACAGCGACTTCGTCTCCGTCCACCTGGCCCTCGGCGACCGTACCCGCGGCCTGCTGGGCGCCGCCGAACTCGCCCTGCTCAAACCGACCGCGTACCTGATCAACACCTCGCGCGCGGCGATCGTCGACCAGGACGCCCTCCTGGACGCCCTGCGCGCCGGCCGGATCGCGGGTGCCGGGGTCGACGTCTTCGACGTCGAGCCGCTGCCCGCCGGCCACCCGATGCGCACGGCACCGCGCCTGCTGGCCACCCCCCACCTGGGGTACGTCTCCCGCGCCAACTACGCCACCTACTACGGCCACGCCGTCGAGGACATCCGGGCCTTCCTCGACGGCACCCCGGTGCGGCGGCTCCCCTGAGCCGCCATGAACACGGCACCTCCACGACACCCGTCCGTCTTCAGGACGGGTGATCCGGCCATGATCGCCGTGACCCTCCGTCAGCGGGCGCGTTGAACGGGGAGCACGGTGGCGCCACCTGCCCCCGTGCTCACCGATCGATAGGAGTACGTGATGTCTCGCATCGCGAAGGCGGCCGGCGTCGCACTCGGCACGGGTGCCGTGGTACTGAGCGGGTCCGGGCTGGCCATGGCCGACGCGGGTGCCCAGGCCGCGGCCGTCGGGTCGCCGGGCGTCCTCTCGGGCAACATCCTCCAGGTGCCGGTCCACATCCCGATCAACATCTGCGGCAACACCGTCAACGTCATCGGGCTGCTCAACCCGGCGTTCGGCAACAAGTGCGAGAACAAGGACGAGCCCAAGAGCCACCCCGGTGGCTACGGGTACGGCCACTGACCCGCACGCCCCCGTGCACACCCCGTGCACAGCGAGGAGCCCCGGCACCTGACGCGCCGGGGCTCTTCTCGTACGCGGTCGCATCTACTGGCCCCCGCCTCCCGGCCGGGGACGGTACCGGGCCGCGTCACGCGTACCGGTAGATCCGACCGTGGTCCTCCAGCTGGTCCGGCGTCACGTCCCAGGGGGGAAGCCGCTCGTGCCGGGCCACGACCCGGCGGTACTGCGCACTGCCCCGCCCGGGCGGCTTCGCCGGGAGGTAGCGGTGCTCGCGGTGCCGCTGCTGCCAGCGGGACCACACCAGGTCGACGAAGGCGTGGTGCATCCAGAACACCGGGTCGTTGACGGAGGCCCCGCCGACCATGGCGCCGCCGACCCAGCGGTGCACCCGGTTGTGATTGAGCCAGGAGGCGCTGCCCCGCCCGCTCCCCCAGCCCTCCAGCTTGTTGCGGAAGCCCTTGCGGACCGTCGAGTCCCAGGGGGACACGTCGTAGACCGGGTCCTTGAGGGCCTGCTCCAGCTCGCTCCTGGTGGGCAGCGGAATCGGGTCGCGGGGGCGGCCGAGGTCCCGGGTGAGGTACTCCTCGTCCGTCACGCCCTCCTTGATCGTCCAGTTGCCCTCCGCGTAGGCGAACGGCCCGGTCATCACGCGGCGGTCGGACCGACGGCCCGTGCCGCCCAGCAGGTCGTCCGTCCAGGGCGTGCCGGTGGCCGACCGGTTGCGCGTCCAGTCCCAGTACGGCACCGACACCGACGCGTCGACCCGCCGCAGGGCCGTCTCCAGCTCCAGCAGGAACTGCCGGTGCCAAGGCAGGAAGGAGGGCGCCATGTGGGCCGTGCGCAGGCCCTCCTCGCCGTCGGAGGTGTAGTACTCGATGTGCGTGCGCACGAACTCGTCGTACTCGCCACGCCGTTTCACCTCCAGCAGCGCGTTGACGAACCGGCGCTTCTCGCTCCTGGTGAGTGTGCTGACGTCCTTACGCGTGTACGCCATGCGCTCCCCCCTCCGGCTGCCGCGGGCCGTGGCCGGGCAGGTCGCGCAGGCGCTGCCCCGGACCGAGTTCGTCGACGGCCGCCCGGGTCGCCGCCAGGGGGGTGGGGTAGGAGCGGTAGTGGTCGACCATGCTCAGCCAGCTGCCGTCGGCGCGGCGCATCAGGTGCAGCGGGCGGCCGTCCACGGTGACGTGCCACTGCTCGTCGCCGGCGGCGTGCTCGGGGGCGATCGGCACTCCCTGGATGCGGCGGCCCCGGTAGGTCTCCTCGAACCCGCCGTCGCCGGTCCACGGCTCCGGGTTCCCGCCGTCCGCGGCCTCGGGCTCCCCGTACCGGGTGGCCGCGACGACCGGCACGGCGGCGGCGCCCAGCGCCACGGCGAACAACCCGCGCACGAGTCCGCGCCGCGTCCGCGGGGCCCGGCCCCCGGCCGCTTCGCGCTCGGCTCCCACCGGTACTCCACCGACCCCTGTGACCATGCTGTGCTCCTCGTGCTCGTCTTCGGTGTCCGTAGCGCTAACAGCCCGAAGGCCCCCGCGGTCACCGCCGCGGGGGCCACACGAGAACTCCCGTCACGGGTGCACGTCTACAGGCCGGGGCCGATCCCCAGGTCGGCCGTCGGCACGGTCTGCACCAGCGGGGCGAGCAGGCCCACCTGCGGCAGCTGCGCCTGGGGCAGGCCGAAGCCGGCCGGGTTGGGCGCGCCGACCGGAGCGTCGACGGACAGGCCGGGGGCGAGGGTGTGCAGGTCGGAGGCGGGGGCGTCGACATCGAGGTGGTCGAAGCCGGCGCCGAGCAGGTGCGGCAGGGGCGCCCGTACGTCGGCGCCGGGCAGCCCGCCGTGGACGGGCAGCTGCGGGACGGCCCGGTCGGGCAGGAGCCGGCCCTCGACGTAGCGGGGACCGTCGGGCGAGCCCGGCAGGGGCACGGGCAGGTGCCCGGTGACCTCGGGCAGCTCCATGTCGAGCGCCTTCTCGGCGCCGCCCAGCGGCAAGGGGACGGGGACCGTGCCGACCGCGGCGGCGGGGGTGGCGGCGGCGGCGCCGGCCGCGGCCGCCACACACGTCATCACTGCGGCGAGGGTTCCTCGGGTGGTCGACTTCATCTGGGGTGCGGTCCCTTTCGTGGGTCGGGGCTCGGCGTGCGTACCGATTAACGAGCCGGGGAACCGCACGAGCGCACAATTCCCCCGACTGCCGCAGTAATACGACGGACGCCCCGGTCCGGCGGACGCCGGCCGGCGTCCGCCGGGCGTGCCGCGGGACGGGCGGCGGGGGTCACTTCGACAGCGGAAGACCGCCGAGCAGACCGCCCTTGGAGTTCAGCGTGGTGGTCGCCTGCTTGACGGTGCTGAGCACGGAGTCCTTGTTCTCGGTGTCCAGGGCGTTCGACTGGTGCTTGAGCGGCATCGGGTCGATGGGCTCCCGGGTGAGCGCGTTGACGGCGCCGTTGAGACTGGTGGGTGTGACGTGGGCCGGGTCGTAGGCGGCGTGCGCCGGTGCGGCGGCGGCTGCGGCGGCGAGGGAACCGGCGAGGACGGCTGCGGCCTTCAGGGACTTCATCGGGGTCCTTCCTGGGCGACTGCTGTCACCGTGTGGGGTGAATGTCCGACGCCGTGCTCAACGAGGGGCGTGCGGAGCGGAAACCCCGTGACCAGAACCTCATATGAGTCGCTGAAACAGAAAGTCGTGCCGGTCGGGGACGGCCGGCACGACGTTCGGGGGCGTGGCGTCAGGGGGCCTTCGGCAGGGACGACAGGCCCGCCAGGTCGGGGGCGGGGAGCTCGCTGCCGACCAGGGTGGCGGCGACGGTGTTGACGAGTCCGGTGACGACCTGGTCGACCGCCGGGGTGACCTTGGCGGTGTCGCCGGAGGTCACGGCCGTGACCAGGACGTCGGTGGCCTTCTCCAGGGCGGCCAGCGCCTCGGCCGCCAGGCCCTCCGGAAGCTCGGCCCGTCCCTCCACCGGCGCGGGCAGGGTACTGGCCTGGGGCAGGGGGCTGCCCGGGGTGGCGGCGCCCGTCGCACCGGCATTCTGCCCGGACGCCGCGGTCGCCAGGGCGATGGCGTCCTTCACCGTGGTGCTGAGCTTGGCGGCCTGCGAGGGCGGCAACTGCCCGCCCTCCGCCTGGAGCACGGCGGTCAGCAGATCGGCGACCGGGGTCAGCACACCGCCCAGGTCGCCGAGGGCCTGCACCTGTTCCAGAGTTGCGTCCGCGTCGGGGACGGGGGCGCGGGTCGCCGAGTGGGCGCGCTCCCGGTCCGGGGCGGTGTCGGCGGCCACGGCCGCGGGCCCGGCGACCCCGAGCAGCAGCGTGGCGCAGAGCGCGGGGGTCGCGATTCGCCGTGCGGGCAGACGCATGGGGGTTCCTTTCGGTGGTGCGTCGGATCTTGTGCCCACCGTGCGAGCGGCGGCAACGCTCCGCAACCGAACGAACGCACCAGGTCAGCGGCGTCCGTGTGACCCGGCGATGTCCCCCCTGGTGAGGCGGCGTGAGCCCGGTCCCCCCGCCGGACGGCCCGCCCGCCCCCGTTCGGGGCAACGCGAAAGCGGCCGCCCTCCCGCGTGGGTCTCACGGGAGGGCGGCCGGCCAGGGGATCCGGAACGACGTCAGTCGTTCTCGCACTCGTTGCCGAACGCCGGGTTCAGCAGGCCGATGATGTCGACCGTGTTGCCGCAGACGTTGACCGGGACGTGCAGCGGAACCTGGACGACGTTGCCGGACAGCACGCCCGGGGAGTGGGCGGCGGCGGCCTGCGCGCCGGCGTCGGCGGCGGCGATGCCGGTGCTGCCCGCGACAGCGGCAGCGGCAGCGGAGGTCAGGACCAGGCCCTTCGCGATACGCGACATGGAGAGGTGCTCCTTGGGGTTGACACAAACATCCGGGCGGGTGCCCGGCGCTGTGTCAACGCGTGGCGTGCGCGCGAGTTGTGCCGCCAAAGGAGTGATGTCACCACGGGGCCCGCCTCGCCGACGCCGACACCCGTGTCCGCTTTCTCCTGGATCGTACCGGCGGCCATTACAGTGGCGCACCTCGCCGCACGCCCCTGTCGCGCGCAGTGGTGACGGCCACTCGACTCCTTCGTGAAAGGCCTCACCGGTCATGCGCCCGCATGCGCCTCGCTCGTTCTTTCGATCGGCCACCCGGGGGAGAGCACGTTCCGCCCCACTCAGCCGTGCGGCGGTGACCGTGGGGCGTCCGGCTCGTTGGCCAGCGGGACGCGGTGTGCGCCGGCGCGCTCCGCGGCGCCGTCGGCACCCGGCAGCCAGGCGCGTTCCCGCCGTCCCGAGCGCCGTCCGTGAGCGAGGAAAACCGCGCATGCACCTGTCACCGACCGACCCTCCGCCGCGGGTCCTGCACCTCACCCAGCCCGTGGACGGCGGCGTCGCCCGCGTCGTGACGGACCTGGTGGGCGCCCAGCTCGCCGACGGCCTGCACGTCACCGTCGCCTGCCCCGACAGCCCCCTCGCGGCCCGGCTGGGCGAACTCGGCGCGGACGTACGGCACTGGGCGGCGGCGCGCTCTCCGGGAGGTTCCACCGCCGGCGAGACGCGCCGGCTGGCCCGGATCGTCGCGGAGGTGCGGCCCGACCTGGTGCACGCGCACAGCGCGAAGGCCGGCCTGGCCGGGCGACTCGCACTGCGCGGCCGGATCCCGACGGTGTTCCAGCCGCACGCCTGGTCGTTCGAGGCGGTCGGCGGCACGGCCGCGGCCCTCGCGCGCCGATGGGAGCGGTGGGGCGCCCGCTGGGCGGCCCGGGTGGTGTGCGTGAGCGAGGCGGAACGCCGGCTCGGTGAGGCGGCCGGGGTGCGCGGGCGGTGGAGCGTCGTGCCCAACGGGATCGACGTCGAACGCTTCCGCCCGGCCGGCGCCGAGGCCGTACGGGCGGCTCTGCTGCCGGACGCCGGGCCGCCGGGACCGCTCGTGGTGTGCGTGGGGCGGCTGTGCCGGCAGAAGGGCCAGGACGTCCTGCTGTCGGCGTGGGAGTCGGTGCTGCGGCGGGTGCCCGGAGCGCGGCTGGTGCTCGTCGGCGACGGCCCCGACCACGACCGGCTGCGGGCCCTGGCGCCGCCGTCCGTGCGGTTCGCGGGGGACGTCGCCGACGTCGTGCCCTGGTACCAGGCGGCGGACCTGGTCGTGCTGCCCTCACGCTGGGAGGGCATGGCCCTGGCCCCGCTGGAGGCCATGGCGTGCGGGCGGCCGGTGGTGGTGACGGACGTGGGCGGGGCCCGGGAGAGCCTGCCGCCCGGGCTCGTGCCGCACTGCCTGGTGCCCGCCCTCGCCCCGGCTGCCCTGGCCGGGGCCGTGGCCGGTCTGCTGCTCGACCCGCCGCTGCGCCGATCCCTCGGCGACCAGGGACGCCGGCATGTCCTGTCCACGCACGACGTGCGCCGCACGGCCGGGGCGGTCGCGGACGTGTACCGCGAACTCCTGGGTGCGCACGCCGAGTCCACCGAGCGCAGGGAGTCAGTCGCCTCGTGACCGCGGAAAGCACCGTCCCCCCTCCCACCGGGCAGCCCCGCCCGCTCGGACGCCCGCCCGTGTCGCTGCTGCCGCCGCGCGGCACCGCGGCCGGCTTCCGCGTGCCCGAGCGGCGCCCCCCGGTGCGGGCCGTGTCACGGCTGCCGCTGCTCGCCGCCGACGGGACGGCCGCCGTACTGGGCGGGCTGGCGCTGTCCGGCACCCAGCGCCATCCGCTGCTGCTGGCGGTGCTGGTGACCACGTCGCTGCTGCTGCACTTTCACCGGCCCGCCCGGCTGCCCGCGCTGCTCGACGAACTGCCCGCCGTCGGCGGGCGGATCGTGGTGGCCTGGCTGGCGCTCGGGGCGTTCACCGCGGCCTGCGCGCCGCAGCACACGCTGTCCCTGCGGACGCTGGCCACCGGAGTGCTGCTGCAGACGGCGGTCTGCTGCACCGGGCGCGCCGCCGTGCACGCCTACCGGCGGGCCGAACTGCTGCACCGGCCGCAGGCCGCGCTGGTGGTCGGACCGGCGGCGACCGCGCAGCGCGTGGCCGCCGCCGTCCTGCGCCACCCCCGTTACGGGGTGCGGCCGGTGGGGGTCGTCACCGACGAGCCCGACGGCAGCGCAGGACTGCCCGTGCTGACCACGGGCGAGGAGGTGCAGCGGGCGGTCGTCCAGAACGGGGTGCGCGAGGTGCTGGCGGTGCGCGCCTCCGCGCGGACCTCGCAGGGGCCGCTGCTGCGGGCACTGGCCGAGTCGGGGTGCACGGTGTGGGAGATCGACCCCGACGTGCCCTCCAGCCGGTCGGGGGACCGGCTCGCCGGGTTCCCCTGCCACCGCCTCGACCTCGGGACGAGGCGGCGCGGCAGCGCCGGCAAGCGCGTCCTGGACGTCGTGGCGTCCGGCACGCTGCTGCTGCTGGTCAGCCCGCTGCTGCTGGTGTGCGCGGTGGTGCTGCGGCTGACCGGTGGACCGGGGGTGGTCTTCCGGCAGGAGCGCATCGGCAAGGACGGCCGGCCCTTCACGCTGCTGAAGTTCCGCACCCACCGCCCCGCCGACGAGCACGAGTCGGCGACCCGGTGGAGCGTGGCGGACGACCGGCAGATGCCCTGGTTCTGCCGGTTCCTGCGCCGCACGTCCCTCGACGAGCTGCTCCAGCTGTGGAACGTCCTGCGCGGCGACATGAGCCTGGTCGGCCCGCGCCCCGAACGCCCCTACTTCGTCGCCCAGTTCGGCCAGACCTACCCGGGCTACGCCGCCCGCCACCGGGTCCGGGTCGGCGTCACGGGCCTGTCCCAGGTGCACGGGCTGCGCGGCGACACCTCGATCGAGGACCGGGCCCGGTTCGACAACGCGTACATCGACGACTGGTCGCTGTGGCAGGACGTCTGCATCCTGCTGCGCACGGCGGCGGCGCTCGTGCGTCCGACGGGGAGCTGACCGCGCATGACCCGGGTCGGGGCGTACGCGCCCGTACTTCCCCTGCTGGCCGTCGTCGTCCTGCTCGCCCTGCCGCTGGGGCCGGGCGGGGAGGGCGGCGCCGGCCCGGCGGACGCGGTGTCCGCGCTGGTCGTGCTGACGTGCGTGGTCCGTCTCGTCCGGGACCGCGAGCGGCCCCTGTCCCCCACGGCGGCCGTGGTGCTGGGGCTGCCGGTGCTGGGGGTGGCCGTCGCGGCGGCGGGGGCGGTGTCGCCGGGCGAGGGACTCGTCGGCCTCGGCCGCTACCTGCAGGTTTTCGTGCTCGTGCCGCTGGCCGTGCTGCTGCTCCTGCGGGACCGGGCCGATTTCCGGCTGCTGGCCTGGTCGTTCGTGGGGCTGGCGGTGTGGCAGGGGGCCGTCGGCGTGCACCAGTACGCGACCGCGACCGGCGCCTCCTACCAGGGCCGCCCGGTGCGGGCCGTGGGCACGTTCGGGGCGCAGGACGTGATGGGCATGGCCACGGTGGTCTCCCTCGGGCTGGTCTGCGCGGTGGGTCTCGCGCTGGGCGGTGCGCCGGTGCGGCAGCGGGTGATCGCCCTCGCCTGCGCGTTGCTGCTGCTGCCGCCGCTGGCGGTGTCGTTCAGCCGCGGGGCGTGGATCGCGACGGCGGTGACGTGCGTGGTGCAGCTGCTGCTGTCAGGGCTGCGGCGGGCGCTGCCGGCCGGGGCCGTGGTGGTCGCGGCGAGCGTGATCCTGGTGGGCGGATTCGGCGTCGGTACGGCGATGCTGCAGGAGCGGATCAGCAGCATCACGCGGGTCGCCGACGCGCCCGACCAGTCGGTGACCGACCGGTACACCATGTGGGCCGCGGCGACGGGCATGTGGGGCGAGCACCCGCTGGCCGGGGTCGGCCTGAAGGGCTTCCCCGAACACCGCGACGGGCACTCCTCGCTGGCCCTGTCGGCGGGGAGCGACACCGAGGGTGCGGGGGCGGCCTTCCGCAAGCAGCCGCTGCTGTCCCCGCACAACATGTACCTGCTCGTCCTGGCCGAGCAAGGGCTGATCGGCCTGCTGGCCCTGGTGGGCAGCTGGCTGGCACTGCTGCTGTGCGCCGTGCGCGCCCTGTGGCGCACCCGCCGCGCGGCCGGCCCCGGCCTGGACTGCGGCCTGGTCGCCTCGGGCCTGCTCGTGTGGCAGCTGACCGACTTCGCCTACGCCGACATCGGCGGCCCGTCGACGGTCCTGACGGCGATGTGCTTCGGCCTGGCCGCGTGGTGGGGCCTGTCGGAGCGGGCGGGTCTCACCGCGGCCGGACCGGCCGTCGCCGCGCCGGGCGCCCGGGGTGCGGCACAGGAGGCGCCGACACGATGACGGTGACGCCAGAACAGACGGGTCCGGGCGGGGCGGCGGGGTTCCCTGGACCGGCGCCGGCGACCTGGGGCCCCTCGGCGGTCCCCCGCATCCCGGCGGCCGGGCGCCCACCAGAAGCCCCATCGGCCACCCCGGCCCGGACGGCCGATTCGTCCCGGGCCGCCGATCGGACCCGGGACACCGATCCGGCCGGGACTACCGATCCGGCCGGGGTTACCGGGCGGCCTTCAGCCACTGGGCCTGCTTCGACTGTCGGCTCCGCCTCGACCACCGGACCGGCTTCCCCCACCGGACCCGCCTCGACCACCGGACCGGTTACGCCCACCGGACCGGTTACGCCCACCGGACCCGCCCCGGCCACCGGACCGGCTTCGCCCACCGGACCCGCCTCGACCACCGGACCGGTTACGCCCACCGGACCGGTTACGCCCACCGGAGCGGCTTCGCCCACCGGACCCGCCTCGACCACCGGACCGGCCCCGGCCACCGGACGGCTCCCCGCTGACTGGTCCGCCCCGGCCACCGGGCCCGCCCCCGCCAGCGGGCCTACTTCGGATGCCGACTCGGGTTCGGCCACCGGATCCGCTTCGCCCACCGAGCCGGCCCCGGCCACCGGACCGGCTTCGCCCACCGGACCCGCCTCGACCACCGGGCGGCCCCCCGCTACCGGGTCCGCCCCGGCCACCGGGCCCGCCCCCGCCAGTGGGCCTACTTCGGCTGCCGACTCGGGTTCGGCCACCGGATCCGCTTCGGCCACCGGACCGGGTGCAGCCACCCGACCGGGTTCGGAGGTCGACGGAGTACCGCTTCCCGGGGGGCCGGTCTCTCCCAGCATGTCGGACGGGCCCCGCACGGTCGGTGCTGCCCCGGGTCCGTCGGCCCGGCGCCGGGTCACTGGCACCAGCTCACCCACCCGGCAGGCGCCACCCGCCGCCGGGGCAGCACCCTCGCCCCCGGTGGAGTCCGTGCCGGGGACGCCTCCCGCCTCGGCCCCCGCGGACGCGCCCGCCACGCGCGGGTTCCTCGCCCGGGCCGCCCTGCTCACCGCCGTGCTGTCGGCGGCGGGAGCCCTGCTGGGGCTGGTGCGGGACCAGACGCTGGCGCGGATGTTCGGCGCCGGGAGTGCGACGGACGCGTTCCTCGTGGCGTGGACCGTGCCGGAGTTCGCCGCCACGCTGCTCATCGAGGACGGGCTGGCGATCGCCCTGATCCCGGCGTTCAGCATGGCCCTGGCCCGGCGGGCCGGCGGCGCGGCCGGGGACCCCGTCCGGTCACTGGTCGCCCACACGCTGCCCCGGCTGGCCCTGGCCTTCGCCGCCGTGGGCGCGCTCCTGGCCGTCCTCGCGCCGCAGGTGGTCGGGGTCCTGGCCCCCGGCCTGCCCGACCCGGGGCTCGCGGTCGACTGCACCCGGCTCACCGCCACCTGCGTGCTGTCGTTCGGCCTCGCCGGCTACTGCAGCGCGGCCCTGCGCGCCCACCGCCGGTTCCTCGCCCCGGCTGCGATCTACGTCGCGTACAACACCGGCATCATCACGGCCGTGCTTCTGCTGGGCGGGCGGTGGGGCGTGCGGGCGGCCGCGGCCGGCGTGGCGTTCGGCGGCTGTCTCATGGTGCTGGCGCAGGTGCCGGTGCTGTGGCGGGAGTTGCGTCACAAGGGCGCCGCGGCAGCGCGGCCGGCCACCGGGGCGGGCGACGGGCGCGCGATGGGCGTCGCGCTGCTGGCCGCGGTCCTGCTGTTCGCGCTGTGCCGTCAGTCCCAGGTGCTGATCGAGCGGTTCCTCGGCTCCGCGCTGCCGGCCGGTGCCATCTCGCACCTCAACTTCGCGCAGAAGATCGCCCAGATCCCGATGACCCTGTCGCTGATGCTGTGCACGGTCACCTTCCCGGTGGTCGCCCGGGCCCTGGCCGAGGGGGACACCGAGCGGGCCCGCGGCCGGGTCGAGCGCGACCTCGCGCTGGCCGCCTCGATGGTGCTGGCCGGCGGGGCGGTGGTCGTGGCCTGCGCCCCGCAGATCGTCGAACTGCTCCTGCAGCGGGGCGCGTTCACCGCCCGGGACACCGCGGCGACGGTCGAGGTGATGCGCGTCTACGCCCTCGGCCTCCTCGCGCACACCCTGGTCGGCGCCCTGATCCGCTCCTACTTCTCGGCCGGGCGCGTCACCTGGTTCCCGCTCGGCGCGATGGCCGCGGGCCTCGCCGTCACCGCCGTGGCGGGCGCCTGGGCGGTGGGGCCGTGGGGCGTACGCGGGATCGCCGCCGCCAACGCCGCCGGCATCACCGTCACGGCCGCCCTCCTCATGGCCGGGCTGGCCGGGCGCGGTGTGCCGATCCGTACCCGGCGGGTCTGGGCCCAGCTGGCCAGGCCGGTGGGTGCGGCGGTGCCCGCGACGCTGGCCGGTGCCTGGGCGGCGGGCCGGTCCGGCTCGCCGTTGCTCGCCCTCACCGCCGGTGCCGTCACCGTCGCCGTCGTCTTCCTCCCGCTCGGCCGCGCCCTGGGCGACCAGGGCTGCGTCACCGCGCTGCAGTCCCTCCGTTCCGTCTCACGAAGGCTCCCTCATGGCCGCACCCGTTGACTCCCCCGACGCCCGAACCGACACCGGACCCGGCGCCGGACCGGTCCTGTTCGTGGCGATGTACCACTCCGTCGGTGACCCCGCGGACGACCCGTACCGCGTGACGGTCTCGCCCGAGCGGCTGGACCGGCAGCTGGGCTGGCTGCGGCGGCGCGGCCTGCGCGGGGTGTCCATGGCCGAACTGCTGGCCGCCCGGGCCCGGGGCGCGGGCCGCGGCCTGGTCGGGCTCACCTTCGACGACGGGTACGCCGACTTCGTCACGGAAGCCCTGCCCGTGCTGCGCCGCCACGACTGCGGCGCCACCCTGTTCGTGCTGCCGGGCCGGCTCGGCGGCGACAACGCCTGGGACCCGCTGGGCCCGCGCAAGCGGCTGCTGACCGCCGAGGGCGTGAGGCAGGCCGCCGCCGAGGGCATCGAGATCGGCTCGCACGGCCTGACCCACGTCGACCTGACCAAGGCCGACGACGCCACGCTGACGTCGGAGACGGAGGGCAGCAGGACCGTGCTCGCGGAGCTGACGGGTACCGCGCCCGCCGGCTTCTGCTACCCGTACGGCACCCTGGACGCCCGGGCCGTCGCGGCCGTGCGCGAGGCGGGCTACACCTACGGCTGCGCGATCGACCCCGGCCCCCTCGGCGGCCCGCACGCCCTGCCGCGGGTGCACATCGGCCAGAACGACACCGGCGTACGGCTGTTCCTGAAGTACCGGCTGCACCGGCTGCGCCGCCGAGCCGTCCAGGAGCCGCGGTGAAGGCCCTGCACATCATCACCGGCCTCGGCGTGGGCGGTGCCGAGCAGCAACTGCGGCTGCTGCTGAGGCACCTGCCCGTCGACTGCGACGTGGTGACGCTGACCAACCCGGGCGCGGTCGCGGCCGGGCTCGCCGCCGACGGGGTGCGCGTGCACCACCTCGGCATGGCGGGCAACCGCGATCTGGCCACCCTGCCCCGGCTGGTGCGGCTCATCCGCCGCGGCGGTTACCAGCTCGTGCACACCCACCTGTACCGCGCGTGCCTCTACGGCCGGATCGCCGCGCGCCTCGCGGGGGTCAGGGCGGTCGTCGCCACCGAGCACTCCCTGGGCGACTCTCAGATGGAGGGCCGGCCCCTGAACGCCGGGGTGCGCGCCCTGTACCTGGCGGGCGAGCGGCTCGGCCGGACCACGGTCGCCGTGTCCCCCACGGTCGCCGAGCGGCTCGAGCGCTGGGGCGTACCCGGGCCGCGCATCGAGGTCGTGCCCAACGGCATCGACGTGGCCCGCTTCCGCTACGACCCGGACCGGCGCGCCGAGACCCGCCGCCTGCTGGGACTGCCGCAGGACGCGTTCGTCGTCGGCGCGGTCGGCCGCCTCGCCCCCGGCAAGCGCTTCGGCACGCTGATCCGGGCGCTGACCCACCTGCCCGCCGACCACCGGCTGCTGCTGGTGGGCGCCGGACCGGAGGAGGACGTGCTGCGCCGCACCGCCCGGGCGGCCGGGGTCGCCGACCGGGTGCTGTTCGCCGGCGAACGCCCCTACGTCCCGGACGGCACGCCCGGCCCCGACCTGCCGTCACTGACCTCCGCGATGGACGTCCTGGCCTCCCCGTCCCCGGAGGAGGCGTTCGGTCTGGCCGTCGTGGAGGCGCTGGCGGCCGGGCTGCCGGTGCTCTACGCCTCGTGCCCCGCCCTGCAGGACCTGCCCGCGTCCGCCGCGCCGGCCGCCCGCCACGTCACCGGCGGCCCGGACGCGTACGCCCGGGCCCTGATGGACGTACGCCGTCAGGGGCCCGGGCCGCGCACGGTGCCCGAGGCCGCCCGCCACTACTGCATCACCCGCAGCGCCGCACGGCTCATGGACGTCTACGCCGCCGCGGTATCCCGTCCCCTGCCCGCCCCGTCCCAGGAAGCCCGCACCTCATGACCGACACCCCCGCACGGCAGCACCGCCAGGCCTCCGCCCTCACCCGGTCCCTGCCCCCCTGGTCCCTGCTCGCGGCCGGGGCCGTGGCAGGCGGACTGCTCGGCGGCGCGTACGGGCTGGTCCGGACACCGGAGTACACGGCGACCAGTTACGTCGTGGCCGTGCCGACGGCGAAGTCCGACACCGCCACCGCCCTCGGTTTCGCCCAGGCCTACGGCCGCGTCGCCACCCAGCTCGCGGTGCTCGGGGACGCGCAGGTGTGGGCGGGCGTGCCCGTGGAGACCCTGCGGGGCAGTGTCCGGACCGCGACCTCGCCGGACGCGCCGATGGTGTCGGTCACGGCGACCTCACAGCGCCCGGAACTGGCCGCCGACATGGCCAACGCCGTGGCCCGGGCGCTGACCCGGCACGCCGAGGACGCCGAGCCGTCCACCCACGTCGAACTGCGGCAGTTCGCCCGCGCCGTGAACCCGGACGAGCCGTCCTCGGCGTCCGCCGGGGTGACCGGTCTGGTCGGGGCGAGCGCGGGCGGGCTGCTGGGCGGTCTCGCGCTGCTGGTCCGGCCGCGGCGGGCCGCCGCGGGCCCCGGCCGCCCGGCCTCCGTGCCCGGTCCGGCCTTCGCCGCCGACGCGCAGCGGCAGCTGTGACGTACCGCGCCGAACTGGTCACCGACGAGCGGGGCTTCGCGGATGTGGCCGACGACTGGAACCGGCTGCACCGGCGCTGCGCCCGCGCCACCCCGTTCCAGAGCCACGCCTGGCTGCACTCGTGGTGGCGGTCCTACGGCGACCGCGCCCGGCTGCGGCTGGTGCTGGTGCGCGGCGCGGGCGGAGAACTGGCCGCGGCGGCCCCGCTGATGCGCGTACGGCATCCGCTGCCCGCACTGGTGCCGCTGGGCGGGGCCATCTCCGACTACGGGGACGTCCTGCTGGCCGACGAGCACGGCGACGAGCCGCTCGCGGTGCTGTCCGGCGCGCTGTCGGACGCCGCCCGCGGCGCGCTGATCGACCTGCGCGAGGTACGGCCGGGCGGGGTGGCCGAGCGGCTCTACGAGCAGTGGGCCGGGCCGCGGCGGCGGGTGGACGACTCGGTGTGCCTGGAACTGCCGGCCGCGCCCATGGGCGAACTGATCGCCCGGCTGCCCTCGAAGACCCAGCAGCGGCTGCGCGCCAAACTGCGCCGGCTGGACGCGCTCGGCGTCCAGCGCCACGTCGTCGCCCCCGGCGAGGTCGAGGCCGCCCTGGTGCGGCTGCTGGAGCTGCACCGGCTGCAGTGGCAGGGGCGGAAGGTGACGTCGGAGCATCTGCGGCCGAGGTTCCGCGAGCACCTGGTGCGGGCGGTCGGTGCGATGGTGTGCTCCGGGGACGCGGTGGTGACCGAGTTCCGCCTCGACGACGAGGTCGTGGCGGTCGACGTGACGCTGCTCTCGCCGAGTCTCGCGGGCGGTTACCTGTACGGCGCGCACCCGGTGCTGCGCGAGCGCAAGGCGGACGTGGCGGCGATGCTGCTGGACTCGACGGTCACCCACCTCAAGGACGGGCCGCCCGGCACCCTCAGCCTGCTGCGCGGCAACGAGCCGTACAAGCACCACTGGCGTCCGCGGGCGGTGGTGAACCAGCGGCTGCTGCTGGCCCGCCGGCACGCGGTGCCGCTGCTGGCCGCGGCCCTGTGCGACGCGGCGGCACGCCGGCACGGCAAGGACCTGCTGCGCGGACCGCGCGAGCGCGACCGCGGCGGCCGGCCCTGACCGGGCCCGCCGCCGCGGCACGCACGTCCCCTCCCGGGCTAGCGCGTGTTGCGCGACCACCAGTCCAGGCGCAGGCACAGCTTCCCGCCGATCCAGTACTCCACCCAGTCGCCGAGGTCCAGCGGCGAGCAGTCCTCCGGCCGCGCCGGGGCGGGCTGACTCGGCTGTGGTGTGGGCGTCGGGGTCGGGCTCGGGGTCTGGGCCGGTGCGGTGGGTGTGGGGGGCGTGGTGGGGTCCGGGTCCTTGCGGCCGAAGAGGAACGACCGGTAGACCTCGGACGCCCGGGGATTGGCCCCGCACTGCCACACGCCGTGCGGGCAGTAGTCCGTCAGCGTCTGGTAGAGCGGCTTGTGCTCGTCCATCCACGCGAGCATGCGCCTCATGTACTCGGGGTTGTCGCCGTTGCGGAACAGCCCCCACTCGGGGAACGAGATGGCCTTGCCGTGCGCCTTGGCGAAGTCCACGTGGTGCTGCAGCCCGTACGGCTCCGACACCTGCTCCTCGAACGGCATGCCCCGGGGCTGGTCGTAGGCGTCCAGGCCGATGATGTCGACGGTGTCGTCGCCCGGGTAGCACTCCGTCCAGGGCACGGCGTCCCGGCCCCGGCTCGGGGCGAAGTCGAACCGGAACTTCTGACCCGGCACCGCGCGCATGGTGGTGACGATCCGGTTCCAGTACTGCTTCCAGGCCTCCGGGTCGGGTCCGCAGCGGTGGGTGTAGGTGATGCCGTTCATCTCCCAGCCGAGCACCAGGACGGTGTCCGGCACGCCCAGTTCGACCAGCCGCTCGCCGAGCGCGCGGAAGTGGTGGTCGAACCGGCCGGCCGCGGCCTCGCGCAGCAGCCGGCGCACCTCGCGGTCGGACACGCCCTCCTCGTTGCGCTCCATCATCGGCACGTTGAGGACGAACATCCGGTCGGGCTTCTCACGGCGCCAGTTGGCCCACACGTCGAGGAACCCGGGGCGGCCCTCGATGTTGCTCCAGCGGTCGCCGGGCAGGTAGGTGTGCCCGACGCGCAGGTCCGCGCCGCCGAGCCAGGTGCTCAGCTGGGCGATGCGGGCCACCCCGCGGGGGCCGTAGTCGAGGTAGGCGCCGACGGCCGGGGCGGTGCGCGCCGGCGGGGCGGACGTGGTGGGTGCGGGGGTCGCCGTGCCCGGCTCCGTACCGCCCGGTGCGGGCGTCCCGGTGCCGGCCGGGGCGGCGGTCGCCGCCGGGGTGGCCGGCATCGCCGGTGGTGCCGGTTCGTCGGACCGTGCCGTTCCCGCGCCCGCGGCGATCGTCTGGCCGGACGCCAGGACCGCTGTCGCGGCCACCGCCGCCGCGACGAATGCCAGCCGCCGGGACCGTGCGCGTCGCTGCCGTGTGGCCATGGGCGCCCCTTTCGCTCGTCTCCGCTTACTGACACTCAGTCATATGAAAGTCATTCACGCCACCGCCGCTGAGGCTTTCGAGTGGCCCCCTCGCCCGCACCGGTGACCCAGTCCGAAGGAATGAGTTCGTGTCGCTGCTCGATGTTCGCGTCCCCGCGGTTGTGCTGCGGATCGACCGGAACCCCTTTCACCACGGGACCCTCGGCGCGGTCCGCTCGCTGGGCAGAGCGGGGGTGGACGTGCATGTGGTCGCCGACTGCGCGGGCAGTCCCGTCCGCCGCTCCTGCTTCGTCCGGGGGGTGCACACGCCCCCGCCGCCCGGGGCCGACCCGGCCGGGGTCGTGCGGGTGCTGCGCGCTGTCGCGGCCCGGGTCGGGCGACCGGCGGTGCTGGTGCCGATGGACGACGCGAGCGCTCTCGCGGTGGGCCGGATGCGCGAGGAACTGGCGCCGTGGTACCTGCTGCCGCTGATGCCGGGCGACCTGTGCGACCGCGTCGCCGACAAGGCCGAACTGGCCGGGACGTGCGCCGCGCTGGACGTCGCGCACCCGGAGACGATCACCCCGGACAGCCCGGCCGAGGCCGTCTCGGCCGTCGCGCGTCTGGGCCTGCCGGTGGTGGCGAAGTGGAGCAGGCCCTGGCTGCTGCCGCCGGGTGCCGGGCTGCGCAGCACGGTGCTGGTGCGCTCCTCCCGGCAGGCACGGGAGCTGTACGCGCGCTCGCGGGAGGCGGGCAGCCGGCTGTTGTTGCAGGCGTTCCTGCCGCCGGGCCGGGACCGGGACTGGTTCGTCCACGGGTACGCCGACCGCTCCGGGGCGGTGCGGGCCGGCGGCACCGGCCGCAAGCAGCGGGCACGGCCGCGCGGGGCGGGCCTGACGTCGGTGGGCCGCTGGACGGCGAACCCGGAGATCGGGGCCCTGGCCGAGCGGATCACGCGGGCCCTGGGCTATCGCGGCATCCTCGACCTGGACTTCCGCCGCTGCGGCCGGACGGGCCGTTACCACCTGCTCGACTTCAACCCGCGTCCCGGGGCGCAGTTCCGTCTGTTCACCGACACGGCGGGCCTGGACGTCGTACGGGCGCTGCACCTGGACCTGACGAACCGTCCGCTGCCGGTGGGGGTGCCGCGGCCCGGGCGGGCGTTCGTGGTGGAGAACTACGCACCGCTGAGCGCGCTGCGTCCGGCGCCGGCGGGACGCGAACTGGCCTGGTACGCACCGGACGACCGGGCACCGGGCCGGGCGATGTGGCGTCTGTGGACCCGGCACGCG
The DNA here is from genome assembly GCF_036857595.1 of Streptomyces sp. AHA2. NCBI lineage: Bacteria > Bacillati > Actinomycetota > Actinomycetes > Kitasatosporales > Streptomycetaceae > Streptomyces > Streptomyces sp. AHA2. Next base: position 125,620 of record NZ_JAUQWJ010000006.1, read on the forward strand.
GCGGGCCGGGTCCTGGACCGTCTGCACCCCGTGCCCACGGGGTGCTTCACCCGGCTGGCTCGGTAGAAGTACGTGACTTTCCTACTTAAATGTCTAACTTGTGCTCATGACTCACATGAAGCGCACCGCCACGGTGCTCACCAGCCTCGCCCTGAGCGTCTCCGTCCTCGGCGGCACGGCGTCCGCCGCCGAAGCGGACTTCCTCCCGCGACTCGACTCGTCGTCGTCCACCTCCAGTGAGTGCAAGGAGCACGACAGTCTGGGCCTGCTCCTGCTGGGTCTGCCGCTGATCGGGTTCTTCTACCCGGCCGACTGCTGATCCGACCAACCGTGGACGGGTGCCGGGCGCTTGCGTCCGGCACCCGTCGTGTCAGCGGTGGTGTGCGGCCCGGCCGCGGCGGTAGAGCACGACGCCGCCCGTGATCAGCACGGCACTGGCGGCGGCCGCTCCGTAGAGCGCGTCGGCACCGGTCTCGGCGAGACTCGGCGGCTGTCCCGGTCCGCCGGGGGGCGTCGCCGGGGGCGTCGACTCGTGTCCGCCCGGCGGGGGTGTGTGCGGGGGCGTGGTCGCGGGAGGGGTGTGCGGGGGTGTGGCCGGGGGCGTCTGCGGGGGCTTGGTGGGAGGGGTGTCGCCGTAGCCGTACCCGCCGTCGTCGTCCCCGTACCCGCCGTCGTCCCCGTATTCCTCGTCGCCGTATCCGCCGCCGGACGGCGGGTCCTCGGCGTGACCGCGGGAGGTGTCGTCGCCGTCGGGCAGGGAGGTGCCGGAGGAGTCGTGCCGCTCGCGGCCCTCACCGGCGTCCGATCCGTTGGCGCAGGAGTTGCCGAAGGCGGGGTTGAGCGCGGCGACCACGTCGACGGTGTTGCCGCAGGCGTTCAGCGGCACCTCGACCGGGACCTGGACGTTGTTGCCGGACACCGCGCCCGGCGAACCCTTGGCCGCTCCGTCGGCCGTCGTGTCGGCGAGCGCGGCGCCGCCGCACAGGGACAGGATGCCCGTCGCGGCTGCCGCCGCGACCATTCCCCTGCTCAGGGTCTGTCGCAATCTCGTTGTCCTTCTGCTCGTGAAAGCTCGTGGAAGTGGGAAAAGCCGGCCCCGGAACGGAAGGTGAGGTCCCGGGGCCGGCCAGGTCGCAACCGGTGCTGCTGGCGCGTTACCGCGTCAGTCGTTCACGCACACGTTGCCGAACGCCGGGTTGAGCGCGGCGATGATGTTCACGGTGTTGCCGCACAGGTTGATCGGGATGTGCACGGGGATCTGGATCACGTTGCCGGAGAGGACACCGGGGGAACCGACGGCGGCACCCTGGGCACCCGCGTCCGCCATGGCCGGGGTGGCCATGCCCAGCGCCATGATCGCGCCCGCGACGACAGCAGCGCTCTTCTTCATGAAACTTCCCTTCTCTGCGGTCATGCCCCTTTGACGGCCGAAACCGAGCGAGCACAGCTTGTACGGCTCGCACCATGACCTGCAGCCTGCAAACGAGGAATTGACAGCTCGGGAAACTGAGCAACGTACCGCGCCGGGGAATTCACCCGAATGCCCCAGCAAAAGGTGCGGATACGGCCGGGCGGCCCACCGGAATTCCGGCGGGCCGCCCGGGCTGCGTGCGGTGCGGATCAGTCGCCGTTCGCCGACAGGACCGACAGGTCCTCCAGGATGTGCGACAGCGCACCGTCGCGCTTGCTCTGGGTGGAGTTGTCGGCGCACTGCTGAGCCAGGTCGTCCGACAGGATCGGCACATCCTGGATCGGAACGATGTTGATGACGGCGACGTTGATGTCCTCCAGCCCGGCACACGGCTTGTTGAGCGTGCCGTCGACCAGGGACAGCTGCGGGCTCATGTCGCCCTTGGTCGCCGAGTTGCCGAATGACGACGAGGCGCCGTTTCCGTTGGCCACGGACGGCCCGGAGTCGTCCCCGACGGCAAGAGCCTGGGGAGCAGCCGCCGCTGACATACCGATGACAGAGACGGCGGCCGCTGCGGCGACCATTGCCTTCTTGAGCACTTCGCGTTCCTTTCCTCGTAGCGACGCATGTCCTACGGCCTCATCAACCCGGCGCCGGATGATTGGTTGCGGGTGTTCACCCGGTTGGCCCGCACTGCATCCAACCGCCGGACAATCATCGGGAACGACTAACACACAAACTGTCTCGCGATCGGCTGACAGGGTGATCGGGAGAAACCGTACGGCGCTCGTCCAGTTGACCAGGAGGCTCCGGTGGACGGGGTTTCCTCAGAAAGGACTGGCCAGTGATCAAGAAGGTTATTGCCACTGCAGCGATCGCCGCTTCCATCGTGGGTGCCTCCGCTGCCGCGGCCCCGCAGGCGATGGCAATCGGCGACGACAGCGGCCCCACGTCCGTGAACGGAAACGGCGCCATGCAGAGCTTCGGCAACTCGTCCACGTACGGGAACATGAGCCCGCAGATGGCGCTGATCCAGGGCTCGTTCAACAAGCCGTGCATCGCCCTCAACGACATCAACGTGCCCGTGGTCAACCTGGTGCCGATCCAGGACATCCCGATCCTGTCGGACGACATGAACCAGCAGTGCGTGGAGAACTCCACCCAGGCCAAGCGCGACGGTGCGCTGGCGCACTTCCTGGAGGACGTGTCGATCCTCTCCTCCAACAGCGAGGACTGACACGCGGCCGAGGGCGGCCCGCCGGTCATGCCGGTGGGCCGCCTTCGTCATGTCTCAGCGACCGGGCGCGTACAGCGCCTCGATCTGCTCCGCGTACGCGGCCGTCGCCGCCTGGCGTTTGACCTTCAGGGACGGGGTGAGCAGTCCGTTCTCCTCGGTGAACTCGCCCTCGACCAGGGCGAAGGCGCGGATCGACTCGGCGCGCGAGACGGCCTTGTTGGCGTGGTCGACGGCCTTCTGGACGTCGGCGCGCAGCCGTTCGTCGCGGACCAGCTCGGACAGCGGGGTGTCGGCGGGGAGTTCGCGGACCGCGAGCCAGTGCGCGAGGGCGTCGGGGTCGAGCGTGATCAGGGCGGCGACATAGGGGCGGTTGTCGCCGACGACGAGGCACTGGCCGACGGGCGGGCGGCTGCGCAGGCGGTCCTCCAGGACGGCGGGGGAGACGTTCTTGCCGCCGGTGGTGACGAGGATGTCCTTCTTGCGGCCGGTGATGGTGAGGTAGCCGTCCTCGTCGAGGGAGCCGAGGTCGCCGGTGGCGAACCAGCCGTCGTCCAGCACGTCGGCGGTCGCGGCCGGGTTGTTCCAGTAGGCGCCGAAGACGATGCCGCCCTTGATGAGGACCTCGCCGTCGTCGGCGATGCGGACGGCGGTGCCGGGGACCGGCAGGCCGACCGTGCCGGGGCGGGGGCCGAGCGGCGGGACGACGGTTGCCGCGGCGGTGGTCTCGGTGAGGCCGTAGCCCTCGTAGATCAGGATGCCGGCCGCGTAGAAGAAGAGGTTCAGCTCGCGGTCCAGGGGGCTGCCGCCGCTGATGGCGTAGCGCATGCGGCCGCCCAGTTCCTTGCGGATGCGGCGGTAGACCAGCAGGTCGTACAGGGCGTGGGCGGCGCGCAAACCCGGGCCGGGGCCCTTGCCTCGGCCCAGGAACCTGTTCATGTGGGCCTCGCCGAAGCGGACGGCGACGCGGTGCGCGCGGTCGAAGGAGGCACCGCGGCCGAGTTTCTCGGCGGTGGCGCGGCCGGTGTCGTGGATCTTCTCGAAGAGGTAGGGCACGCCGACCAGGAAGGTGGGCCGGAACGCCTTGAGGGCGGGGCGCAGTTCGTCGGGTTTGATGCCGGGGCAGTGGCCGGTCTCGATGCGGGCCATCAGGCAGGCGATCTGCAGGGTGCGGCCCAGGATGTGCGCGAGCGGCAGGAACAGCAGGGTCGAGGCGGTCTCGCCGGTGACCGCCTCGAACAACGGGTGCAGCAGCTCGACGGTGTTGGCGGCCTCGGCGTGCAGGTTGGCGTGGGTGAGGACGCAGCCCTTGGGGCGTCCGGTGGTGCCGGAGGTGTAGCACAGGGTCGCCGTGGTGCCGGGGGTCAGGGCGGTGCGGCGTTCGGTGACCTCCTCGTCGGGGACGTCCCGGCCGAGGGCGGTGAGGTCGTCGAGGGCGCCGCCGTCGAGGTGCCAGACGCGAGGCGGTTCGGCGTGGGAGGCGGTGCCCGCGCGGACCGTCGCGGCGTTCGCGGCCGTCTCCGCGACGACGTACCGGGCGCCCGAGTCGCGGACGATCCATTCGACCTGGTCGGCGGAGGAGGTGGCGTAGACGGGCACGCTCTGGCCGCCGGCGGACCAGACGGCGAAGTCGAGCACCGTCCACTCGTAGCGGGTGCGGGACATGATCGCGACGCGGCCGCCCGGTTCGAGTCCGGCCGCGATCAGGCCCTTGGCCACGGCGGTGACCTCGCGGGCGAAGGCCGCCGCCGTGACGGGCTGCCAGCCGCCGTGCCGTTCGCGGCGCAGCACGACGGCGTCGGGGTCCTCGGCCGCGTTGGTGAAGGGGATGTCGGCGGTGCTGCCGGTCGTCGGGCGGGGCGCGAGGAGGGCCGTGCGTGCCTCGCGGACGACACCCCGCTCGTCCCGGACGGTCTCGGCCCTGACCGCCAGGTCGGTGCGGTGCTTGGCCCGTTGCAGATCCTTGCGTACGCCCATGACGGCTCCCGGTCGCGGCTGCGGCTGACGTGCTGCCGTACTTACTTACTCCGGAGTCAACTTACCCATGCGTAGTCGGGGGTCAATGGGGCGGGGGTCACATCAGGCGGTGCGCGGTGCGGATCGCCCGGGCGAGACGCCGGATCTCCGCGTCCTCGGTGCGGTCCGCCAGGTCGTCCGCCCGGTCGGCGAGTCGGCCGAGCCGCGGGGCGCCCGGCAGGGCGGGGTCGCCGTGGCGGAGGGCGTCGGCGAAGTAGGCGGCCGTGGCGGTGGTGCGCAGACCGCGGCCGGCGCTCCACACGGAGTCGTCGAGGGCGTCGGTCTCCAGGTCGCCGCTCTCCTCGTGCGGGTCACGGGTGGCGGGGTCGAGCCAGCGGACGGTGGCCGTGGCGAGGTGCCCGTCGGCGCCGGGCCGGGTGCGCACGGCGTACAGGGCGGTGACGGTGTGGCCGGGGCCGACCTCGCCGCCGTCGACGCGGTCGTCGCGGAAGTCCTCGTCGGCGACGCGGCGGTTGTCGTAGCCGATCAGCCGGTACTCCTCGACGGTGGCCGGGTCGAAGGCGACCTGGGCCTTGGCGTCGCGGGCGGTGAGGTCGACGTTGCGCGGGAGTTGCTCGGCGAACACCGTGCGCGCCTCGGCCTCGTCGGACACGTAGGCGGTGTGGCCGTCGCCCCGGTCGGCGAGGCGTTCCATGAGGGCGTCGCCGTAGTCGCTGCCGACGCCGACGCCGAAGAGGGTGATCCCGTGCTCGCGGCGCTCCCCGGCGATCTTCTCCAGGATCGTGTCGGCGTCGGTGTCACCGGTGTTGGCGAGGGCGTCGGAGATGAGGACGACCCGGTTGGTGGCGCCCCGGCGCAGGCCCTGGACGGCGGTCTCGTAGCCCTCCTCGACGCCGGCGCCGAGGTCGGTGGAGTCGCGGGTCCCCAGGTCGTCGACGGCGTCGAGGATCCGGTCGCGGTTGCCGCCCAGGCGGGTCATGGGCAGGACGGTCCCGGCCTCGTCGCTGAAGGTGACGAGCGCGACGGAGTCGTCGTCGCGCAGCCGGGCCGTCATCACGGCGAGGGACTTCCTCGCGAGGTCCAGCCGGCCCGGTTCGGCCATGGACCCGGAGACGTCGATGACGAAGGTGAGGGCGGCGGGCGAGCGTTCGCCGGTGCGTTCGGCCGGGCGGGTGGCCAGGCCGACGCGCACCAGGGACCAGTCCTCGTCCCCGGTGCGGGCGCCGTCGACCGTGACGGTGAAGCCGTCGCCGTCGGGGCGTTCGTAGTCCTGGCGGAAGCTGTTGACGAACTCCTCGGGGCGGATCGTCGAGGGGTCGGGCAGCCGGCCGTCGGCCAGGGCGCGGCGGGCGTAGTCGTAGGAGGCGGTGTCGACGTCGAGGGCGAAGGTGGAGAGGTGACCGGGCTGCTCGCGACGGTCGTCGTACGGGTCGGTGCCCTGGCTGCGGGCGGGTGCGGGCGGGCCGGAGACGTCACGGTCGGCGCTCTTGCTGTCGCCGGCGTCCCCTCCCGCGCCGCACGCGGTGAGCAGCAGTCCGCCCGCCGCCGTCAGGGCGAGCAGCAGTGTGCGCGTCCGGTACCGCCCCATCGTCCGTACCCCCTGGGTCCGTTGCTGTCGGCTTCTTGCGACTGTGACGGCGCGCGGGGGCGGAACGTGCGGTACGGGGCGTTGCGGAAACGTCTCGAAGCGGCCACGGGAGGGGCCCGCCGAGACCGGTGGGTGATCCTCCGTTGACCTACGAGACGACGTCCTTGCGGGCGAAACCGCGGAAGGCCAGGGCGAACAGCACCAGCGCGTAGGTCACGGAGATCGACGTCCCCTGGATCATGTCCGACCACTCCAGCCGGGGCCGGACCGCGTCGAGCCAGGCGTACTGCCAGTGCGCGGGCAGGAAGTGCCGCCAGTCGCCGAGGGCGGTCACCTCGTCCAGGACGCTGCCGATGATGGTGAGGAACACCGCGCCGCCGACCGCGCCGAGCGGGGCGTCCGTCCGGGTCGACAGCCAGAACGCCAGGGCCGCGGTGACCAGTTGGGACACCATGAGGTACGCCACGACGATCAGCAGCCGCTGGGCCGCCGTGCCGGTGGGCAGGGCGCCGCCGGTGGGAAGCTGGAGCGGGCCCCAGCCGTAGGCGGCCGTGCCGGCGATCAGCGCGACCACCGGGAGCAGCACGAGGGCGGCGAGGCTGAGGGTGAGTCCGACGGCGAGCTTGGACCACAGCAGCCGCGCTCGGGGCACGGGCGCCGCGAGCAGGTAGCGCAGGGACGACCAGCTCGCCTCGGAGGCGACGGTGTCGCCGCAGAACAGGGCGACGGGGATGACGAGCAGGAACCCGGCGGCGGCGAAGAGGTTGACGGCCGCGAAGTTGGCCCCGGAGGCGGTGGCCGTGTCCATGAGGTTGACGCGGTTGTTGCCGCCGCCGGGGTCGCCGCCGACCTGGAAGGCGATGAGCAGGATGACCGGCAGGGCGAACAGGACGCCGCCCATGACCATCGTGCGGCGCCGCTTGAGCTGCCGGACCAGCTCCACGCGGAAGGGCAGGGTGCGGCCCGCGCGGTAGCCGTCGGCGACCTCGGGGGGCGGCTCGGCGAGCTGGCTCATGCTTCGGCTCCGATCAGGGTGAGGAAGGCGTCCTCCAGGCGGCGGTGCGGCCCGACGGAGGCGACCGGCACGTCCAGCCGCACGAGGTCGGCGACCAGACGCTGCGGGCTGCCCTCGGGGCCGAGCCGGACGAGCAGGCCCTCGTCGGTGCGCACGGCCGAGGCGACGCCCGGCAGGGCGGTGACCTTCTCGAGCACCGGCTCGTCCACGGGCGCGGCCGTGCCGACCAGGAGCGTGTCACCGGAGCCGGTGATGTCCGCGACCGGACCCGCCTGGACGAGCTGCCCGTGGTCCATCACGACCAGGTGGGTGCAGGTCTGCTCGACCTCCGCGAGCAGGTGGCTGGAGACGATGACCGTGCGGCCGGCGGCGGCGTAGCGGATCATCACCTCGCGCATCTCGCGGATCTGGGGCGGGTCGAGGCCGTTGGTGGGCTCGTCGAGGATGAGCAGGTCGGGCAGGCCGAGCATGGCCTGGGCGATGGCCAGGCGCTGGCGCATGCCCTGGGAGTAGGTGCGCACCGCCCGGGCGAGGGCGTCGCCCAGGCCCGCGATCTCCAGGGCCTCCTCCATGTGCGCGTCCCCGGCGGGGCGGCCGGTGGCGCGCCAGTACAGCTCCAGGTTCTCGCGGCCGGACAGGTGGGGCAGGAAGCCCGCCCCTTCGACGAAGGCGCCCACCCGGGAGAGGACCGGGGCCCCGGGGGCGATGGCGTGGCCGAAGACGCGGATCTCGCCGCCGTCGGGCTTGATCAGGCCCATCAGCATGCGCAGGGTGGTGGTCTTGCCGGCGCCGTTGGGGCCGAGGAGGCCGAGGACCTGGCCCTTCTCGACGCAGAAGGAGAGGTCCTTGACGGCGTACCGGTCGGAGGACCTGGCGTAGCGCTTGGTCAGGCCGGTGATCTGCAGGGGGACCTCGGCGAGGGCGGGGTCCGGCGGGGCCGGGGCGGCCGTGCGGCGGCGGCCCGTGACGATCAGGGCCAGGGCGATGGCGGCGCCGGCGAGCGGCAGCCACCACACCCAGGCGGGCAGCCCGGCCCCGGTGTCGCGCTGCCCGAGGGCCGAGGGCACCTGCAGCCCGCCGTCGAGGGAGACGGTGTAGGTCGCCGGGGCGGTCGGGGAGGCGTAGCCGAGGTCGGTGGAGGCGAGGACCAGGCGCAGGCGGTGGCCGTCGTCGATCTCGTGGTCGATCGCCGGGAGGGTGATGCGGACGTCCTTGCCGGCCTTGGCGCCCTCGACCCTGACGGGCGTCACGAGCTGGGACGGCAGGACCGGCTGGGTGCGGCCCGGGCCTACGTCGTAGAGCTTGGCGAAGAGCACGGCGTCGTCGCTGGTGGACCTCACGCGGACGGTCACCGTGGGAGAGCCGGTGATCTGCAGGTCCTCGCGCTGCGGCGCGGACTCGAACGCGGCGAACTGGCCGGGGAAGTCCAGGGAGACGCCGATACCCAGCGTGGACAGCTGACTCAGGCCGCCCGCTCCCCCGAGCCCGGGCAGGGCGGAGACGCCGGGCGGGCTGGCGCCGGGCGGGTTGGCGAAGCTCTGCTCGCGTCCGGTCAGGGCGACGTGACGCCGTCCGCTCTCCAGGCCGGGGTAGCGCTCGGAGGTCACCCCGGCCAGGCGGGGTTCGCCGTCGCCGGAGCCGGTGCCGAGGGTGCGCGTGACACGGAAGGCGGGGCCGGTGGCGGTGGCCTCGTCGCCCTTGAGGTGGCGGTCGAACCAGGACGTCACGCGGTCCTGGATCCGGCCGCTCTCCATGTCGCCGCCGTCGTGGCCGCCCGCGATCCAGTCGACGTCGACGGGGGCGCCGTTGGCGCGGATCGCCTTCGCGGCCTCGTCGGCCTGGCCGAGCGGGAAGAGGGAGTCGGACTGACCCTGGGTCAGCAGCGTCGGCACCTCGATGTCCGTGCCGACGGCCGACGGCGAACGCTCCTCGAGCAGCTTGCGCGCCTCGGCGTCGGGCGTGCCCGACTCGGCGACCCGCTCGTACATCCGGCACAGCTCGGGCTCGAACTTCTCGCAACCGCCGCCGGAGTTGACGAAGATGCCCGCCCACAGCCTCTTGAACACACCGTTCGGGAACAGTGCGTCGGCGAGGTTCCAGTAGGTGAGGGACGGGGCGATGACGTCGACGCGCCGGTCGTGGCCCGCGGCGAGCAGGGCGATGGCACCGCCGTAGGAGGCGCCGGCCATGCCCACCCTGGGGTCGCCCCTGCCGTCCAGTTCGACCTGCGGCTGCCGCGCGAGCCAGTCGAGGAGCCGGGAGACGTCGGCGACCTCGCCCTCCGGGTCGTTCAGCCCGATCTTCCCGGTCGACTTCCCGAAGCCCCGGGCGGACCAGGTCAGGACCGCGTAGCCGTCCCGGGCGAGGTCCTCGGCCTGCCGCCGTACGTCGTTCTTGCTGCCGCCGAAGCCGTGGCCGAGCAGGACGGCGGGGCGGCGGCCGTCCTCCCCGGAGGTGAAGAAGGAGGTGTCGATACGGATGCCGTCGCCGGTGCTCAGCAGGTGGTCGGCGCGTCGGACCGGAGGCGTCTCGTCGGATGCGACGGCCGACCACGTCCCCGCGCCGGCGAGCACGGCGACGGCGGCCCCGGCGGCCATCAGGCGCCGGGGCCGCCGGAGCAGCCCGCGCAGGTCGGGCAGTCGAAGATCCATGCGTCAACGGTACGGGGTGAACCTGTCGATGAGTTGTCGACCGGAGACCGAGGTGCGGGGCCTTCCAGGGGTGTACACGCAGTTCTCGGCGTACTGCGGGTGGTGTACGGCTTCGGGTCCGGCGGGGGTGGTGGCGGGGCCGGGTGCGGGTGCGTGGTGGCTGTTCGCGCAGTTCCGGCGCCCCCTGGGGGGTCTCCTCACTCCTCCGGTACCGACACCAGCCAGCGGGACGCCGGGTGCGGGCGGAGGTACAGGGCCCAGTACAGGGTGGCCGCCGCCGTGATGCCGCCGGTCCACAGCAGGTACGCCGGCTCCTGCTGGATCAGGACGTAGACCAGGACGACGATCAGCAGGAGAGGGGCCGCCGGCCACAGGGGCATGCGCCAGGCCGGGGTGTGCTGGTGGGCGCCGCGGCGGGAGAGCAGCGCGGCGACGGCGACCAGCAGGTACATGCCGGTGACGGACACGCCCGTGACGCCGTACAGGGTGTCCAGGTTCACGAAGCACAGGGCGGCGCCGGGGACGCCGACGGCGAGCGTGGAGACCCAGGGCGAGCCGAAGCGGCCGAGGCGGGAGAAGAGGGCGTTGACCGGGGAGGGCCACGCCTTGTCGCGGGCCGAGGCGAACAGGACGCGCGAGTTCTGGATGACCATGACGATCCCGGCGTTGACGATCGCCAGGGCCACGCAGAGGCTGACGAACGTGCCGACGGCCGAGTTGGACCAGGCGGTGACCATGGTGCCGATGTCGCCGCCGGTCAGCGCGGCGAGGTCCGGGGCGCCCAGGGTGATGGCGGCGACGGGGACGAGGATGATCACGGCGGAGATGGCGAGGGTGGCCAGGACCGTGCGGGCGACCGAGCGGCGGGGGTTCTCCAGTTCCTCGGAGAGGTAGACGGCGGTGGAGAAGCCCTGGGTGACGAACAGGGCGATGGCGAGGCCGGAGACGACGAGCAGGGCCGTCACCGTGTCCGGGGCGCCGTTCGGGCCGGCCACCTCCATCGAGGCCAGGGCGCCGGGGCCGCGCTCGGCGTGGGTGAAGCCGAGGACGGCCACCACCGCCGCCGCGATGACCTCCAGCACCAGGAAGACGCCGGTGATCCAGGCGTTGGCGCGCAGGTCGAGCAGGCCGGCCAACGTGGCGAGGAGCATCACCGAGGCGCCGGTCCAGGACGGGTCGAGGTGCACGAGCGGGGCGAGGTAGTCGGCCGTGCCCATGGCGATGACCGGCGGGACGATCATCACGACCAGCAGCGAGAGCACGAAGACCAGCCAGCCCGCGAGCCGGCCCGCCAGCGTGGACACCATCGCGTACTCCCCGCCGGCGCTGGGGACGAGGGTGCCCAGCTCGGAGTAGCAGAACGCCACCGCGACGCAGAGCAGCGAGCCGATGGCGATGGTGAGGGCGGTGGCGGTGCCGAGCGTGCCGAACAGGTCGGGGACCACCACGAACAAGGTGGAGGCCGGGGTCACGCAGGACAGCGTGAGCAGGGTGCCGCCGACCACGCCGATGGAGCGCTTCAGCTTCTTGGGGCCGCCCGGCGCCTGCACGACGGCGGCCTCGACAGGGGTGAGGGTCTCGGTCACGTGAGGGATGCAACATCGACGGAAACCATCACGTCAATGGCTGTTCACCTACGAAATCCGCAGACAGAAGGCGGTCTCACGCGCGTTAACGTTGCGTCAAGGCTTCCACGCCACATGGATCGGGCGGGTGCGGGAACCGCAGGACGGGCGGGCAAAAAAGTGGGGCCGTCCGCGATGCGGACGGCCCCGTCGCCGCTGTCAGTGGTTGCGCGGGAAGCCCAGGTCGACGCCGGCGGGGGCGTCGGCCGGGTCCGGCCAGCGGGTGGTGACGACCTTGCCGCGGGTGTAGAAGTGCGTGCCGTCGTTGCCGTAGATGTGGTGGTCGCCGAAGAGCGAGTCCTTCCAGCCGCCGAAGCTGTGGTAGCCGACGGGGACCGGGATCGGGACGTTCACGCCGACCATGCCGGCCTCGACCTCCAGCTGGAAGCGGCGGGCCGCGCCGCCGTCCCGCGTGAAGATCGCGGTGCCGTTGCCGAACGGCGAGGCGTTGATCAGGTCCAGGGCCTCCTCGTAGGTCTCGGTGCGCAGCACGCACAGGACCGGGCCGAAGATCTCGTCCTGGTAGGCCTTGGCCGACGTGGGGACCTTGTCGAGCAGGGAGATGCCGATCCAGTGGCCGTCCTCGAAGCCCTCGACGGTGTGGCCGGTGCCGTCCAGGACGACCTCGCAGCCCTCGGCCGCCGCGCCCTCGACGTAGGAGGCCACCTTGTCGCGGTGCACCTTGGTGATCAGCGGTCCCATCTCGGAGGCCGGGTCGTTGCCGGGACCGATCTTGATCTTCTCGGCGCGCTCGCGGATCTTCTCCACCAGTTCGTCGCCGATGGCACCGACCGCGACGACGGCCGAGATGGCCATGCAGCGCTCGCCCGCGGAGCCGTAGGCGGCCGAGACGGCGGCGTCGGCCGCCGCGTCCAGGTCGGCGTCCGGCAGGACCAGCATGTGGTTCTTGGCGCCGCCCAGCGCCTGGACCCGCTTGCCGTTGGCGGAGGCGGTGGTGTGGATGTAGCGGGCGATCGGGGTCGAGCCGACGAAGGAGACGGCCTTGACGTCCGGGTGCTCCAGGAGGCGGTCGACGGCCACCTTGTCGCCGTGGACGACGTTGAAGACGCCGTCCGGCAGACCGGCCTCCGCCAGCAGCTCGGCGAGCTTGATGGACGCCGACGGGTCCTTCTCGGACGGCTTCAGCACGAACGTGTTGCCGCACGCGATGGCGATGGGGAACATCCACATCGGCACCATGGCCGGGAAGTTGAACGGCGTGATGCCGGCGACGACGCCGAGCGGCTGGCGGAGGGAGGAGACGTCGACGCGGTTCGCGACCTGCGTGGACAGCTCCCCCTTCAGCTGCACGTTGATGCCGCAGGCCAGGTCCACGATCTCCAGGCCGCGGGCGACCTCGCCGAGGGCGTCGGAGTGCACCTTGCCGTGCTCGGCGGTGATCAGCTCCGCGATCTCGTCGCGGTGGGCGTCGAGCAGCGCACGGAACCGGAACAGGATCGAGGTCCGCTGGGCCAGGGAGGACTGGCCCCAGGTCGCGAAGGCCTCCTTGGCGGCGGCCACCGCCGCGTCCACCTCGTCGACCGAGGCGAAGGCGACCTTCGTCGTCACCGCGCCGGTCGCCGGGTCGGTCACCGGCCCGTACGTGCCCGAGGCGCCTTCGGCGGTCTTGCCGCCGATCCAGTGGTTGACGATCTTCGTCATGGCCGGGAACTCCTTCACAGATGGCGGCGTCGGGTGGAGACGTGCCGTTCGTACAGCTCACGTGCCTCGACCGCGGACAGCCGTGTCGCGGTCTCGGCCACGGGTCCATCCCACCAGGCCCGGACGGGAGGCGCGCCCGACACTGTGTCTGCCGTTCGGGTCTCCGAGTGGACACATGTGGGAGTGCCGGCGGCCCGGCCGCACTCGCGCACCGGGGCCTGCGGCACGGGGCCGTGGTGGACGGGGACCTCCGGCGCGGGGCCGTAGCGGGCGGGGAGTTGTCGCTCGCACTTCGCTCCTGCCAAAGCAAAGCGGCCTCCCGCGCCGGAGGCGATCTGGACCCGGGCGCCGCGGGGCGCGTCCGGGTGGCGGGGCCACCGGGTGGCCGGAGGGCGGATGCCGGTCACGCGGCGGCCCTCACGGCGGCCCAGGGGCACGCCTTCGCGGTACGGGCGCTCATCCGACGGCCCCCGCGGTGACGGCCGCCTCGATCTCGTCCGAGGTGGGCATCGCGGAGGAGCACTCCAGCCGGGAGGCGACGATCGCCCCGGCGGCGTTGGCGTACCGCATGGTCTTCTCCGGTTCCCAGCCCGCCAGCAGGCCGTGGACCAGGCAGCCGCCGAAGGCGTCGCCCGCGCCGAGCCCGTTGAGGACGTCCACCGGCAGGGGCGGCACCTCGGCGGTGGTGCCCTCGCGGTCGACGGCCAGGACACCCTTCGGGCCCTGCTTGACGACGGCCAGTTCGACACCGGCGTCCAGCAGGGCACGGGCGGCGGCGTGCGGTTCGCGCACGCCGGTGGCGACCTCCACCTCGTCGAGGTTGCCGACCGCGACCGTGGTGTGGCGCAGCGCCTCCGCGTAGAAGGGGCGGGCCGCGTCGCGGTCGGTCCAGAACATCGGGCGCCAGTCGAGGTCGAAGACGGTGGTGCCGGCCCTGGCCCGGTGGGCGAGGGCCGCGAGGGTCGCCGTGCGGCTGGGCTCCTCGCTCAGGCCGGTGCCGGTCACCCAGAAGACGCGGGCGTCGCGCACGGCGTCGAGGTCGATCTCGTGGGCGTCGATCTCCAGGTCGGGCGCCTTGGGCTGCCGGTAGAAGTACAGCGGGAAGTCGTCCGGCGGGAAGACCTCGCAGAAGGTGACCGGGGTGGGCAGGCCGGGCACGGGGGTGACCCAGCGGTCGTCCACGCCGAAGCCCCTGAGGGCCTCGTGGAGGTAGGTGCCGAAGGGGTCGTCGCCGGTGCGGGTGATCACCGCGGCCCGTCGTCCCAGACGGGCCGCGGCGACCGCCACGTTGGCGGCCGAACCGCCGAGGAACTTGCCGAAGGACGTGACCCGGGGCAGGGGGACGCCCGTCTGGAGCGGGTACAGATCCACTCCGATCCGCCCCATGGTGATCAGGTCGTACGCCATCGCGTCCCCTCGTGCTCGGCCCTCCCCGGCTTTCTAGCCCCCTTCCCGAAGCCATGTCAATGTTTTGTCCGGACATTCGGACCAGATCTTTGACGGCGCTCTCCGCGCTACCCCTCGCTTACCCTCTCCAGCCGGCTGCCGCGGGGCAGGGTGACGGACATGATGTCGCTGGGGGCGTCCAGGGCGATGCGGTGCCAGCGGCCGCGCGGCACGACGACCGCGGTGCCCGGCGTCAGGGCGGCGACCTCCTCCCGCTCCCCCGGCCGCTCGGGGCGCAGGTGCAGCCGGATCCCGCCGGCCAGGCAGGAGACCACCTCGTCCGCCTCGGTGTGGATCTCCCAGTGGTCGGCGTGGACGTCCTCGTCGGTCTCCACGTGGAAGGTCATCAGCTGCCAGCTGTCCTGCTCGGGGTCGAACGCGGGCTCCTCGGCGCGCACTTCGCCGTTCCCGCCGAGGCGGACGAAGGAGGTGAACAGGCCGAACGGGGCGAGAGTCATGTCGCTGAGTCCTTTCGGGGTGAGGGGATCCGGGTCGTTCAGCCGGCCAGGGCGCGGCGCAGGGCCCCGGCGAGTTCGGCGATCTGCCGCTGCGAGACGTCGGCGGAGAGGATGGCCTGGGAGCCGTGGAAGGTGCCGGGCCACTGGTGCAGTTCGACCTGGACGCCGGACCGGAGCAGACGCAGGGCGTAGGCGATGTCCTCGTCCCGGTTCGGGCACAGCTCCGCGGTGGCCACGTACGCGGGCGGCAGGCCGGTGAGGTCGGCGGCCCTGGCCGGTGCCGCGTAGGGGGTGGCGGGAGCGGCGCCCAGGTAGTGCCGCCACGAGGCGGTGGCCTTGTCGCGGTTCATCCAGGGCGTGTCGGTGAAGGTCCGCTGCGACCAGGTCTCCTGCCGGTCGTCCAGGCCGGGCTGGTTGAGCAGCTGGAATCGGATCGGCGGACCCTGCGCGTCCCGGGCCCGCAGGGCGAGAGCGGCCGCCAGGCCCCCGCCGGCGCTGTGCCCGCCGACGGCGATCCGCTCCGGGTCGAGGCCGAGCCGGTCCGCGTTCCCGGCGGCCCACGCCAGCACGGCGTACCCGTCGTCGAGGGCGGCCGGGAACGGGTGCTCGGGAGCCAGGCGGTAGCCCACCGAGATCACCACCGCGCCGGAACTCCCGGCGAGCCGGGCGGCCCAGGGGTGCTCGGTGTCCAGGTCGCCCATCACGAACCCGCCGCCGTGCAGCCAGACGACGGCGCCCTGCGCGGTGTGGGGACGGTAGACGCGCACCGGCACGTCCGGATCGCCGGGGACGAGGTGGTCCTCGACGTCCATGCCGGAGGTGTCCGGCGCCGGCACGGCGGCGGCCAGTTCGGCGAAGTGCTTGCGCTCCACGGCCGGGTCGGTCAGATCGGCCCGGGGGAACAGCGGTACGAATGCCTCGAGTTCTGGGTCCATGCAGGCCATCCTGACCGCCGCCCGACCGCGGATCATCCGCCAACTGTCGCGCGGAAGACCCCTGTTGTGCGGCGATCGGCGCATATCCTCGCGCCATGGAGGCACTGGCGGTACGGCTGTCGCAGTTGGACGCGCAGGTCGAGGGCGCGATCCGCGTCGTGATGTTCTACGACACCCTGATGCGCCGCCGCGTGGACCTGCCGGCGCTGGCCCGGGCCTCGGCGGGTCTGGCCGAGTGCGTGGCCGGGATCCGGCTGCACGCCACCGGGCGGTCGATCCGCCGGGCACCCGACGGCGGGGAGGTGCCCGGCCCGGCCGCACCCGCCTCCTCGACCGTGCCGGTCGTCCTGGACGAGGAGGACATCGGGGCGGTGTGGCTGGAGCGGCCGGGCACGCCCCTGCCGCTGGACGAGGTGCTGCTGGACCGGCTCGCCATCGCCGCCGCCGCCGTCGTCGAACGGTACGGACCGGCACGCACCACCATGGCCGACCCGGCCCTGGTCGAGCTCGCGGTCAGCGCCGGCACCGAGGAGGCGGCCAGGGCGCGCGCCCTGCGCCTGCTGGGCTTCGCCGCCGATGCGCCGCTGCAGGCCGTCGCGGTGCGCTCGCCGCTGCCGCTCGACCGGATCGGAGGGCTGCTCTGCCCGTCCCGCCCCGTGAAGGCGGCCCCCCTGGCCGACGCCGGGATCGTCCTGGCCGTGACCGTGGACCGGGCCGAGCTGCCCTCCGGCGTGCGCGCCGGCATCGGCACCGCCGGCAGGCCCGACCTGTCCTGGCGGCAGGCCCGTACGGCCCTGCGGTTCACCACCGAACGCCGGCCGGTCGTGGCGCACGCCGAGCTGGGTGCCCTGGCCCTGCTCGCCGAGGTCCCCGCCGAGACGGTGCGGGCCAACGCCGACGTGCAGGCGATCGCCCGGCTCGCCGAGGTGCCGCAGGACCTGCGCACCCTGGAGGCGTACTGCGCGACCGGCTCGCTGCGACGGGCCGCCGACCTGCTCCACCTGCACCACAGCAGCGTGGCCCGCCGGCTCGACCTGATCGGCAGGGCCCTGGGCTTCGACCTCACCGAGCCGGCGGGCCTGTCGCGCGCCGCCCTCGCCCTCACGGCCTGGCGGCTGCCCGACGGCTGACGAAAGGGGCCCGGGACCGGCGTCAAGGCGCCTCGCCGCCAGGAGGGTGCGCGCCTTTGCCCCGGGTCTGTCACAAACACCTCCCGGGTGTCACACATGTCGCGTGTACGCGGGTCTTGCGTCACACCCGTCCCACAGGCCCTGCCCGGTCCCACCGGGTGTCGTTGACCGGACACAGGCTTGTTGATCGCCAGCGCAGCACCCGGCTCCCCCGCACGGCCGTCCCCGGCCGCCACCGCGGTGCGCGCGGGGAGGTGCACGTCATGACCGACCGAAGGCTCTGGTCGTACAAGGAGATCGCGGCACACATCCGGGTGCAGCCGGACACCGTGCGGTCCTACCGCAAGCACGGGCTGCTGCCGCCACCCGACCACGTGGAGGGCGGCAAACCCTTCTGGTACGCCGACACCGTCCGCGCCTGGGTGGCCGCCCGGCCCGGCAACCGGGGCCGGAGAGCTGACTGAGCCGCCCCCGGGCCCCCTGCCGTGCCCCGCCTCCGGGCGGGGCACGGTCGTCCACGGGGACGCCGGCGCCGCGCCCCGGGGGCGTCAGCGCCAGGGTTCGGCGACCGTCACCCCCGCGCCGGGCGCCGTCCCCGCCGCCGCCAGCGCGGCCGGGACCTCCGCCAGGCCGATCACCGACGTGACCAGCAGGTCCGGGCGCAGCACGCCGGCGCGGACCAGCTCCAGCATCGGCGGGTAGGCGTGCGCGGCCATGCCGTGGCTGCCGAGCAGTTCCAGCTCCAGGGCGATCGCGCGGGCCATCGGCACGGGCGTCGTGCCGTCCGGCGAGGGCAGCAGGCCGACCTGGACGTGGCGGCCGCGGCGGCGCAGTCCCTCGACGGAGGCGGCGCAGGTGACCGGGGAGCCGAGGGCGTCGAGGGAGAGGTGGGCACCGCCGCCGGTGAGGTCCCGGACGGCCGCCGCGGTGTCCGGCACGGCCGCCGCGTCCACGCCGTGCACCGCGCCGAACGTCCGGGCCAGTTCCAGGGCCCCGGCCGACACGTCCACGGCCACCACCCGGGCGCCGGAGGCGGCCGCGATCATCACCGCCGACAGTCCGACCCCGCCGCAGCCGTGCACCGCGACCCACTCCCCCGCCGCGACCCGGCCCTGCTGCACCACCGCCCGCCAGGCCGTGGCGAACCGGCAGCCCAGGGCGGCCGCGGTCGCGTACGACAGCTCCGCGGGGAGCGCCACGAGGTTGACGTCGGCGTGGTCCAGCGCCACGTACCGGGCGAACGAACCCCAGTGGGTGAAGCCCGGCTGGGTCTGCCGCTCGCACACCTGGTGGTCGCCGCGTGCGCAGGACGGGCAGGTGCCGCAGGCGCAGACGAACGGCACGGTGACCCGGTCGCCCGGCCGCCACCGGGTCACCCGCGCGCCCACCGACTCGACGACCCCGGCGAACTCGTGCCCGGGCACGTGCGGCAGCGTGATGTCCGGGTCGTGGCCCTGCCAGCCGTGCCAGTCGCTGCGGCACAGCCCGGTGGCCTCGACCCGTACGACGGCCCCGTGTTCCGCGGGCCGCGGATCGGCCACCTCCCGCACCTCGGCCGCTTCCCCGTACCGCTCGAACACCACGGCCCGCATGCCCCGCCCGCCTTCCGATCCCGGCCCGCCCGGCCTGCGGGAGACCCCGTGGCCGGGCCGTCGGCCCCTGAGGGCGAGAACGCTAGCCGGTGGGGTGACGGGGGCCGGTGGGGACGTCATCGACCCATACCCCCTAGGGGTACAGTGGGACGAGGTGGGTACCCCGGAGGTCCCCACGGCCCCACACGCCTCGACGAGGAGAACGACATGACCGCCCAGACCGACACCACGGGCCCCGTCACCACCGTCTTCAAGGTGAGCGGCATGAGCTGCGGACACTGCGAGGGCGCCGTCTCCGGCGAGCTCGCGCAGCTCCCCGGCGTCAGCGAGGTGACGGCCGTCGCCTCCACCGGCGAGGTCACCGTCGTCTCCGCGGCCCCGCTCGACGACGAGGCCGTGCGCGCCGCCGTCGACGAGGCCGGCTTCGAACTGGCCGGCCGCGCCTGACCCACCCCCGACGAGGCCCGGCGCCCGGACCGGGTGTCCGGGACGGCGGGTCCTGGCACTCGTACCTCCGCACGGGCCGTACGCAGCCACTCCCGGCCCGTACGGCCCGTTCCGTTCGGCGGGCACACCGCGTCTCCTGGAGCGAAGACATGACCAGCACCACCGGCCGGGCGCCGGCCGGCCGCGAGCCGGCGCTCGCCGAGACCGAGCTGCTCATCGGCGGCATGACCTGCGCCGCCTGCGCCGCACGTGTGGAGAAGAAGCTCAACCGCATGGACGGCGTGAGCGCCACGGTGAACTACGCGACGGAGAAGGCCCGGGTCACCCACCCCGAGGACGTCGGGGTCGCCGACCTGATCGCCACCGTGGTGAAGACCGGGTACACCGCCGAGGAGCCCGCGCCGCCCAGCGGGGAGGCGCCCGCAGGCGAGGAGACGGACCCCGCGTCCGCGGCCCTGCGCCGGCGCCTCGTCGTCAGCGCCGCCCTCGCCCTGCCGGTCGTGCTGCTCGCGATGGTCCCGGCGCTGCAGTTCGACAACTGGCAGTGGCTCTCGCTCACCCTCGCCGCGCCGGTCGTGGTCTGGGGCGGCCTGCCGTTCCACAAGGCGGCCTGGACGAACGCCCGGCACGGCGCGGCCACCATGGACACCCTGGTCTGTCTCGGCACGCTGGCCGCGTTCGGCTGGTCCCTGTGGGCGCTGTTCCTGGGAGACGCGGGCATGCCGGGGATGCGCCACCCCTTCGAACCGGCCGTCGCCCGCGGCGACGGCGCCTCCTCGATCTACCTCGAGGTGGCCTCCGGCGTGACCGTCTTCATCCTGCTGGGCCGCTGGCTGGAGGCCCGCTCCAGGCGCCGCGCGGGGGCGGCCCTGAGGGCGCTGATGGACCTGGGCGCCAAGGACGTGACCGTGCTGCGCGACGGGCGCGAGGTGCGGATCCCGGCCCAGCGGCTGACCGTCGGGGACCGGTTCGTCGTCCGGCCCGGCGAGAAGATCGCCACCGACGGCACGGTCGTGGAGGGCGCCTCCGCGGTGGACGTGTCGATGCTGACCGGCGAGTCGGTGCCGGTGGACGTCGCGGCCGGCGACGCGGTCACCGGCGCCACGGTCAACGCGGGCGGCCGGCTGGTCGTCGAGGCCACCCGGGTCGGCGCCGGGACCCGGCTCGCCCGGATGGCCAGGCTGGTGGAGGACGCGCAGACCGGCAAGGCGCAGGTGCAGCGGCTCGCCGACCGGGTCGCCGGGGTGTTCGTGCCCGTGGTGCTGTTCATCGCCGTCGCCACGGCCGGGACCTGGCTCGGGCTGACCGGCGACGCGGTCGCCGCGTTCACGGCCGCCGTCGCGGTCCTGATCATCGCCTGCCCCTGCGCCCTGGGCCTGGCCACCCCGACCGCGCTGATGGTCGGCACCGGCCGCGGCGCGCAGCTCGGCATTCTCATCAAGGGCCCGGAGGTGCTGGAGTCCACGCGCCGGATCGACACGGTCGTCCTGGACAAGACCGGCACGGTCACCACCGGCCGCATGACGTTGCGGGAGGTCCACGCCCGCGAGGGGACGGACGAGAAGGAGGTGCTGCGGCTGGCGGGCGCCGTCGAGCACGCCTCCGAGCACCCCGTCGCCCGTGCGATCGCCCTGGGCGCCGCCGAGCGGGCCGGGGACCTGCCGGAGGTGGCGGACTTCCGCAGCGTTCCCGGGCGGGGCGTACGCGGCCGGGTGGAGGACCGCGAGGTCGCCGTGGGCCGTCTCTTCGACGACGTGCCGCCGGACCTCGCCCGGGTGCGGGACGAGGCCGAGCGCGCGGGGCGCACGGCCGTGCTCGCCGGCTGGGACGGGACGGCGCGGGCCGTGCTGTGCGTGGCCGACGCGGTCCGGGACACCAGCGCCGAGGCCGTACGGGAGCTGCGCGCGCTGGGACTCACGCCGGTGCTGCTGACCGGCGACAACCGCACGGTGGCCGAGGCGGTGGCCGGGGAGGTGGGGATCGACCGGGTGGTCGCCGAGGTCCTGCCCGAGGACAAGGTGGACGCCGTCCGGCGGCTGCAGGCCGAGGGGCGGGTCGTCGCCATGGTGGGCGACGGCGTCAACGACGCGGCAGCGCTCGCCGCCGCCGATCTGGGGCTCGCCATGGGCACCGGCACGGACGCGGCGATCGAGGCCGGCGACCTGACCCTCGTCCGCGGCGATCTGCGGGCGGCGGCGGACGCGATCCGGCTCTCCCGCCGGACCCTGGCGACGATCAAGGGCAATCTCGTCTGGGCCTTCGGCTACAACGTGGCCGCGCTGCCCCTGGCGGCCGCGGGGCTGCTGAACCCCATGATCGCGGGGGCCGCGATGGCCTTTTCGTCGGTCTTCGTGGTCACCAACAGCCTCCGGCTGCGGACATTCCGGTGAAGTCCCCCGAATTCGGCCTAAGTTCTCGGCGAACGTGATTTGAACCCCTCTGGAGTCCCGGGCCCGGCTCACATAAGCTCTTCACAAGGCTCGCGCATCATCCTTACGCTGGGACCCCCCGGACGGCTTATCCGGGCTCTTGCCCATCTATAGGACATATGCAAGAGACGCAGATCACAGTGATGTGAACGTAACCATCCGAGGGGTTCGAAGGTCTAAGTTGACGATGTCAGGAAGCGTCTTGGGGGGCGCGACCCGACATCCGGGGATGTCTTGGGGGACTTCCCCGGAGATGCGTTGCCGGGGCACGTACACCGGGAAGCTTTGAGCGGCCCTCCCGGGCGTGCGCTGTCCCGGCAGATCGCACCTCGCACCGTGGTACGGCGAGTTCCGCTCGTCGCGTTTCACCAGCGATTCAGGCGCTGTCCTCACAGACGCCCGGCCGGATCCCGTGGGGGGAATCCGTACCGGGACTGGGAAGGCGCCCTGGTCGTCGGCCCGTGGGGGGACCGACGCCGGGGCGCCTTCTTCATTGCGTAAGAAATCACGTGAGAGATCGTGCGGGGCGGCGCGCGGCCCGCAAGGGGCAGCGCAGTGCGCAGCGCGTGAGACATCCCACCGGGCGGGCCGGGCGCCGGACACGCCGGAGCCCCCGCGTCCGGCGGCCGGACGCGGGGGCTCGGTTGTCAGAGCGACCCTGGACTGCGGGGCGGCGGCTCAGCGCTCCTCGACGGGCACGAAGTCGCGCTCGACCACGCCCGTGTAGATCTGGCGCGGACGGCCGATGCGGGAGCCCGGCTCCTTGATCATCTCGTGCCACTGGGCGATCCAGCCCGGCAGCCGGCCCAGGGCGAACAGGACCGTGAACATCTCGGTCGGGAAGCCCATGGCCCGGTAGATCAGGCCCGTGTAGAAGTCGACGTTCGGGTAGAGGCTGCGCGAGACGAAGTAGTCGTCGGAGAGCGCGTGCTCCTCCAGCTTCAGCGCGATGTCCAGCAGCTCGTCGGACTTGCCGAGGGCGGACAGCACGTCGTGCGCGGCGGCCTTGATGATCTTGGCGCGCGGGTCGAAGTTCTTGTAGACCCGGTGGCCGAAGCCCATCAGACGGACGCCGTCCTCCTTGTTCTTCACCTTGCGGATGAAGGAGTCGACGTCGCCGCCGGAGTCGCGGATGCCCTCCAGCATCTCCAGCACGGACTGGTTGGCACCGCCGTGCAGCGGGCCCCAGAGGGCGTTGATGCCGGCGGAGATCGAGGCGAACATGTTCGCCTGCGAGGAGCCCACCAGGCGGACCGTGGAGGTCGAGCAGTTCTGCTCGTGGTCCGCGTGCAGGATCAGCAGCTTGTCGAGCGCGGAGACCACGGTCGGGTCCAGCTCGTACTCCTGCGCGGGGACCGAGAAGGTCATGCGGAGGAAGTTCTCGACGTAGCCGAGGTCGTTGCGCGGGTAGACGAACGGGTGACCGATCGACTTCTTGTACGCGTACGCCGCGATCGTCGGGAGCTTGGCGAGCAGGCGGATCGTCGAGAGGTTGCGCTGGCGCTCGTCGAACGGGTTGTGGCTGTCCTGGTAGAAGGTGGACAGCGCCGAGACGACCGAGGACAGCATGGCCATCGGGTGGGCGTCGCGCGGGAAGCCCTTGTAGAAGTTCTTGACGTCCTCGTGCAGCAGGGTGTGCTGCGTGATCTCGTTCTTGAACGCCGCGAGCTGGTCGACGGTCGGAAGCTCGCCGTTGATCAGCAGGTAGGCGACCTCCAGGAAGGTGGAGCGCTCGGCCAGCTGCTCGATCGGGTACCCGCGGTAGCGCAGGATGCCCGCCTCGCCGTCCAGGTAGGTAATGGCGGATTTGTACGCGGCGGTGTTGCCGTAACCGCTGTCCAGCGTCACCAGACCGGTCTGGGCGCGGAGCTTTCCGATGTCGAAGCCCTTGTCACCGACGGTGCTGTCGATCACCGGGTAGGTGTACTCGCCGTCGCCGTACCGCAGTACTACAGAGTTGTCGCTCACGTCTTCCCTCACCGACGTTGTGCCTCATCTTCGAGGTGCCCTGACTGTCTCTACCATCCCCCACTCGGCTCAGGAGAGTGCACTCGGGGTCGACCATCGGGCCTACTGACGGCACTGAGTGCCGCCAACTTGCCCATCCTGCCCCCTGTGATCCCCTTCCGGAAGTGGCTTGTGACCTTCACGACTCATTTGATCGATCATTTTTTGCGGAACCGAGCCGGAAGTCGAGTGCCGTGCACCTCCGACCCGCCGAGACCGTGCGCACCGCCTGGCCGATCGCCTTGCGCGAACCGACGAGGACGACCAGCCGCTTGGCCCGCGTGACCGCCGTGTAGAGCAGGTTGCGCTGGAGCATCATCCAGGCCCCCGTGGTGACCGGGATGACGACCGCCGGGTACTCGCTGCCCTGGGAGCGGTGGATCGTCACGGCGTAGGCGTGGGCCAGCTCGTCGAGCTCGTCGAACTCGTAGGCGACTTCCTCGTCCTCGTCCGTGAGCACCGTCAGGCGCTGGTCGACCGGGTCGAGCGAGGTGACCACGCCCACGGTGCCGTTGAAGACACCGTTGGTGCCCTTCTCGTAATTGTTGCGAATCTGGGTGACCTTGTCGCCGACGCGGAACACCCGGCCGCCGAATCTCTTCTCGGGCACGTCCGGGCGGCCCGGGGTGACGGCCTGCTGGAGCAGGCCGTTGAGCGTGCCGGCGCCCGCCGGGCCGCGGTGCATGGGCGCGAGGACCTGCACGTCCCGGCGCGGGTCCAGCCCGAACCTGGCCGGGATGCGGCGCGCGGCCACGTCCACGGTGAGCCGCCCCGCCTCCTCCGTGTCGTCCTCGACGAAGAGGAAGAAGTCCTTCATGCCGTCGGTGACGGGGTGCTGCCCGGCGTTGATGCGGTGGGCGTTGGTCACCACCCCGGACTGCTGTGCCTGGCGGAAGACCCGGGTGAGGCGGACGGCGGGGATCGGGCTGCCGTCGGCCAGCAGATCGCGCAGGACCTCGCCCGCGCCGACGCTGGGGAGCTGGTCCACGTCCCCGACGAACAGCAGGTGCGCCCCGGGCGGCACGGCCTTCACCAGCTTGTTGGCCAGGAGCAGGTCGAGCATGGACGCCTCGTCGACCACCACCAGGTCGGCGTCCAGCGGGCGGTCGCGGTCGTAGGCCGCGTCGCCGCCGGGCTTGAGTTCCAGCAGGCGGTGGACCGTGGAGGCCTCGGCGCCGGTCAGCTCGGACAGGCGCTTGGCGGCCCGGCCGGTCGGGGCGGCGAGCACGACCTTGGCCTTCTTGGCCCGGGCCAGCTCCACGATCGAGCGGACGGTGAAGGACTTGCCGCAGCCCGGACCACCGGTCAGCACGGCGACCTTCTCGGTGAGGGCCAGCCGGACCGCGGCCTCCTGCTCGGGCGCGAGATCGGTGCCCGTACGCCCCTTCAGCCAGGTCAGGGCCTTGTCCCAGGCGACGGAGGCGAATCCCGGCATCCGGTCCTCGCCGGTGCGCAGCAGACGCAGCAGCTGGGCGGACAGGGAGAGTTCGGCGCGGTGGAACGGGACGAGGTAGATGGCGGTGACGGGCTCCCCGCCGTCCGGGCCCGGCACCTTCTCGCGCACGACGCCGGGGTCCTCGCCGTCCTGCGCGGGCTCGGACAGCTCGGCCAGGCACTCGATGACCAGGCCCGTGTCGACCTGGAGCAGCTTGACCGCGTCCTTGATCAGCTGCTCCTCGGGCAGGTAGCAGTGGCCCTGGTCGGCGGACTGCGACAGGGCGTACTGCAGGCCCGCCTTGACCCGCTCGGGGCTGTCGTGCGGGATGCCGACGGACCGGGCGATCTTGTCGGCGGTGAGGAAGCCGATGCCCCACACGTCGGAGGCGAGCCGGTAGGGCTGGTTCTTCACCACGGAGATGGAGGCGTCGCCGTACTTCTTGTAGATGCGCACGGCGATGGACGTGGACACCTCGACCGTCTGGAGGAAGAGCATGACCTCCTTGATGGCCTTCTGCTCCTCCCAGGCGTCGGCGATCCTCTTCGTGCGCTTGGGGCCGAGGCCCGGGACCTCGATGAGCCGCTTGGGCTCCTCCTCGATGATCTTCAGGGTGTCCATGCCGAAGTGCTGGGTGATGCGGTCGGCGAAGACCGGGCCGATGCCCTTCACCAGGCCCGAGCCGAGGTAGCGGCGGATGCCCTGGACGGTGGCCGGCAGGACCGTCGTGTAGTTCTCCACGTGGAACTGCTTGCCGTACTGGGGGTGGGAGCCCCAGCGGCCCTCCATGCGCAGGGACTCGCCGACCTGGGCGCCGAGCAGCGCGCCGACGACCGTGAGCAGGTCGCCGCCGCCCCTGCCGGTGTCGACCCGGGCGACCGTGTAGCCGTTCTCCTCGTTGGCGTACGTGATGCGCTCCAGCACGCCCTCCAGCGTGGCCAGTCGCCGCTCGCCCGCCTGGGCGGCCCCCGCCTGATCGGTCATGATCCGACGGTACCGCCCGGGTACGACAGCGGAGGCGGGCGCGGGCCGGAAAGGCACCCCGCCACAAAGCGTCCGGGCCGACGGGGAACTGCGCGCGCTTTCACGGCGGATTCACAAGAGGAACCGAAGCTTTACGGTTCAAGCATCAATGGAGGGTCTTCCTGGATCTTCACGCGTGGAAGAATGCGGGCGTCAGCCGAAAGGCCGCCCGGGCGGCTCCCGGCGCGCGCGCACCGCGGTGCGGTCTGCTCCTCGGGCCGTGCGGAACAGGCGACTCGGCCTCACCGGTGAAGTCCGCTCTGTTCCGGTGCGCACCCCCGGCCCTGAATTCCACCGTTGTCCGGGTCCGGAGACGGGCCTGTTCATTCCACGGCCCCCGGCCCCGAATGCGACGAGGAACGATGTCACCCCAGTCCCAGAGCGTCGCCCTGTGGATCCTTTCCCTGGCCGTCTGCGTCATGGCGGCGTGCGCGGGAATCGCGTGGGGCTGGGACGCCTTCGCCCAGCTCCTGGTGCCGGCGTTCGGCACGGTCGTCGGGGCGTCCCTGGTGAGCTACAGCCTGCGGCGGTGAGGACGGGCCGCGCACGGCGGGGCGTGCCGATGAGCGGCGCCGCCCGCGCCGCTCAGGATTCGGCGCCGGTCCTGCGGGCGTAGGCCCGGGCCGCCCGGGCGCGGTCGCCGCAGCGGGTGGAGCACCACTGACGGCGGCCGTGGCGGAGCAGGAAACGGTTGCAGGGCGGGGAGCCGCAGGCCGTGAGGCGTTCCGCCGCGGGGGACGTGAGCAGGTCGGCGGCGTCGGCGGCGAGCGTCGCGACGGCGAGGTCGACGATCGCGGTCGTGGGGTGCGGGGCGGTGCGGTAGGGGCCGGTCCTGTCGTCCCACCGCAGCAGGGGGGCCGTCGGCACACGGGTCATCGCGTCGTTGACCGCGTCGACGGCCGCGGGGAGGGCCGGCAGGCCCTCGGCCCGGGCGGCGAACAGCGATCTGACCTGCTCGCGCAGCGAGCGCAGCTGCGCCGCGCACATCTCCCGCATCCCGGCGTCGACCGGAGCGAGGCCGCGCTCGGTGAGCCAGTGGTCGGCCTGCGCGGGCGAGCCCAGGAGGTCGATCGTGTGCCCGCCGGGCAGCGCCATCGCGCTGTTGGCGAGGGCGAGGGACAAGTGCTCCCCCTCGCCCTGCGCGGGCGGCGGGACGGGCTGCTCGGTCACGGGCTCCTCCATGCTTCTCATGGTAAGGCTTGCCGTCATCCATGAGAAAGGGCTACGGTCTTCTCACGGTTCCACCATGACTATCCGTGAGGTGCTGCATGTCCTCCACGTCCGCGTCCACCGGCGGCCTCCCCGTGCGCGTCCTCGGCGGCCCCACCGCCCTCTTCGAGTACGGCGGCCTGCGCTTCCTGACCGACCCCACCTTCGACGCCCCCGGCGACTACCCCCGGGGGGACGCCCGTTTCCTCACCAAGACGGCACCCTCCGCCGCCTCCCCCGACGACCTCGGCCGCGTCGACGTGGTGCTCCTCTCGCACGACGAGCACCCCGACAACCTGGACACCTCCGGCCGCGCCCTGCTCGGCGGCGTCCCGCTGACCCTGACCACGCCCGGCGGCGGCAAGCGTCTGGGCGAGTCCCTGGGCGACCGGGTCAGGGGCCTGGCCGACTGGGAGTCCGTCGAGCTGGACCGGCCCGGGGGCGGCACCGTGACCGTCACCGGTGTCCCGGCCCTGCACGGCCCCGGCCCACGCGAGGAGGTCGAGGCGGTCACCGGCCAGGTCGTCGGCTTCGTACTGACCGGTGAGGGCCTGCCCACCGTCTACGTCAGCGGCGACAACGCCTCCCTCGACGCGGTCCGCGAGATCGCCGGGCGCTTCGGGCCCGTCGACACCGCCGTCCTCTTCGCCGGCGCGCCCCGCTTCCCCGTCCTCTTCGACAACCGGGTCATCGTGCTGGACAGCGCCATGGCCGCGGAGGCCGCGCGCATCCTCGGCGCCCGCCGTGTCGTCCCCGTCCACTACGACAGCTGGGCCCACTTCACCGAGGGTCGCGAGGACCTGGCAGCCGCCTTCACCGCCGCCGGGCTGGCCGGCCGCCTGGACTGGGGCAAGGACGCCTGACCGCCCGCGGCGAGGACCCGCGGCGGGCCGTCACCTGCGCCAGAAGAGGTGATGCACGACCCCGCTGGGGCTCGGCACCACGTCGCAGTGGAAGCGGTCGAGCAGCTCCTCGGGGGACTCCCACAGCCGCGAGCCGGCCCCGAGGACGATGTCCGGGGAGACCGCCACGTGCAGGGTGTCCACCAGGTCGGCGTCCAGGAACTCCCGGACGATCCCCGCCCCGCCGCCGAGCCGGACGTCCTTGCCCCCTGCCGCCTCGCGTGCCTGCCGGAGGACTTCGGCCGGTTCGCCCGCGACGAAGTGGAACGTGGTGTCGGAGAGCGTGAACGAGGGCCGCTCGTGGTGGGTCATGACGAACACCGGGGTGTGGAAGGGGGGTTCGTCGCCCCACCAGCCCCGCCACTCGTGGTCCTGCCACGGGCCGCGCTGCGGGCCGAACTTGTTCCGGCCCATGATCTCTGCGCCGATGCCGTGGTGGAAGTCGCGCACCATGTAGTCGTCGAGGCCGCGGCTGCCGCCCGGGTCGGTGCGGTTGGGCCAGCTCGCCGTGGCCAGGGCCCAGGCGAACATCTTCCCCGGGTCGGCATGGCCGAAGGGCCTCTCCAGGCTCTGGTTCTCCCCGGCTCCGAAGCCGTCGCTCGAGACGTTGAAGTTCTGCACGCGCAGCAACTGGGACACAGCGCTCCTCCTGTGGTCGACGACGGGTGGACCGCCGGCGCCCGTGAAACTCATCGGCGGCCCGGGACGCGGATCTCACCGGCCGCCCGGGCCCCCGGCCCCGGGTCCGGTGGCCCGGCCCGCCGCGGTCGCACCGGCCTCCGGCACGATGCCCGCACCTCCACCCTGAGCCGGACCCGCCGGCCCCGCGACATCACGATCCGGTCAAGAGGTGTCCGAGGGGTCTTGCCTCCCGGCCGTGTAATCGATTCCATGCATCCGTCGATGTAATCGGTTCCACGAGCACCGCGAGGTGCTTCCCCACTGATCCACGAGGAGGTGGAGCGGCGGTGGCCAGCATCAAGGACGTCGCTGCCGAGGCCGGTGTCTCCGTCGCCACGGTCTCGCGCGTCCTGAACGACCACCCGTCGGTCAGTGCCGACGCACGCACCCGCGTGCTGGCCGCCGTCGAGACCCTGGGCTACCGCCCGAACGCCGTCGCCCGCTCCCTGCGCACCGACCAGACCCGCACCCTCGGCCTGGTCATCAGCGACGTGCTGAACCCGTACTTCACGGAGCTGGCCCGCTCCGTCGAGGAGGAGGCCCGCGCACTCGGCTACAGCGTGATCATCGGCAACGCCGACGAGCGGCCCGACCTCCAGGACCACCACGTCCGCACCCTGCTGGACCGCCGGATCGACGGTCTGCTGGTCTCCCCCACCGACGGCGGCTCCCCGCTGATGCTGGACGCCGCGCGGGCCGGGACGCCCATGGTGTTCGTCGACCGCTGGATCCCCGGCGTGGACGTGCCGGTCGTCCGGGCCGACGGACGGACCGCCGTGCGGGACCTCGTGGCGCACCTGCACGGGCTCGGGCACCGGCGGCTGGCGATCATCGCGGGCCCGGCGGCGACCACGACGGGCCAGGAGCGCGTGGAGGCCTTCCGTGAGGCGCTGGCCGCCCACGGACTCGACCTGCCCGACGCCTACACGGGGCAGGGCGACTTCCAGGCCGAGAGCGGACGGCGGGTCACCGAGGGCTTCCTCGACCTGGCCGAGCCGCCCGAGGTCGTCTTCGCG
The DNA here is from genome assembly GCF_036857595.1 of Streptomyces sp. AHA2. Classification (NCBI taxonomy): domain Bacteria; kingdom Bacillati; phylum Actinomycetota; class Actinomycetes; order Kitasatosporales; family Streptomycetaceae; genus Streptomyces; species Streptomyces sp. AHA2. Next base: position 155,493 of record NZ_JAUQWJ010000006.1, read on the forward strand.
GCCGACAACCTGATGGCGCTCGGCGCCCTGGACGCCGTACGCGCGCGCGGTCTGCGCGTGCCGGACGACCTCGCGCTGGCCGCGTTCGACGACATCCCGTGGTTCGTGCACACCGATCCGCCGATCACGGCGATCGCCCAGCCGACGGGCGAGCTGGGCCGGGCCGCCGTGCGGGCCCTGGTCGACCGCATCGAGGGACGGGCCGGGGAGTCCGTCACCCTCCCCGCCCGTCTCGTCGTGCGCCGCTCGTGCGGCGAGAACCCCACCCCAGTGCAAAGGAGCACGTCGTGAGCAACGCGGACGAGTTGCTGCGCATCGAGGGCATACGCAAGACCTTCCCGGGCGTGGTGGCGCTGGACGGCGTCGACTTCGACCTGCGCCGGGGCGAGGTGCACGTGCTGCTCGGTGAGAACGGCGCCGGCAAGAGCACCCTGATCAAGATGCTCTCCGGTGCCTACACCCCCGACGCCGGACGGATCCTGGTCGGCGGCGAGGAGACGCGCATCCAGGGTGCGCAGGACTCCGAGCGGCTCGGGATCGCCACCATCTACCAGGAGTTCAACCTGGTCCCGGATCTCACCGTCGCCGAGAACATCTTCCTGGGCCGCCAGCCGCGCCGCCTCGGCATGATCGACCGCAAGCGGATGGAGGCCGACGCCGAGGTCCTGCTCCAGCGGGTCGGCGTGGACGTCTCGCCGCGCGCCCGGGTCCGCGAACTGGGCATCGCACGCCTGCAGATGGTGGAGATCGCCAAGGCGCTCAGCCTGGACGCGCGCGTGCTGGTCATGGACGAGCCGACGGCGGTGCTCACCTCGGAGGAGGTGGACACGCTGTTCGCGATCGTGCGCACCCTGCGCGAGGACGGTGTGGGGATCGTCTTCATCACGCACCACCTGGAGGAGATCGCCGCGCTCGGCGACCGGGTCACCGTCATCCGGGACGGCAGGAGCGTCGGCCAGGTGCCCGCCTCCACGCCCGAGGACGAACTCGTCCGGCTCATGGTGGGACGTTCCATCGAGCAGCAGTACCCGCGCGAGCGGGCCGGCCGCGGCCCCGCGCTGCTGACCGTCGAGGGGCTCACCCGCGACGGCGTCTTCCACGACGTCGGCTTCGAGGTGCACGCCGGGGAGGTCGTCGGCATCGCCGGCCTGGTCGGCGCCGGGCGCACGGAGGTCGTCCGGGCGGTCTTCGGGGCCGACTCGTACGACGAGGGCAGTGTGAAGGTGGCCGGCGTGCCGGTCGCCAAGCACGACGTGAACGCGGCGATGAACGCCGGCATCGGCCTCGTCCCCGAGGACCGCAAGGGCCAGGGCCTGGTGCTGGACGCCTCCGTCGAGGAGAACCTGGGGCTGGTGACCCTGCGGTCGGCCACGCGCGCGGGGCTGGTCGACCTCAAGGGGCAGCACGCGGCCGCCGAGCGGATCGCCGGGCAGCTGGGCGTGCGGATGGCGGGCCTCGGCCAGCAGGTGCGCACGCTCTCCGGCGGCAACCAGCAGAAGGTCGTCATCGGCAAGTGGCTGCTCGCCGACACGAAGGTGCTGATCCTCGACGAGCCGACCCGCGGCATCGACGTCGGCGCCAAGGTCGAGATCTACCAGCTCGTCAACGAACTGACCGCGGCCGGCGCGGCCGTCCTGATGATCTCCAGCGACCTGCCCGAGGTGCTCGGCATGAGCGACCGGGTGCTGGTGATGGCCCAGGGGCGGATCGCCGGTGAACTCACCGCCGACGAGGCGACCCAGGACGCCGTGATGGCCCTCGCCGTCAGCACCCCCACGACGACCACGAACCCGACCACGACCGGAACGGAGGCCTCCGGTGGCCACTGACACGCTCAAGAGCACGACGGGCGCGGGTGGCGCCCCGGGGGGCCTGCGCCGCCTCCTGCTCGACAACGGCGCGCTCACCGCGCTCATCGTCCTCGTCATCGCGATGTCGGCGCTGTCCGGCGACTTCCTGACGGCGGACAACCTCCTCAACGTCGGCGTCCAGGCGGCCGTGACCGCCGTCCTCGCCTTCGGCGTGACGTTCGTGATCGTCTCGGCGGGCATCGACCTGTCGGTCGGCTCGGTCGCCGCGCTGTCGGCCACGGTGCTCGCCTGGAGCGCCACCTCGGCGGGCGTGCCGGTCTTCCTCGCCGTCCTGCTGGCCATAGCGACGGGCATCGTCTGCGGCCTGGTCAACGGCGTCCTGATCTCCTACGGCAAGCTGCCGCCGTTCATCGCCACGCTCGCCATGCTGTCCGTGGCCCGCGGCCTGTCCCTGGTCATCTCCGAGGGCTCCCCGATCGCCTTCCCCGACTCGGTCTCCCACCTCGGCGACACCCTCGGCGGCTGGCTGCCGGTGCCGGTCCTGGTGATGATCGTGATGGGCCTGATCGCCGCGTTCGTGCTCGGCCAGACCTACATCGGCCGTTCCATGTACGCGATCGGCGGCAACGAGGAGGCCGCCCGGCTGTCCGGCCTGCGCGTGAAGCGGCAGAAGCTCGCCATCTACGCCTTCTCGGGTGTCTTCGCCGCCGTCGCCGGTGTGGTCCTGGCCGCCCGCCTCTCCTCCGCGCAGCCCCAGGCCGCCGACGGCTACGAGCTGGACGCGATCGCCGCGGTCGTCATCGGCGGCGCCTCGCTGGCCGGCGGTACGGGCAAGGCGTCCGGGACCCTCGTCGGCGCGCTGATCCTGGCGGTGCTGCGCAACGGACTGAACCTGCTGAACGTCTCGGCGTTCTGGCAGCAGGTCGTCATCGGTGTCGTCATCGCGCTGGCGGTGCTGTTCGACACGCTGCGGCGCAAGGCGGGGGCGACCCCGGTGGCGGCCGGGGCCGGCGGCCCCAAGGGCAGGCAGGCGGCGACGTACGCGCTGGCGGCCGTGGTCACGGTCGCGATCGTCGGCGCCACCTCGTTCCTGCACAACGGCTCCTCCTCGGACAAGCCGAAGGTGGGCCTGTCGCTGTCCACGCTCAACAACCCCTTCTTCGTGCAGATCCGGGCGGGCGCCCAGGCCGAGGCGGAGAGGCGCGGCATCGACCTGACCGTCACGGACGCCCAGAACGACGCCTCGCAGCAGGCCAACCAGTTGCAGAACTTCACCGGTTCCCGGCTGGACGCGATCATCGTCAACCCGGTGGACTCCGACGCGGCGAGCAACTCCGTGAAGGCCGCCGGCAAGGCGGACATCCCGGTCGTCGCCGTGGACCGCACCGTCAACGACGCGGCGGTCGACACCCTGGTCGCCTCCGACAACGTCGCCGGCGGTGAACTCGCCGCGAAGACGATCGCGGACAAGCTGGGCGGCAAGGGCAAGATCGTGATCCTGCAGGGCCAGGCGGGCACCTCCGCCGCCCGCGAGCGCGCCCAGGGCTTCGCCGACGGTTTGAAGGCGTTCCCCGGGATCGAGGTCGTCGCCCAGCAGCCCGCCGACTTCGACCGCACCAAGGGCCTCGACGTGATGTCGAACCTGCTCCAGGCCCACCCGGACGTGCAGGGCGTCATCGCCGCGAACGACGAGATGGCCCTGGGCGCGGTCAAGGCACTGGGGTCCAGGGCCGGCACGTCGGTCTCCGTGGTGGGCTTCGACGGCACGCCTGACGGACTGAAGGCGGTCGAGGGCGGCACGCTGTACGCGTCGGTGGCGCAGCAGCCGTCCCAGCTCGGGAGGATCGCCGTCGACAACGCCCTGAAGGCGCTCCAGGACAAGAAGGTCGAGCAGACGGTGAAGGTGCCGGTGAAGGTGGTCACGAAGGAGAACGTGGCCGGCTTCAGCGGCTGACGGCCGGGAACGGCGGGCGGTCGCACACGGCGTGCGCGACCGCCCGCCCATGTCACTCACATGGGGAGACGACACATGTACGACTACGACCTGCTGGTCGTGGGGTCGGCCAACGCCGACCTGGTGATCGGAGTGGAGCGCCGGCCCGGTGCCGGCGAGACCGTGCTCGGCTCCGACCTGGCCGTCCACCCGGGCGGCAAGGGCGCGAACCAGGCGGTCGCCGCCGCCCGGCTCGGCGCCCGTACGGCCCTGCTGGCCCGGGTCGGCGACGACGCGCACGGCCGGCTGCTGCTCGACTCGCAGCGCCGGGCCGGGGTCGACACGGTGGGGGTCCTGGTGGGCGGGGCTCCGACGGGCGTCGCACTGATCACCGTCGACCCGTCCGGGGACAACAGCATCGTCGTCTCCCCGGGCGCGAACGGCCGCCTGACGCCCGAGGACGTGCGGGCCGCCGCATGCCTGTTCCAGGGTTCCCGGGTCGTCTCGGCGCAGCTGGAGATCCCGCTGGAGTCGGTGGTGGAGGTCGTGCGGAACCTGGCTCCGGGGAGCCGTTTCGTGCTCAACCCCTCGCCGCCGCGGCCCCTTCCCCAGGAGGTGCTGGCGGCCTGCGACCCGCTGATCGTCAACGAGCACGAGGCGAAGGTGATCCTGGGCGGTGCGGCCGTCGGGGACGCCCCCGAGGACTGGGCGCGGATCCTGCTGGCGAAGGGCCCGCGGTCGGTGGTGGTGACGCTCGGCGCACAGGGCGCCCTGGTGGCGTCGGCGGAGGGGGTGGCGCGGGTGCCGTCCGTGCGGGTGGAGGCCGTGGACACGACCGGAGCCGGGGACGCCTTCACGGCCGCGCTGGCCTACCGGCTCGGCGCGGGCGAGTCCCTCGCGGACGCGGCGGCGTACGCGGCGCGGGTCGGGGCGGCGACGGTGCTGAAGGAGGGCGCGCAGGCGTCCTTCCCGACGGCGGCGGAGATCGCGGCGCGGGGCGGGGCGGCGTGAAGAAGGGCGGGATACTCAACCGCCACCTCGCGGGCGCGCTGGCCGCGCTGGGCCACGGCGACGGGGTGCTGGTGTGCGACGCGGGCATGCCGATCCCCGACGGCCCGCGGGTGGTGGACCTGGCGTTCCGGGCCGGGGTGCCGGCGTTCGCGGAGGTGCTGGAGGGGCTGCTGGCGGAGCTGGTGGTCGAGGGGGCGACGGCCGCGCAGGAGGTCCGGCGGGCGAATCCGGGGGCGGCGGCACTGCTGGAGGGGCATTTCCCCACGCTGGACCTCGTCGCGCACGAACGCCTCAAGGAGTTGTCGTCCCGGGCCCGGCTGATCGTCCGCACGGGCGAGGCACGTCCGTACGCGAACGTCCTGCTGCGCTGCGGCGTGTTCTTCTGAGGCCGCGCGCGTCGTGGAGCCCGGAGACGTTTCGAGGGGACCCGGTCCGTCGACCGGGTCCCCTCGGCGTTTCCCCTCCCGTCAGGAACCTCCTCGATCCCCCCGGAATCCCCCCGGAAGCCCTGACACCACGTACGACCCGCGGAGGCGGCGGAGGGTTGCACGGCGGAGCGAAGATTCTTCTCGCCGGGTTCCACCGGGGACCACGGGGGCCATCGCGCCGGCCCGGACCTGCGGGGCGGGGGCTGTGCGGCGGCACCTGGCGGGGCGCCGCCGGGTGCCTCAGGCCGCGTCGTTCAGGAGGCGGTTCAGGTGGTCGCGGCCCGCTTCCAGGAGCTCGGGGAGCGGCGTCGCGTCCTCGTGCCAGCGCTTCTCGTACTCCCAGCACAGCCAGCCGTCCCAGCCGTGGCGGGAGAGGACCTCGACGCAGTCGGCCAGCGGGAGGACGCCCTGGCCGAGGGGCAGCGGGGTGGGGTCGTCGGCGGAGGCGATGTCCTTGACCTGGACGTAGCCGAGATGCGGGGCGAGGGCCATGTACGACTCGGAGGGCTGCTCCCCGCCGAGCCAGGTGTGCATGACGTCCCACACGGCACCGACCTGCCGGTGGCCGACGAGGCCGAGGACGCGCATCGCGTCGGCGGCGGTGCGGTGGGAGTCGTGGGTCTCCAGAAGGATGCGCACGCCGAGGTCCGCGGCGTACTCGGCGGCCGTGCCCAGGCGGCGCGCGGCCGTCGCGTCGGCCTCCTCGGGCGTCCCGGCGTCCGGATCGGCCCCCGGGAGGACCCGTACGTACGGGGCGCCGAGATCGCGGGCCAGGTCGAGCAGGGCCCTGGTCTCGGCCAGGACGGGGCCGTCGTCGCCGGGGGCGGCGACGCGCACGTAGCCGGCCAGGCCGAGGAGCTCCACGCCCGCCCCCTTGAACCCGGCGGCCACCTCGGCCCGCCGGTCCTCGTCGAGGCCGATGTGCACCGGCTCCTCGGGGTGGGTGCGCAGCTCCACTCCGTGGTAGCCGTGAGTGGTCGCGAGCCGCAGGACGTCGGGCAGCGGCAGGCCGGGGACACCGAGGGTGGAGAACGCGAGCTTCATGTGGACGGACCCTACCCGCCACCCCCGCCCACGATTCCCCTCCGCCCCCCGGGTGTTGCGGACAGATCCAGTCGCCGGTCCCGGCCGGTCAGGTCGTGCCCGAAGGAGTGGTGCGGCTTTCCGGCGATCAGGAGGAAACCGTGGCGGGTCGTGCTCCTGGGCCCGGTCGGCGCCGAGCCTGGCGACCAGCGCCTCGTAGTGGGCGCCGTCACGCCCCCCTCGGCCCGCTGCCCAGCCCGAACAGGTCCGCCGCGTTGTCGTGGCACACGGCGCGCAGCCACTGCGTGCCGAGCCCCAGCCGTTCCAGCGCGTGCAGCTGGTGCAGGTAGGGGTAGGGGATGTTGGGGAAGTCGGAGCCGAGCAGGACGCGGTCGCCGAGTGCGGCGAGCCGGGGCAGGGCCCGGCGCGGGAACGGGGCGAGCCGCTCGGTGAAGTCGGTGAACGACATGGTGGTGTCCAGCCGGACCTCGTCGTGGCGCTCGGCCAGGTCGAGGAAGTCCTCGTACTCGGGCATGCCCATGTGGGCGACGATCAGCCGCAGCCGCGGGTGCCGGGCGAGCACCCGGGCCACGGGCCCGGGGCCGGTGTGCTTGCCGGGTGCCGGGCCGGAGCCGCAGTGCATCACCACGGGGACGCGCGCCTCGGCGAGCAGGCCCCACGCCCGGTGCAGGCGTTCGTCGGCCGGGTCGTAGGCACCGACCTGCACATGCGCCTTGAACACGCGCGCGCCCGCTTCGACGGCCTCCTGGACGTACGCCTCGACGTCCGGGTCGGGGTAGAGGGTGGCGGTGTGCAGGCAGTCGGGCGTGCGCCGTGCGAAGTCGGCGGCCCAGCCGTTCAGCCACCGGGCCATGCCGGGTTTGTGCGGGTAGAGCATCGCGGTGAACGCCCGGACCCCGAACTCCCGCAGCAGGGCGATCCGTTCCGCCTCCTCGCGCCGGTAGGTGATCGGCCACTCCAGACCGCCGACCAGCGGCCCGTTGGCGGCGAAGTAGTCCCAGACCTTGCGCAGGACGCGCTCGGGCATGAAATGGGTGTGGACGTCGACGAGCCCGGGTACGCCGAGCCGCTGCCGGAAGGCCCGCACCTCCAGGGCCTCTTCGGAGCCGCCGCTCCCGCCGTGCGTTTCCGCCATGCCCTCACGATCACCCCTGGCCGGGGGGAAGGACGATCCCTTGCACGGGGAAGGGCCTGAGGCGTGCATCACACACCGGTGACGGCGGACCGGCGCGGCGGCCCGCCCCTCGGCCCGTCGGGCGGACGCGGACCAGGCCGTTCGGCCCGAAGGCTCCCCGGGCGGCCCGGCGCACGCGGACGAGGCCGTTCGGCCCGAAGGCTCCGCGGCAGCCCGCCCCGACTCAGCCCGTCCGGCGTTCGGGGACGAGGCCGTCTCACGACGTGCGCGGCACTCCGGAGGAGCCCCGGACCATCAACTCCCCGCGCACCGAGGCGATCCCGCCGGGCGGGGCCTCCTCGCGGCCCATCGCGACGCGCCCGGCCCTGGCGCCCGCCTCGGCCAGCGGCAGCCGTACCGTCGTCAGCGACGGCACCGCGTCGATGCTGAACGGCAGGTCGTCGAAGCCGGCCACGGACACGTCCTCGGGGATCCGCAGCCCCGAGTCGCGCAGCGCCGCGCACGCGCCCAGCGCGACGGAGTCGTTCGCCGCGACGACCGCCGTCAGGGACGGGTCGCGGCGCAGCAGCTCCAGCGTCGCCTCGTAACCGGAGCGCCGGTCGTAGCGCCCGTGCACGGTCCAGCGGGGGTCCTCCTCGATGCCGTGCGCGGCCAGCGCGGCCCGGTGCCCCTCCAGCCGGTGCCGGGTCGTGGTCCGTTCCTGCGGTCCGGCGATGTAGCCCAGCCGCCGGTGGCCGAGCCCGATCAGGTGCTCGGTCAGCTCCTGGCCACCCCCGCGGTTGTCGAAGGTCAGCGCGATCGCCCCGGTGTCCGGCGCCGGCGGGCGCCCGCACAGCACGACCCGCGTCCCGGCGTCGATCAGTTTGCGGACCTTCGCGTCCATGGCCGCCCGGTGCGCCGGGTCCTCGATGGCCCCGCCGGTGAGCACGACGGCCGCCGCCCGCTGCCGCTGCAGCAGCGTGAGGTAGGTCAGCTCGCGCTCCGGGGAGCCGCCGGTGTTGCAGACCACCGCGAGCCGCTCCCCGCCCGCGCGGCCGCCCGGGCCGCCGATCTCGGCCTGGATGGCGCCGGCCATGATGCCGAAGAAGGGGTCGGCGATGTCGTTGACCAGGATGCCGACCAGGTCGGAGGTGGCGGCGGCCAGAGCGCTGGCGGGCCCGTTGAGCACGTAGTCCAGTTCGTCGACGGCCTTGAGCACCCGCTCCCGGGTGGAGGCGGCCACGGGGTAGTTCCCGTTCAGCACGCGCGACACCGTCGCGGGCGAGACCTGCGCGCGGGCCGCCACGTCCGCCAGGGTCACCGTCATCTCGTCGTCCTCCGGTCGCGCATCGTGTGCCCTCCTCCACACCCACACCCGTGGCCGTGGTTCGAAGCAGACCTTAAGCCCCCGACCCCGGGTTGTTCGCCCCCTCGAACAACTCGTCCTGGTCACGGTCTTGTCCGGACCGCCGCCAGAGGCTAGCTTCTGTGCACATAGAAAGCGCTTGCTGCAACGCTCACCAGTCGATGACGTCTCCCGGGGATCCCCGGTGACGGGTGGGGCGTACGCGGCGCGGCGCCCGCGTACGAAGGGAACGACGTGACACGCAAGACGGTGCGAATCGCCATGAACGGCGTGACCGGGCGCATGGGCTACCGCCAGCACCTGGTCCGCTCCCTCCTCGCCCTGCGCGAGCAGGGCGGACTCGACCTCGGCGACGGCACCGTGCTGTGGCCCGAACCGGTCCTGGTCGGCCGCCGCGAGCACGCGCTGCGGGCCCTGGCCGAGCGGCACGGCCTGGAGCACTGGTCGACGGACGTGGACGCGGTCCTGGCCGACTCCTCGGTGGACGTCTACTTCGACGCCCAGGTCACCTCCGCCCGCGAGGAGGCCCTGAAGAAGGCCATCGCCGCCGGCAAGCACGTCTACACCGAGAAGCCGACCGCGACGGGCCTCACCGGCGCCCTGGACCTCGCCCGGCTCGCGAACGAGGCCGGCGTCAAGCACGGCGTGGTCCAGGACAAGCTCTTCCTGCCGGGCCTGCTGAAGCTGAAGCGCCTGATCGACGGCGGCTTCTTCGGCCGGATCCTGTCCGTGCGCGGCGAGTTCGGCTACTGGGTCTTCGAGGGCGACTGGCAGGCCGCGCAGCGCCCGTCGTGGAACTACCGGGCGCAGGACGGCGGCGGCATCGTCGTCGACATGTTCCCGCACTGGGAGTACGTGCTGCACGAGCTGTTCGGCCGGGTGACCTCGGTGCAGGCCCTCACGGCCACGCACATCCCGCAGCGCTGGGACGAGACCGGCAAGCCGTACGACGCCACGGCCGACGACGCCGCGTACGGCATCTTCGAGCTGGAGGGCGGTGCGATCGCGCAGATCAACTCCTCCTGGGCCGTGCGCGTCCACCGTGACGAGCTGGTGGAGTTCCAGGTCGACGGCACCGAGGGCTCGGCGGTGGCCGGGCTGCGCACCTGCCGGGCGCAGCACCGCAGCGCCACCCCCAAGCCGGTGTGGAACCCGGACGTCCCGGCCACGGAGGTCTTCCGCGACCAGTGGCAGGAGGTCCCCGACAACGGCGAGTTCGACAACGGCTTCAAGGCCCAGTGGGAGCTTTTCCTCAGGCACGTCCACGCCGACGCGCCCTACCACTGGGACCTGCTGGCCGGCGCCCGCGGTGTCCAGCTCGCCGAGCTGGGCCTGCGCTCCTCGGCCGAGGGCCGCCGTCTCGACGTGCCGGAGATCTCGCTGTGACGATCCGACTCCCGGGCCCCGGCGGGGCGCTGCGCGACTACCGGCCCCGCACCGAGCCGCTCGCCGTGACCGCCGGCACGCCCTTCACCTCCCGTACGGTCTTCTCGGCCGCGCACGTCGTCGCCGATCCGTACGCCGACGTCTCGCCCGGCTCGCCCGCCGCCGTCGACTGGGACGCCACGCTCGCCTTCCGCCGCCACCTGTGGTCGCACGGGCTGGGCGTGGCCGAGGCGATGGACACCGCGCAGCGCGGGATGGGCCTGGACTGGGCGGGCGCGGCGGAGCTGATCCGCCGGTCGGCCGCCGAGGCGAGGTCGGCCGGCGGCCGGATCGCCTGCGGCGTGGGCACCGACCAGCTGCCGGCCACCGAGTTCGGCCACCCGTACGGCCTGGCGGAGATCCGGGCCGCCTACGAGGAACAGCTCGCCCTCGTGGAGGAGTCCGGCGCGCGGGCGATCCTGATGGCCTCGCGAGCGCTGGCCGCGGCCGCCAAGGGGCCGGAGGACTACCTGGAGGTCTACGGGCACCTGCTGCGCCAGGCGTCGGAACCGGTGATCCTGCACTGGCTCGGCCCGATGTTCGACCCGGCGCTGGAGGGCTACTGGGGCGCGACGGACCTGGACGCGGCCACCCGCACCTTCCTGGACGTCGTCGCCGCACACCCCGACAAGGTCGACGGCATCAAGGTCTCCCTGCTGGACGCGGAGCGCGAGATCGACATCCGCCGCCGCCTCCCGAAGGGCGTGCGCTGCTACACCGGGGACGACTTCAACTACCCGGAGCTGATCGCGGGCGACGACCAGGGCTTCAGCCACGCCCTGCTCGGCATCTTCGACCCGCTGGGCCCGCTGGCGGCCGAGGCGGTCCGGGTCCTGGACACGGGGGACGTGCGGGGCTTCCGGGACCTCCTCGACCCCACGGTCGGGCTCTCCCGGCACCTGTTCCAGGCGCCCACCCGCTTCTACAAGACGGGGGTGGTGTTCCTGGCGTGGCTGGCCGGCCACCAGGCGCACTTCACGATGGTCGGCGGCCTGCAGTCGGCCCGCTCGCTGCCGCACCTCGCGCGGGCGTACGAACTGGCCGACGGGCTGGGCCTGTTCCCCGACCCGAAGCTCGCGGAGGAGCGCATGAGGACACTGCTGGGCGTGTACGGGGTGGACCGGTGAGCGGGGCGCTGCGGCGCTTCTCCGTCAACCAGATGACGGTGAAGCAGCTGTCGCTGCCGGAACTGGCCGACGGCTGCGCCCGGTCGGGCATCGGGCACGTCGGCCTGTGGCGGGAGCCGGTCCGCTCCCACGGTCTGGAGGCCACGGCGAAGCTGGTGCGGGACGCGGGCCTGACGGTGACCACCCTGTGCCGGGGCGGCTTCCTCACGGCGATCGACCCGCGGGAGCGGGCGGAGGCGCTGGCCGACAACCGCCGGGCGGTCGACGAGGCGGCGACCCTGGGCACGGACACGCTGGTGCTGGTCTCGGGCGGGCTCCCGGCCGGCTCCAGGGACCTGCGCGGGGCGAGGGAGCGCATCGCCGAGGCCCTGGCGGAGCTGGGCCCGTACGCCGAGCGGCACGGGGTCCGCCTGGCGATCGAGCCGCTGCACCCCATGTTCGCCTCGGACCGCTGTGTGGTGTCGACGCTGGCGCAGGCCCTGGACCTCGCCGAACGCTTCCCCGCGCGGCAGGTCGGCGTCACGGTCGACACGTACCACATCTGGTGGGACGACACGGCTCCCCGGCAGATCGCCCGGGCCGGGGCGGGTGGCCGCATCCACGCCTTCCAGCTCGCCGACTGGACGACCCCGCTGCCCGAGGGCGTCCTCAACGGCCGCGGGCAGATCGGCGACGGCGCGATCGACATGCGCGAGTGGCAGGGCTACGTGGAGGCGGCGGGGTACGCCGGGCCGATCGAAGTCGAGCTGTTCAACGACGGGTTGTGGGCCCGGGACGGGTACGAGGTCCTGGCCGAGACGGCGGCGAGATTCACCGAGCACACCCGCTGACCCCTGCCTCATCCCGTGCGCGCCGCCCCCTGAGGGGGCATCGCGCGGTGTCTCTCGTGTCACCCGGGGCTCTTTCGTTTCGACTTCTCGGGACGGGGGGCCGCGGGGGAACCCGGGGTCGGGGCGGGGCGTCACATCTGCGGCCGCCGGGGAGTCACCCGGTGCGGTGTCGGCCCTCGCCCTGGCTGCGATCGCTGACCACCCTCTCCGCCGTACCGCGGCCGGCGGCCCCGCCGCCATCGGCACGTCCCCCTCCTACCGTGCCGGTGGCGGCCCCTTGCGGCCGCTGCGCGTTCCCTTGACTGGCAGAAACTTCCCGGATATTGGTGACCGGTTGGAAGTTTCCTTCAGCGGATCCGAGCGGATCACCTCCGGAAGGAGCGCACGTGCACGACACCGGCACGGCAAGCACGGGAAGCACCGCCCAGCCCTCCAGACGCACGGTCCTCGCCGCCACGGCCGGCGTCACCGCCGCCCTGGCGGCCGCCGGCCCCGCGCACGCGGCCGCCGCCCCCGACGACAGCGGCCTGCGCGCGCTGGTCTCCCGCATGACGCTGGAGGAGAAGGTCGGCCAGCTGTTCGTGATGCGGGTCTACGGCCACTCCGCCACCGCGCCCGACCAGGCCGACATCGACGCCAACCTCGAGGAGATCGGCGTCCGCACGGCCGCCGAGCTGATCGCCAGGTACCGGGTCGGCGGCATCATCTACTTCACCTGGGCGCACAACACCCGCGATCCGCATCAGATCGCCGAGCTGTCCAACGGCATCCAGCGGGCCTCCCTCGGCCTGCCGCGGGGCCTGCCCGTCCTCGTCTCCACCGACCAGGAGCACGGGATCGTGGCCCGGGTCGGCGAACCCGCGACCCTGTTCCCGGGGGCCATGGCGGTCGGCGCGGGCGGGTCGCGGTCCGACGCGCGCACGCTGGGCCGCATCGCCGGGCGCGAGCTGCGGGCCATGGGGATCCGGCAGAACTACTCCCCCGTGGCCGACGTGAACGTCAACCCGGCCAACCCCGTCATCGGCGTACGGTCCTTCGGGGCGGACCCGCAGGCCGTGTCCGCGCTCGTCGCGGCCGAGGTCGCCGGGTACCAGCGGTCCGGGGTCGCCGCGACCGCCAAGCACTTCCCCGGGCACGGGGACACCAACGTCGACAGCCACACCGGCTTCCCCACCATCACCCACAGCCGCGAGCTGTGGGAGCGGCTGGACGCCCCGCCCTTCCGCGCCGCGATCGCCGCAGGCATCGACTCGATCATGACCGCGCACCTGATGGTCCCCGCCCTCGACGACTCCGGCGACCCGGCCACCCTCTCCCACCCCATCCTCACCGGCATCCTGCGCGAACGCCTCGGCTACGACGGGGTCGTGGTCACCGACTCCCTCGGCATGGAGGGCGTGCGCACCAAGTACGGCGACGAGCGGGTACCCGTGCTGGCCCTGAAGGCGGGTGTGGACCAGCTCCTCAACCCGCCGGATCTGGACCTCGCCTGGAACGCGGTGCTGACCGCCGTGCGCGAGGGGGAGCTGACGCGGGAGCGGCTCGACCGCTCGGTGCTGCGGATCCTGCGGCTGAAGGCCAAGCTGGGGCTGTTCCGCGAGCCGTACGTCCGGCTCGGCGACGTCGACCGGAGGGTCGGGACGCGGTCGCATCTCGCGGCGGCCGACCGGATCGCCGAGCGGAGCACCACCCTGCTCGTCAACGAGGGGCGGCTGCTGCCGCTGTCGCGGCGCCGGTACCCCGAGGTGCTGGTGGTCGGGGCCGACCCGGCCTCGCCGTCGGGGACGACCGGACCGCCCACGGGAGTGCTGGCGGGCGCCCTGTCCGAACTCGGCTTCACCGCGACCGCGTTGTCCACGGGCACCGCCCCCTCGGCGGCGACGATCGCCAGGGCGGTCGCGGCCGCACGGGACGTGGACGCGGTGGTGGTGGCCACCTACAACGTCACCGCGGGCAGCAGTCAGCGCACGCTGGTCGAACAGCTGGTGGCGACGGGCACGCCGGTCGTGGCGATCGCCGTCCGCAACCCGTACGACGTGGCCCAGCTGCCGTCCGTGCCGGCCTTCCTGGCCGCCTACTCCTGGACGGACGTCGAGGTGCGGGCCGCGGCCCGGGTCATCGCCGGGCGGGTCGGGCCGCGCGGGAAGCTCCCGGTGCCCGTGCAACGGGCGGACGATCCGGAGCAGGTGCTGTACCCGGTCGGGCACGGCCTGGCGTACTAGACGTACGCCGCACAACGGACGCACCACCCCCAACGTGCGCAAACCCTCCGGTGTCCCTGGCGTGCGCCCGTAGCGGCGGGCCACGCTGGGCGGGCACAACCGGGGGGGTCGGCCATGCGTGGGAGATGTTCCGTGGGGGTGGTCTGCGGGCTGCTGGCGCTGTTCGGCGCGCTGCTGGGCGGATGCCGGAGCCCCTCGGGAGGGCTGGGCGCGGACGGCCGGCCGAGCGGCCCCGCGACCGGGCGGACCGCCTCGGCGTCACCGGTGCCGGCCCGCACGCCCGCCGGGTACGGGGCGGTGTTCCTCGCGGCCGGCGAGTGCAGTTCGTTCGGCAGGACGAGCTTCACCGAGGTGGCGTGTTCCGGGGAGCGGGCCGCGGCCCGGGTGACGGCCCGGCACGCGGGTACGGTCCGGGACGGGCCGCGCTGTCCGCCCACGACGGACTTCGTGCTGCACATCGGTGAGCAGCGGCCCTCCTCCGGCGAGGACGGCGACGGGGCGGTGCCGCGGGGTTACGCCTGCATGCGCAACCTCCAGCCGCCGCACCCGGGCGACCCCGGCGGCGGGGGCGGGCCCCGCACCATCGTGGGCGACTGCGTCTACGGTTCCGGCGGCGGGCAGGTCCGGGAGACGGCCTGCGGCGGCGAGGGCGAGGAGAGGCCCGAGTACGAGGTCACGCGGGCGGTGGTCAGGCGGGCGGACTGCCCGGGCACGACCGCCCTCTACGTGCGGCTGGGCGGCGAGCGGCCCGTGGGGTGCGCCCGGCCGCTGTGAGCGGCCGGGCGCGGCGGGGCGTCACGGACGCAGCGTCATCTCACGCTGCACGTCCCGCTTGTCGAGCTTGGCGTCGAACTTCGCCAGCGGCTTCGCCGCCTGCGGATCGGCCTGGACCGTGCCGGAGGCGACTCCCGCCCAGTCGAGGATGCGGGCGGTGGCGAGCGCCTTCTGCTCGGGCACGAGGCTCGCGACGTTGGCGCCGTGGTTCATGCCCGGGGCGGTCATGACGTAGGAGTCCTTCGCGCCCTTGCCGAGACGGAACGGCTCCGCGCTCCACGGGTCGTTCTGGCCGTTGACGAACAGCATGTGGCGGGCGTTGTGCCGGACCCAGCTGTCGACGTCCCGCATCGCCTGCGGCTGGAACCGCATGGGGATGTCACGCGGCACGAAGTTGCGCGGCGGCTGGTAGCCGTAGCGGATGTACCGCTTCTCGATGTGCGGGAAGTGGATCGTGGGCGCGCCGAGCTGCGTACCGGCCTGGTAGTAGTACGGCGTGTAGGTGGACAGGCCCTGGTCGGCGTAGGCGGAGAAGCCGGAGATGCCGTCGACGGAGTTCCAGATCTCGTCGTCCGTGGCGTTCTCGGCGTCGGCCGGGATCCGGTCGCAGTCGGACAGCAGGCTGTACTGCCAGAAGCCCCACACGTAGTCCAGGACGGTCGCCTCGTAGGCCTTGTCCAGGCTGCCGATGGTGGTGAAGGTGAGGCCGTTCTCCTCGGCGTAGGCCGCGTACTTCCTCTCCAGCGGCTCGCGGCGCACCAGCGCCTCGCGCTGCACGGCGTTCAGCCGGTCGCGGCACTCCTTGGTGCCGACGCGGGCGAAGAAGCGGTCGTAGGCCGAGTCCTCCTTGTTCACCACGTCGTTGGGGGCGACGTAGGCGACCACGCCGTCCATGTCACGCGGGTAGAAGCGCTCGTAGTAGGTGGCGGTCATGCCGCCCTTGGAGCCGCCCGTGGAGATCCACTTCTTGCTGTAGATGCCCTTCAGCGCCGTGAAGACCCGGTGCTGGTCGCTGGCCGCCTGCCAGATGTCCAGCTTGGACCAGTCGGCCGGGGCGGGCCGGGACGGGGTGAAGAAGCGGTACTCCAGGGAGACCTGGTTGCCGTCGACGATCTGCGTCGGCTCGCTGCGGCGGGGCGTCGTGGAGACGTTGTAACCGCTGGTGAAGAAGACCGTCGGCCGCGCGACGTCCTTGTGCAGCACGGTGATGCGCTGCTGGAACGTGCCCTTGGACGGCTTCCGGTGGTCGACCGGCTGGGTGTAGTTCAGGACGAAGAAGCGGTAGCCGGTGTAGGGCTTCTCCTCGACCAGGCTCATGCCCGGGACGGAGAGCAGCCTCTCCTTGATGTCGGTGGTGCCGTCGGTGCCGGTGGCCTCGGCGGCGGTGGCCGCTCCCGCCGTGCTCAACGTGCCTATGAGCACTGTGAGCGCCAGCAGCCATCTGAGCGCCTTGCGCATGCGCACTCCCCTGTGAGACATATGTGCGCCGGAAGCTAGCGGACCAACTCACCGGAGCACCAGGGGACATGGGGAAAACCCTGTGCGCGGGGCGCGCGGCGCCCGCCGGACGGGACGTCAGCACAGGATCCAGCCGGAGCTGAACCTGCCCTCCCCCACCCGGCCCTTGAGCCACACGCAGCGGCGTCCGGCGTGCACGGTCACCGGGCCGGCGCGGTGCGCGTACCGGCCCTCGTCGACGACCGGACGGTTCCCCCGGGCCTGCACGCTCACGGACATCCGGCGCTTGGTGCCGGGCCGTTTCGCGGTCGTCACGGCGCAGACGTAGCCGCCGCGCTTGTAGACGAGGACGGTGCCGGTGGAGAACGGCAGGGTGCGGACCTTGCGGCCGGGGCAGGACGCGGAGGCGGCCTGCGCCTGGCCCGGCACGGCGACGGCGAGCAGCCCCGACGCGGTCAGCACGGCCAGGCCGAGCGCGAGCCGCCGGCGTATCGGTCCACTGTCCACTGTCGTCCTCCGCGTCGTCCGCGACCATCGGCGTACGGCAGTACGGACGCATGACGTATGTCGGACGGTTGCACGAGCGTTACGAAAACGGGTTCGCCCGCACCGTCAGCGGCTCACGCCGACCGGCTCCTCCGGCTCGGCGCCGATGAACGTCCGCCACAGCCGCGCGTAGTGCCCGCCGCGCGCGAGCAGCTCCTCGTGGGTGCCGTCCTCCACGACACGGCCGTGGTCCATGACGACGACCCGGTCGGCGCGGGCCGCGGTGGTCAGGCGGTGGGCGACCACCAGGGTCGTGCGGCGGCCCGCCAGGCGGTCCGTGGCCTGGTTGACCTGGGCCTCGGTGGCCAGGTCGAGGGCGGCCGTCGCCTCGTCGAGCAGCAGGACGTCCGGGTCGACCAGCTCGGCCCGGGCCAGGGCGATCAGCTGGCGCTGGCCCGCGGACAGGTTCCGGCCGCGCTCGGCGACCCCGTGCAGGTAGCCGCCCTCCAGGGTGGCGATCATCTCGTGCGCGCCGACCGCCCGGGCCGCGGCCTCGACCTCGGCGTCGGTGGCGTCCGGGCGCCCGTAGGCGATGGCGTCGCGGACGGTGCCCTGGAAGAGGTACGCCTCCTGCGGGACCACCCCCAGACGGTGCCGGTAGGAGGTGAGGTCCAGCTGCCGCAGGTCGGTCCCGTCGACGGTGACGCGGCCCGCGGTCGGGTCGTAGAAGCGGGCGACGAGCTTGACCAGTGTGGACTTGCCTGCGCCGGTCTCCCCGACGAACGCGACGGTCTGCCCGGCGGGGATCCGCAGGTCGACGCCCCGGAGGGCCGCCCCGCCGTCGTCGGCGGCCCCGTACGCGAAGTCCACGCCCTCGAAGGCGATCTCACCGCGCAGGGACGTGACCTCGACGGGCGCGGGTGCGGCCTCGGTCGACGTCGGCTCGCGCAGCAGCTCCTGGATGCGGCCCAGGGAGACGGTCGCCTGCTGGTAGCCGTCGAAGACCTGGGAGAGCTGCTGCACGGGCGCGAAGAACAGGTCGATGTAGAGCAGGTACGCCACCAGCGAGCCGATCGCCAGCGTCCCGTCGTCGACCCGGGCGCCGCCCACGATCAGCACGGCGGCGGCCGCCACCGACGACAGGAACTGCACGAACGGGAAGTACACGGAGATCAGCCACTGGCCGCGGATGCGGGCCTGCCGGTAGCTGTGGCTGCGCTCGGCGAACCGCCGTCCGCCGTCCCGCTCGCGCCGGAACGCCTGCACGATCCGCAGCCCGGACACCGACTCCTGCAGGTCGGCGTTGACCGCCGAGACCCGTTCGCGGGCCAGCTCGTAGGCCTTCACGCTCGCGCGGCGGAAGAAGAACGTGGCGATGATCAGCGGCGGCAGCGTCGCGAAGACGACCAGGGCGAGCTGCACGTCGATGACCAGCAGCGCGACCATGATGCCGAAGAAGGTGACGATCGAGACGAAGGCCGTGACCAGGCCCGTCTGCAGGAACGTCGACAGCGCGTCGACGTCGGTCGTCATCCGGGTCATGATCCGGCCGGTCAGCTCCCGCTCGTAGTAGTCGAGCCCGAGGCGCTGGAGCTGGGCGAAGATCTTCAGCCGCAGCGAGTACAGCACCCGTTCGCCGGTGCGTCCGGTCATGCGGATCTCGCCGACCTGGGCCACCCACTGCACGGCCACCGTGGCCAGACCCAGCAGGGCCGCGGCCCACACGGCGCCGAGCGCGGCCTGGGTGACGCCGGAGTCGATGCCGTGCCGGATCAGCACGGGCAGCAGCAGGCCCATGCCCGCGTCGGCGGCGACCAGGGCGAGGCTGATCAGCAGGGGCCAGCCGAAGCCGCGCAGCAGCCGGCGCAGCCCGTAGGAGTCCTCGGGGCGCACGGCCCGCGCCTCGTCCACGTCGGGCACGTCGGTGGCCGGGGGCAGTGCCTCGACCTGGGCGAGCAGCTCCGGGGTGGCCGGGCTGTCGGCGAGGGCCGTGTCCTTGCGCTCGCGGTCCCCGGTCCACAGCCGGGGGGTGACGCCGCGCTCGGCGTCGTACTCCGCGTCCAGCTCGTCCCGGACGGAGGTGTCCTCCTCGGGGCAGGCGGGCGGGGTGTGGCCCGGGGAGACCCCGCCCAGCTCGTCGGGGTCGGTGAGCAGCCGCCGGTAGAGGGCCGAGCGGCGCTGGAGCTCGTCGTGGGTGCCGATGTCGGCGAGCCGGCCGCCGTCCAGGACGGCGATGCGGTCGGCGAGGTTCAGGGTGGAGCGCCGGTGGGCGATCAGCAGCGTGGTACGGCCCCGCATCACGCCCTTGAGCGCCTCGTGGATCTCGTGCTCGACGCGGGCGTCCACGGCCGAGGTGGCGTCGTCCAGGACCAGCAGGCGCGGGTCGCTGAGGATGGCGCGGGCCAGGGCGATGCGCTGGCGCTGCCCGCCGGAGAGGGTCAGTCCGTGCTCGCCGACGGTGGTGTCGTAGCCGTCGGGCAGCTCCGTGATGAACCGGTCCGCCTGGGCGGCCCGGGCCGCCTTCTCGATCTCCTCCCGGGTGGCGTCGGGGCGGCCGTAGGCGATGTTGTTGCGGACGGTGTCGGAGAAGAGGAAGGAGTCCTCGGGGACCAGCCCGATCGCGGACCGCAGCGACTGCAGGGACAGCTCGCGCACGTCGTGCCCGCCGACCAGGACGGCGCCGCGGGTGACGTCGTAGAAGCGCGGCAGCAGCAGGGAGACGGTGGACTTGCCGGAGCCGGAGGAGCCGACGACGGCGAGGGTCTCGCCCGGGCGGATCTCGAAGGACAGCCCGTCGAGGACCGGGCGGTCGGCGTCGTAGCCGAAGGAGACGCCGTCGAACTCGACCGTCGCGGGGGCGTCGGCCGGCAGGTCCTTCTCACCGTCGCGGATGGAGGGCTCGGTGTCGATCAGCTCCAGGACGCGTTCGGTGCCGGCGCGGGCCTGCTGCGCGACGGTGAGCACCACGGCGAGCATGCGGACCGGCCCGACGAGCTGGGCCAGGTAGGTGGAGAACGCGACGAACGTGCCGAGCGTGATGTGCCCGCGGACCGCCAGCCAGCCGCCGAGCGCCAGCATGGCGACCTGGCCCAGGGCGGGAACGGACTGCAGGGCCGGGGTGTAGACCGAGTTGAGGCGGATGGTGCGCAGCCGGCCCCCGTAGAGCCTGCGGCCCACCTCGCGGAGCTTGCCGGTCTCCTGCTCCTCCTGCCCGAAGCCCTTGACGACCCGGACGCCGCTGACGGCCCCGTCGACCACGCCCGCGACGGCGGCGGCCTGGGCCTGGGCATACCAGGTGGAGGGGTGCAGCCGGGTGCGGCTGCGCCGGGCGATCCACCACAGGGCGGGCGCGACGGCCAGGGCGACCAGGGTCAGCGGCACGGACAGCCACGCCATGACCACCAGCGAGATCAGGAACAGGGCGAAGTTCCCGATGGTCATCGGGAGCATGAACAGCAGGCCCTGGATGAGCTGCAGGTCGCTGGTGGCGCGGCCGACGACCTGACCGGTGGACAGTTCGTCCTGGCGGCGGCCGTCGAGCCGGGTGATCGTGCCGAACATCTCGGTCCGCAGGTCGTGCTGGACGTCCAGGGCGAGACGTCCGCCGTAGTAACGCCGGACGTAGGTGAGGACGTACACGGCCAGGGCGGCGGCGACCAGGAGCCCGGCCCAGGTGGTCATGGACCGGGTGTGGTCGCTGATGACGTCGTCGATGATCACCTTGGTGATCAGCGGCACGAGCGCCATCACCGCCATGCCGGCGAGCGAGGAGCCGAGGGCGAGGACGACGTCCTTGGGGTGGCGCCATGCGTAGGCCCACAGCCGTCGTGCCCATCCCCGTTGCGGTGTCACACCCGTGCCTTCCGGTCGTCCTGCTCTGCCGGAAGGCACCAACACGTCAGGGCCCCGATTTCATCCCGCCGTAACACTGCCGCCTGCCCGCGGGGAGGCGGCGCCGGGAACCCTCAGCTCGCCGCCAGGTCGCGGTGGATCACCTTGGCCACGGCCTGGACGGTGGCGATGCCGTAGTCCATGGTGCTGTTGCCGTGTGTGAGCACCGTCATCACGTAGTCGTGGCCACCGCCCTTGAACGCCCCGATGCTGTGCACGCGCCATCCGTTGCTGGAGCGCTGCAGCCAGCCGTTCTTCACGGCCACGGTGACACCGGAGGGCACCCCGTACGGGGTCCCCCAGCGCTGGGACGACACGACCTGTCCCATCAGCTTCAGGATGTAGGCACGGGAGCTGTCGCTGAGGACGGCGTTCTTGCCGGTGATGAGCTTGAGCAGTTTCTGCTCGTCGGTGACGGTGATCCGGGTCAGGCCCCAGTAGCCGTCGGCGCCCGGCGTCGTCCGGGTCATGCCGGCGGCCTCGAGGAAGTTCTTGATCTTCGTCAGGCCGAGCTGCTTCCACAGCGTGGAGGTCGCGGCGTTGTCCGACTTGGTGATCATGGCCTTGGCGAGACCGGCCTCGCGGTCGGTGAGGTACCGGTTCGTCTTCTTCGCGTCCCACAGCAGCGTGGCGAGGACGGTGACCTTCACGACGCTGGCCGAGTCGTAGGCCGTACCGGCGCGCAGGGTGCAGGTGGTGTTCGTGCTGCGGTCGTGCAGGCCGACGGCGACCGTGCCCTTGCGGGTGGCCAGCGCGGCGGTGATGTCCTTGGTCAGCTTGGCGGCCAGACCGGCCTTGGCGGACGTGCAGGTCACGGCGGGCGGGGCGGCGGCGGCGGGCGTGGCGGCGGCGACGAGCGGCACGAGGACGCCCGTACCGACGGCCACCGTCAGCATTCTCGCGCGGCGGGATATCCCAGAAGTCATGCACCCCTTGACCGCCGGGTGCCGTCGAATGGTTGTAGGGACTACGAAGCTTTGTGCGAGTCGTTATCCGCTCGCGCCCCTGCCCCGGGGGAGTTTCCCTGCCTCTGCACGGGGCCGCCCGGTCGTCCCGGATCATGGACGGCGGTGTCCGGCGGACGGGTGAAGGGAAACGCGGCAGTGGGCTACTGGCTCGAGATGAGCTCCGGTGACATGAGGTCCGTGGTGCGGCTGCTCACCGCGGTCGAGCGGACCGAGCGGCAGGAGCGCACCCTCGCCCGGATCCGCACCGAGTGCGAGCGCACCGACGCCCGGTTCCGGGAGCAGGACGTCGACCTCGACGTCTCCATCACGCGCGCGCTGGACGAGCTGATCGACGGCCGCCCGAGCACCGGCCTGTGCCCCGCGTACAGCTACGCCTTCTACCAGGTGGTCGCCGCGCACTTCCGCGACCCGACCGACCTCGGCACCTGGCGCCGCCCGTCGTCCTTCCACGCCCTGGACGACGAACTGGCCCGGTACGGCGTGCCGTCCGGGCTGCTGCCCGGCACGTTCCTGTTCAGCGGGCCCCCGGTGCGGCTGCCCCATCCCGGTGACGCCGTGCCGGCCATCGGCACCCTGCCGGTGCAGCGGGCCGCCGAGCTGGCCGACGCCTACGACGCGGTGCTCGACCGGATCGACCCGGGGTTCCGGTCCGCCGCCGGCCGGTTCGCCGAGGTCATGCGGTTCGAGGCACGGGAGTGGGAGAGCACGCGCGAGCGCGGCGGGCGGGCGGACACCCTGCTCTTCTGGTTCCACTGACGGCTCGCCGTGGCCGCCGGCCGCTCCCGCCGGCGGCCACGGCCGGGCGCTCAGTCCAGGTGGGTCGGTGCGAACATCCGCAGCACGGCCGGCAGCAGCACCACCGAGGGGCCCGGCGAGGCGAACGCCTCGGCCAGGTCCTGCTCCAGGTTCTCCGGGCTCGTGCGGATGCCGGGGACGCCGAAGGACTCGGCCAGGGCCACGTAGTCGGGCCGGGTCAGTTCGGTCGCGGTCGCCTCGCCGAACGCGTCGTTCATGTACTCGCGCAGGATGCCGTAGCCGCCGTCGTCGACGATGAGCCAGGTGACGTTCAGGTCGTACTGGCGGGCGGTGGCCAGCTCGGCGATCGAGTACAGGGCGCCGCCGTCGCCGGAGACCGCGAGGACCGGGCGGGTCGGGTCGGCAACCGCCGCGCCCAGCGCCGCGGGGAAGCCGTAGCCGAGGCCGCCCGCGCCCTGCGCGGAGTGCATGTGATTGGGGCCCTTGGCGTCGAAGGCCGACCAGGCCCAGTACGCCAGGATCGTCATGTCCCAGAAGGACGGCGAGTCGGCGGGCAGCGCCCGGCGCACGGCCGCCAGCACCTCCTGCTCCAGGGTGAGTTCCTGGGCGGCGATGCGGCCGGCGACCTTCGCCAGCACCTCCCGGACGCGGTCCGCGGCGGCCGCGTCCTCGCGGGGCTCAACCGTCTCCAGCAGGGCCTGCAGGGCGAGGCGGGCGTCCGCGTGGATGCCGAGGGCCGGGTGGTTGGACTCCAGCTTGCCGAGGTCGGCCTCGATCTGGATCACCCGGCCGCGCGGCTTGAACGTGTGGTAGTTCGAGGAGAGTTCACCGAGCCCCGAGCCGACGACCAGGAGGACGTCGGCGTCCTCCAGGAAGTCGGTGGTGTGCCGGTCCTCGATCCAGGACTGCAGGGACAGCGGGTGGTTCCAGGGGAACGCGCCCTTGCCGCCTGGAGTGGTGACCACGGGGGCCCGGAGCCGCTCCGCCAGCTGCTTCAGCTTGCCGGAGGCGTCCGCGCGGACCACGCCCCCGCCCGCGATGATCGCCGGCCGGGCCGCCCGGGACAGCAGGTCGGCGGCGACGGCGGTCAGTTCGGGGCGCGGCACCAGTTCCTCGGGGAAGGCGTCCCCGCCGGTGACGACCGGGATCGACGTCCCGGCGAGCAGCACGTCCTGCGGGATCTCCACCCACACCGGCCCGTGCGGGGCGGTCAGGGCGGACTTCCAGGCCGCCTCGATCGCCGAGGGGATCTGCGACTGGGCGCGCACGGTGTGGACCGACTTCACCACGCCCCGGAACGAGGCCGCCTGGTCGGGCAGTTCGTGCAGGTAGCCGTGGCGTCCGCCGCCCAGGCCCGCCGTCGGGACCTGGCTGCTGATCGCCAGCACGGGCGCGGAGGCGGCCGCCGCCTCCTGCAGCGCGGCGAGGGATGTCAGCGCGCCCGGCCCGGTCGACAGCAGCAGCGGCGCCGCCTCACCGGTGATCCGGCCGTACGCGTCGGCCGCGAACCCGGCGTTGTTCTCCACCCGCAGGCCGATGTAGCGCAGGTCGGAGCGGCGCAGTGCGTCGAACATGCCGAGGGCGTGCTGGCCGGGCAGGCCGAAGACGGTCGTGGCGCCGAGCCCGGCCAGCGTCTCCACGACCAGGTCTCCGCCGTTGCGGCCGTCGGGAGGGTTGAGGGCGGCCTCCGTCTGGGCGGGTGTCGGGCGGAGCACCAGGTCGTGGTCGTGGGTCACTTGGCTTCCGAGTCCTTCCGGGCCGCGGCGATCTGGCGGGACATGATCGTGGTCAGTTCGTACGCCGTGTGGGAGGCGGCCACCGACGTGATCTCGGCGTGATCGTACGCGGGCGCCACCTCCACGACGTCGGCCGAGACCAGGTTGCAGGAGGCCAGGCCGCGCAGGATCTCCAGCAGTTCGCGCGAGGTCATGCCGCCGGCCTCGGGCGTGCCGGTGCCGGGGGCGTGGGCCGGGTCGAGGCAGTCGATGTCGATGGAGATGTACAGCGGCCGGTCGCCGATGCGCTGGCGGAGCTGGTCGGCGACCTCGTCGGCGCCGCGCCGGTAGACGTCCGCCGAGGTGACGATGCCGAAGCCCATCTTCTCGTCGTCGGTGAGGTCCTGCTTGCCGTACAGCGGGCCGCGGGTGCCGACGTGGGAGAGCGCGGAGGTGTCGAGGATGCCCTCCTCGACCGCGCGGCGGAACGGGGTGCCGTGGGTGTACTCGGCGCCGAAGTAGGTGTCCCAGGTGTCCAGGTGGGCGTCGAAGTGCAGCAGGGCGACGGGGCCGTGCTTCTTCGCGACCGAGCGCAGCAGGGGCAGCGCGATGGTGTGGTCGCCGCCGAGGGTCATCAGCCGGGCGCCCGTGCCGAGCAGGTCGTCGGCGGCGGCCTCGACGGTCTCCACGGCCTCGTTGATGTTGAACGGGTTCACGGCGATGTCGCCGCCGTCCGCGACCTGCGCCAGGGCGAAGGGCGAGGCGTCCTGCGCCGGGTTGTAGGGCCGCAGCAGGCGGGACGCCTCACGGATCGCGTTGCCGCCGAAGCGGGCGCCCGGCCGGTACGAGACGCCGGAGTCGAACGGCACGCCGACCAGGGCGACGTCGGCGCGGCCGACCTCGTCCAGCCGGGGCAGCCGGGCGAAGGTGGCGGGGCCGGCGTACCGCGGGACGCGGGAGGAGTCGACGGGGCCGCGCGGGGTCTCGTTGCTGCTCATGAAGTAATGCCTTCTTTCCTACGCTTCATCGCGTATGTACTGCTTGCGCTACGACTCTACTGGGGAGCCGGGACCGGTTCGGACGCGAGTTCGGGTGAACGCCCGGCGAGGCGTTCGCGCCAGGCCGCGAGGACGGCCGCGTCGGTGGCCGGGGTCGCCAGGGAGACGATCACGTAGGCCGCGAGCGAGGCCAGCAGGCCGTAGTAGACCGGCTCGTTGGCGAGGATGCCGTGGGTGGCCATCAGCACGACGACCGCGGCCCCGCCGGCCACGACGGAGGCGAGGGCGCCGTACACCGTGCCGCGCCTCCACACCAGGCCGCCGAGGATCGGCACGAGGAGACCGCCGACGAGCAGGTTGTAGGCGACGGTCAGGGCCTCCACGACGTTGTCGATGGCGACGGCCGTGCCGATCACGGCCAGGCCCATGAGCAGGATGAAGGTCCGGTTGCCCTTCACCTCGTCGTGGTCGCCGGCCGGCGCGCTCCTGCCGAGGCCCCGCAGCCGCGACCAGATGTCGTTGTTGGCGACGGTGGCGCAGGCGATCAGCGCGCCGGAGGAGGTCGACATCACCGCCGCGAGCGCGGCGGCGAGCACCAGCCCGCGCACACCGACGGGCAGTTCGTCCTTCACGATGGTGGCGAAGGCGTCGTCGGGGCTGGCGAGCTTCGGGTACAGCACCTTGGCGGCCGTGCCGATGACGGCACCGGCGAGGGCGTAGGCGAGGCAGTAGGTGCCCGCGACGGTGCCGCCCCACTTGGCGGTGCGGTCACTGCGGGCGGTGAAGACGCGCTGCCAGATGTCCTGCCCGATGAGCATGCCGAACGTGTAGATCAGCACGTAGGTGAAGATCGTCTCGCCGCCGATGCCCAGCGGGTCGAAGTACCCGGTGGGCAGCTGCGCCCTCATCTCGCCGAAACCGCCGGCCTTCACGACGGCGATGGGCAGCAGCAGGAGCAGCACGCCGATCGTCTTCACCACGAACTGCACCATGTCGGTGAGCGTGATCGACCACATGCCGCCGAGGGTGGAGTACGCCACGACGATCGAACCGCCCAGGACGATCGCCAGCGTGCGGTCGACGTCGAACAGGACGTCGAAGATCGTGGCGTAGGCGATGGTCGAGGTCACCGCGAGCATCAGCGTGTACGCCCACATCACCAGACCGGAGATGACCCCGGCGCGGCCGCCGCCGTAGCGCAGGTCGAGCATCTCGGAGACCGTGTAGACCTTCAGCCGGGCGATGCGGGCAGAGAAGAAGACGGACAGGGCGAGCAGGCCCAGGCCGATGGTGAACACCATCCAGGCACCGGACAGGCCGTACTGGTAGCCGAGCCCCACACCGCCGATGGTGGAGGCGCCGCCGAGGACGATCGCCGCCATGGTGCCGGAGTACATGGCCGGGCCCAGGCGGCGGCCGGCCACGAGGAACTCGCTCTTGGAGCGGGCGCGGCGCATGCCCCACCAGCCCATGGCCAGCATGCCGGCCAGGTAGACGACGATCACGAGGTAGTCGACGGCCATGGGGGCCTCCTTCGCACACGCTCGGTCGTGGGGACGAGGTTGACGAGCACCGACCCTAGGTGGCCGGAAAGCGACTGCGAAGTGTACGTTTCATCCATTCGAACCGTTCGGCGTGGAGGGAACGCACACCATGCCGGAACCGGCCGTCCCGCCCACCCCGCCGGTCCGGCTGTCCGCGCTGCTGGCCCGCGAGGACCTGGGCCTGCGGCAGGTCGCCGGCCCGGACGACCCCGACCGGGTGGTCCACTGGGTGCACACCTCGGAGATGGCCGACCCGTTCCCGTACCTGCTCGGCGGGGAGCTGCTGCTCTCGGCCGGTGTGCACATCCCGCAGGGCGCCGGACCGGGCTACTTCGACGGGTACGTGTCCCGGATCGTGGCCGCGGGCGGCGCGGCGCTGGGCTTCGGCGTGGCACCGGTGCACGACACCGTGCCGGACGCGCTGGCCGCGGCCTGCGCTCGGCACCGCCTGCCGTTGCTGGAGGTGCCGCCGCGCACCACCTTCTCGGGTGTGGCCCGCGCGGTGTGGCAGCTGATGGCCCGGGCGCGCCTGGCGGAACTGCGCCGGGTCGCCGACGCCCAGCAGCGCCTCGCCTCCGCCGCCTCCCGCCCCGATCCGGTCCCCTCGGTCCTGCGGCAGCTCGCCCGGCGGCTGGCCGGATGGGCCGTGCTCTACGGACCGGACGGCGCGCGGCTCGCGGCGGCCGGCCGGGAACCCGCCGCCGAGGTGCGCGACGCCCTGGCGGCCCTGGCGGGCGTGGTGCGTCCGCCCGGTGAGGCGGCCGGACGCCCCGGGCCCGCCTCCGCCGCCGACACCACCGCCGCCCTCCACCTCGCCGCGTACGCGCTCGGCGCCGGGCACGGCTTCGTCCTCGGGGTGGCGGCCCCGGCCCGCGACCCGGGCGACCACACCATCGCCTCCGTCGCCGCGGTCCTGCTGTCCCTCCTCACCGGCGAACAGCACGGCGGCACCGGCGCCGCCCGGTCCGCCGCGCTGGTGCGGCTGCTGCTGGGCGCGCCGCCCGAGGAGGTCGCCCCGCTGCTCGGCGACGGGGAGTGGGTCGTCGTGCACGCCCGGCCGGACGGGGACGGCCCCCCGGGACCCGTCGCCGCCTCCGCGCTGGGCGCCGCGCTCGGCTCCGCCCTGGTCGACCCGGCGGGCGACGCCGTGCGCGTCCTGGTGCCGGCCGGACGCGTCCCGGCCCCGCTGCCCGGCTGGACCCTGGGCGTCAGCGCTCCGGTCGCCCCGGCCGACTGGGCCGCCGCCGACACCCAGGCGGCCCGCGCCCTGGCCCGGGCCCGGGCCACCCGCGTCCCACTGCTCCGGCACGCCCCGCGCCCCACCCTGGCCGACCTGGTCCCGCCCGGTGAGGCGGCGGCCCACGCCCGCGCGCTCCTCGCCCCGGTCACGGCCCACCCCGCGCTCACCGAGACCCTGCGCACCTGGCTGTCCCTGCACGGCAGCTGGGACCGCACGGCCGTGGCCCTGTCCGTGCACCGCAACACCGTCCGCCAGCGCGTCGCCCGCTGCGCGAGCCTGCTGGAGACCGACCTCGACGACCCGGACGTCCGCATGGAGCTGTGGTTCGCGCTGCGGCGGCTCTGAGTACCCGCCCCCGTCCCGGACCGCGCCCGCCCTGAGTACGTGACGCACGTCCCAGCGCGCGATACGCCAGGGACGCCCACCTGGGGCTGCCCCACAATGGGAGCCATGCCGATAACCGGGACCCCCAGCCGCGCCGAACTCGTCGACCACCTCGTACGGACGCGCATCGCCGGCGACGTCGCCACCCCGCGCGAGAACAACCTCTCCCACTACCGCAAGCTGGCGAACGGCGACCGCCACTACTGGCTCGGCCTGGAGCTCGGCGACCGCTGGACCGACGAGCAGGACGTCCTAGCGGTGATGGCGGAGCGCGTCGGCGTGAACGACGACCCCGGGCACCGCTACGGCCAGGACACGATCGACCCCGAGCTGACGGTCTCGGGCCTGGAACGGCTCGCCGCCCGCCTGCGCAAGGCGGCCGACGGCGGCCAGCGCGTCCTGTTCGCCACCGGCCACCCGGGCGGCCTGCTCGACGTCCACCGCGCGACCGCGGCGGCGCTGCGCGCGGCAGGCTGCGAGATCGTCGTCATCCCCGACGGGCTGACGACGGAGGAGGGCTACGTCATGCAGTTCGCGGACGTGGCGGTCCTGGAGCACGGCGCGACCCTGTGGCACACCCACTCGGGCGAACCGATGAAGGCGATCCTGACGGCCCTGGAGCGCGAGGGCCGCCCGCTGCCCGACCTGGTCGTCGCCGACCACGGCTGGGCGGGCTACGCCGGTCAGCACGGCGTCGACTCCGTCGGCTACGCCGACTGCAACGACCCGGCGCTGTTCCTGGCGGAGGCCGAGGGCACCGTGCAGGTGACGGTCCCCCTGGACGACCACGTGGTGAGCCCCCGCCACTACGACCCGATGACGGCCTACCTCCTCTCGGAGGCGGGTCTGGGCTAGGGCCTGGTGCGGCGAGAGTGCGTGCATGGCGTCGCGAGGCAGGAGGGAATCGTCAGACAGGCCCTACGCCCCGGAGCGGCCACTCGGCGGGCGGGGAACGGGGGCCGCACCTGCGACCGCGTGACCCGGACCTGCCGGGCCGGGCCCTTGGCCGACCTGCCGCCGGACCCCTCGCCGACCCGGCGCGGGGGCCCGTCCAATCTCGGCGCGGGCGGCCCGGCCGAGGTCAGTCCCGGGCACGGGGGACCCGCACGACGCCCTCCTGGATGACCGACACGGCGAGCCGGCCGTCCTGCGTGTAGATGCGGGCCTGGCCGAGGCCGCGCCCGCCGGAGGCCGAGGGCGACTCCTGGTCGTACAGCAGCCATTCGTCGGCGCGGAACGGCCGGTGGAACCACATGGCGTGGTCGAGGGAGGCCCCGACGACGTCGCCGACCGCCCAGCCGCCGCGGCCGTGCGCGAGCAGGACCGAGTCGAGCAGGGTCATGTCGGAGACGTAGGTGGCGAGCACGATGTGCAGCAGGGCGTTGTCGACGGGCCCGTCGAGCTTGCCGTTGGTGCGGAACCACACCTGGGAGTGCGGCTCGCGCGGCTCCCCGAACCGGCCGTAGGGCGGTTCCTCGACGTAGCGCAGGTCGATGGCCTCGCGTGCGGCCAGGAAGTGCGCGACGACCCCGGGATCGAGGTGGTCGTAGCCGCGGAACCGCTCCTGCGAGGTGGGCAGCGACGCCGGGTCCGGGGCGGGCGGCATGGGCGCCTGGTGGTCCATGCCCTCCTCGTGCTCCTGGAAGGACGCGGACAGCGAGAAGATCGGCCGGCCGTGCTGGACCGCGACGACCCGGCGGGTGGTGAACGACCGGCCGTCGCGGATGCGCTCGACGTCGTAGACGATGGGCGCGCCCGGGTCGCCCATGCGCAGGAAGTACGCGTGCAGCGAGTGGGGCGGCCGGTCCGCCGGGACCGTCCGCCCGGCGGCGACGAGCGCCTGGGCCGCGACCTGGCCGCCGAAGACCCGGGGGACCACGGCGGACCGGGACCGGCCGCGGAAGATGTTCTCCTCGATCTGCTCGAGGTCGAGCAGATCGAGGAGATCCTGAAGTGCCTGGCTCATGAAGTCGGTGGTATCGGCCCGCGGTTGCCGGGGCCTTACAGGCCCATGTCCTTGGCGATGATCGTCTTCATGATCTCGCTGGTGCCGCCGTAGATGCGGTTGACGCGGTTGTCCGCGTACAGGCGGGCGATCGGGTACTCGTTCATGTAGCCGTAGCCGCCGTGCAGCTGCAGGCAGCGGTCGATGACGCGGTGGGCGACCTCGGTGCAGAACAGCTTCGCGGAGGCGGCCTCGGCGGGGGTCAGCTCACCGGCGTCCAGCGCCTCGGTCGCGCGGTCGGCGACGGCCTCGGCGGCGTCCACCTCGGCCTGGCAGGCGGCCAGTTCGAACTTGGTGTTCTGG
This sequence comes from Streptomyces sp. AHA2, assembly GCF_036857595.1. NCBI lineage: Bacteria > Bacillati > Actinomycetota > Actinomycetes > Kitasatosporales > Streptomycetaceae > Streptomyces > Streptomyces sp. AHA2. Next base: position 186,326 of record NZ_JAUQWJ010000006.1, read on the forward strand.
AAGTGCGCGACGGGCTTGCCGAAGACCGTGCGCTCCTGCACGTACTGCTTGGCGAACCGGACCGCGGCCTTGGCCTGGGCGTAGGCGCCGAAGGCGATGCCCCAGCGCTCGGAGGCCAGGTTGTGGCCGAGGTAGTAGAAGCCCTTGTTCTCCTCGCCGAGGAGGTCCTCGACCGGCACCTTGACGTCGACGAACGCCAGCTCGGCGGTGTCGGAGGTCTTCAGGCCGAGCTTGTCGAGCTTGCGGCCGACGGAGTAGCCCTCGGACTTGGTGTCCACGGCGAACAGGGAGATGCCGTGGCGGCGGTCCTCGGCCGTGGGCGCGGAGGTGCGGGCGCACACGATCACGCGGTCGGCGTGCACGCCGCCGGTGATGAAGGTCTTGGCGCCGTTGAGGACGTAGTGCGTGCCGTCCTCGCTCAGCTTGGCGGTGGACTTCATGCCCGCGAGGTCGGAACCGGTGCCCGGCTCCGTCATCGCGATGGCCCACATCTCCTCGCCGGTGACGAACTTCGGCAGGTACCGCTTCTTCTGCTCGTCCGTCGCCAGCATCTTGATGTACGGCAGGGCGAGCAGCACGTGCACGCCGGAACCGCCGAACTGGACACCGGCGCGGGCGGTCTCCTCGTACAGCACGGCCTCGAACTTGTGCGAGTCGAGACCGGCGCCGCCGAACTCCTCCGGCACGTTGATGCCGAAGACGCCCAGCTCACCGAGCTTGTAGTAGAAGTCGCGGGGCGCCTGGCCCGCCGCGAACCACTCGTCGTAGACGGGCACGACCTCGGCCTCGATGAAGGCGCGAAGGGTCTCCCGGAACGCCTCGTGATCCTCGTTGAACACCGTACGGCGCACGCCGCCACCTCCACGACTATGTCTAAGCGCTTGCTCAGTCAAAGATACCGACGAGTATCCGGACGCGTCCAGGGTGGGAAGGGGGTAACGCTCGTCACGCCGGGGCGGAAGTTGAGGGGCTGAAGGATTGCCGGGGGCCGAGGGATTGCCGGGGGCCGAGGGGCGCAGCCCAGCCGGAGACGCAGCCTGCAGGGGCGAAGCCACCGCCGGGACGCGGGGGCGGAACCCCCGCCGGGACGCGGGGCGACGCCACCGCCGGGACGCGGGACGAAGCCACCGCCGAGACGCGGGACGGAACCCCCGCCGAGACCCGGGGCGAAGCCACCGCCGAGACCCGGGGCGAAGCCGCGGGGACGACTTGGGCATCTCGGCCAGCTGCTCCGGGCGGGCGGTGAGCGAGCACCCGAGGGTCCGCGACGGAGCCCCGGGGCGGTCCGGGCCTCTTGCCCGACACCTCCGGGCGGGCAAGCAAGCCCTCGGGGAGGGGCAGGGGGCGGAACCCCGCCGGGCACGGCGTGGAGCCCCGGGACGGACGACTCGGCCTGTCGGCCGACACCTCCGGGCGGGCAAGCCCTCGGGTGCAGGGGGCGGATCCCCCGCCGGGGTGCGGGGCGGAGCCGCGAGGTGGGTCGGGTCTTCTTGTCCGAGGGCTACGGGCGGGTGGGCGTAGCCACGGGGTCCGGGCGGCCCGGGCGGAAGCCCTAGTCACCCGCCGCCGCGAACGCCCCCCGGGCCATCCTGTGCAACAACTCCGCCGTCGCCCCCCGCCCGGGCAGCACCCCGCCCCTGCCCAGATGCGGCGTCGAGTTCAGCAGCCCGAACACCGAGTGCACGGCCGACCGTGCCGCCGGCTCCCCCAGCCCCGGGTACACCTCCCGCACGACCCCGACCCACAGCTCCACGTACTGCCGCTGCAGCTGCCGGACCATCTTCCGGTCGCTGTCCCGGAGGCGATCCAGCTCCCGGTCGTGCAGGGTGATCAGAGGCCGGTCGTCGAGCGCGAAGTCGATGTGCCCCTCGATCAGCGAGTCCAGCAGTCCCTCCGCCCCACCCCCGTCCGCCTCCGCCACCCTCCGCTTCGCCCCGGTCAGCAACTGCCCGCTGATCCCCACCAGCAGCTCCGCGAGCATCGCGTCCTTGCCCGGGAAGTGCCGGTACAGCCCGGGCCCGCTGATGCCGACCGCGGCGCCTATCTCGTCGACCCCGACCCCGTGGAAGCCTCGCTCGGCGAACAGCCGCGCGGCCTCCTTGAGGATCTGCTCGCGTCGGGTGGGGGCGTCGGTTCTGGTGGCCATGAAATCGATTCTAGACAGCGAGGTTAGCGCTCGTTAACCTGAAGGAAATGCGTTAACGCTCATTAACACGTGAGGGGACCCGCAGGATGCACGAGGCACCGGAGCTCACGAGCGCGGCCGACCCCGCGTCGGAGGCCTTTCGGGCCAACGAGGAGGCGCACCGCACCCTCGTGGAGGAGCTGCGCGCCAAGCTCGCCAGGGCCGCACAGGGCGGCGGCGAGAAGGCTCGCGCCCGCCACACGGCGCGCGGCAAGCTGCTCCCCCGCGACCGGGTGGACACCCTCCTGGACCCGGGATCACCGTTTCTGGAACTGGCCCCGCTCGCGGCCGACGGGCTGTACGAGGACCAGGCCCCGGCCGCCGGTGTCATCGCCGGCATCGGCCGGGTCAGCGGCCGCGAGACCGTGATCGTCGCCAACGACGCCACGGTCAAGGGCGGCACGTACTACCCGATGACGGTGAAGAAGCACCTGCGCGCCCAGGAGGTCGCCCTCGACAACCGGCTGCCCTGCGTCTACCTGGTGGACTCCGGCGGCGCCTTCCTGCCCATGCAGGACGAGGTCTTCCCGGACCGGGACCACTTCGGCCGGATCTTCTACAACCAGGCCCGCATGTCCGGCGCCGGCATCCCCCAGATCGCCGCCGTCCTCGGCTCGTGCACGGCCGGCGGGGCCTACGTCCCGGCGATGAGCGACGAGGCCGTGATCGTGCGCAACCAGGGCACGATCTTCCTCGGCGGCCCACCCCTGGTGAAGGCGGCCACGGGCGAGGTGGTCACGGCGGAGGAACTCGGCGGCGGCGAGGTGCACTCCCGCGTCTCGGGCGTCACGGACCACCTCGCGGAGAACGACGCGCACGCGCTGCGCATCGTCCGCACGATCGTCTCCACCCTCCCGGCCCGGGGCCCCCTCCCCTGGGAGGTCACCGAGCCCGTCGAGCCCAAGATCGACCCGCACGGCCTCTACGGGGCGGTCCCGGTCGACCCGCGCACCCCGTACGACGTGCGCGAGATCATCGCCCGGGTCGTCGACGGCTCCCGGTTCGCCGAGTTCAAGTCCGAGTTCGGCCAGACGCTGGTCACCGGCTTCGCCCGGATCCACGGCCACCCCGTGGGCATCGTCGCCAACAACGGCATCCTGTTCGCCGAGTCCGCCCAGAAGGGCGCCCACTTCATCGAGCTGTGCGACCAGCGCGGCATCCCGCTGGTGTTCCTGCAGAACATCTCGGGCTTCATGGTCGGCAAGGACTACGAGGCGGGCGGCATCGCCAAGCACGGCGCCAAGATGGTCACGGCCGTGGCGTGCACGCGCGTACCGAAGCTCACGGTCGTGGTCGGCGGCTCGTACGGCGCGGGCAACTACTCGATGTGCGGCCGGGCGTACTCCCCCCGCTTCCTGTGGATGTGGCCGAACGCCAAGATCTCGGTCATGGGCGGCGAGCAGGCCGCCTCGGTCCTCGCCACGGTCAAGCGCGACCAGCTGGAGGCCCGCGGCGAGTCCTGGCCGGCGGAGGAGGAGGACGCCTTCAAGGCCCCGATCCGCGCCCAGTACGAGCGCCAGGGCAGCGCCTACTACGCGACGGCCCGCCTGTGGGACGACGGTGTGATCGACCCGCTGGACACCCGTCAGGTCCTGGGCCTGGCCCTGACCGCCTGCGCCAACGCGCCCCTGGGTGACCCCCAGTTCGGCGTCTTCCGGATGTGAGGGGACGGACGACGATGTTCGAGACAGTGCTGGTGGCCAACCGTGGCGAGATCGCCGTACGCGTCATCCGGACGCTGCGGTCGATGGGCGTGCGCTCGGTGGCCGTCTTCTCCGACGCGGACGCCGACGCCCGGCACGTCCGCGAGGCGGACACGGCGGTGCGGATCGGCCCGGCCCCCGCCTCCGAGAGCTACCTGTCGGTGGAGCGCCTGCTGGAGGCGGCCGCCCGTACCGGCGCCCAGGCGGTCCACCCGGGTTACGGCTTCCTGGCGGAGAACGCCGGCTTCGCGCGGGCCTGCACCGAGGCGGGCCTGGTCTTCATCGGACCCCCGGCGGACGCGATCGCGCTGATGGGCGACAAGATCCGCGCCAAGGAGACGGTCCGCGAGGCCGGCGTGCCGGTCGTCCCGGGCGGCCGGGACCCGGAGCTGGCCGAGGCGGCCCGCGAGCTGGGCGCGCCGGTGCTGCTGAAGCCCAGCGCGGGCGGCGGCGGCAAGGGCATGCGCCTGGTGCGGGACCTGACCCGCCTGGAGGACGAGATCGCCTCGGCCCGCCGCGAGGCGCGGGCCTCCTTCGGGGACGACACGCTCCTGGTGGAGCGCTGGATCGACCGGCCCCGCCACATCGAGATCCAGGTCCTCGCCGACGGTCACGGCGACGTGGTCCACCTCGGTGAGCGCGAGTGCTCCCTGCAGCGCCGCCACCAGAAGATCATCGAGGAGGCGCCGAGCGTCCTGCTCGACGAGGAGACGCGTGCCGCGATGGGCGAGGCGGCGGTCCAGGCGGCCCGCTCCTGCGGCTACCGGGGCGCGGGCACGGTGGAGTTCATCGTTCCGGGCACCGACCCGTCGTCGTACTACTTCATGGAGATGAACACCCGCCTGCAGGTGGAGCACCCGGTCACCGAACTGGTCACGGGCCTGGACCTGGTCGAGTGGCAACTGCGGGTCGCGGCCGGCGAGCCCCTCGGCTTCACCCAGCAGGACGTACGGCTGACCGGTCACGCGGTGGAGGCCCGCATCTGCGCCGAGGACCCGGCCCGCGGCTTCCTGCCCTCCGGTGGCACGGTGCTCAGGCTGCGCGAGCCGCAGGGCGACGGGGTGCGCACCGATTCGGGCCTGACGGAGGGCACGGAGGTCGGCAGTCTCTACGACCCGATGCTCTCCAAGGTCATCGCCTACGGCCCCGACCGGGCGACGGCCCTGCGCAGGCTGCGCGCGGCCCTGGCCGAGACGGTCACGCTCGGCGTGCAGACCAACGCCGGTTTCCTGCGCCGCCTGCTGGCCCACCCGGCGGTGGTGTCCGGTGACATGGACACGGGCCTGGTCGAGCGCGAGGTGGAGCACCTGGTCCCCACGGAGGTGCCCGAGGAGGTGTACGAGGCGGCGGCGGCCGTGCGCCTGGAGGCTCTGAAGCCCGAGCCGGGCGGCTGGACGGACCCCTTCTCCGTCCCCAGCGGCTGGCGCATGGGCGGGGCCCGCAAGCCGCCCGCCTTCCACGTGAAGGTGCAGGAGCCCCTGGAGTACACCCCACGCGGCACGGCGGCCGTCAGCGACGACCGGGTCGCGGTGACCCTGGACGGCGTCCGGCACACCTTCCACCGCGCCGCGGACTGGCTCGGCCGGGACGGTGACGCCTGGCACGTCCGCGACCACGACCCGGTGGCCGCGTCCCTCACCCGGGCGGCCCACGGGGGCGCCGACTCGCTGACCGCGCCGATGCCCGGCACGGTGACAGTGGTGAAGGTGGCCGTCGGGGACGAGGTGAGCGCCGGCCAGAGCCTGCTGGTGGTGGAGGCGATGAAGATGGAGCACGTCATCTCCGCCCCGCACGCCGGCACGGTCGCCGAACTGGACGTCTCGCCGGGCACCACGGTCGCCATGGACCAGGTCCTGGCGGTCATCGCACCCCACGAGGAGGCGGCGGAATGACGGCACCGGGACTCCCGATGGCCGTGCCGGCCCGGGACCTGCCCACCCGGGTACGCATCCACGAGGTGGGCGCGCGCGACGGCCTGCAGAACGAGAAGGGCACGGTCCCCACGGAGGTCAAGGCGGAGTTCATCCGCCGCCTGGCCGACGCCGGCCTGACCACCGTCGAGGCGACGAGCTTCGTCCACCCCAAGTGGGTCCCCCAACTGGCGGACGCCGAGGCGCTGTTCCCGATGGTCGCCGATCTCCCGGTGGAGCTCCCGGTCCTGGTGCCGAACGAACGCGGCCTGGACCGCGCCCTGACCCTGGGCGCCCGGCGGGTCGCCGTCTTCGCCAGCGCCACGGAGTCCTTCGCCAAGGCCAACCTCAACCGCACGGTGGACGAGGCCCTGGCGATGTTCGAGCCGGTGGTGAGCCGGGCGAAGTCCGAGGACGTGCACGTCCGCGGCTACCTCTCCATGTGCTTCGGCGACCCGTGGGAGGGCGAGGTCCCCGTCCCGCAGGTGGTGAAGGTCTGCCGCGCCCTGCTGGACATGGGCTGCGACGAACTGAGCCTGGGCGACACCATCGGCGTCGCCACCCCCGGTCATGTCGTCGCGCTCCTCGCCGCCCTGGACGAGGCCGGGGTGCCGCCGTCCGCCCTCGGCGTGCACTTCCACGACACCTACGGCCAGGCCCTCGCCAACACGCTCGCGGCGCTCCAGCAGGGCGTCACGACGGTCGACGCCTCGGCGGGCGGCCTGGGCGGCTGCCCGTACGCGAAGTCGGCGACGGGCAACCTCGCCACCGAAGACCTCGTGTGGATGCTGAAGGGCCTCGGCATCGACACCGGAATCGACCTCGGCCGCCTCGTCGCCACGAGCACGTGGATGGCCGCCCGACTGGGCCGACCGAGCCCCTCCCGCACCGTCCGAGCTCTGTCCCACGAGGGCACCGAGGAGCAGTGATCACCATGGACTACCGTCTCTCCCCCGAACTGGAGGAACTCCGCCGCACGGTCGAGGAGTTCGCCCACGAGGTGGTGGCGCCGAAGATCGGCGACTTCTACGAGCGGCACGAGTTCCCGTACGAGATCGTGCGGGAGATGGGCCGCATGGGGCTGTTCGGGCTGCCCTTCCCGGAGGAGTACGGCGGCATGGGCGGTGACTACCTGGCCCTCGGCGTGGCCCTGGAGGAGCTGGCCCGGGTCGACTCCTCGATCGCCATCACCCTGGAGGCGGGTGTCTCGCTCGGCGCGATGCCGATCCACCTGTACGGCACCGAGGCCCAGAAGCAGCAGTGGCTCCCCCGCCTGTGCTCGGGCGAGATCCTGGGCGCGTTCGGCCTGACGGAGCCGGACGGCGGCAGCGACGCGGGGGCGACCCGGACGACGGCCCGGCTGGACGAGTCGACGAACGAGTGGATCATCAACGGCACCAAGTGCTTCATCACCAACTCGGGCACGGACATCACCGGCCTGGTGACGGTCACGGCCGTCACGGGCCGCAAGCCGGACGGCCGGCCGCAGATCTCGTCGATCATCGTCCCCTCGGGCACGCCCGGCTTCACGGTCGCGGCCCCGTACTCCAAGGTCGGCTGGAACGCCTCGGACACCCGCGAGCTGTCCTTCGCGGACGTCCGCGTCCCGGCGGAGAACCTGCTGGGCGAGGAGGGCCGCGGCTACGCCCAGTTCCTGCGCATCCTCGACGAGGGCCGCGTGGCCATCGCGGCCCTGGCGACTGGCCTGGCCCAGGGCTGCGTCGACGAGTCGGTCAAGTACGCCAAGGAACGCCACGCGTTCGGCAGGCCGATCGGATCGAACCAGGCGATCCAGTTCAAGATCGCGGACATGGAGATGAAGGCCCACACGGCCCGCCTGGCCTGGCGGGACGCGGCGGTCCGCCTGGTGACCGGCGCCTCCTTCAAGAAGGAGGCGGCCCTGGCCAAGCTCCACTCCTCCACGGTCGCGGTGGACAACGCCCGGGAGGCCACCCAGATCCACGGCGGCTACGGCTTCATGAACGAGTACCCGGTCGCCCGCATGTGGCGCGACTCCAAGATCCTGGAGATCGGCGAGGGCACGAGCGAGGTCCAGCGCATGCTGATCGCGCGGGAGTTGGGGCTGGTCGGCTGACGCCGGGAGCACCCGACCGAGGCGGCCGGCCGGCGGGCGCAGTGATCCGGATCACTGCGCCCGCCGGCATTCCCGCCCCACCCCCGGGCACACACCCCAGGGCCCCCCTGGACACCGACCGAGGTTAGGCTAACCTAAGCCTGATTTCAGCCAAGCGGCTGTCGGCCGTGCCCGCAGTGGCTCCGTACGCACGAAAGCAGACCCAGTCATGTCGAACGCCAGAACCGCCCGTCTCTCCCGTCGCGGCCTGCTCGCCGCCGGTGGTGCCCTCGGGCTCGGCGCCCTCGTGACCGCGTGTGGCGGCGAGGACTCCAAGGACGGCGGCTCCGACGCGAAGGGCGCCGCCGCGTCCGGCCCCTGGTCGTTCAAGGACGACCGCGGCACGACCGTGAAGCTCGACAAGGCCCCCGCGAACATCGTCGCCTTCACCGGTGTCGCCGCCGCCCTGTACGACTACGGCGTCGAGGTCAAGGGTGTCTTCGGCCCCACGAAGACCAAGGACGGCAAGGCTGACGTCCAGGCCGGCGACATGGACGTCAGCAAGCTGACGATCCTCGGCAACACCTGGGACCAGTTCAACGTCGAGAAGTACGCGGCCCTCGCCCCCGACGTGCTGATCTCCACCATGTTCGACGACGCCGGCACCCTCTGGTACGTCCCGGAGGCCTCCAAGGACAAGATCGCCAAGCTCGCCCCGAGCGTCGGCATCTCCGTCTACGACCGTCAGATCACCGCCCCGCTGCAGCGGATGTGGGAGCTGGCCGAGTCCCTGGGCGGCGACATGAAGGCCGCGAAGGCCACGGAGGCGAAGAAGCGCTTCGAGGCGGCCTCCGAGCGGCTGCGCAAGGCCGCCAAGGCCCACCCCGACATCAAGGTCATGGCGGGCTCCGCCAGCCAGGAGCTGTTCTACGTCTCCGGCACCAACCTCTCCGTCGACCTGGAGTACTTCAAGGCGCTCGGCGTGAACTTCATCGAGCCGCCGGAGAAGGCCAAGGCCCAGGGCGGCGGCTGGTTCGAGAGCCTCAGCTGGGAGAACGTCGACAAGTACCAGGCCGACATCATCATGATGGACGACCGCAGTTCGGCCATCCAGCCGGCCGACATCACCGAGGCGACGTGGAAGAGGCTGCCCGCGGTCAAGGCCGGTCAGGTGGTCCCGCGTTCGGCCGAGCCCATCCTGTCCTACGGCAAGTGCGCGCCGCTCGTGGAGAACCTCGCCAAGGCCATCGAGACGGCGAAGAAGGTCGGCTGAACGCCTCACGCCGTGGGAGCTGCGTGCGAACGGCGACCGCGGGCCGCCCCCGGCTCGTCGCGCAGTTCGTCGCGCAGCTCCCCGCGCCCCTGACAGGGCGCCACCCCACCGCTCGACGGCACCTCAGGAGCTGCAGATGACCACCGCCGTGGCCGCCCCGTTCCGGTTCTTCTCCCTCCAGGTCGTGCGGACGAGGCGGCTCGGCCCGTCCCTGGCCCGGGTCACCTTCGCGGGGCCCGATCTGCACGCCTTCCACTCCGACGGCCGTGACCAGTCGCTCTCCCTGTTCCTGCCGCACCCGGGGCAGCCCGAGCCGGTCGTGCCGCTGGAGCTGGGGGACGGCTGGTGGCAGGGCTGGCGCGAACTGCCGGACGACGTCAGAGCGGTGATGCGGTCGTACACGCTGCGCGCGCTGCGCCGGGACCCGGACGAGATCGACGTCGACTTCGTCCTGCACGGCGTCGGGCCGGGCGCCCACGGCGAGGCCGGTCCCGCCGCCCGCTGGGCGGCCCGGGCCGCCGCGGGCGACCGGGTGCTGCTGCTGGGGCCGGCCGTCGCCGACAACCGGGCGATCCGCTTCCGGCCCCCCGCGGACAGCGACCTCGTCGTCGTGTGGGCCGACGAGACCGCCGTGCCGGCGGCCTCGGCCGTCGTCGAGTCGCTGCCGGCCGGCACCCGCGCCCGGGTCTGGCTGGAGGTGCCCCACGCCGGGGACGTCCAGGACCTGGCGACCGAGGCCGACGCCGAGATCACCTGGCTGGTGCGCGCCGAAGGGGCGTCCACCGCCCTGGAAGCCGTCCGTGCGGCCCGGTTCGGGTCCGCCGAGCGGCCCTACGTCTGGCTCGCCGGTGAGGCGGGGTGCGTGAAGGAGCTGCGGCGGCACTTCGTGGCGGAGCGCGGTGTCGACCGCCGCCGGGTCACGTTCGTCGGCTACTGGCGCCGGGGCCTCAGCGAGGAGCAGCTGCGCGCCGAGAGCTAGGCAGGGGCGTCCTGCGGGCCGGCCGGGTGGTCCGAGTGATCACGATCACGGAAGATCCCCACCCCTCCTCCCCTGCAGGAACTTAGGTTAGGCTAACCTAAGTTGAACCCGCGGTTCAGCCCGCCCCCGTTCCACCCCGGACTGTCCCCACCGGAGGACCCGCACATGCGCTCGCACCTGCTCAACGACACCACCGCGGAGCAGTACCGCCGCTCCGTGACCGACGGAGTCGAGCGGGTGGCCGCCAAACTCGCCGCCACCGACCGGCCGTTCACCGGTGTGACCGTCGACGCCCTCGCGCCGCGCATCGACGGGATCGACCTCGACCAGCCGCTGCACGACACCGCCGCGGTGCTCGACGAGCTGGAGGAGGTCTACCTCCGGGACGCGGTCTACTTCCACCACCCCCGCTACCTGGCCCACCTCAATTGCCCGGTCGTCATCCCGGCCGTACTCGGCGAGGCCGTCCTGTCCGCCGTCAACTCCTCCCTCGACACCTGGGACCAGTCGGCCGGCGGCACCCTCATCGAGCGCAAGCTCATCGACTGGACCAACGCCCGCATCGGCCTCGGCGAGAACGCCGACGGCGTGTTCACCTCCGGCGGGACCCAGTCCAACCTCCAGGCGCTGCTGCTGGCCCGGGAGGAGGCCAAGACCGAGACGTTCGCGAAACTGCGCATCTTCGCCTCCGAGGTCAGCCACTTCAGCGTGAAGAAGTCCGCCAAGCTCCTCGGGCTCGGGCAGGACGCGGTGGTCTCCATACCCGTCGACCACGACAAGCGCATGCAGACCGTCGCCCTCGCCCGCGAGCTGGAGCGCTGCACGGAGGCCGGCCTCGTCCCCATGGCCGTCGTCGCCACCGCCGGCACCACCGACTTCGGCTCCATCGACCCGCTGCCCGAGATCGCCGAGCTGTGCGAGCAGTTCGGCACCTGGATGCACGTCGACGCCGCCTACGGTTGCGGACTGCTCGCCTCCCTCAAGCACCGGGACCGCCTGGCCGGCATCGAGCGCGCCGACTCCGTCACGGTCGACTACCACAAGTCCTTCTTCCAGCCGGTGAGTTCGTCCGCCGTGCTGGTCCGGGACGCCGCCACGCTCCGGCACGCCACCTACCACGCCGAGTACCTGAACCCGCGCCGCATGGTGCAGGAACGTATCCCCAACCAGGTGGACAAGTCCCTGCAGACCACGCGCCGCTTCGACGCCCTGAAGCTGTGGATGACCCTGCGCACCATGGGCGCCGACGGCATCGGGCAGCTCTTCGACGAGGTGTGCGAACTGGCCCGTGAGGGCTGGCGGCTGCTCGCCGCGGACCCCCGCTTCGACGTCGTCGTCGAACCGAGCCTGTCCACCCTGGTCTTCCGCTACATCCCGGCGGCCGTCACCGACCCGGCCGAGATCGACCGCGCCAACCTCTACGCCCGCAAGGCCCTGTTCGCCTCCGGTGACGCCGTCGTCGCGGGCACCAAGGTCGGCAGCCGCCACTACCTGAAGTTCACCCTGCTGAACCCCGAGACGACGGTGTCCGACATCGCCGCCGTCCTCGACCTGATCGCCGGCCACGCCGAGCAGTACCTGGGAGAGTCCCTTGACCGCGCGTCCTGACAACCGAACCAGTACCCACGACTTCGTGGGGATCGGGCTCGGCCCCTTCAACCTCGGCCTGGCCTGCCTCACGGAGCCCATCGAGGAACTCGACGGCGTCTTCCTGGAGGCCAAGCCCGACTTCGAGTGGCACGCCGGCATGTTCCTGGACGGCGCCCACCTCCAGACCCCGTTCATGTCGGACCTGGTCACCCTCGCCGACCCCACGTCCCCGTACTCCTTCCTCAACTACCTGAAGGAGAAGGGCCGGCTGTACTCGTTCTACATCCGGGAGAACTTCTACCCGCTGCGCGTCGAGTACGACGACTACTGCCGCTGGGCCGCGGGCAAGCTCAGCAGCATCCGCTTCGGCACCACCGTCACCGAGGTGACGTTCGAGGACGACCTGTACGTGGTGCACACCGCCGGCGGCGACACCTACCGCGCCCGGCACCTCGTGCTCGGCACCGGCACCCCGCCCCACATCCCCGAGGCGTGCCGGGGCCTGGGCGGCGACTTCATCCACAACTCCCGCTACCTGCACCACAAGGCGGAGCTGCAGAAGAAGGAGTCGATCACCCTGGTCGGCTCGGGCCAGTCGGCCGCCGAGATCTACCAGGACCTGCTCAGCGAGATCGACGTACACGGCTACCGGCTCAACTGGGTCACCCGCTCCCCCCGCTTCTTCCCGCTGGAGTACACCAAGCTCACGCTGGAGATGACGTCACCGGAGTACGTCGACTACTTCCGCGAGCTGCCCGAGGCGACCCGCTACCGCCTCACGGCCGAGCAGAAGGGCCTGTTCAAGGGCATCGACGGCGACCTGATCAACGAGATCTTCGACCTGCTCTACCAGAAGAACCTCACCGGCCCCGTCCCCACCCGGCTGCTCACCAACTCCTCGCTGAACAGCGCCCGCTACGACGACGGCACCTACACCCTCGGCTTCCGGCAGGAGGAGCAGGGCAAGGACTTCGAGCTGGTCTCCGACGGCCTGATCCTCGCCACGGGCTACAGGTACACCGAGCCGGAGTTCCTGGCGCCGGTCAGGGACCGCCTCGTCTACGACTCGCAGGGCAACTTCGACGTGGCGCGCAACTACGCCGTCGACGTCACCGGCCGGGGCGTGTTCCTGCAGAACGCCGGCGTCCACACGCACAGCATCACCAGCCCCGACCTGGGCATGGGGCCGTACCGGAACGCGTACATCATCCGCGAGCTGCTCGGCTCCGAGTACTACCCGGTGGAGAAGACGATCGCGTTCCAGGAGTTCGCCGTATGACCGGCAGCACCGGCGTGGGCCGGCTCACCGTCCGTCCGCTGGATCCCCTGAAGGACGCCGAGGTCCTGCACTCCTGGGTCACCCACCCCAAGGCGGCCTACTGGATGATGCAGGACGCGAAGCTCCAGGACGTCGAGCGCGAGTACATGCGCATCGCGGCCCACGAGCACCACGACGCCTACCTCGGCCTGCACGAGGGCAGGCCCGCGTTCCTCATGGAGACGTACGACCCCCGGTACGTGGAGCTGGTCGGGCTGTACGAGCCGCAGCCCGGCGACGTCGGCATGCACTTCCTGGTCGCGCCGACCGACCGGCCGATCCACGGCTTCACCCGGGCCGTCATCACGACCGTGATGGAGGAGCTGTTCGCCGACCCGCGCACCCGGCGGGTCGTGGTGGAGCCCGACGTCGGCAACAAGGCCGTACACGCGCTCAACGAGGCCGTCGGCTTCGTCGCCGAGCGCGAGATCGACAAGCCGGAGAAGCGCGCGCTGCTGAGCTTCTGCACGCGTGAACAGTTCCTGGCCGCCCGAGGAGTAGCCGTATGACCCTGTCCGACGCCGTGGCGCACCTGTCCCCCCACCGCTGGGCGCGGGCCAACCGCCTTCTGATCCGCAAGGCGCTCGCCGAGTTCACCCACGAGCGCCTCCTGACCCCCGAGGCCGACGGCGAGGGCCGGTACACCGTCCGCAGCGACGACGGGCTGACCCGGTACACCTTCAGCGCGGTGATCCGCGCCCTCGACCACTGGCAGGTCGACGCCGAGTCGATCACCCGCCACCGGGACGGCGCCGACGTCCCGCTGTCCGCGCTGGACTTCTTCATCGAGATGCAGAAGTCCCTGGGCCTGAGCGACGAGATCCTGCCGGTCTACCTGGAGGAGATCTCCTCCACCCTCTCCGGCACCTGCTACAAGCTCACCAAACCGGCCGTGCCGGCGGCCGAGCTGGCGCGCGCCGACTTCCAGACCATCGAGACCTCGATGACCGAGGGCCACCCCTGCTTCGTCGCCAACAACGGGCGCCTCGGCTTCGGCATCCACGAGTACCTGTCGTACGCGCCGGAGACGGCGAGCCCCGTGCGCCTGGTCTGGCTGGCCGCGCACCGGTCGCGGGCCGCGTTCACGGCCGGGGTCGGCGTCGAGTACGAGTCGTTCCTGCGCGAGGAACTGGGCGGCGAGACCGTCGAGCGCTTCCACGCCGTGCTGCGCGAGCAGGACCTGGACCCGGCCGACTACCTGTTCATCCCGGTCCACCCCTGGCAGTGGTGGAACAAGCTCTCCGTCACCTTCGCCGCCGAGGTCGCCCGGCGGAACCTGGTGTGCCTGGGCGTGGGCGACGACGAGTACCTGGCCCAGCAGTCCATCCGGACCTTCTTCAACCGGACCAGCCCCGCGAAGCACTACGTCAAGACGGCCCTGTCCGTCATCAACATGGGCTTCATGCGCGGCCTGTCGGCGGCCTACATGGAGGCCACCCCCGCCATCAACGACTGGCTGGCCCAGCTCATCGAGAACGACCCGGTGCTGCGGTCGACCGGCCTGTCGATCATCCGGGAGCGGGCCGCCGTCGGCTACCGGCACCTGGAGTACGAGCAGGCGACCGACCGGTACTCGCCCTACCGCAAGATGCTCGCCGCGCTGTGGCGGGAGAGCCCGGTGGCGTCGCTGCGGGAAGGCGAGTCGCTGGCCACGATGGCGTCCCTGGTGCACGTCGACGACCAGGGCGCGTCGGTCGCGGGCGCGCTCATCGAGCAGTCGGGCCTCACCCCGGTGGAATGGCTGCGCCGCTACCTCCGGGCCTACTACACCCCGCTGCTGCACAGCTTCTACGCCTACGACCTGGTCTACATGCCGCACGGCGAGAACGTCATCCTGGTGCTGAAGGACGGGGTGGTGCAGCGGGCGGTCTACAAGGACATCGCCGAGGAGATCGCGGTCATGGACGTCGACGCGGTGCTGCCGCCGGCGGTCGAACGGCTGCGCGTGGACGTCCCCGAGGACACGAAGCTGCTGTCGATCTTCACGGACGTCTTCGACTGCTTCTTCCGCTTCCTGGCGGCGAACCTCGCCACCGAGGGCGTCCTCGAGGAGGACGACTTCTGGCGCACGGTCGCGGAGGTCACCCGCGCCTACCAGGAGTCCATGCCCGAACTGGCGGACAAGTTCCGGCAGTACGACATGTTCGCCCCCGAGTTCGCCCTCTCCTGCCTCAACCGCCTCCAGTTGCGCAACAACCGGCAGATGGTGGACCTCGCGGACCCGTCGGGAGCCCTCCAGCTGATCGGCACCCTGAAGAACCCGATCGCCGGCTTCTGACCCCGGACGGACGGGCACCCCGGAGTACGGTCCTCCGGGGTGCCCGTCCCGTTTCCGTGCTCAGGGCAACGGCGCCCTCCAGGGGCGCGGGGAACTGCGCGCTCAGCGCCCACCGGCCCGTGGACACGTCACTGCGCACTCCACGGCACCTGCGGGGACCGGTACCACTGGATCCCCAGCGCGTTCCACCGCTCGGCCTGCGCGGCGAGCCGCACCTTGTACCGCTCCCAGTCGTGGGAAGCCGCCGGCGACCACCCCAACTCGGCAATACCGGGCAAGCGCGGGAACGCCATGAACTCGATGTGCTCGGAGTCCTCCAGCGTCTCCGACCACATCGGTGCCTCGACGCCCTTCACCGCACCCTCCGGCACCCCCGGCAGGTAGGTCCCGGGGTCCCAGTCGTAGGACCGCTGCACCTCGACGTACCCCGCCCAGGACAGTCCCAGGGGCGTGTCCTTGGTGTACTTCATGTCGAGGTAGGCCCGGTCGGCCGGGGACAGGACGATCCCCGTCCCGTTCTGCGCGGCCTTCACGACCCGCGCCTTCTCCTCCGCCGACGTACGGTCCAGGCCCCAGTACTGCGCGAGTGCGCCCTTCGCCGGGGTCGCCCCGGTCAGCTGGTGCCAGCCGACGACGGTCTTGCCGTACTTCGCCACGATCGGCTGCACGCGGTCCATGAAGGTCACGTAGTCCTCGTGGCTGGTGGAGTGCGCCTCGTCGCCCCCGATGTGCAGGTACTTGCCGGGGGTGAGCGCGGCCAGCTCCCGGATCACGTCGTCCACGAAGTCGTAGGTGACGTCCTTGCCGACGCACAGCGAGCTGAAGCCGACCTCGGTGCCGGTGTACTGCGGCGGGGCCACGCCGTCGCAGTTCAGCTCGGCGTAGGAGGCGAGGGCGGCGTTGGTGTGGCCGGGCATGTCGATCTCGGGGACGACCTCCAGGTAGCGGGAGGCGGCGTAGCGCACGATCTCCTTGTAGTCGGCCTTGGTGTAGTGGCCGCCGGGGCCGCCGCCGACCTCCGTGGAGCCGCCGTACGTGGCCAGGCGCGGCCAGGAGTCGATGGCGATGCGCCAGCCCTGGTCGTCGCTGAGGTGCAGGTGCAGCTTGTTGATCTTGTACAGGGCGAGCTGGTCGATGTAGCGCTTGACCTGCTCCACGGTGAAGAAGTGCCGGGAGACGTCGAGCATGGCTCCGCGCCAGCCGTAGCGCGGGGTGTCGGTCACGGTGCCGCCGGCGACCGTCCAGGGGCCGGGCTGGACCGTGTCCTTCTCGACGGCCGCGGGCAGGAGCTGGCGCAGGGTCTGCACGCCGTGGAAGAGGCCCGCGGGCGTCCTGGCGCTGATCGTGACCGCCCGCGGGGAACTGCTCAGGCGGTAGCCCTCGGCGCCGAAGTCGCCGCGTGTCAGGGCCAGTCGGATGCCGCCCTCGCCGTGCGTGGTGACCGGCAGCCGGTAACCGGTGGAGGGCCGCAGGATGTCCGCGAGGTACTGCGCGACCTGCCGCGCCTCGCGCGAGCCGTCGACGCGGATGTGCGTACCACGCGTGATCCGGTACGGGGCGCCGCCGGGCGTGACCGACGCGGGCGCCGGGACGACCCGGTCGAGCGGGGTGGGAACAGCCGCCCGGGCCGGGGTGGCGCCGGTGGCGCAGACACCCACCGCGACGAGCAGCAGGGAACCGAGAAGGCGAAGCGTTCTGTGGTGCTGTCGTACGAGACCGTCTCTCACAAAACCGTCCCTTCCGTGAGCCGTTGAGCTCCAAGAGGTCTGGACCACTCTCTCGTGAGACTGGTGGAACAATCCACCCCATGGCGGAAATCATCCAGAAGGACGGCACGTGGATCTTCGACGGCGACGCCCTGCGGCTGACCCCCGGGCGGGACAAGAACGTCAGTGTCCTGCGCCGGGAACTGGGTGAACTGGTCGTCCCGGCGGCCGCGTTGGCGGGCATCTCGTTCGAGCAGGGCAGGAAGGCCGGCCGGCTGCGGCTGCGCCTGCGCGACGGTGCGGATCCACTGCTGCAGGCGACCGGCGGGCGGCTCACGGAGCCCCACGACCCCTACCAGCTCGTCGTGGAGCCCGACCGCTACGGCGTCGCCGAGTACCTCACCGACGAGGTGCGCAACGCGCTGCTGCTGGACCGGGTCCCGGCCGGCCCGGTGACCGAGTACCTGCTGCCCGGCCCGGCCGTGCCCCTGTCGGCTTCCGCCGGGGACGGCACGGCGAGCTTCGACGGCGAGCGCATACGCCTGGAGTGGAACTGGAAGACGGAGGACGCCAAGGCCGCCGCCGGGGCCCGCACGCTCGCGCTCGCCGACGTCACCGGCGTCCACTGGCAGCCCGCGGCCGGGCTGGAGAACGGCCACCTGCGCTTCACCGTGCGCAACGCGCCCACCAAGACCCCGCCCAAGTACGACCCCAACGCCGTGGAGCTGTGGGGCTTCAGGAAGGACCCGCTGATGGCCCTGGTCGCGGCGGCGGTCCAAGCCAGGCTTCCGCACCCGGCCCGGCCCGCCGGCGACCCCGTACGCGACGCGCTGCCGCAGCCGCCCTTGCCTCCGGCCGCCTCAGCCGAGGACGACCACGACGCCCTGCTGCGCCGGCTGCGTGAACTCGGGGAGCTGCACCGCGCGGGCGTGCTGACGGACGACGAGTTCGCTCTGGCCAAGCAGGCCGTCCTCAAGCGCATGTGACCGCGCCACGGGGCCCGGCGCGCCACCGCGAAGCAGGCCCTGCCCGGAATCGGGCAGAATTCTTGCGAAAGACTCGTCGGTGCCTCAGGATCATCGGGTGCACGACGAACTCGTTGATCATCTGACGCGGTCCAGCCCCCTCAGCCGGGGCGAGGCGCTGCGCGTGATCCAGGACGTGCTCGCCTACTTCGACGAGACGACCGAGGAGTACGTCCGTCGCCGCCACCGCGAGCTCCAGGCCCAGGGCCTGGTGAACGCGGCGATCTTCGAGCGGATCGAGGCGGACCTCAAGTACCGCGCGGTGGCCCCGCCGGAGCTCTCGCTCCGGCAGCTGCGGCGCATCGTCTACGGCTAGGAATACGTATACATGTGCGGAATCGTCGGTTACATCGGGAAGCGTGACGTCGCGCCCCTGCTCCTGGAGGGCCTGCAGCGCCTGGAGTACCGCGGCTACGACTCCGCGGGCATCGTCGTCACGTCCCCGAAGACGTCGGGCCTGAAGATGGTCAAGGCCAAGGGACGCGTCCGCGACCTGGAGGCCAAGGTCCCGGCCCGCTTCAAGGGCACGACCGGCATCGCCCACACCCGCTGGGCCACCCACGGCGCCCCGTCCGACGTGAACGCCCACCCGCACCTGGACGCCGCGGGCAAGGTCGCCGTCGTCCACAACGGCATCATCGACAACGCCTCCGACCTGCGCCGCAAGCTGGAGGCCGACGGCGTCGAGTTCCTCTCCGAGACCGACACCGAGGTCCTCGTCCACCTCATCGCCCGCTCGCAGGCGGAGAAGCTGGAGGACAGGGTCCGCGAGACCCTCCGGCTGATCGAGGGCACCTACGGCATCGCCGTCATGCACGCCGACTTCCCGGACCGCATCGTCGTCGCGCGCAACGGATCGCCGGTCGTCCTCGGCATCGGCGAGAAGGAGATGTTCGTCGCCTCGGACATCGCCGCCCTGGTCGCGCACACGCGGCAGATCGTCACCCTCGACGACGGCGAGATGGCCACCCTCAAGGCCGACGACTTCCGCACGTACACCACCGAGGGCACCCGCACCACCGCCGAGCCCACCACCGTCGAGTGGGAGGCCGCCTCCTACGACATGGGCGGCCACGACACCTACATGCACAAGGAGATCCACGAGCAGGCCGACGCCGTGGACCGCGTGCTGCGCGGCCGCATCGACGACCGCTTCTCCACCGTGCACCTGGGCGGCCTGAACCTGGACGCCCGCGAGGCCCGGCGCATCCGCCGCGTGAAGATCCTCGGCTGCGGCACCTCGTACCACGCGGGCATGATCGGCGCCCAGATGATCGAGGAGCTGGCCCGCATCCCGGCCGACGCCGAGCCCGCCTCGGAGTTCCGCTACCGCAACGCGGTCGTCGACCCGGACACCCTCTACGTCGCCGTCTCCCAGTCCGGTGAGACCTACGACGTGCTGGCCGCCGTGCAGGAGCTGAAGCGCAAGGGCGCCCGCGTCCTGGGCGTGGTGAACGTGGTCGGCTCGGCGATCGCCCGCGAGGCCGACGGCGGCATCTACGTGCACGCCGGCCCCGAGGTCTGCGTCGTCTCCACCAAGTGCTTCACGAACACCACGGTCGCCTTCGCCCTGCTGGCCCTGCACCTGGGCCGCACCCGTGACCTCTCGGTGCGGGACGGCAAGCGGATCATCGAGGGCCTGCGCAAGCTCCCCGCCCAGATCGCCGAGATCATGGAGCAGGAGGAGGACGTCAGGAAGCTGGCCCAGCAGTTCGCCGAGGCCCGCTCGATGCTCTTCATCGGCCGTGTCCGGGGCTACCCGGTGGCCCGCGAGGCCTCCCTGAAGCTCAAGGAGGTCTCCTACATCCACGCCGAGGCCTACCCGGCCTCCGAGCTCAAGCACGGCCCGCTGGCCCTGATCGAGCCGGCCCTGCCTACGGTCGCCATCGTCCCCGACGACGACCTGCTGGAGAAGAACCGCGCCGCCATGGAGGAGATCAAGGCCCGCAGCGGCAGGATCCTCGCGGTGGCCCACCAGCACCAGGAGAAGGCCGACGACACGATCGTCGTCCCGAAGAACGAGGACGAGCTGGACCCGATCCTCATGGGCATCCCGCTCCAGCTCCTCGCCTACCACACGGCGCTGGCCCTGGGCAGGGACATCGACAAGCCCCGCAACCTCGCCAAGTCGGTCACGGTGGAGTAGGCGACTTCCACCCGCACAGGCCGACGAAAGAGGGACGGACCCCCACGTGCCGCCGCCACGCACGGGGGGTCCGTTCTCAGCACCGGGAAGCCGCCCACTCCCCGGCCCGCGCGGCTAACCGGTGGCCGTCACTCCCCGGCCGGCAGCGCGTCGTGGAAGTGCCGTCGGCCAGTGCGCCAACGCGGCGGTCGCCGCGTACCACGCCACCGCGCCCGCGGCGACGGCGAACCAGCCCCCGACCTTCGCGAGCCCGTCGTTCCCCGCGAACGCGGCGACCGCGAGCAGCACCAGGGCCACGAAGAACAGGCCGTACACGCCCCGTCCGAGCTGGTCCCCGCCCGCGAGCGTGAGGGACAGCGCCGCGAGGGCGAACAGCAGCAGGAACAGCCCCGCCTCCTCGGCGGCGGCGACGTCGGTCACGGCCCAGGTGAACCACAGCGCCCCGAGCACGGAGAACGCCGTACCGCCGGCGGCATCACCCTCACGGAATGCCACCATGCCGGCGACGAAGAGCGCTACCCCGCCCACGTACTGGGCGATTGACGAGGCGTCAGCGGGCGAGACGCCGTCGAGCACGGCGGTGTACCCCAGGCCGAAGGCCAACAGGGTGATTCCGAGGGCGAGTCGACCGGCCGCGGTCGTGATTCCGCTTCCCGCGGAGACGTCTTCGTCCATGGCGGGCTCCCTTCGCGCAGGTGCAGTGGTGCGATGTCCCGTATATGCCCTTCACAAGGGCACAAACACCTCTGCGCGCGGGAAAAATCACGCGTGGCACAAGGGAGTTGGACTGCTGAGGGATTCAGGGGATGACGATGACGGGCCGCTGCGCCCGCTTGGCGAGCCGCCCCGCGACGGACCCGAAGATCCGCCCGACGATGCCGTGGGTCGACCCGACGACGATCGCGTCGGCCTCGTACTCCCGGCCGACCTCCTCGAGCTCGTGGCAGATGTCACCACCGCGCTCGACCAGGATCCAGGGCACCTCGGCGAGGTAGTCCGCGCACGCCAGCTCCAGACCGAGCACCTCGGTCCGGTGGTCCGGCACGTCCACGAAGACGGGCGGCTCGCAGCCCGCCCACACCGTGGTCGGCAGCCGGTTGGCGACGTGGACGATGATCAGGCCCGACCCGGAGCGACGGGCCATGCCGATCGCGTAGGCCAGGGCGCGCTCGCTGGACGTGGAGCCGTCGAAGCCGACGACGACCCCGTGCTGGAAAGCGGGATCGCACGAACGGCGTGACTCTTCCGCCGCCAGGGGCTCGGCCGCCGTGGGATCGGCGACGGGCCGCTTGCGGTCCGCGGGTTCGAAGAATTCGTGACCGGCCATGGCTGTCTCGGCGTCGTGATCCTTTATGGGTGGGACAACAGGGTGCGGCGGAGCTGTGTCCGGGAATGGTCTTCCCAACCCCATACCCCCAAGGGTACGGCGGCACGCTTCTTCGGCCCAGCTCCCGCCCGTCGTGCGTGCGGGTTCCAGGGAGCATGCACGAGGCGACGCCCGTAACGCAATGGTTGCTGCCCTGTACAGGCGGTTTGCACAGGATTCACTTACCCGTGGTGGTGACCGGGCGGCACAGCCGGTCCCGTGACCGACGCCGGGGCCGCGCGTTGAATCCCGTGAGCCACGCCACAGGGAGTCCGCCATGTCCGCACCACGCCCCGCCTCCGAGGCGCACGGCGCGACCCCGCCGCGGCGGGACACCGCGACGGACGTGGTCCGCTGGGCGGTCTTCAGCTGCCTGCTCGTCCCGGTCGTGCTCCTCGCCCACGGCGCCACCCTGGCCGGCGCGGCCGGCGCGGCCCTCGGACTCGCGGCCGTCACCGGTGCCTGCCGGGTGCTGCTGCGCCAGTCCGAGCGCGGCGCGGCCCGGCTCGCGGCCGAGGACCGGGCGCCCCACCGGGGCAGGCGCCACCGCACGGGAACGGGGTCCCACCGCGGCGGGCGGCACACTGGAGGGGATACACCGGTCGGCTGACCGGTTTCCGTACCCCGGCACGCTGGTTTTCAGCCAACTTCTCATACGGGCGCATCCCCCCGCCCCACCACCCCCCAACCCGGGTTCGACCTGCACGGAAAGGGTCTCCGGGTGGTCGCGCACCCTACGTGGATTGGCCACTGCGACGAGGCGCACTTCCCTGCACGCCCCACGAGTGCAACGCTTCGTGATCGAATGCTTTACGCCAAGTTGCCAAGTCGACAATGTGCCGAGTGCCGAACCGGCCACCTCGGCGCAACGCGACACAGTAGATTCGATCTTGACTGTCTACGGCGGGGGACTCGTGCAGGACCGAGGGGAAACGTGCAGGAGCGACACAACCGAGGAGCCGCGACCACCGAGGGGGGCTTAGCAGGATGAGCCACGACTCCACTGCCGCGCCGGAAACCACCGCGGCCCGGAAGCTGTCCGGGCGACGCCGCAAGGAGATCGTCGCGGTGCTGCTGTTCAGCGGCGGCCCCATCTTCGAGAGTTCCATACCGCTGTCGGTGTTCGGGGTTGACCGCCAGGACGCCGGCGTACCGCGCTACCGACTACTGGTGTGCGGAGGCGAGGAAGGCCCGCTGCGGACCACAGGGGGCCTCGAACTCACCGCACCACACGGCTTGGAGGCGATCTCACGCGCGGGCACGGTCGTCGTGCCGGCCTGGCGTTCGATCACCTCACCGCCACCGGAGGAGGCGCTCGACGCGCTGCGCCGCGCCCACGAGGAGGGTGCCCGCATCGTCGGGCTGTGCACCGGCGCCTTCGTCCTCGCGGCGGCCGGCCTGCTGGACGGCCGCCCGGCGACCACCCACTGGATGTACGCGCCGACGCTGGCCAAGCGCTATCCGTCGGTGCACGTGGACCCGCGTGAGCTGTTCGTCGACGACGGCGACGTGCTGACCTCGGCGGGCACCGCGGCGGGCATCGACCTGTGCCTGCACATCGTGCGCACGGACCACGGCAACGAGGCGGCCGGGGCCCTGGCGAGGCGGCTCGTCGTGCCGCCCCGCCGCAGCGGCGGACAGGAGCGCTACCTCGATCGGTCTTTACCGGAGGAGATCGGCGCCGACCCGCTCGCCGAGGTCGTCGCCTGGGCGCTGGAGCACCTCCACGAGCAGTTCGACGTGGAGACGCTGGCGGCCCGCGCGTACATGAGCCGGCGTACGTTCGACCGCCGCTTCCGCTCGCTGACCGGGAGCGCTCCGCTGCAGTGGCTGATCACGCAGCGGGTGCTCCAGGCACAGCGGCTGCTGGAGACGTCGGACTACTCGGTGGACGAGGTGGCCGGGCGCTGCGGCTTCCGGTCGCCGGTCGCCCTGCGCGGGCACTTCCGCCGCCAGCTGGGCTCGTCCCCGGCCGCGTACCGGGCGGCGTACCGGGCCCGGCGTCCGCAGGGCGAACGCCCCCAGGAGACCGAGTCCGCCGCGGGCGGTCCCGGCTCC
This sequence comes from Streptomyces sp. AHA2, assembly GCF_036857595.1. Taxonomy (NCBI): domain Bacteria; kingdom Bacillati; phylum Actinomycetota; class Actinomycetes; order Kitasatosporales; family Streptomycetaceae; genus Streptomyces; species Streptomyces sp. AHA2. The sequence continues at coordinate 209,937 of NZ_JAUQWJ010000006.1, forward strand.
GGCCTGCCGGGCCATCCCGGTCACCCGGGCCACCACGCCCAGGCGCCCACCCCGCTGCACCCGGACCATCCCGTACCGCACCAGTCCCGCCGCACGGCGGCGGCGAGCGCGGTCGGAGCGTCCGCGGCCCTGTCGGCCAGCCTGCCGGGCCAACGCAGCGGAACCTGACGCAGTGGTCACCGGGCGGGCCGGCGTGATGCCGGCCCGCCCGCGCGTTCCCGCCCCCACCGGCCGGTGACGACGGCGATCCGCCCCCTTCCGGCCCTCCGGCGCGCGAGGACGATGCCGTTCGGGCCGGCGCGGGGAGCGCGGGGGTGGCAGCCCCCGCGAGCAGGGCGTCGGCGCCCCGGGCCGGGGGCGGCCTCCGTGACCGAGGACACGGCCGACCCGCCAAGCGCCCCGCGCCGTAAGGTGAGGCACATGAACGATCGCATGGTGTGGATCGACTGCGAGATGACCGGCCTCTCGCTGTCGGACGACGCGCTCATCGAGGTGGCCGCCCTCGTCACGGACTCGGAGCTGAACGTGCTCGGCGAGGGTGTGGACATCGTCATCCGGCCGCCGGACCAGGCCCTGGAGACCATGCCGGACGTGGTGCGCCAGATGCACACCGCCTCCGGCCTGCTCGCGGAGCTGCCGAACGGCACGACCCTGAAGGACGCCGAGGAACAGGTCCTGGCGTATGTGAGGGAGCACGTCAAGGAACCCGGCAAGGCCCCGCTGTGCGGCAACTCCGTCGGCACCGACCGCGGCTTCCTGCTGCGGGACATGCCCACGCTGGAGGGCTACCTGCACTACCGGATCGTCGACGTGTCGTCGATCAAGGAGCTGGCCCGCCGCTGGTACCCGAGGGCGTACTTCAACAGTCCGCAGAAGAACGGCAACCACCGCGCGCTGGCCGACATCCGCGAGTCCATCGCGGAGCTGCGCTACTACCGCGAGGCCGTTTTCGTCCCGCAGCCCGGGCCCGACTCGGACACCGCGCGGACGATCGCGGCCAAGCACGTCCTGCCCGCCCAGTAGGCCGGACCGGGGACCGCCCGAGGGGCGCCGCGAAACGCGGGCGCGAGCACCCCTTCGGACCCTGTACACTTTTTCTCGGCCGGTCGGGGACGACACTGATCTCCACACCGGTCATGGTGGGTGTAGCTCAGCTGGTAGAGCACCTGGTTGTGGTCCAGGATGCCGCGGGTTCGAGTCCCGTCACTCACCCTGAACGACGAGGGGTTGTCCCGGGAAACCGGGACAGCCCCTCGTTCGTCTTTCCGGCGGCCGCTCGCGGCGCCCCCGACTCCCGCACGCGGGCGGGCCGTTCCCCCGCGGACCGGCCCGCGCCCCCCGTCAGGAGGACGCCCGCGGCACCAGCTCCGTGGCCAGGACCAGTTGACGCCGCTCCGGGCTCCGGGACGCCGCCGGGCGGCGGTCGGCGACCTCGGAGAGGAGCAGGTCGATCATCCGGCGGCCCATCTCCTCGATGGGCTGGCGGACGCTGGTCAGGGGCGGGTCCATGTGCCGGGCTATGGCGGAGTCGTCGTAGCCGACGAGCGCCACGTCCTCCGGGATGCGGCGGCCCGCCTCGCGCAGGGCCTGCCGGGCGCCGGCCGCGGTGACGTCGGAGGCGGCGAAGACCGCGTCCAGGTCCGGGTGGCGCTCCAGCAGCGCCGCCATCGCGCGCAGGCCGCCCTCCTCGGTGAAGTCACCCGCCTCGATCAGCGTCCCGTCCGCCGCGTGCCCCGCGTCGCTCAGGGCGTCGCGGTAGCCGTCGATACGGCGCTGGGCACCGTAGACGTCGAGACGGCCGGTGATGTGGGCGATGCGGTGGCGGCCGCGGGAGAGCAGGTGCTCGACGGCCTGCCGGGCCCCGCCGTAGTTGTCCGAGTCCACCGAGGCCAGCGTCTCCCCGGCCGACCGGGGGCCGCTGATGACCGCCGGGATCTCCAGCTGCGCGAGCAGGTCCGGCAGCGGGTCGTCGGCGTGCACCGAGACCAGCAGCACGCCGTCCACGCGGTGGGCCGCCAGGTACTGGGCGAGGCGCCGGCGCTCGCGGTCGCTGCCGGCGAAGATCAGCAGCAACTGCATCTCCGTCTCCGACAGCTCCGCCCCGACGCCCTTGAGCATGTCCGAGAAGTACGGCTCCGCGAAGAAGCGGGTCTCCGGCTCGGGCACGACCAGCGCGATGGCGTCCGTGCGGTTCGCGGCCAGGGCACGGGCCGCGGTGTTGGGGACGTAGCCCAGCTCGGCGACCGCCGCCTCGACCGCGGCGCGGGTCGCGTCGCTGACCCGGGGTGAACCGTTGATCACCCGGGAGACGGTGCCGCGGCCCACACCGGCGCGCGCCGCCACCTCTTCGAGGGTGGGCCGGCCCCCGCTCCGGCCCCGCGCTCCGTGGCTTGCCATGGGCTCCGCCTTCCGTCGTGTGTCACGCTGGCTGGAATCTAACAGCCCCGTCAGAGCCGGTGACCGCCCCTGTGGACCGAAGCTCCCGGTGCCTTCCGCTTGGGCCGCGGCACGGCACGCGCGTACGGTACGGCGACTGAAACGAGTCAGGCCCACCGGTGCGCGGACGCCTCCACCGGCCCAGTTAACAGCCCGATAACTGAACGCATTTCGCCGTGCTCGGTCCCTTGACACCCTCGCCCCGAGCCGCAACCCTTCAACACATCACTGGTGGGAGCGCTCCCACAGTACCTGACACATACACATCCCGCACGTTCCCCGCCCGAGCCGCAGCGAGTAAAAAAGGGCCCAACAATGCAGTTGGCCCGGGGGGTCGGCACGTCAGGGCAACAGGAGGACCTCAGATGCGAGCACGTAGGGCGGTAGTGCTGGCGGCGGTGGCGTCGCTGGGCGCCGGGCTGCTGGCCGGTTGTGCCGACGACGGCGGCAGCGACTCGGGATCGTCGGGCGGCAGTGACGGCAAGACCGTCATCACCCTGGGTCTGTTCGGCACGTTCGGCTTCAAGGAGGCCGGACTCTACGCCGAGTACGAGAAGCTCCACCCCGACATCAAGATCCAGGAGAACGTCACCGAGCGGAACGAGAACTACTACCCCGCGCTGGTCAACCACCTCACGACCAACAGCGGCCTGATGGACATCCAGGGCGTCGAGGTCGGCAACATCGCCGAGGTCGTCGCCACCCAGGCGGGCAAGCTCGAGGACCTCTCCAAGGCCCCCGGCGTGAAGAAGGACAACTACCTCGACTGGAAGTGGCAGCAGGCCACCACCAAGGACGGACAGACGATCGGTCTGGGCACCGACGTCGGCCCGATGGCCATCTGCTACCGCAAGGACCTCTTCGAGAAGGCCGGTCTGCCGACCGACCGCGAGGAGCTCGCGAAGATGTGGTCGGGCGACTGGCAGAAGCTGATCGACGTCGGCCGGGAGTACCAGAAGAAGGCGCCCGAGGGCACCACGTTCATGGACTCCCCCGGCGGCCTGATGAGCGCCATCATGTCCAGCGAGAAGGTCCGCTACTACGACGAGTCCGGCAAGGTCATCTACAAGGACAACCCGGTCGTCAAGAAGTCCTTCATGATGACCGCGAAGGCGGCCGAGGACGGACTGGTGGGCGCGCAGACCCAGTTCCAGCCGGCCTGGGACACCACCATCGCCAACGGCAAGTTCGCGGCGATGTCCTGCCCGCCGTGGATGCTCGGCTACATCGAGAGCAAGTCCAAGCCGGAGGCCCAGGGCAAGTGGGACGTGGCCGCGGCGCCCAAGTCCGGCAACTGGGGCGGTTCGTTCCTCAGCGTGCCCAAGAGCGGCAAGCACGTGAAGGAGGCCACCGAGCTGGCCGCCTGGCTGACCGCCCCGGAGCAGCAGGCGAAGCTGTTCGAGAAGCGCGGCAGCTTCCCCAGCACGCCGTCGGCGTACGACACCCCGGCCGTGCAGAACGCGAAGAACAAGATGACCGGTGACGCCCCGATCGGCAAGATCTTCGCCGAGGCGGCCGAGACGAGCCCGGTCCAGGTCATCGGCCCGAAGGACCAGATCATCGGTTCGGCGCTGAACGACAACGGTCTGGTGCTGGTCACCAAGGGCAAGTCGCCCGAGGAGGCCTGGAACACGGCCGTGAAGACCATCGACAACAACCTGGACAAGTGACCCGTATGGCCACCCGCCCCGACACCGCCGCGCTCCCCTCCAAGGAGGGGGGCGCGGCCCCGGCCCGCCCGGAGACGGGCAAGCCGCCCGCGCCGGTGGACGAGCGCCGCCGGGCCCGGTTGTCCCGACGCTGGCAGCGGGACGTGCGCTGGAGCCCGTACGCCTTCGTCTCGCCGTTCTTCCTGTTGTTCGTGGCGTTCGGCCTGTTCCCGCTGGTCTACACGGGCTGGGCCTCGCTGCACCAGGTGGAGCTGACCGCGCCCACCGACATGAACTGGGTGGGGCTGCGCAACTACACCCGGATCTTCGACGACGACTTCTTCTGGAACGCGGCGAAGAACACCCTGACCATCGGCATCATCTCCACCGTCCCGCAGCTGCTGATGGCCATGGGCATCGCCCACATCCTCAACTACAAGCTGCGCGGTTCGACCTTCTACCGGGTCGTGATGCTCGCGCCGTACGCGACCTCGATCGCCGCCGCCTCCCTGGTGTTCGTGCTGCTCTTCGGCCGCGACTACGGCATGATCAACTGGGTTCTCGACATGGTCGGCATCGACCACATCGACTGGCAGAACGACCGCTGGCCCTCCCAGATCGCCGTCTCCACCATCATCATCTGGCGCTGGACCGGCTACAACGCGCTGATCTACCTGGCAGCGATGCAGGCCATCCCGAACGACCTGTACGAGTCGGCGGCGCTGGACGGGGCCAACCGCTGGCAGCAGTTCTTCCACGTGACGCTGCCGTCGCTGCGGCCCACGATCCTGTTCACGGTCGTCGTGTCGACCATCGGCGCCAGCCAGGTCTTCGGCGAGCCGCTGCTGTTCGACGCCAACAAGGGCGCCTCGGGCGGCGCCGAGCACCAGTTCCAGACCCTGGGCCTGTACCTGTACGAGCAGGGCTGGGTGAACCAGCACCTCGGCCGGGCCTCGGCGATCGCGTGGACGATGTTCCTCATCCTGATCGTCATCGGCATCGTCAACTACGTCATCTCGCGCCGGCTGCGCGCCAGTAGCTAAGGAGTGTGGCCGTGACGACGACTGTGACGCCCCCCGAGACGAAGACACCCGCCCCTCAGCCCAAGCGCTCGCGTCTGCCCAAGTCCGCCCGGGCGGGCGGCACCCTGCACGCCGGCCCCGTCGCCTACGTGGTCCTGGGCCTGTTCACCCTGGTCTCGCTGTTCCCGCTGGTGTGGACGGCTATCGCCGCCTCCCGGGACAACCAGCGGCTGGCCGAGACGCCGCCGCCGTTCTGGTTCGGCGCGAACCTGTTCACGAACCTGGAGATCGCCTGGCGGGACGCCAATCTGGGCGAGGCGTTCCTCAACACCACCATCGTGGCCGGGATCTCGGCGGCGACCATCGTGGTCCTGTCGACGATCGCCGGGTTCGCCTTCGCCAAACTGCGGTTCAAGGGCCGCAACGCCCTGATGCTGGTGGTGATCGGCACGATGATGGTGCCGCCGCAGCTCAGTGTGATCCCGCTGTACATGATGGTCGCCGAGCTGGACTGGACCGACCAGCTGCAGGCGGTCATCTTCCCCTCGCTGGTCAGCGCGTTCGGCGTGTTCTTCATGCGGCAGTACCTGATCCAGGCGCTGCCGGACGAGATCATCGAGGCGGCCCGGGTGGACGGCGCGAGCAGTTGGCGCGTGGTGTGGCACGTGGTGTTCCCCACGGCCCGGCCCGCGATGGCGGTGCTCGGCATGCTGATGTTCGTGCAGGCCTGGAACGACTTCCTGTGGCCGTTCCTGGTGCTGACCCAGACCGGCAACCCGACCGTGCAGGTCGCCATCGCGGGCCTCGGCCGCGGCTACACGCCCGACCAGTCCCTGATCATGGCCGGCGCGCTGCTGGGCACACTGCCGCTGCTGCTGGTCTTCGCGGTCTTCGGCAAGCAGATCGTGGGCGGCATCATGCAGGGCGCCGTCAAGGGGTAGTCCTCCCCCGGGGGCCGGGCCGGTGCCGCTCCGGCCCCTGTCTTCTCCTCCTCCCCTCCCCTCTTCACTCTCCGGTCTCCACGACCCCCTTTGGGAGCGCTTCCATGCCTGACTCCGAGAACCCGGCCACCGCGGTGACCTTCCCTCCTTCCTTCCTCTGGGGCGCGGCGACCTCCGCGTACCAGATCGAGGGCGCGGTGCGGGAGGACGGCCGTACGCCGTCGATCTGGGACACCTTCAGCCACACGCCCGGCAAGACGGCCGGCGGCGAGCACGGTGACATCGCCGTCGACCACTACCACCGCTACCGCGACGACGTGGCGCTGATGGCCGAACTGGGCCTGGGCGCCTACCGCTTCTCCGTCTCGTGGTCGCGGGTGCAGCCGACCGGGCGGGGCCCGGCCGTGCAGAAGGGCCTGGACTTCTACCGCCGGCTGGTGGACGAGCTGCTGGACAAGAACATCAAGCCCGCCGTCACCCTCTACCACTGGGACCTGCCGCAGGAGCTGGAGGACGCGGGCGGCTGGCCGGAGCGCGACACGGCCTACCGGTTCGCGGAGTACGCGCAGCTCGTCGGCGAGGCGCTCGGGGACCGCGTCGAGCACTGGATGACCCTCAACGAGCCGTGGTGCGCCGCGTTCCTGGGTTACGCCTCCGGTGTGCACGCCCCGGGCCGCACCGACCCGCTCGCCGCGCTGCGTGCCGCGCACCACCTGAACCTCGCCCACGGCCTGGGTGCCGTGGCGCTGCGGTCGGTGATGCCGGCCCGCAACCAGGTGGCGATCGCCCTCAACTCGGCCGCGGTCCGGCCTCTTTCGCAGGACCCGGCGGACCTGGCCGCGGCCCGGAAGATCGACGACCTGGCCAGCGGCGTCTTCCACGGCCCGCTCCTGCACGGCGCCTATCCGGAGTCCCTGTACGCCACGACGGTGGGTGTCACGGACTGGTCGTTCGTGCTCGACGGCGACCTGGAGCAGATCCACCAGCCCCTGGACGCCCTCGGCCTGAACTACTACACGCCCTCGCTGGTGTCGGCCGCCGATCCGGCCGCCAAGGGGCCCCGGGCGGACGGGCACGGGGCGAGCGAGCACTCGCCGTGGCCGGGCGTGGACGACGTGGCCTTCCACCAGACCCCGGGCGAGCGCACCGAGATGGGCTGGACGATCGACCCGACCGGCCTGCACGAGCTGATCATGCGCTACTCCCGCGAGGCGCCGGGCCTGCCGCTGTACATCACGGAGAACGGCGCGGCCTACGACGACAAGGTCGACTCGGACGGCCGGGTGCACGACCCGGAGCGGGTCGCCTACCTCCACGGCCATCTGTCGGCGGTGCGCCGCGCGATCGCCGACGGTGCGGACGTCCGCGGCTACTTCCTGTGGTCGCTGCTGGACAACTTCGAGTGGGCGTACGGCTACGGCAAGCGGTTCGGCGCGGTGTACGTCGACTACGCGACGCTGGAGCGCACCCCGAAGACGAGCGCCCACTGGTACGCGAAGGCTGCCCGGACGGGCACGCTGCCCGAGGTGCAGGCGGTCTGAGCCCGCGGGCGGCGGGGGCGCGGCACGGCTGGGAGAGTGCCGCGCCCCCCTCCCGCCGTGACGACGGGCGGCCGGGACCCTTGCCGGCGCCGAGCGCCGGGGCGCCGATGGTGGTCCCGCGGCGCGAACCTGACGACGGCCGGGATCCCGGTCGGCTGTGCGCCTGCCGGGGCGCGGTCACGGCGGCGCGGGCGCTGCGGTGCCTTGCGGGCCGGTGTGCGCGCGAGCGGAACGGTCGGCCGGCGGTGACTGCCGGCCCGTCGTCGCCGGGCGCCGCCGGTCAGTGGGAGCGCGGGCGGTGCGCCGTGGCCGGGCGGCCGGGGCGGCGGCGTCGCGCCTGCCGGTGTCCCTTGCTCGCGGGCGCCCGCCCGGCCGGCTGGATCCAGAGCCGCACCTCGGTCCCGCCGAGCACCGAGGAGCCGATGCGGACGTCCCCGCCGGTCGACTCCGCGAGCCGGCGCACGATGTCCAGACCGAGTCCGGTCGAGCCGTCGCTCCCGGAGCCGCTGCCCCGGGCCATCGCGGCCTCCGGGTCGGGTATGCCGGGTCCCGCGTCGGACACCAGGACGATCACCGCGTCCTCGCCGTTGTGCACGTCGACCGCGAAGGCCGTGCCCTCCGGGGTGTGCCGGAAGACGTTGCCGAGCAGCGCGTCGAGGGCGGCGGCCAGGTCGGCCCGGGCCACGGGTATGCGCACCGGCCGGTCGGCCCCGGCCACCCGCCACTTGCGCCCCTCGTCCTCGGCGAGCGCCGACCAGAAGGCCATCCGCTCACGCACCACCTCGGCCGCGTCGCAGCCCGCGCCCGGACCGGCCGCGGCCGTCTGGGGCTTGGCCTCGCGGGCGGTGCGGATGATGGTGTCGACCTCGCGCTCCAGTTGCTCGACCGCGGTGCGGGTCTGGTCGGCGGCCGGTCCCTCGCCCAGTGAGGCGGTGTTCAGCCGCAGCACGGTCAGGGGGGTGCGCAGCCGGTGGGAGAGGTCGGCGGCCAGCTCCCGCTCGTTGGCCAGGAGCTGGACGACCTGGTCGGCCATGGAGTTGAACGCGACCGCGGCGAGCCGCAGTTCGGTCGGGCCCTCCTCGGGCACGCGGGCACCCAGCTTGCCCTCCCCCAGCTCGCTGGCGCCCTCGACCAGCCGCTGGGCGGGCCGGACCATGCGCACGCCCAGCCGGTCGGCGACCGCGACCGAGCCGAGGATCAGCGCGACCCCGACGGCGGCGAGCACCGCCCACGCCGTGCCCACGCCGTTGGTGACCTCCGACTCCGGCACGTACACCTCGACGACCGCGATCTCGCCGGTGCTGAGCGCGACCGGCTGGAGGAGGGTGGAGCCGCCGGGGACGGCGGTGGTGGAGGCGCGGCCGAGTTCGCGCACGGCCGCGATGTCCTGGCCGGCGGCGCGCTGCCGGCCGAGCTCCAGGGCCTGCTGGCCGTCGCCGGCCGGTATGTGCACGGCCATCCCCGCGTCGGAGCCGGCGGAGGCGACGACCCGCTCCAGCTGGTCGCGGTCGGTGGTGATGGACAGGGCCGGGGCGACGGCCGCGGCCTCCCGCTCGGCGTTGGAGAAGGCCCGGTCCCGGGCCATCTCGCGGATGACGAGTCCGAGCGGCACGGCGAAGGCGAGCACCACCATCGTGGTGACCGCCAGCGACACCTTGACCAGGGCCCACCTCATCGCGCGGCCCCCGGTGGCTCCAGCTTGACACCGACGCCCCGGAGGGTGTGCAGATAGCGCGGGTTGGCCGCCGTCTCGCCCAGTTTCCTTCTCAGCCAGGACAGATGGACGTCGATGGTCTGGTCGTCGCCGTACGACTGCTGCCACACCTCGGCGAGCAGCTCCTTGCGGGGCACGACGACGCCGGGGCGGCGGGCGAGGAAGGCGAGCAGGTCGAACTCGCGGCGGGTGAGGTCAAGTCGCACACCGTCCAGCTCGGCCTGGCGGCGCAGTGGGTCGACGGTCAGCCCGCCGACCCGGAGCACCGGGGAGGTCTCCTGCTCCCCCGAGCCGGAGCGGGCCCGGCGCAGCACGGCCGCCATGCGGGCCGACAGGTGCTCGACCGAGAAGGGCTTGGTGAGGTAGTCGTCCGCTCCGGCGTTGAGCAGCCGGACGATCTCCGTCTCCTCGTCCCGGGCGGTGGCGACGATCACCGGTACGTCCGTGATGCCGCGCAGCATCTTCAGGGCCTCGGACCCGTCGAGATCGGGCAGTCCGAGGTCCAGGACGACCACGTCGAAGCGGAAATGGGCGACCTCGCGCAGCGCCTCGAGCGCCGTCCCCACACTGCGCACGGTGTGCGCGGCGTCGGTCAGGTGCCGGATGAGCGCGGAGCGTACGAACTGGTCGTCCTCGACCACGAGCACACTTGCCATGCGCCGCACCGTACGCCATCCCGAACAGCCCGGTGCGGGCCTGTGGACAACTCCCCGTCACCGGCGCGGACGGCACCTGGGCGGGCTCCTCTGTGGACAACGCGTGGGAGCGGTGAGGCAGTATGGCCGCGATGCGCAGAGGACTCGTACACGTACTGGCCTGGCTGCTCGCCACGGGCGCGGCGGTCACGCTGTCGTGGTGGGGTGTCCACGCGGTGATGGCGGGCACGGCCTACGATCCGCCGCGCGCCCTGCCCATCAAGGCCGCCGACACGGCCCCCCGGGTGTCCGAGCCACCGGCGGCTCAATCGCCGAAGTCGCCTCCGCCGAAGCGCCGTACGCCCGGTTCCGCACCGCCGTCCGGGAAGCCGAGCCCCGCCCCCTCGCGTACGCCCGGGCCGTCCCGTGCTCCCTCCCCCACGGCCGCCCCCGCCGCGACCGGCGAGGTCAAGAGCTACGACACCGAGGGCGGCCGGGCGGTCTTCGACCTCGGCAGGGCGTCGGCGTCCCTGGTCTCGGCGACGCCGGGCGCGGGCTGGTCGATGCAGGTGTGGAAGACCGAGTCGTGGATCCGCGTGGAGTTCGCCTCGGGCGCGGACCGGGTGTCGGTGTTCTGCACCTGGCACGACGGTCCGCCCCGCGTGGAGATCGGGACCTACTGAGCGCCGGGCCGGCCGGTGGCGGCCGGCGTCACCGGAACACCGAGGGGGGCGGGGCGGGCGATGCCACCGCGGCGAGGTCGGTCACCGGGAGCGCGCCGCCGGTGAAGTCGGTGAGCGCCCTGCCGTGTTCGACCCGGCCGGGGTGCGGGTCGGAGGCGGCCCGGCGGGTCAGTTCGGCCACGGGCAGCGGATGGTCGCAGGCGACCAGGACGGCGTTCCCGAAGCGCTTGCCGCGCAGGACCGCCGGGTCGGCGACCAGCGCCAGTTCCGCGAACCGGGCGGCGGCGGTGGCGATCTGGCCGCGCAGATGGGCCAGCGGCGGCCCGTCGGCGAGGTTGGCCGCGTAGACACCGCCGGGCTTGAGGGCCCTGCGGACCTCGTCCAGGAACTCGGTCGAGGTCAGGTGGGCCGGCGTCCGGGCTCCGCCGAACACGTCGGTGATGACGAGGTCGGCCCAGCCGTCCGGCACCCTGGCGAGCCCTGCGCGGGCGTCGGCGGACCGCACCCTGATGCGCGCGTTCGGGTCCAGCGGCAGCTCGCGGCGCACCAGTCGGACCAGGGCCGCGTCCCGTTCGACGACCTGCTGGGTGGAGCGGGGCCGGGTGGCGGCGACGTACCGGGCGAGGGTGAGGGCGCCTCCGCCCAGGTGCACCGCGTGCACGGGCCGGCCCGGTGGGGCGATGAGGTCGATCACATGGCCGAGCCGGCGCTGGTACTCGAAGGACAGATACGCCGGATCGTCCAGGTCGACGTGCGACTGCGGCGCTCCGTCGATCATGAGGGTCCAGGCCCGGCCGCGCTCACGGTCGGGTATCAACTCGGCGAGCCCGCCGTCGACGTTCTCGACGACGGCCTGCTCACCGGCCGGTCTGCGCCGGCCGCTCCTGGACTTGCCCATCCGCCCATTATCGCGGTGGTGCGGCGGCGGGGCGTACGGCCGCCGGGGCCGGGCCGTCAGCGGGGGCTGCCCGGGCCACGGCCGCCCGGCGCGGGCCTCAGCGGCAGCTGTCCGCCGCCCTGATCATGCGGGCCGCCTGGTCCAGGGCCTCGCGCAGTACGGCCGGGTCCGTGGCGAGGTCCGCCTCGCCGGGCGGCAGCAGCCAGTCGGCGCCCTCCACCGGCGGCTCGGGCGCCAGGCGCGGTCCGCGGCCGTCGGTCCCGGTGCAGGTGCTGCCCGGGACGTCCCAGCCGGCAGCGGTTCCGGGCGGCACCAGGAAGCCCAGGGTGTCACCGCCGTCGTCGTGCAGCACGGGTCCGACGGCGTCCCCCGGGGCGCGCCGCAGGATGTCGACCGCCTCGAGTCCCTGTCGCGCCGGCACCGTCACCACGTCGCAGCCCACCGCCGGTCTGCACGACGGCGTACGAGGATCGTCGATCCGGCTGGTCTCCATCCCGGCCTCCACCACGAGAACCCCTGCTCGGACAAGCGGTCGGGAGTCGGGGGCCTCCTCCCGGTCGACCGGTTCAACGCGGCGGGACGTCAACGGCTACGGCGGAAGTCAGCCACAAAGGATGGCATTTCATGGCGGATCACGGATGAGATATCCGGTTTGTAGCCAAACACAGCGTGAGGACTCCGGCACAGCAGGTACGTTCTTGCCCGCCGGACACAGGGCGGATCTGCGGACAACGCACGCAACTCGCCCGGCGTCCGGCATGGTTCGACGGTTCGCACGAGAGGACCCGGCCATGGCGTCGTCAACGGTGGCCTCGTCTCAGCCCGACCGGCCCGCACGGCCGAACCTCGTCTTCCGGCGGCTGCGCGGACAGCGCTCGCCGGCCGAGTTCGCCGCGGCGATCCGCCGGGCCGGACTCGAGATCGGCGAGCAGGTCAGCTGCGACGCGCGCTACGTCGGCCGGGTCGAGGCAGGCGAGATCCGCTGCCCCAACTACGCGTACGAACGGGTGTTCCTGCACATGTTCCCCGGCCGCACGCTGACCGACCTGGGCTTCGCGCCCCGCTCGTCGGTACGCGGGCGCCGGGCGCGTGACATGGAGCACACGCCCCCGACGCACACCCCGCACCCGGCGAACGCCCCCAGTGAGACCGACAGGGCGTGCGGGCCGTATGAAACGCGGAACCCGTACGACCCGTTCCACTCGCACGACACCTACGAGGAGAGCGACGTGCTGCGTCGCGCATTCATGACCGGCGGGGGCGCCACGGTGGCCGCCGCCTCGCTGGGACCCGCCGGCTTCTCCCGCGACGCCTCGGCCGCCCAGCGCGCCGTGCGCCGCGCCGGGGCGAGCGACGCCGGCGCCGTGGAGGAAGCCGTGCGCCGGATCCGGCTGCTCGACGACCGGCACGGGGCCGACGGCCTCTACCGCCGCGCCGCCGCCCCGCTGCGCGCGGCCTACGCCCTGCTGGACGCGGGCGCCACCCGGCAGACCACCGCGGACCGCCTCTACTCGGGCGCCGGCGAACTGGCCATCTCCGTGGGCTGGCTGGCGCACGACTCCGGCCGCTTCGACGACGCCCGCTCCCACTACGCCGAGGCGCTGGCGACCGCCCGGATGACCGGCGACCCGGGCCTGGAGGCGCACGCCTTCTGCAACACGGCGTTCCTCGCGCGCGACGCGGGCCGGCCGCGCGAGGCGGTCCGGGCGGCCCAGGCCGCGCAGCTCGCCGCCCGGCCCATGGGCTCGGCGCGGCTGATGTCGCTGCTCGCGCTGCGCGAGGCGGGCGGCTGGGCCGGAATGGCCGACCGCGTCGCCTGCGAGCAGGCACTGGCCCGGGCGCAGACCTACTTCGAACGCGGCCCCTCGGACGCCGACCCCGAGTGGATGAGCTTCTACGGCGAAGCCGAACTGGAGGGCCTGGAGGCCCAGTGCTGGTCCACGCTCGGCGACTGGCCCCGGGCCGCCCGGCACGCGCGCCGGGCGGCGCAGCTGCAGGACCGGCACTTCACGCGGAACATCGCGCTGTACACGGCGGAACTGGCGGACGACCTCGCCCGGGGCGGCCGGCCGGACGAGGCGGCGCTGGCCGGGATGCGGGTGCTGGACCTGCTCGAAGAGGTCCAGTCGTCCCGGATCCGGACGATGCTGGCGGCCACCGCACGGGTGCTGCTGCCGCACCGGCGCGCATCAGGGGTGTCGGCGTTCCTGGACCGGCACGCCTCGCTGCCGCGCATGGCCTAGGAGCAGGCCGTCCCGGTGCTCCACCCCGGCCCTGCCCCGACCCTCAGGCCAGGTGGCCCAGGTCGTTCCAGCTCTCGATCGCCGGCTCGCCGTACGCCCAGCCCAGGACCGACAGCGACGTCGGGTTGAGGCGTATGCGGGCGGCGAAGTCGAGCGGCAGGCCCAGCCACCGTGCCCCGATGGAGCGCAGGATGTGCCCGTGGGCGAAGACCAGCACGTCACGGTCGGCCGAGCGGGCCCAGGCCACCACCTCGTCCGCGCGGGCCGTGACCGCCGCGAGCGACTCGCCCCCGGGGACGCCGTCGCGCCAGATGAGCCAGCCGGGACGGACGGCCTGGATCTCCGCCGGTGTCATGCCCTCGTACGCCCCGTAGTCCCATTCGAGCAGGGCGTCCCAGGTGCGGGCACGGTCGCCGAAGCCGGCCAGTTCGCAGGTCTCACGCGCGCGTGCCAGGGGGCTGGTGCGCACCTCGGCCCCGGCCAGCCCCTCGTACGGGGCGCGGTGCAGGCGCTCGCCCAGCAGCTTCGCGCCGCGCCGGCCCTCCTCCAGCAGCGGTACATCGGTCCGGCCCGTGTGCTTGCCGGACAGGGACCAGGCGGTCTGTCCGTGGCGGGCCAGGAGGATGCGCGCGGCCATGGGGAACCTTTCCGGAGATACGACGCAAGCGGAACCCCTCCATCATCGCGCACGCCTCCGACGGGCAACCCGGGGGGCGATCTGTGCGTCTTCGAGGTCCGGAGGCCGCCCCCGGGGCGGGCCCGCACACCGTAAAGTGGCACGCCGACCGGGCTGCACGTGAGGACGAAGGGGGAGGGCGATCGGATGCCGCACACCGAGACACCGGGCACCGAGGCGGCCCCTGCGCCCAGGTTGCGCTGGTGGACGGAGCTGCCGCTCATCCTGCTGGTGTACGCGTGCTACACGGCGGGCCGCCTGCTCGCCCGGGGCGACGTCTCCACGGCGGTCGACCACGGCCTGGCCATCCTGCGGATCGAGAAGGCGCTGTACCTCAACGCCGAACACCCGCTCAACCGCCTCTTCACGCGTGAGCCCTGGATAGGCATACCCGCCGACTTCTGGTACGCCTCCCTGCACTACGTGGTCACCCCGGTCGTCCTCGTGTGGCTCTTCCGCTCCCGCGCGGTGCGCTACCGCGCCGCGCGCACCTGGCTGATGACGTCGACCCTCATCGGCCTGATCGGCTTCACCCTGCTGCCCACCTGCCCGCCCCGGCTGCTCGACCCCGGTCACGGCTTCGTCGACACGATGGCCCAGTACAGCTCCTACGGCTGGTGGGGCGGCGCGGCCAGCGCGCCGCGCGGCATGGGCGGCATGACCAACCAGTACGCGGCGATGCCGAGCCTGCACGTGGGCTGGGCCCTGTGGTGCGGGGTCATGCTGTGGCGCCACGGCGGCACGCGCCTGATGAAGGCGGCCGGTGTCGCCTACCCCCTGATCACCACGATCGTGGTGATGGGCACCGCCAACCACTACTTCCTGGACGCGGCCGCGGGCGCCGTCGTCATGGGCGCCGGTCTGCTCCTGGCGCCGGTCGTGATGCGCACCGCCGACCGCGTGAAGGCCCGGTTCGCCACGGTGGCCGCAGCGGTCCCGGCGGACTCGTCCGCCGCTGGTTCCCCGATTGTCAGTGCCGGATGCCAGACTTCCGCGGGTGAGCGAATCCCACGGCAGCGCGAGTCGCGGCTCGCAGCCGGAGCCGAGCCGAGTGCCTCCCCCAAGGACGCGGGGGACGGCGCTCCGGCACCGGCTCGCTGAGCTGCGCGGCCCCGACGTACCCGCGAAGGCACTGGACGCGCGTGCGCTGGCGGCGCTGGCCGCCAACCCCGGCTGCGCGCGGCGCGCGATCCTGGACGGAGCGGGGGTGAACAAGGCGGTGCTGGCCGACGCCCTCGGCTCGCCGTCGGCCTTCGGGCAGTCGCAGTTCGCGCTCACCCGGGGCAACGCCTTCGAGGCGAAGGTCAAGGCCGACGGCGGCGCGGAGCTGCTGCGGCTGGTGCACGAGAAGCTGGACCGCTCCGCCGAACCCCCCGCCGGCGCGCGCGTGCCCGACCTCACCGCGACCGGCCCCCAGGGGCGCACGGCCCGTACGGCGCTGGAACTGCGGGAGGCCGTCGCGCACCCGGGCGCGTGGACACTGCTCGACCACCCGATGCTCGCGCTGGACGTCGCGGGCTCCCCCGCCTACCTGGAGCCGGACGCGGTCGTGGTGCACCCGGACGGCAGCTGGACGGTCGTGGAGATCAAGTCCTTCCCGCTGCTGGACGGTTCGGCGGACCCGGCGAAGGTCGGCGCGGCGGCCCGGCAGGCGGCGGTGTACGTGCTGGCCCTGGAGGAGGTCGCCGCGCGGCTGGAGCCCGCCCCGCGCGTGCGGCACCGGATCCTGCTGGTCTGCCCCCGGGACTTCTCCAACCTGCCGGCCGCCTCCGCCGTGGACGTCCGCAAGCAGCGCGCGGTGACGGCCCGTCAGCTGGCCCGGCTGACCCGCATCGAGGAGATCGCCGACGCCCTGCCCGAGGGCACCTGCTTCTCCCCCGACCTGCCCGCCGAGGAGCTGACGGCGGCCGTGGAGTCCGTCCCGGCGACGTACGCGCCCGAGTGCCTGTCCGCCTGCGAGCTGGCCTTCCACTGCCGGTCCGGATCGCGCGCGAGCGGCGCGGTCACCGCGCTCGGCCGCCCGGTGCGGGCCGAACTGGGCGGCCTGACGACGGTGGAGGACGTCCTCGCGGCGGCCCGCGGGGAGGCCGGCGACCCGGACGACCCGGCGGTGGCCGCGCTGCGGCGGGCGGCGGCCCTGCGCGCCGAGGCGCTGGAGGCCGCGTGTCGCTGATCTCCACGCTGGCCCGCCTCGAAGCGGTCAGCACCGGCCGGGCCCAGCCCGCCGCCACCGTCCGGCACCGGCACCTGTCCGGTCACCCGCTGGTGTTCGTGCCGCTCACCACCGCCGGTGAGGCCGGCGCCCCGCTCGGCGCGCTGGTCGGCACCGACCGGGACGCGCCGCGCCTGCTGGTCGTTCCGCAGCCGCGCGACCGCGACCTGCGCTTCGGCTTCCTGGCGGACCTGGCCGACGTGGTGCTGCCCTACGTCGACTCCTACGGCGAGAGCGTCGAGACCGCCGAGCGCACGGAGACGGACCCGGAGACCGGCAAGCGCGTCAAGGTCGAGGTCGACCTGTGCGCGGACGCTCCGCAGCTGATCGTGCCGAGCCGGGCCGGCATCGACCTGGTACGGCTGCTCGGGCGCTCCACCCGGTTCCGGCGGACGGCCGAGCAGGACCCGGAGGCGCCCCACCCGGCGCCGCCGAGGGTGCCGCTGCTCGGCCGGTGGCTGACCCACTTCGGGGAGCGGGCCCGGGTGCCGGGTTCGTCGCTGCTGCTGGCGATGACCGACGTCCTGGGCCGGCACTGGGCGACCGGGCAGTCCACCCTGGAGGATCAGCACCTCGGGGCGCTGCTCGCCTGGATCGATCCGCCCGGGGGCGTCACCGGCGCCGAGGCGGCGCTGCGGGCCGAGCTGGGACGCGACGAGCGCGGCCAACTGCTCTGCCCGCCGGCGGGCCCGGCCACCGACCCGGCGTTCGACAACAAGCTCCTCGCCCCGGCCATCGAGCGCTACGACCGCGCCCGTACGGCCCTCCAGGCCGCCGAGGACGGGCTGGAGGCCGACGACCGGCTGGGGGCGCTGACCGCCGCCGAGCGGGAGATCCGCGACCTGGTGCTCAGCCGCACCCGGCCCACCTGGGACGCGGTGTGGCACGGTCTCGACCTGCTGCGCGCGTTGCCGCAGGGGGCGCACGTCGAGGAGCGCTGGACCCGCGACCGCTGGTCGTTCACGGGCCACCGCGACCGGGTGCTGGCCGGCGAGCCCCCGCAACCGCGCCGCGACGACGCGGTGACGGCGGCGAACAAGCTCGCCACCCGCGAGCGCGAGCAGGCCCGGCTGGAGGCGCAGGAGGCCCTCGACGACCCGTTGGTGATGGCCGGCCGGCGGCTGTCCGGGGAGGCGTTCGCGGGCGAGGTCACCGACGTGGTGATGGCGTACAGCGACGGCAGGCGACCGAGCCCCCGCCCCCTGGTCACGGTCCGCACGGACGATCGGCCGCATCTCGGGGAGCGGACGAAGGTGTACCGGTCGCTGGGCGGCAAGCCGCAGTCGGCGGAGTTCGTCGCGGCCGAGGAGGACGGCGCGTACGTCGTGCTGCGGATCCTCGACAAGATGGGCCGCGGCAAGGAGCCCGAGCCGGGGTCGGTGCCGGAGAAGGGCGACCGGGTCTGCTTCACGCTGTTCGAGCACGAGCAGCGGGGCGGGGCGAAGCTGCCCGACCCGGAGCAGACGCCCTGGACACACGGCGGGCCGCCCGGCGAGGCTGCCCTGGAGGCCGCCGATCCGGTGACCGAGGAGGATGTGCTGTGACCACGGTGTTCGACCCCTCGGCCGCCGCGGCCCAGGCGACGGAGGCGATCCTCCACGACACGCTGCACGGCACCGCGCGCGGGGTCGTGGTCGACTCCCCACCCGGCGCCGGCAAGTCCACGCTGGTCGTCCGCGCGGCACTGGAGCTGGCCGAGGCGGGCCGCCCGCTGATGGTGGTCGCGCAGACCAACGCCCAGGTCGACGACCTCGTCCTGCGGCTCGCCGAGAAGAGCCCCGACCTGCCGGTGGGACGGCTGCACAGCAGCGACGCCCACCCGTACGACAAGGCGCTCGACGGCCTGGGCAACGTCCGCAAGTCCGCCAAGGCGGCCGACCTCGCCGGACTGGCCGTGGTCATCTCGACGGCGGCGAAGTGGGCGCACGTGAAGACGGACGAGCCGTGGCGGCACGCCATCGTCGACGAGGCCTACCAGATGCGCTCCGACGCGCTGCTCGCGGTGGCCGGACTGTTCGAGCGGGCGCTGTTCGTCGGCGACCCGGGGCAGCTGGACCCCTTCGCGATCGTGGGCAGCGAGCAGTGGGCGGGCCTCACCCACGACCCGTCGGCCTCGGCGGTCACGACCCTGCTCGCGCACAACCCGGACCTGCCGCAGCACCGCCTGCCCGTCTCCTGGCGGCTCCCCGCCTCGGCGGCCCCCCTGGTGTCGGACGCCTTCTACCCGTACACGCCCTTCCGCAGCGGCACCGGCCACGGCGACCGTGCCCTGGCCTTCGCGGTGCCGTCGGACGGTTCGGGTCCGGACCGGGTGATCGACGAGGCGGCGGCGTCGGGCTGGGGCCTGCTGGAGCTGCCCGCCCGGAACACCCCGCGCACGGATCCCGAGGCGGTCCGGGCCGTGGCCCGGGTCGTCCGCCGCCTGCTGGAGCGCGGCGGTGCGGCGTCCTCGGAGCGCTCACCGGACCCCTCGCCCCTGACGGCCGACCGGATCGCCGTCGGCACGGCGCACCGGGATCAGGCGGCGGCGGTCCGCGCGGCCCTGACCGGCCTCGGCGTGACCGACGTCGTGGTGGACACGGCGAACCGGCTGCAGGGCCGTGAGTACGACGTCACGGTGGTGCTGCACCCCCTCTCGGGCCGCCCCGACGCCACGGCGTTCCACCTGGAGACGGGCCGTCTCTGCGTCCTGGCCTCCCGCCACCGGCACGCCTGCATCGTGGTCTGCCGGGCGGGCGTCACGGACCTCCTGGACGACTACCCGTCGACGGAACCGGTCCAGCTCGGAACGGTGGTGAAGTTCCCGGACGGCTGGGAGGCGAACCACGCGGTCCTGGCCCACCTGGCCGAACACCGGGTGGCCTGGGGGGCGTAGCGGCTCCGAACAGCGTGGCGGGCGGCGGGTGGTGTGCGGGGGTGTCCACGACCGCGATGCCCACTTGCGCACCGCGGGACAATGGACGGTGGCCCGATCCGCCCGGCGGGCCGTGCGCGCAGTACGAGGAGGACAAGACATGGCGGAGCCCACGCCGCGTCGGAACGAGCCGCGGCTACGCCCCGCGCCCCTGCTGTTCGAGCCCGCGGAGGCGGCCTCCGATCCCGAGCACTTCTTCGACCTCGAGTCGATCGACGACCCCCGGGCGCTGCTGGCCCGGGCGACGGAGCTGACGCTGGCGTTCCGGGCCGCGGCGGACCGGGCGCTGGAGTTCCAGGCGATGGCGGCGGCGCAGCTCGCCGATCCGCGGCGGTTCGATCGGCTGACCACGGCGGACATCGCCGACCGGGCGGAGTGGACCGAGGACTACGCCAAGAAGATGGTCGAGTTCGGGCGGGACCTGATGCGTGGCGAGGCGGAGGGCCGCGGGCCCGGCGACCCCGCCTGAGTGAACTTCCCGACCGCACGGCCCGACGATCTGGCATATGCCAGGCGGGCAAGATACTCCCCCTCGGCCCCCGCTGTCCCGATTTCCCGCAACCCTGGGGAACCACCCGCTCACGGCCGGTAGACCTGTCTGCCATGAGCAGCGCATGGAACGCCTCCGATGTCACCCCGGACGGGGCCGCTTGGCTCGCCTCGGCAGGAACGTATCCGCGGAGCACGCTCGCCCTGTGGGGCGAGCGGCCGGGCGCCCCGGTCGTCCTGCCCTGCGGCTCGGTCTTCGACGTGGTCAGCGCGCCGGCGATCTTCGGGCGCCGGATGCTCGACCGGCTGTGGGACGAGGGCCCCGGCTCGGGCCCGGTCGCCGAGTTCCGCGGCCGCATGCTGCTGTTCGCCGCCCCCGGCACGGCCCAGCGGCTGCCGGCGCTGCTGGAGTGGGAGGAGTGGGGCGCACACGGCCGTGACGGCGGGGACACCTGCCGCACGGACGCGGTACCGCCGCTGCTGTGCCACGGCACGGGCGACGCGGTGACCGTCCCCGCGCCGGCACGCGGCGGCCCCGCCGTCCTCCCGTCCCCGGCCGGCAGCGCCGCCGACGCCTTCCCGGCCCCCGCCGGGAGCGCCCCCAGCGGCCGCCCGGCCCGGGCACAGGGCACCCCCACCCCGCCGACGGCCTCCGGCGGCGGCCCCACCGCCCTCCCGGCCGGCGACGGCCCCGTCGCCGCCCGGTCCGGTTCGCGCTGGCTCGTCGCTCCCGACACCCGTCAGCCCTGGCTCCCCGGGCCCGAGGTGCTGCTGTGGGCGGCCGTGCGGGCGGCCCGCTCGGCCGTGCGGATTTCGATTTTTCCTCCCGCCGACCAGGATGCTAAGGTCTACGACGTCAGCAGGCGCCGCTAGCTCAGTTGGTTAGAGCAGCTGACTCTTAATCAGCGGGTCCGGGGTTCGAGTCCCTGGCGGCGCACAGACGGTGAAAGGCCCCTCGCACGAGCGAGGGGCCTTTCGCGTTCGGGTGAGCCGCGCTCAGTGCCCCACCCTGATCTTCACCGTCCAGGCCCCCGAGGCCGTGCGCCCCTCGGCCCGCACCTCCACCCGTACGCCCTCCCCCGGCACGGTGAAGCTCTCGCCGAGGGCGATCGGCGCGTCCGCGAGGGGCGGGTAGACGGAGTTCTCCCAGCACGCCTCGGTGCGCGGATGGGCGTCGACCACCTCGATGGGGCCACCCCCGGACTTCGCCCCGCCCCGCACCCGGTACACCAGCACCCCCGCCCGGCAGGCCTCCGCGTCGTTGCCGACCGGCGCCCGCACCTCCAGGGCGAGCACGGTGTCCGGGCCGGTGCGCACCACGGCGAGCTTGGTGCCGTGCCCGAGCCCGAAGGCCCGGGCCCCGGCGGCACCCGTCTCGGCCGGCCCGGGCCCCGCCGTCAGCGGCTCCAGGGTCAGCCGGGCGGGTCCGGCGTCCTGCACGCACCGCACCTGGCGCGGGTCGAGCCAGCCCAGCTTCCACTTGTGCCAGGCGAACAGCTCCGGGGCGAGACCGAACTGGCTGCCCATCAGGTCCCAGTCGCCGACGTGCGTGTCCCAGTCGCCCTTGCCGTCGGCGGGACGGTGGTACAGGTCAGGGAGGTCGAACACGTGCCCGGTCTCGTGGGCGAGGACGAGCCGGTCCGGCGGGTGCTGCTCGAACACCGTGACGACCCGGCGCAGATCGGTGCCGTCGGCCCGCAGCGGAGTCGTCAGGTTCACCACCTTGGTCGCGTCCGAGTCCACGCCGGGCGCGTCCGGGTCGGCGACGAAGTACACGACGTCGTAGCGGGAGAAGTCGACCTGCGGATCGGCCACGGAGAGCGCGTCGCGCAGGTAGGCGGCCCGCCGGTCGGGGCTCCAG
Organism: Streptomyces sp. AHA2; assembly: GCF_036857595.1. Lineage (NCBI taxonomy): Bacteria > Bacillati > Actinomycetota > Actinomycetes > Kitasatosporales > Streptomycetaceae > Streptomyces > Streptomyces sp. AHA2. The sequence goes on from NZ_JAUQWJ010000006.1 coordinate 231,851, forward strand.
TCGCGCTGTATGTCGTAGGCCGTGGACGGCTGCGGCATCTGGATCCAGTGGCCGAGCGGGTGCGGGCGCAGGGTGAAGCGGCCGTAGGAGGCGCGTTCGAAGAACCGGGTGGTCGCCGGGAAGTGGTCGGCGGTCAGCTCCTGCGGTGTGGTCAGCGGGTGGGAATCGGGGAAGGACAGGAACACCATCACCGCGTCCAGCGACCGGTCCGGGCGCGGGTAGGCGGCGTTCCAGGTGTCCAGGCCCTCCGAGTGGTGGGCGTCGGTGCGCGTCAGGGCGCAGGGCGCGGCCGCATCGGGCCCTGCGGAGGAGGGACTGGCGCCGAGGGAGGTGGCGGCGAGCGCGGACATGGTGGTGAACAGGGCCGCGGTGCTGCGCCATCGGGCGCGCGGAAACTGACGCGGCACAGGTACCTCCGGGTAGGTTCGCGGGACACCGCACCCAGACTGTGATGATTTGTCGTACTGCGCCCTGTTTGCCTGCACCGGTCGGGTGAAGGGGTCGAAGAAATGCGAACGACGACGCCCCCGAAGCACTCACGGAACGTCACAACTGGTCGGGGGCCTGAAGAAGCCGTCCAAGGCCGAGCAGAAACGATCTGGCAGAGGCGCGGACCGGTCCCGGACGCCGAACACCGGCTGGAAGGCCCTGGGGCCAGCCTCTATGATCGGCACACTTTCCTGACCTTTCCTGCACGGACAGAGATCGAATACATGCGGGAGCGAGCGGTGAGCGGAACCTCCGAAGGGCCGGCGCCCGCGGCAGACCTCGACCGGCCGGTCGTCACAGAGAGTGAGATCGACACGTCTCCCCGTACCGAGAGCCCGTCACGGCAGCCCTATCGCTCCGTCTTCACGGCCGCCCCGCTCGCCATGGCCGTCGTGGACCGCGAGGGGGCCGTCGTCAGCGCCAACGACGCGCTCGCCGCGCTGCTCGGCAGCGGCCCGGACGAGCTCGCCGGGTCGGCCGCCGCCGACCTGGTCGACCTCACCTCCGACACGCGCACCTGGCACGCCTACCGCGAGGTGCTGCGCGGCCGGCAGTCACGGCTGCGCTGCACCCGGCGCCTGAAGCACCCCGACGGGCACTCGCTGTGGGTGCAGGTGACGGTCGCCCCGCTGCCCGGCGAGGACCAGGGCGTGCTGCTGTCGGTCGCCGACATCAGCGCCCGCCGTGAACTCCAGGCCCGCCTGCGGCACTTGCAGATGCACGACCCGGTGACCCGGCTGCCCAACCGCACCCTGTTCTTCGAACGCCTGTCGGCGGCGCTGGAGGCCGAGTCGTACGAGCAGAGCGGCACCGGCCGGATCGGGCTGTGCTACCTGGACCTGGACGGCTTCAAGGCCATCAACGACACCCTCGGCCACCGCGTGGGCGACCGGCTGCTGGCCGCCGTCGCCGAGCGCCTCATGGCCTGCGCGGACGAGGCCGGGCACTCGCGGACCACCGTCCCGCTGGTGGCCCGGCTCGGCGGTGACGAGTTCGCGCTGCTCGTGGAGGACTCCACCGGCACCGAGCAACTGGCCGAGCTGGCCGAGTCGGCACTGCGGGCGGTCCAGGACCCGTTCGACATCTCCGGGCAGCGGCTGTCCGTCTCGGCGTCGATCGGCGTGGTCGAACGGCATGCGGCCGGGACCACCCCGACGGCCCTGATGCAGGCGGCCGACACGACGCTGTACTGGGCGAAGGCCGACGGCAAGGCCCGCTGGACCCTGTTCGACCCGGAGCGCAACGCGCACCGCATGACCCGGCAGGCCCTGGCCTCCACGCTCCGCCCGGCCATCGAGCGCGGTGAGTTCCGGCTGGAGTACCAGCCGCTGGTGGGCATGGAGGACGACCGGCTGCACGGCGTCGAGGCGCTCATCCGCTGGAATCATCCTCAGTTCGGCGTACTGACGCCGAATCGGTTCATCGGACTGGCCGAGGAGGACGGTTCGATCGTGCCACTGGGCCGCTGGGTGCTGCGCACGGCCTGCGAGCAGGCCCGCCGCTGGCAGCTGGACCACCCCGACGAGCCGCCGATCTTCGTCAGCGTGAACGTGGCCGTGCGGCAGATCTGGGACTCCGACCTGGTGGCGGACGTGGCGGAGGTGCTGGCCGGGACGGGACTGGAGCCGCACCTGCTGCAGCTGGAGCTCACCGAGTCGGCCGTGATGGGTTCGGCGGGCCGCCCGCTGCAGACCCTGAAGGCCCTCAGCGACATGGGCGTGCGCATCGCCATCGACGACTTCGGCACCGGCTACTCGAACCTCGCCTACCTCAGCCGGCTGCCCGTGTCGGCCCTGAAGCTGGACGGCTCCTTCGTGCGGGGCTTCCAGTACGACGACCGGGAGGCGGCCGCGCGGGCCAACCCGGCCGACCAGGTGGTCGTCGAGGCGATGATCCAGCTCGCGCACCGGCTCGGGCTGACCGTCACGGCCGAGTGCGTGGAGACGTCGGCGCAGGCCACCCGGCTGCGCAGCATCGGCTGCGACACCGGACAGGGCTGGCTCTACTCCCGTCCGGTGCCGCCGGACCGGATCTCCGAGCTGCTGGGCGCGCCGGGCGTTCAGGCCGAGGCGGGCGTCGGCAAGCCGTAGGCGTCGGCGATCAGCTCGTAGGAGCGGACGCGGACGTCCCCGCCGTGCGCGTTGGCCGTGATCATCAGCTCGTCGGCGCCGGTGCGCTTGGCCAGGTCGTCCAGGCCGGAGCGGACCTCGTCCGGGGTGCCGTGGACGACGTTGGCGTTCCAGGAGTCGACGAACTCGCGCTCCATCGGGCTGAAGGCGTACGCCTCCGCCTCCTGTGGGGTGGGGACGAGGCCGGGGCGGCCGGTGCGCAGCCGGACCATGTTGAGGGCGGCGGCCAGCACCTGCCGGCGGGCCTCGCGCTCGTCGTCCGTGGCGAGCGCGGAGACGCCGATGAGGGCGTACGGCCGGTCGAGCACCGCGGACGGCCGGAAGGACTCGCGGTACAGGTCGAGCGCCGGAATCGTGTTCTGCGCCGAGAAGTGGTGCGCGAAGGCGAAGGGCAGCCCGAGGACGCCGGCCAGCCGGGCGCTGAAGCCGGAGGAGCCGAGCAGCCAGATCGGCGGGCGGTGCGGGGACTGGACACCGCCGGGGGAGGTGGCCTGCACCGGGCCCGGTACGGCGTGGATGCGGCGGTAGGGGTGCCCGTCGGGGAAGTCGTCGTCGAGGAACCGGGTCAGCTCGGCGAGCTGCTGCGGGAAGTCGTCGGCGCCCTCGTCGAGGCGCTCGGTGCGGCGCAGGGCGGCGGCGGTGGCGCCGTCCGTGCCCGGGGCGCGGCCGAGGCCGAGGTCGACGCGGCCGGGAGCCATCGCCTCCAGCGTCCCGAACTGCTCGGCGATCACCAGCGGGGCGTGGTTGGGCAGCATGACGCCGCCCGAGCCGAGGCGGATGCGGTCGGTGTGGGCGGCCAGGTGGGCCAGGATCACCGCCGGGGACGAGGAGGCCACACCCGGCATGGAGTGGTGCTCGGCGACCCAGTACCGGTGGAAACCGCGGCGCTCGGCCAGGCGGACCAGCTCGACGCTGGTGCGCAGCGCGTCGGAGGCGGTGCGGCCGGCCCCCACGGTGACCAGGTCCAGTACGGAGAGGGGGACGGGGGCGCTGCCCTGCGCTGCGCCGCGAATCTCGTCTGCCGCCACGGTGGGGTGCCTCCTGCTGTGAGCCGTGTGCTGTCGTCCCGGCTCTAACAGGGGACTGTCTCCGGTTATTCCCGGCGATCCACGGCGGCCTGGCCGGTCGAACGCGGGCGGCGCCCCGGAATCAGGCCTGGACGATCGGTTCGCGGGTGAACAGGGCGCCCAGCTCCGGGGCGTTCACCCGGCGGTCCGCCAGACGCAGGGCCTCCCAGACCGTGACCTGGTTGGCGGTGAGGACCGGCTTGCCGAGCTCCTTCTCCAGGGCCGGGATGTGGGCCGCGGTGTGCAGGTCCGTGCCGGGCAGCAGGAGCGCCTCCGCCTCGGGGTGGTCGCTCTCGCGTGCGAAGGCGAGGAGTTCGGCCTCGCCCCAGCCGCCCACCTCCCCCGCCGGGGTGCCGCCGGAGCCGCGGACCGAGACGACGTCGACGCCGTCCGAGCGCAGGAACTGCGCGAAGAGCTGCGCCACCTCCTGCGGGTACGTCGCACCGACGGCGACCCGCCGCGCGCCGAGTTCCCGCACCGCGTGCACGAAGCCGAAGGACGTCGAGGAAGCGGGCATGCCGGCCGCCTGGGCCAGGGTGCGGACCTGGTCCTGCGCACCGTCCCAGCCCTGGACGAAACCGCCGCTGGTGGACGCCCACACCACGGCGTCCGCGCCCGCGTGCCGCAGCTCCTGGACCTCGGCCGCCAGCCGCGCGGCCGAGTGCGCCCCCTGCGCGTCCAGCCGGTGGGCCTCCTCACCGAGGTCGGTGTGCACCAGTTCCACCCGGATGTCGCTGCCCAGCAACTGCTCGATGCGCGGATAGTCGTCGTCGGCGGAGTGGCCCGGGTAGAGAAATCCCAGCGCTGTCATGTCCAGCCTTCCTGCTGCTTCGCTTCCGGTACTACGGGTCCGGGTACCCAGTCGGAGCAGCGCCCCCCACCCCCGTCACCGGGTTGGCCGAGATCGCCGGGGCGCGCGGTTCGGCCTGCGGCCGGCGAAGGCAGCGGTTCCACCTCCGGCGACAGGTGCGCCACCGTGCGTGTTGACGGCCGCGGGCCGGGCTGCCAGCGTGGGCGGTCCGCCCGGATCGGCCCGGCCGGCACCGGGCCTCCGCGTCGTCACCGCCCGGCGTCCGCGCCGGCCCACCCCGCCCAGCGGCTGGAGGAACGGCTGCTCATGCCCACGCCCACCCTGCTCGTCCTGGACGCCGAGCCCCTCCCCCGCCTGGGCCGCCTCACCGGCCGGGTCCGGGTCGAGCACACCGACGCGTCCGGGCTGGCCGAGCACCTGCCGCGTGCGGACGTCCTCCTGGTGTGGGACTTCACCTCGCGCGCCGTACGGGACGCGTGGCCGGGCGGAGGGCCGCGCCCGCGCTGGGTGCACATCGCGAGCGCCGGCGTGGACCACGTGATGTGCCCCGAACTGGCCGCCTCCGACACGGTGGTGACCAACGCGCGGGGCGTCTTCGACCAGCCGGTCGCCGAGTACGTCGCCGCCCTGGTGCTGGCCATGGCCAAGGACCTGCCCCGGACGCTGGAGCTGCAACGCGCACGGACCTGGCGGCACCGCGAGTCACACCGGGTCGCCGGGAGCCGGGCCGTGGTGGTCGGGTCCGGCCCCATCGGCCGTGCCGTCGCCCGCACGCTGAAGGCGCTGGGCATCACCACGGCGCTGGTGGGCCGTACCTCGCGCGCCCGTGTGCACGGGCCCGAGGATCTGGACCGGCTGCTGTCCCGGGCCGACTGGGTGGTGGCGGCGGCACCCCTCACGGAGCAGACGCGCGGCATGTTCGACGCCCGCCGCTTCGGCGTGATGCAGCCCTCCGCCCGGTTCGTCAACGTCGGCCGCGGCCCGCTGGTCGTCGAGGAAGCCCTCGCCGAGGCCCTGGCGAAGCGCTGGATCGCCGGTGCCGCCCTGGACGTCTTCGAGACGGAACCCCTGCCCGAGGACAGCCCGTTGTGGCGGGCGCCGGGTCTGATCGTGTCCCCGCACATGAGCGGCGACACGGTCGGCTGGAGGGACGAACTGGCCGCGCAGTTCGTGGAGTTCTTCGAGCTGTGGACGGCCGGTGGGCCGCTGAGGAACGTGGTCGACAAGCGGCGCGGGTACGTCCCCGGACCGTGACGCCCCCGGGACGGGCGGGCGGCTGCCGGGGGGCGACAGGCCGGCCGGCGGAACCGCACGGGGCGCGTGCGGGGCTGGAAAAGACCTGAATAACTCGAAGGCGTTCGGGTAGCCGCGCGCCCATGGCTCCACCACACAGAAGCCCGAGAAGTCCAGAACCCATATCGACGAACGGATCGAGACCCACACGCCGGTCGCTGCTCGCGGGGGTGGCGGCGCTCGGCGCGCTGGGCGCCACCGGCTGCAGCCGGGTCGCCACCGCCTCGGACGTCGAGGGCGGTGACCTCCTCGACCGGCTCCGCGCCGCGGGCGTCGTCCGCCTGGGCATCGCCGGCGAGATCCCGTTCGGCTTCATCGACCGGAACGGCCGGCTGACCGGCGAGGCGCCGGAACTCGCCGAAGTCATCTTCCGGCGGCTCGGCGTCGACCGGGTGCAGCCGGTGCCGACCGAGTTCGGCTCGCTCATCCCCGGCCTGAACTCCCAGCAGTTCGACGTCGTCGCCGCCGGGATGTACGTCAACCCCGAACGCTGCGCTCAGGTCGTCTTCTCCGACCCCGACTACCAGATGCTCGACGCGTTCATCGTCCGCAAGGGCAACCCCAAGGGGCTGCACAGCTACAAGGACGTCGTCGAGAAGAAGGCCAGGTTCGCCACCGGGACCGGCTACGCCGAGATCCGGTACGCCGTCGAGGCGGGCTACGAGGAGAGCGACATCCTCATCGTCCCGGACCAGGTCGCCGGGCTCAACGCCGTCGAGGCCGGACGCGTCGACGTGTTCGCCGGCACGGCGCTCACCGTGCGCGAGGTCGTGAAGAAGTCCGCCAAAGCGGAGGCCACCGAGCCGTTCAAGCCGATCGTCGGCGGCGAACCGCACGTCGACGGGGGCGCGTTCGCCTTCCGTCCGACCGAGACGAACCTGCGCGACGCCTTCAACGTGGAGTTGCGCAAGCTCAAGAAGAGCGGCGAACTGTTCCGCATCCTCAAGCCCTTCGGGTTCACCGAAGCCGAGATGACGGACCTGACCGCGAAGGAGCTGTGCGGCGGATGACCCCGGGACTGTGGGAACTGGTACTCAAGGGCGTCTGGGTCACGATCCAGCTGCTCGTCCTCAGCACGCTGCTGGCCGCGGCGGTCTCCTTCGTCGTGGGCATCGCCCGCACGCACCGGCTGTGGATCGTCCGCTTCCTCGCGGGCTTCTACACCGAGGTGTTCCGCGGCACCTCCGCCCTGATCATGATCTTCTGGGTGTTCTTCGTGCTGCCGATCACCTTCGGCTGGCAGCTCGTCCCCCTGTGGGCGGCCACGCTGGCGCTCGGCCTGACCTACGGGGCGTACGGCTCCGAGATCGTGCGCGGGGCGCTGAACGCGGTCGACCCGGCGCAGAGGGAGGGCGGGATCGCGCTCAGCTTCACGCCCTGGCAGCGGATGCGGCTGATCCTGCTGCCGCAGGCCGTGCCGGAGATGGTCCCGCCGTTCTCCAACCTGCTCGTCGAACTGCTCAAGGGCACCGCCCTGGTGTCCGTCATCGGCATGGGTGACCTGGCGTTCAGCGGCAACCTGGTGCGGCTGGCACTGCAGGAGAGCGCGGAGATCTACACGTACGTCCTGCTGATCTACTTCGGGATCGCGTTCCTGCTCACGCGCGGCATGCGCGGGCTGGAGCGGAAGCTGAAGGCGGGCGCCGGGAAGAACCCCGACGGCGCGGCCCGGGCGCCCGAGCCGGCCGTGGCGGAGGCGGTGCGATGAACTGGGACTGGAGCGCTGTCTCCGACTTCATGCCGCACTTCTGGGACGGCCTGCTGGTCACGCTGCAGGCCCTGGTGCTCGGCTCGCTGATCTCCTTCGTGCTGGGCCTGGTGTGGGCGCTGCTGATGCGGGCGCCCTCGCGCTGGGTGACCTGGCCGGTCGGGGCGGTCACGGAGTTCGTCCGCAACACCCCGCTGCTGGTGCAGCTGTTCTTCCTCTTCTACGTGCTGCCCGAGTGGGGCGTGGCCTTCTCGGCGCTGACCACCGGTGTCGTCGGCATCGGACTGCACTATTCGACGTACACGATGCAGGTCTACCGCGCCGGCATCGAGGCGGTGCCCGCCGGCCAGTGGGAGGCGGCGACGGCGCTGAACCTGCCGCTGCGGCGCACCTGGACGGCCGTGATCCTGCCGCAGGCGGTCCGGCGGGTCGTCCCGGCCCTCGGCAACTACGTCATCGCGATGCTCAAGGACACCCCGATCCTGATGGCGATCACGGTGCTGGAGATGCTCGGCGAGGCGCGGCTGTTCGCGCAGGAGAGCTTCCGGTTCACCGAGCCCGTCACGTTGATCGGCGTGGCCTTCATCGTCATTTCCTACCTGGCCAGCCTTGGCCTGCGAGCCCTGGAGCGTCGCCTTGCCCACTGAGACCACCGACACCCTCCCCGACCCCGAGAAGCACCCCACCAGGAGCACCGGCGAGTTGATCCGGCTGGAGCAGGTGACCAAGCGGTTCGGCGACAACACCGTCCTGGATCGCCTGGACTTCTCCGTGGACGCCGGCAAGCACGTCACGCTGATCGGCCCCTCCGGGTCCGGCAAGACCACGATCCTGCGGCTGCTGATGACGCTGACCAAGCCCGACGAGGGCACCGTCACCGTGGACGGGCAGCGGCTGTTCCCGGCCTCCGACAAGGAGGTCCGCGAGGTCCGCAAGAAGATCGGGATGGTGTTCCAGCAGTTCAACCTGTTCCCGAACATGACGGTGCTGCGGAACATCACCGAGGCGCCCGTCACCGTCCTCGGCATGTCCAGGGACGAGGCGGTCGAGCGGGCCAGGGAACTGCTCGACCTGGTGGGCCTGGCCGACAAGTGCGACGCCCACCCCGGCCGGCTCTCCGGCGGCCAGCAGCAGCGGGTGGCGATCGCCCGGGCCCTGGCCATGCGCCCGAAGGTGCTGCTCCTGGACGAGGTCACCTCCGCGCTCGACCCCGAGCTGGTCGCGGGAGTCCTCGACGTCCTCAGGGACATCGCCCGCTCCACCGACATCACCATGCTCTGCGTGACCCACGAGATGAACTTCGCCCGGGACATCTCCGACCAGGTGCTGATGTTCGACTCGGGTCGCATCCTCGAGTCGGGCCCGCCGGAGAAGATCTTCAGCGATCCGGAGCAGGACCGCACCCGGGAGTTCCTCAGCGCAGTGCTCTGATTACGCCCGGTGACCAGGCAGAACGCGGATCGTCCGGACCGGGGCGCGTATCCGGCACCCGCCGGAGCGCCGTCGCCCCCGGTCCGGGCGGTCCCGATTCTTGTCAACCCCCGCTGCGCACAGGGCCTTTGCCCGTTAGCCTGGAACAGGTCGACCGACCGGATCACGGCCCTACAGCAAGCGCAGGGGGAGACCACCGTGGCGCTGAGGCACGAGCCGCCGACCACCCCGTCCCACTCGGTCCGGGACGCGCTGCGCGTGCTGGAGGCCGTGGCGCGCCGCCCCGGCGGCGTCACCGACACCGATCTCGCCCGGCACACCGGCATCGCCCCGGAGCGGCTGACCGCGCTGCTGCGCATGCTGCGCCGCGAGGGCTACGCCGAGCGGACCGCCGACGGCGCCCACGTCACCGGCGAGGCCCTGACCCGTCTCACCTCCGCCGGGCAGCGCGAGCAGGCGCTGCGGGACAAGGTCCAGCACACCCTCGACCGACTGCGCGACTCGGTCGGCGCCGCCGTCTACCTGAGCCGCTACCTCGACGGTGAGATCAGCGTCACCCAGTACGCCGACAGCCCCGCCACCCCCAAGGTCAACGAGTGGGTCGACTTCCGCTCCTCGGCGCACGCCACCGCCATCGGCAAGAGCCTGCTCACCCAGCTCGACCACGCCGGGCGCCGGGACCACCTGGCCCGGCACAGGATGGCCCGCCTGACCTCCCGCACCATCACCAGCGACCGGCTGCTGCTGTCCCGCCTGGAGGGCCAGCCGCCGACCGTGCCCGTCCTGGACCTGCAGGAGTACGCGGTCGGCACGGTGTGCGCGGCCGTGCCGGTCACGGCCGGCTCCTCCGTCGGCTGCCTGGCCCTGTCCCTGCCCGTCGAGCACGTTCACCGCCTGCGCCGGGCCGCCGAGGCCCTCAACCGCAACGCCGCCCCGGTCCTGCTCTCCATGGCGATCTAGGGCCGTCCGGGTGGTCAGGAGCACCCCTTCGGACCAGGTAGTATTTTCTCGTCGCCAGCCGCGGAAGGCCGTTTCCGCCGGTCGGCGTGAGTCATGCGCCGCTAGCTCAGTTGGTTAGAGCAGCTGACTCTTAATCAGCGGGTCCGGGGTTCGAGTCCCTGGCGGCGCACCATACGTCGAAGGGCCTCTCGTGGGAGCGAGAGGCCCTTCGACGTGTTCACGGCCGGATGGACGTCCCGCTGCCGTCCACGCTGGAGACGACGTCGCCCTGGGCACCGAGGGCCTGGGCGTGGGCGGTCCCGAACCGCGCGGAGGACGGCGATCACACCGAGGAACCCCGGCGCTGCTGCCGGCGCCCCGGATCCGCAGCCGGCGCCGTACGACGCCGGTGGGCCATGGGCGGTGCCGGGGCCGTGACCGGGCCGGGCACGACGCAGCAGACCACGCCCATCGCGCACCCCTGGGTCGATGCGCCGGACCGGGCGGCCGGCGTGGAACCTCCCCACGCCGGCCGCGCCGGTGACTCAGGACCTCGGAGGTGCGCCGGGCGTCAGAAGGTGACGTCCGAGCAGGCGTAGAACGCGTTGGCCGTGTCGGCGACCGTCCACACCGCGACGATCACGTGCCGGCCGCTCAGGCCCGACGGCAGCCGGCCGCTGTGCGAGAGCGTGGACGGCGGCCGCTGGCCGTTGTACGGAACCGTGAAGAACGGCGTCAGGTTGAGGTCGGACCGGGACAGGTTGTGGTTCTGGTTCCAGCCCGGCTTGGTGATGTAGTACTTGAAGTCGGTCGTGGCGTGCATGGCGGTGAACTGCCAGCGGAACGTGTAGTTCTGACCACCCGTCACCTTGGTGGCGGGCCAGGCGGCGCCGGACGGCGTCCGGGGCGCGCTGAGCTGGCTGAAGTGGCCGACGCCGCCGTTGCAGATCTGCCCGTCGGCCGGTCCGGAGGCCGGGAAGCCCTTCGGCCCCTCGACGCTCTGCGGTTCCCACTGGATGGAACCGCAGTTGGTCACGGTGCCGTTCTGGCAGAGCTTCTGCCGGCTGATGGGGAGGTCGGTGTAGCCGTGGCCGCTGGCGCCGCCGGAGGAGAGTACGAGGGCTCCGGTCGTGGCCAGTCCCACCGCGAGTGCGGACACCTTGGTCCTTGTGCGCATGCTGCCGCTCCTGGGAAACGTGGGGGAGGGTTCAGTGAGCCGTGCATGTAGGTCTAGACCAAGGTGAGCGTATGACCGTTAGTTGAACATGTCCATACCAATCACGGAGCTGTTTCCCCGCGACCCGAGCAGAACGCCACCGTCAGGTCCTTCACCAGCGCCTTGCGCTCGTAGTCGTCGAGTTCGACCAGTCCCCGCACGGTCAGCCGGGTCACCGTGTCCTCGACGGAGTCCACGACCGAGGTCAGCACGCTCGCCCGGTGCTGGGCGTCCAGCGCCGCGATCCGGCGGCGGTTCATCGCGGCGGCGACCTCGGGGGCGTACTCCACCCGCAATGGCTGCACCGAGTACACCTCCAGCCCGACCGGTGCCGCGTCGGCCGCGACCAGCCGCGTCAGCGCCTCACCCGCCGCCGGCCCGGCCGCCCGCGTCCCGCCCGGCATCTCCACGGGCACGCGGGCCAGCGCGGCCTCGACGCACTCGCGCAGGTACGTCTCGTGGTCCTCGACGCCCAGCGTGGCCCGGGCGGTGTCCCGCACCCGCCAGACCACGAGGACCACCACGCGCAGCGCGACCCCGCTCGCGTCGGCCGCCGGGACCGGCTCGCTGCGCCAGTGCCGCAGCCGCACGTCCACCCGGCGGCGCAGCAGCAGCGGGTTGACCCACAGCAGGCCGGACCGGCGCACGGTCCCCCGGTAGCGGCCGAACAGATCCAGCACCCAGGCCCGCCCGGTGCGCCCCCGGGCCAGTCCGCCGAACCCGAACAGGCCGAGCGCACCGGCGCCCGCGTACGCCGCCCACTGCGCCGGACCCAGCCCGGCTCCGGACGCCGCCGGAAGCCGCAGCGCCTCCACCGCGAGCGGCGGCAGTACCCCGGCCCACCACGAGGTGGCCGCGCACCCGGCCGCCCCGCACAGCCCGGCGAGCACCCCGGCCGCACCGGGCAGCACCCGTGCGGGCCGCTCCGCCAGGGCGGGATCGACCCGCGGCACCGGACGGTGCGGCGCGGGCGCGGGCCGCCGCAGGCGCGGCTGCTCCCCCGTGCCCTGCCTGCGGCTGACGACCGCCGGCTTCAGCGCCACCGGCGCCGGGTCGGGGTCGTCACGGAACAGCAGGTGGACCGGGATCTCGGTGGTGCCCTCGTTCTGGATGAGCCGGGCGGACCGGGCCGGCCCCTCGGCCGGTGGGTCGGGCTCGGACGTGTGGGAAGTGGTCGTACTCATGCGTGCCTCCAGCCTCCGCGCCAGATGCGTCACAACGGTGGTCCCGGTGCCGGACCCGTTCGACGGGCCCGGCCGGGTGTCGGGGCCGGCCGGCGGGGACGCGGCCCGAGGGCCGGGGCCCCGCCGGCCGGCGGGATCACGAGAAGAGCCGCCGCCAGGTCTCCGGGCCCGGGTAGCCGTCCGCCGCTCCGCCCCGCCAGCCCTGGGTGCGCTGGAACGCCTCGACGGCCCGCCGGTCGGCCTCGGTCCAGCGGGGGCCCGGCCCGACCGCGTAGAACCTGCCGTACCCCTTGCGCACGAGCTGCTGCCCGAGCCGGGTCACGTAGGCGTTGTCCGCGCCCGGCCGGAACATCGCCCGCCCCGGGTAGCCCGGCACGCCGTGGGAGGCGGGCGGCGGCCCCTCCACCCCGCCCTCGACGTCCTTGCCCTTGCCCGTGACCAGCAGCTCCCAGGTGAGCGGGCCGGGCAGCCCGTCGGCGTCCGCACCCGTCCAGCCCTGCGCCCGCTGGAACGCCCGGGTCGCCCGCCGGTCGGCGTCGGTCCAGCGGGGTCCGGGGCCGGAGGCGTAGGCGCCCTGGGCCCCCCGGGCGACGAGCAGGCGGCCGAGCCGGGTGACGTACTCGTTGCTCGCTCCGGGGCCGAAATACGCCGCCCCGGGGAACGGCGTCACGGCCGGGGCGCCCGGGTTCCCGCTGCCGGGTTCGGGGGCGGGCTCCTCGGCGGCGACGCCCTTGTAGCGATAGGGGATGTACCGGTCGGAGTCGCTCCAGTAGGCGTACGGGGTGGGCTGCCGGCGGGTGTGCGGGCGGGTCTGCTCGTAGGCGGTGTAGGTGGTGTGCGCCTCGTCCGTCCAGCCGCCGAAAATGGTGACGTGCGAGCCGCTGGTGGGGGACGCCGCATTGTGGAACAGCAGAATGTCGCCCGGTTGGAGTTCCTCTTTCGTGATTCGATCCGCGTACTGGGCGAGACTGCCGGTCCATTCGTTCCCGGGCAGTTTCCAGGCCATCGAGACATAACCGGAGCAGTCCTGCCGGTAACCGTCGGACCAGTACGCGCTCATGGAGTACGGCACCTTCGCCGCGACCCAGATCTTGGCCCGGTCGATGATCTCCGCGCGGGTGATGGCGGTGGGCTGGGGTGCGACGGACTGCGGCGCCGGACGCCCGCCCGGCCCGTGCAGCGGGGCCCTCTGCCCCTGTGGGGTATCAGGCCCGTCACCTGCGGGGACGCCGCCCGGGCGGTGGGGTGCGTGCGGGGCGGCGGCGGCCGGTACGGCCTGTCCCGCACCGAGGGCGGCGGAGGCGACGGCGGCCAGGGCGAGGGCCCGGTGGGAGGCCGGGTGGGCGGTGCCGCGGCCGGTCCGGGAATGCGGCAGGACCCGCCGCCAGTGCACACATCCGGGACAGTCGCAGTCGCTCGCCGGGTCGAATTCCTCGAATACCGGAGTCTCCATGCGATTCCCCTCACACTTCCGGCGGAATGTACGGCACCCGTGCACGTGCGGGAGCGCGTCGCCAGTTTCGCAACTGTCGTCTGCGCGCGCATGCTGACGGTCCGAATGATGTACGCCGGGTCCGTCCGGGCGGGGTCCCGGGCCGCCCGGGGTGGTCCGGAGCACCCCCGCGCGTCCTGTAGAGTTTCCGTGTCAGCAGGCGCCGCTAGCTCAGTTGGTTAGAGCAGCTGACTCTTAATCAGCGGGTCCGGGGTTCGAGTCCCTGGCGGCGCACAGACGTGAAAGGCCCCTCGCGGAAGCGGGGGGCCTTTTCGCATCTCCGCGCGGACTCCCACGCTCCACCCCCTGGCCGAAACCTTTCTCCGCGCAGATCGCCACGCGCCGCCCGCGGGGACGGCTACTCTCTGGCCATGACGGCGCCGGGCCGTCAGCCGGCGACCCGGTGGGCGCCCGTGTGAACGGAACACACCCGCCGTCCGTACATGCTGCCGGGCCGGGCCCGCAGGCGCGGTGCGAGCGAGGAGGGCAGGAGGAGCGCGTCGACGACATCCGCGCCCGCTCGTCCGCACCCGCCCCGCGGAGCCCCCGCGCGCACCATCATGAGTGCGTATGACCGGTACACACCGGGTTGCGCATCTTGCGATCATGAGGGACGCCGTAGAACGCTGGGTCCCTGGTTTTGCAAGAAGCTGCGAATTGGTGATAGTTGGGGGGGTTCGTACCGGTTGTGCGGAGCGGCGGGAGTAGGGGCTCCCGCCGTGAGGCGATGCGCGGGGCGCATCTGCAACCGGAAGGTCGCGTTGCCGTGTCTATAGGGTGTGGATGACGTGGTGACCGCGACCCACCACCGAATACGCCTGTGCCGGTCGAGGGGGACCCAGCAGGCGGCAAGAAAGCTACGGAACACGCGGCTGTCCCGCGTGTGGGGGGAAGACTCATGACGTCGAGGCCCACGGGTGCCCGGCAGGACCACGACCCGTCCCGGACCACCCAGCTGAGGGTGCCGGCTCACCGGATGAGCACCACGGGGACGTTCCGGCGGATCAGGAAGACGCTGCCGCGCTACGACTACGAGCACTACAGCCGGCTCGCGGGCCCCCTCACCCAGCCCGATCCGCACAAGCCGTACCGGGTGCAGTACCGCTCGCTCATCTCGCAGGAGCCGCATCGCATCCGGGTCGCCCTGATGCTGGCCGCGGCACCGGTGCTCTCCCTGGTGCTGCTGTTCTGGCTGCTCCAGCCCGAGCACTGGACCGAGCGCGACTACCCGGCCTTCGACTGGCTGCCCGCGCTCGACATGGTGATGCTCGTCTCGATCGGCCTGATCGAGTTCTTCCGCTGCATGAACGTGCTGTCCAACGCGCACGCCACGCTGGTCGCCCGCGACCCGATCCCGGTAGTGCCCGAGACCGGCACGAGAGTGGCCTTCCTCACCTCCTTCGTGCCCGGCAAGGAGCCGCTGGAGATGGTGACGAAGACCCTGGAGGCGGCGGTGAGGATCCGCCACCGGGGCCTGATGCACGTCTGGCTGCTGGACGAGGGCGACGACCCCGAGGTGAAGGCGGTCTGCCGGCGCCTCGGCGTGCACCACTTCTCCCGCAAGGGCGTCGCGAAGTGGAACCAGGCCACGGGCCCGCACCGCGCCAAGACCAAGCACGGCAACTACAACGCCTGGCTGGAGGCGCACGGCGACGACTACGACTTCTTCGCCTCGGTCGACACCGACCACGTGCCGCTGCCCAACTACCTGGAGCGGATGCTCGGCTTCTTCCGCGACCCGGACGTCGGCTTCGTCATCGGCCCGCAGGTCTACGGCAACTACGACAACCCCATCACCAAGGCCGCCGAGTCGCAGCAGTTCCTCTTCCACGCGCTGATCCAGCGCGCGGGCAACCGCTACGGCTCCCCGATGTTCGTCGGCACCTCCAACGCCGTGCGCATCAAGGCGCTGAAGCAGATCGGCGGTCTGTACGACTCGATCACCGAGGACATGGCGACCGGGTTCGAGATGCACCGCCACAGGAACCCGGCCACCGGCCGCAAGTGGCGCTCGGTGTACACCCCGGACGTGCTCGCGGTCGGTGAGGGCCCGAGCGCCTGGACGGACTTCTTCACCCAGCAGATGCGCTGGTCGCGGGGGACGTACGAGACGATCCTCAAGCAGTACTGGAAGGGCTGGTACTCGCTGCCGCCGAGCAAGCTCTTCAACTACACGATGATGATCATCTTCTATCCGATGTCGGCCCTGAACTGGATCCTGGCGGCGCTCAGTTGCGCGCTGTTCCTGGGCCTGGGCGCCTCGGGTGTGAACATCGACCCGGCGGTGTGGCTGATGCTCTACGGCAACGCCTCGGCCCTGCAGATCGGCCTGTACGTCTGGAACCGCCGGCACAACGTCTCGCCGCACGAGCCCGAGGGCTCCGGCGGTGTGGCCGGCATGGTGATGTCCGCGCTGTCGGCGCCGCTGTACGCCAAGGCGCTCATCGACTCGATGCTGCGGCGCAAGAGCAAGTTCGTGGTCACGCCCAAGGGCGACTCGGCGAGCCCGGACCGCTGGTTCGGCACGTTCCGCTACCACTGGTACTTCGTCCTGATCTTCGGCGCCTCGATCGCGGCCGGCCTCGTCCTCGGTCACGCGCACCCGGCCATGATCATCTGGGCGACGTTCGCGCTGCTGATCACCGCCTCGCCCGTGTTCGCCTGGCGCTGGCAGCTGCGCCAGGACGCCAAGAAGCCCGCCGCTGACGCCGGGGACCCGGGACAGGAGGCCGCGGGGCCGCACCGGACGCAGCCGCTGCCCCCCGCGCCGCAGCAGACGCCGCAGACCCCGCGGCACACGCCCGGCTGGGCCGCCGCCCCCGGCGTGGAGGGGGAGGTCGGAGGGACCGACCAGACCATGCAGATCGCCCTTGGTGGACTTGGGGGACGTAAGGAATGAACGACCGTGCAGGCCGCCGCCGGGCCCGTCGACTCGCGATCGGCACGGCGGTGGTACTCGCGCTGGCCGGGATGAACGGACCGTGGCTCTACCGCTTCGGCACCGAGAAATACCACCAGTACACGATCAACAAGCCGGAGTACAAGGCCGCCAACGGCAAGTGGGAGATCGTCGATTTCCCCGAGGAGTACCGGCAGAACACCATCCACGCGGCGCTGCTGCGCACCGGCAAGGTGCTGCTCGTCGCGGGGTCGGGCAACAACCAGGACAACTTCGACGCGAAGAGGTTCGACACCCGGATCTGGGACCCGGTGAAGGGCACCGTCAAGAAGGTCCCGACGCCCGCCGACCTGTTCTGCACCGGCCACACCCAGCTCGCCAACGGCAACCTGCTGATCGCGGGCGGCACCAAGCGCTACGAGAAGCTCAAGGGCGACGTCACCAAGGCCGGTGGCCTGATGATCGTCCACAACGAGAACCCGGACGAACCGATCACGCTGCCCGCCGGCACGAGGTTCACGGGCAAGGAGAACGGCAAGACGTTCGTCTCCAAGGACCCGGTGCTCGTGCCGCGCGCGAAGAAGGTCTTCGACAAGGCGACCGGCAGGTTCCTGCGCAACGACCCCGGCCTGGGCCGGATCTACGTCGAGGCGCAGAAGCGGGGCAAGAAGTATGAGACGGGTACGCAGGACAACTACCGCGTGCACGGCCTGAAGGGCGCCGACGCCAGGAACACCTACGGCATCGCGCAGAAGCTCGCCCTCGACAAGAAGGACTTCCAGGGCATCCGGGACGCCTTCGAGTTCGACCCGGTGGCCGAGAAGTACATCAAGGTCGACCCGATGAAGGAGGCCCGCTGGTACCCGACGCTCACCACCCTGAGCGACGGGAGGATCCTCAGCGTCTCCGGCCTCGACGACATCGGCCAGCTCGTCCCCGGCAAGAACGAGGTGTTCGACCCGAAGACCCGGAAGTGGACCTACACGGACAAGGTCCGGCAGTTCCCGACCTACCCGGCGCTGTTCCTCATGCAGAACGGCAAGGTCTTCTACTCGGGCTCCAACGCGGGCTACGGGCCGGACGACGTGGGCCGCGACCCGGGCGTGTGGGACGTGGACACCAACAGGTTCAAAAAGATCCCGGGCCTGAGCGACCCGAAGCTGATGGAGACCTCCGGCACGGTGCTCCTGCCGCCGGCGCAGGACGAGAAGTACATGGTGATCGGCGGCGGCGGTGTCGGCGAGTCCCAGCGGTCCAGCGAGAAGACCCGGATCGTCGATCTCAAGGACCCGGAACCGCAGTTCGTGGACGGGCCGTCCCTGGACAAGGGCACGCGGTACCCGAACGCCTCGATCCTGCCCGACGACAGCGTGCTGATCTCCGGCGGCTCGGAGGACTACCGGGGCCGCGGTGACTCCAACATCCTCGAGGCGCGGCTGTACGACACGGAGAAGAACGAGCTGGAGCGGGTCGCCGACCCGCTGGTGGGCCGCAACTACCACTCCGGGTCGATCCTGCTGCCCGACGGCCGGGTGATGTTCTTCGGCTCCGACTCGCTCTTCGCCGACAAGGCCAACACCAAGCCGGGCGAGTTCGAGCAGCGCATCGAGATCTACACGCCGCCGTACCTGTACGGCGGCGCCGAACGGCCCGAGCTGTCGGGCGGCCCGCAGACCATCGAGCGCGGCGGCACGGGGACGTTCACCTCGCGCGATGCGGCGAAGGTGGAGAAGGTCCGGCTGATCCGGCCGAGCGCGGCCACGCACGTCACGGACGTCGACCAGCGGTCGATCGCCCTGGACTTCACGGCCGACGGCGACAGGCTGAAGGTGACCCTGCCCAAGAACCGCAACCTGGTCCAGGGCGGCTGGTACATGCTGTTCGTGACGAACGCCGACGGCACGCCGAGCAAGGCGCGGTGGGTGAAGGTGCCGTAGCAAGGCTTCCGGCCGACGAAGGGGCGCCCTCCGCTCGGGAGGGCGCCCCTTTGCGCGCGGTCGGTGGTCCGGCGCGTGGGTCAGCGGGAGGCCTTCGCGAGGTCCAGGGCGTAGTCCTCCCACCACTGGCCGGCCTTGGGGCCGCCCTTGCACTCGCCGTCGGACTCGCCCGGCCGCTTGACCCACAGGTAGGCGTCGACCAGCGGGTCGGCGGTCCTGGTCGTCGGGGCCTCGCCGAGGGCGCGGCCGGGCGGGTTGCACCAGCGCTCGTCCGGGTCGCCGCCGGTGTAGGGGCCCTTGCCGTTGCGGCTGGTGTCGATGACGAAGTGCTTGCCGCCGACCTTTGCGGACAGCCGCTTGCCGTAGGCGAGGGAGTCCTCGGTGGAGTAGAAGTTGGAGACGTTCACCGAGAAGCCGTCGGCGCGGGCGATGCCCGCGCGTTGGAGGGGCTCGAAGATCTGGTCGGGGTTCTGCCAGCCGGCGTTGCCCGCGTCGAGGTAGACCTTCGTGTTCTTCAGCGCCTTCAGCTCGCTGACGGCGCCGTCGAGGAGGTCGTAGCGCTCCTCGTGGAACTGCCGCGGGGTGCAGCCGTCCACGAGGTGGAGCAGCGCGTCCGGTTCGAGGATGACGGTGGCGGACCGGTCGCCGATGCCCGCGGCCACGCCGTCGACCCACGCGCGGTAGGCGTCGCCGTCGGCGGCGCCGCCCTGGGAGTACTGGCCGCAGTCGCGGTGCGGGATGTTGTAGAGGACGAGCAGGGCGGTGCGGCCCGCCTTGTCGGCGGCCTCGGTGAGGCCCCGGGTCTGTTCCTCCGGGTCGTCCGGGCCGATCCACTCGGCGACCGGCTGCTCGGCGATCTTGCGGATCTGCTCGGCCTCCCGCTTCTTGCCGGCCTTCTCCAGTGCGGCCACCCGCCGGGCCGCCGTGCCGTCCGGGTTGACCCAGAACGGGGCGCTCTCGCGGGGCTGCCGGGTGCTCCCCGCGCCCGCCTTCCCGCCGTCGTCCCCGCCGCCCCCTCCGTCGGACGAGGAACATCCCGTGACCAGCAGTGCCGCCCCCAGCACCACCGCGGACGCCCGCCTGCGCGCGGACGCCCCGACCCCCCTGCTGCCGTACATCCAACTCCCCCTCGGGTGCACCCGTTCCAAGGCTCAATCCTGACATACGTCCCGTGGCGCCCACGCGGTTCGAAGTCCACCCGCATGGTGACGCAGCGCCACCGTATCGGGACCTGGCGTCATCCACCCCCTAGGCCCGGACGGCCTGCGGGCTCTAGAGTCGGTGGGCGGGGCCGGGTCTTCGGCCAGAGGTTCACCCACCGTGGCTCCCGTGGCCTCCCGCGCGGCTCGCCGGGTCACTCCCGCAGCCCGTGCGCGCGCGGTCGAGGACGGACCCGGTCGGCGGCTCCAGGGGGAGCGGGCCGCCGACCGGGTCCGGTGGCCGTCCGTCAGCGGCCGGTTCCCGTCAGGTACGCCGAGACCACCACGTTCGCCGTGTAGCTGCGGGTCGCCCGGTCGAAGCTGCCGCCGCAGGTGACCAGCCGCAGCTCGGCCCGCCCCGACTCCCGTGGCCCGTACGCCTGGTGGGCGTCGAAGCGCTCACGCGTGAGGACCTGGACGGACTCGACCGTGAACTCGGCGATCCGGCCGTCGGCCCGCACCACCCGGATCGTCTGGCCCGGGCGCATCTCGCTGACCCGGAAGAAGACGGCCGGCCGGGCGTCGGTGTCCACGTGGCCGACCATCAGCGCGGTGCCGCGGGCCCCGGGCGCCGCGCCTCCGGCGTACCAGCCGACCACGCCCGGCTGGCCGAAGGGCGGCGGGTCGGGAGCCCCCCGGGCGTCCAGACCCCGCGCCAGCACCGGGGCCTGGACGCCGAGCCCGGGGATGTCCACGCGCTGCGGCACCGCGTCGCCCAGCGGCCGGTGCGCGGGCGGCAGCTTCACGTCCGGGGGCCGCCCGGCCGCGGCCATGTCGCCGGTGGTGGGGGCCGAGATGCCGTGCCGCACCTCGGTGACCTCGCGGCCCCACAGCCACAGCCCCAGCAGCAGCACCACCCAGGCCACGCCCGCGAGCATGCGGCCGGTGCCGTAGAGACGCCGGTACGTCTGATCGTGGTCGGACATGTCAGCCCGTCCCCCGTCGCCTGCGGACACCGCCGAGCGCGACGGCCGCGGCGGCCACGCCCGCGAGGACCAGCCCGGTCACGCCCTGGGCCGTGCCGGGTCCGGTCGCGCGCTCCCCGCCCGCGACGAGGCCGGCGGCTCCGCCGCCGCCGGCCCGGACGGGCGCGACGGGTGAGGCCGGTGCGCTCGGCACGCGCTCGTCCCCGGCCGGGGCGGACGGCTGCCCGCCCTTGCCGGGCACGGGCGGTTGCCCCGCGGTCCCGGGAACGGGTCCGGACAGGGGCCGCGGGCCGTCGCCGTCCCGGACGGTGAGGGTGCCGGTCCGCGTGGTCCTCCCACAACCGATCCGCACCGGGTACGCGCCCGGCTCCAGCGTGGAGCGGACGCGGCTGTCGCCGGTGAGTGTCCGGTCGCCGGCGACGGCGAGCCGCGCCGGCCCGACGAACGCCGCGGAGACGGCGACGGCCGTGCGCCGCGCGCAGTCGGTCACGCGGAGCGTGACGTCACTGCCGGGCGCGGGAGCCGCCGGGGTCACCGTGACGCCCCCTCCGTCCGCCGCGTGCGCCGCCGGGGAGAGAAGGACCGCGGCCAGGACGCCGGTGCAGACAGTGACTTTCAGGGAACCCATCGTGAACCTCCAGACGCCTGGAGCCTCCCCCGCACGGTGGGCCGCCGCATCCTCAGGGACGCGGCGGCTGCTCCGTACGGGTGGTGACGGGTTTGGGCCCGCGGGGCGTGAGGACCCGGGTCAGATCCGGTCGACGAGGTCCGCGATCGAGTCCACGACCTGCGACGGCCGGTACGGGAAGTCCTCGATCTGGTCGGGTCGCGTCAGGCCGGTGAGCACCAGGAACGTCTGCATGCCGGCCTCCATGCCGGCCAGCACGTCGGTGTCCATGCGGTCGCCGATCATGGCGCTGCTCTCCGAGTGGGCCCCGATGGCGTTCAGGCCGGTCCGCATCATCAGCGGGTTGGGCTTGCCCGCGAAGTACGGCTTCTTGCCGGTCGCCCGGGTGATCAGGGCGGCCACCGCGCCGGTCGCGGGCAGCGGGCCCTCGGTGGAGGGGCCGGTCTCGTCGGGGTTGGTGCAGATGAAGCGGGCGCCGCCGTTGATGAGCCGGACCGCCTTCGTCATGGACTCGAAGGAGTAGGTGCGGGTCTCGCCGAGGACGACGTAGTCCGGCTCGTGGTCGGTGAGGATGTAGCCGATGTCGTGCAGCGCGGTGGTCAGCCCGGCCTCGCCGATGACGTACGCCGAGCCGCCCGGCCGCTGGTCGTCCAGGAACTGGGCGGTGGCCAGGGCCGAGGTCCAGATGCTCTCGATCGGCACTTCCAGGCCCATGCGCCGCAGCCGGGCGTGCAGGTCGCGCGGGGTGTACATGGAGTTGTTGGTGAGGACCAGGAAGGGCCTGCCGGACTCCCGCAGCTTCTTCAGGAAGGCGTCGGCACCGGGGATCGGTACGCCCTCGTGGATGAGGACACCGTCCATGTCGGTCAGCCACGACTGGATGGGCTTGCGGTCTGCCATGTGCGGGATCTCCTGCCGTACGCGGTCCAG
Source organism: Streptomyces sp. AHA2 (assembly GCF_036857595.1). NCBI lineage: Bacteria > Bacillati > Actinomycetota > Actinomycetes > Kitasatosporales > Streptomycetaceae > Streptomyces > Streptomyces sp. AHA2. The sequence continues at coordinate 254,129 of NZ_JAUQWJ010000006.1, forward strand.
CGTGCGATCCAGCCTAAACAGTGCGGGGATCTTGGGGAACGGCCCGCGTACGGCGTCCCGCCTGTCGGACGCCCACGACGGGCAGGACAGGTCCGCGACGGCGGGCAGCACAGGCCCACGACGGGCAGGACAGGTCGGCGACCGCGGGCGGGGTGGGTCCGGGAACCCGGTGGGCGCAGCAGATCCGCGACGGCGGGCGGGGGCAGATCCGCGACACGCACAGGGGCAGGTCCGCGACCGCGGGCGCGGCAAGTCCCGGAACCCGGCGGGCGCAGCAGATCCGCGACCGCGGGCAGGGGCAGATCCGCGACGCCGGACAGGGGCGGGCCAACGACGGCGGGCAGCACAGGCCCACGACGGGCAGGACAGGTCCGCGACCGCGGGCGCGGCAGGTCCCGGAACCCGGCGGACGCAGCAGATCCGCGACGCCGGGCAGCACAGGTCTACGACGGGCAGGGCGGGTCCGCGACCGCGGGCGGGGCGGGTCCGGGAACGCCGTGGGACGCGGGTCTAGCGGCGGCGGCGTGCCAGGAGCAGGACGCTGCCCACGGCGAGCAGCAGGGCCGACGCGGCGGCCGCGATCCGCACGCCGGACCCGGTGCTCGCGAGTTCCTCGGCGAACGGGAACCGGTCCTCGCGGGGCGGGACGGAGGCGTCGGGGTCGGGTTCGGCGTCGGGCCGGTTCCCGGTGCCGGGGTCGGTGCCCGCGCCGCCCTCCTCGATCCGGAAGCGGTAGTCGCCGGACTGGCCGACCCAGTCGCCGTCGTCGTCGTGGCGCTGGACGACCGCGGCGTTGACCGTGACGTCGTTCGGCACGGCGTCCGAGGTGAGCGCGAGCCGCACCTTCACGGTGACGGTCCCGCCGGGGCCGACCGTGAACCCGCGGAAGCCGCCCTCCTCGTCGGAGAACGCCCCCACGAGTTCGTCCTCGCCGCTCTCCTCGAACCGCACCGGGTGGGCCCGTGAGCCGTCGAAGAACTCCAGCCGCGGCTGGGAGGGTTCCAGGGCGCGCTTGTCGTCGACGAGCACGACGACGGGGTGGATGTCCTCGCACGTCCGGTCGGTCGTGTTGGTCAGGTCGACGTACCAGGTCCCGAAGCCGCCCCCGGCCGTGTACGAGGCGGGTCCGCCGTGGATGCGGGTGGTGAGCGGGAAGGTGTGGTCGTCGGGCGCGGCACAGGCGGGCGCCGGGTCGTCCGCGTACGCCGGGTGAGCACCAGGGAGCAGGACGGCGGCCGCCGTCGCGAGGCAGAGGTGTACGGGCGTGCAGGGTCGCATGATGACGTGACATTGCCGCGCCGGGCCCCCGGTACGTCTGCCGCGCCGGATAGCCCCCCGAACGGCGGCGGCGATCCGCCCGGTCGGCGGACAGGAACGGGAGCCGGACCCCCGGCGGGTGCGTCAGCCGCTCCCGCGCCCGAACAGCGGTCCCAGCACGAGCTCGGCCGCGCCGGCCGCCACGATCCGGTCGCCGCCGGGGGCGGTCCGGACGGGCACCTCGTCCTGGCCGGTCCGCCGGGCCCGGGCCGTCAGGACCGCGCCGACACCGCGGACGAACGCCTCCGGTGCCGCGGCCACCGTGCGACCGCCCAGCAGGACCACGTCGATGTCGAGCAGGCCCACCAGGTTCGCCGCCGCGGTGCCCAGCACCCGGGCCGCCTCCGCCGGGTCGCCGCGTTCCACCGCGGCCAGGCACAGCGCCTCGACGCAGCCGCGCTGGCCGCAGGTGCAGGGCGGGCCGTCCAGCTGGATCACCTGGTGGCCGAACTCCCCCGCACCGGTCCGGGCCCCCCGGTGCACGGCGCCGCCGAAGACGAGCCCGGCCCCCAGACCCGTGCCGAGGTGCAGGTAGGCGAAGGAACCGGCCTCTCCCCCGGCGGCCAGGCCGAGGGCCGCCGCGTTGGTGTCCTTGTCGACGACCACCGGCATCGCGAGCCGCTGCGCCAGAGCCTGCCGCAGCGGGAAGCCGTCCCACGCGGGGAACCCGGTCACCCGGTGCAGGACGCCCCGGGTGTGGTCGAGCGGCCCCGGCAGCGCGACGCCCGCCCCCAGCAGGGTCCAGCCGGGCCCGTCCGCCCAGTCCCGCACCGCTCCCGTCACCGCCGCCAGCACGGCCCCGGCGCCCGCGCCCAGGTCCAGTGCGGCCCGGCGCTCGGCGACCACGCCCCCGCGCAGGTCGACCAGCACGGCCCGCACCTCGTCCCGGTCCAGGTGGACGCCGGCCGCGTGCCCCGCCTCGGGCACCAGCCGCAGGACCGTCCGCGGCTTGCCGCCCGTCGAGGCCCGTCGCCCCGCCTCGGCCGCGAGCCCCTCCTGCCGCAACCGGGCCGTGATCTTGCTGACCGCCTGGGGGGTGAGTCCGGTCCGCTCGGCGAGTTCGAGCCGGCTGATCCCCTCCTGTCCCGCCGCGCGCAGCAGGCCGAGGACCAGCGCGGTGTTGTGGCTGCGCAGGGCCGGCAGATTCACCCCGCCGCCCGTGCCGCGCATGCCGCCCACTCCGCCCGTCCTCTCGTCCGCCCTGTTCACACCCCCATTGTCCCCGGCGCTTGCACTTTGGCAACAGCGTTGCGAAAGTGGACGCATGACTGGCACACCCCCCGGCACCGCTTCCGGTTCGCCGCTCCGCGTCGGCCTCGTCGGCTACGGCCTCGCCGGCTCCGTCTTCCACGCCCCGCTGATCGCCGCCACCGAGGGTCTCGCCCTCGACACGGTCGTCACCTCGAACCCGGAACGGCAGCAGCAGGCCCGCGCCGAGTTCCCGGACGTCCGCCTGGCCGCCTCACCGGACGAGCTGTTCGACCGGGCCGCCGAACTGGACCTGGTCGTGGTGGCGTCGCCGAACAAGACCCACGTGCCGCTCGCGACGACGGCCCTGAAGGCCGGTCTGCCGGTCGTGGTCGACAAGCCCGTGGCCGGCACCGCGGCCGAGGCCCGGGCCCTGGCCTCCCTGGCCGAGGAGCGCGAACTGCTGCTCTCCGTCTTCCAGAACCGCCGCTGGGACAACGACTTCCTCACCCTGCGCAAGCTCCTGGACGAGGGCGGGCTGGGCGAGATCCGGCGCTTCGAGTCGCGCTTCGAGCGCTGGCGGCCCGAGCCCAAGGGCGGCTGGCGGGAGTCCGGCGACCCCGCGGAGATCGGCGGCCTGCTCTACGACCTCGGCAGCCACGTCGTCGACCAGGCCCTGGTCCTGTTCGGCCCCGCGGCCTCGGTGTACGCGGAGACGGACGTCCGCCGCCCGGGTGCGCAGACCGACGACGACACGTTCATCGCGATCACGCACGCCAACGGCGTCCGCTCCCACCTGTACGTCTCCGCCACGACCGCCCAACTGGGCCCGCGCTTCCGCGTCCTGGGCTCCACCGCCGGGTACGTCAAGTACGGGCTCGACCCCCAGGAGGCCGCCCTGCGGGAAGGTCTGCGGCCCGGGCCCGGCTGGGGCGTGGAGCCCGAGTCGCTGTGGGGCCGGGTGGGCTCCGGCGAGTCCCCGGTGACCGGCGGCGGCCGCCCCGAGCCGACCCTGCCGGGTGACTATCCCGCCTACTACACCGCCGTGGCGAAGGCCCTGCTGGAGGGCGCCCCCAACCCGGTGACCGCGCGTGAGGCGGCCGCCGCCCTGGACGTACTGGAAGCCGCCCGCCGTTCGGCCCGCGAGAAGGTGACGGTGACCCTGTGACCGCCGAGAACAGCCCGCACGGCCAGGAGCTCACGCCGAGGCCCCGCCCGGAGCTGACGCCGAGCCCGGAGGAGCTGGAGAAGCAGGAACGCCGCCTGGTGTTCCGCCGGTTCACGCACGACGACGCCTGGGCGCTGGGCTCGCTGCTCGTGGACATGGCCCGGGAGCGGCAGGCCCCGGTCGCCGTGGACATCCACCGGGCCGGACAGCAGCTCTTCCACGCGGCGCTGCCCGGCTCGACCCCGGACAACGACGCCTGGATCGCCCGCAAGCGCCGGGTGGTCGAGCGGTACGGCTCCGCCTCGTACCTGGTCGGCGCCCGCTTCCGCGCCAAGGGCACGACCTTCGAGGAGTCCTCGCGCCTCGACCCGGACACCTATGCGGCCCACGGCGGTTCCTTCCCGATCACCGTCGAGGGCGTGGGCGTGGTCGGCGCGGTGACGGTGTCCGGCCTGCCGCAGCTCGAGGACCACCGGCTCGTGGTGGAGGCACTGGAGCGGTTCCTCGATCTCTAGCCCGGCGGAATCAACCCCGGTCCCCTCCGGTTGGCACCTGCTGTACGCAGGACCTGACGCCCACCGGAGGGATCGGACAGATGAGCACGCCCGTCAAGGAAGCGGTCGGCCGGTACGGCATCTGGAGCGTGGGCCTGCGCTCGGAGGATCCGGGGCGGCGCGGGGAACTCACCGAGGCCGCCGCCGAACTGGAGGAACTCGGCTTCGGCGCGCTCTGGCTGGGCGGCAACTCCTCGGCGGCCAACGCCGCCCCGCTCGTCGAGGCGACCTCCCGGGTGCTCGTCGGCACCAGCATCCAGAGCATCTGGCAGCACGAACCGGACGCCGCCGCCCGCGCCTTCGCGGACCTGGAGTCCGCACATCCCGGCCGCTTCCTGCTCGGCCTCGGCGTCAGCCACGCCAAGCGGGTGGAGCAGTACGCCCGCCCCTACACGGCCCTGGTCGGTCACCTCGACGCGCTGGACGCCGCCGGGTTGCCGGCCGGCCGGCGCCTGCTGGCCGCGCTCGGCCCCAAGTCGCTGCGTCTGGCCCGCGACCGGGCGGCGGGCTCGATCCCGTACCTGGTCACCCCCGAACACACCGCGCACGCCCGGGAGATCCTGGGTGAGGGCCCGCTGCTCGCCCCTGAGCTGGGCGTGATCCCGGAGCGGGACCCGGACCGGGCCCGCGCGCTGGCCCGTGAGTTCCTGGAGCTCTATCTGCCCCTGCCGAACTACACCGACAACTTCCTGCGGCACGGCTTCACCGAGGACGACCTGCGCGGCGGCGGCAGCGACCGTCTGGTGGACGCCCTGTTCGCCTGGGGCGACGGCACGGCGATCCGCGCCCGGCTCGACGCGTTCTTCGACGCGGGCGCGGACCACCTGGCCCTCCAGGTCCTGGACGGCACCCCGCGCGACGGCCTGCCGAGGACGGCGTGGCGCGAGGTGGCGGCCCTGCTGGACTGACGGCCCCCACGGGGGCGCGGGAACCTGCGCGACGAGCCGCGGACGGCCCGCGGCCGACCCGGCCGGCGCGGCCCCCGGCCCCCTCCGGGCCCCGCCCCCGGCGAAGCCCTACGCGTCCTTGATCTCCTGCCGCTGCCGTCCGAGCCCCTCGACCTCCAGTTCCACCACGTCCCCGGCCCGCAGGTAGGGCTTCGGCTCGGGCTGCCCCATGGCCACGCCCGCCGGGGTCCCGGTGTTGATGACGTCTCCGGGGTACAGGGTCATGAACCGGCTGACGTATCGCACGACTTCACCCACCGGGAAGATCTGCTCGGCGGTGGTCCCGTTCTGCTTGAGCTCGCCGTTGACCCACAGTCTCAGCGACAGCGCCTGCGGGTCGGGCACCTCGTCGGCGGTCACCAGCCACGGCCCCAGCGGGTTGAACGTCTCGCAGTTCTTGCCCTTGTCCCAGGTGCCGCCCCGCTCGATCTGGAACTCCCGCTCGGACACGTCGTGCGCCACCGCGTACCCGGCGACGTGCGCCAGCCCGTCCGCCGCGGACCCCAGACACCTGGCCGTACGCCCGATGACGACGGCCAGTTCGACCTCCCAGTCGGTCTTGCGGGAGCCGCGGGGCACGAGCACGGTGTCGTCGGGGCCGACCACCGTGTCCGGCGCCTTCATGAACACGACCGGTTCGGCGGGCGGTTCGGCCCCCGTCTCGCGCGCGTGGTCGTGGTAGTTCAGCCCGATGCACACGATCTTCCCGATGCGTCCCAGCGGCGGTCCGATCCGCAGCCCGGCCGCATCCAGTACGGGCAGGGTGCCGGCGTCGGCGGCGGCCCGGACCCGGGCGAGCGCCTCCTCGTCGGCGAGCAGCGTGCCGTCGACGTCCGGGACGACACCCGACAGGTCCCTCAGGGTCCCGTCGGCGTCGAGCAGCGCGGGCCGCTCCGCCCCGGCCGTACCGACTCGCAGCAGCTTCATGATCAATCTCCCTCGATCGCGGGCGCCCGTCCGACGCGCGCGACCCGGATGCGGCGGGGAGCCATCGGCAGGGCTGGTCGATCCTCCAAGGTCGAGGTCCAGTCCGCAATACCCCGTTCACGTACTGGACCCGCCCCTGCTGCCGGTCAGCGGTACAGCACGGCCCGCTCCGCGACGCTCCAGGTGGTGCTGGTGACGACGTACAGCGCGGCGGCCAGCGGCACCACGGCCACCGTGACCAGCGTGAAGAAGGACATGAACGGCATGACCCGCATCACCGCCCCGACCCCGGGCACCTGTGGGGCGTCACCGGGGTGACCCACCGGCCCGGCGGCCATCATGCGCCTGCTGAGCCGGTAGCTGAACACGGCGACGCACGCGACCACCAGGAACAGCCCCGCGTACACCAGCCCCGCCCCGCCGGACAACCCGCCCTCGAGCGCGTCGGCCCACCGCCCGCCGAGCGGTGCGGCGAACAGCCGGTGACCGAGCAGGCCGTTGGCCTCGCCGCCGATCGTGTCGCTGGAGAACAGGTGGTAGAGCAGGAAGAAGGCGGGGAGCTGCAGCAGCCCGGGCAGGCAGCCGGCCAGCGGCGACACCTTCTCCGCGGTGTGCAGGTCGAGCACGGCCCGCTGCAGCTTCTCCGGATCCCCGGCGTGCTTCCGGCGCAGCTCGGCGATCCTGGGCTGGAGCGCCGTCCGCGCCTTCTGGCCCCGCGCGGCGGCCCGGGACAGCGGATGGACGAGCAGCCGTACGAGCGCGGTGAACAGGACGATCGCGGCGGCGGCCGCGGAGGCGCCGAACAACGGCTGGAGCAGGTCGGCGAGTTGCTCGACCAGGTGAGCGAAGACGGACATGGGTGAGCCCTCCGGGGGTCTCGTCGTGCCGGAACGGAAACAGAGCGGCATGACGACCCGCGCGGGGTCAGCTACACGAGGAACACCCCTGCGCGACGGTCGCCCGGAGGGCGTGGCCGGGCGCCCGCGGCCGGGTGCGCCCGCGGGCGTCGGGATCGCGCTGGGGCAGGAAGGCGGTACGGCGATCGCGGTCGCGGATGGCCGTGCGCACCCGGGTGCGCGGCACGGCGGGCGCGCAGCGCGAGGCGACGAGGGAGCAGACCGCGAGGGCCGCCGAGGCGGCGGCGGTCGCGGCGAGGGCGACGGTGACGGAGAGGCTGCCGGTGTCGAGCAGCACCATCCCGGCGACCAGGAAGAGCAACGCGAGGACGGGACGCAGTGCGGACCGTATCCGGTTCACCGTCCGCCCCTCCTCTCGTACGCGCGTGAGCCCTGCTGCCGTTATACAGGATCACTCACCTCACCTCACCGGGCCGGGGCGGACGCGAGGCCGTGTGACGGCCCCCAGGGACGAGCCGGACGCGGACGAGCGGAGCGGGGACGAGCCGGACGCGGACGAGCGGAGCGGGGACGAGCCGGACGCGGACGAGCGGAGCGGGGACGAGCGGGGCGGGGAGAAGCCGGGAAGACGAGCGGGGGTGGGCGTGTGTCACCGGGGTCCGGTCCGTGCATCTCTCACGCTTGTCACCTCCCGGCAGTACGGTGTCCCCCATGCGCCCCGACACGCCTGCCGAAAACGTCGACCACACCGCCGAGGCGGCACGCCTGGAGCGGACCGCCGGCCTGTACCCCGAGGACGCCGAGGCCCTGCTGCTGCGCGCGGCGGCCCACCTGGAACTCTCCGGCGACCGCCCCAGCGCGACCAAGCTCTACGACCGCCTCCTGGCCTCCCCCGACGGCCTCGACCACCCTCACCTGGTCCGCGCCCTCAAGGCATCGAACCTCTGGGAGTACGGCCACGAGGCCGAGGCCAGGGCGATCATCGAGGGCGTCCGGGCCTCGGCCCCCCGGGACCCGGCCCCCTGGGTCATCGTCGCGGAGTCCCTGGAGAACCACGACGAGCTCGAAGCAGCGCACGAGACGTTCACGGAGGCGGTGCGCCACCTCCTGACCGACGTGCCGCACCCCCCGCAGCCGACCCACCCGCTGCTCTTCGGCCGCCACCGGGTCCGCCGCATGCTGGGCCGATCCCACGACGAGTGGGACGCCCTGGCCGACTCGGTGCACTCCCTGCCGGTCTCCCTGGACGAACTCCACGACCCCAAGCGCGTCTGGTCGCTCGGCTCGGAGAACCCGGCGGAACTGGAGGCCGAGATCCTCCGCCTCCGCGCGGAACTGGGCGCCTACCGCGAGGCACTCTCCCGCCCGTTCCCGGTGGCGATGCTCCACTGGCCGGCGCCGGAACTGACCGAACTCCTGGAGGCGTATCCGGCCCTGGCCGAGGAGTACCCGTCCCACGAGGAGCACCTGACCTCGATAGAGCGCGCCCTGCGTGAACTCGCCGCCTCCGGCACGCCCAACCTGGGCATCGTCACCGGCACGGTCCCGTCCTACGAGGCCTTCGCGGCCTCGGAGGGCAGCTCCCCGGGAGACCCGACGCTGCTCCCCCAGTACGCGACGACACTCGCGGCCCGGGGGCGTGCGGTGGCGTGGCCGCCGCAGCAGGGGGCGAGCTGCTGGTGCGGTTCGGGCCGCACGTACGGCGAGTGCCACGACCCCGCTGCCTGACCGCGCCGACACACCCACGGCAATTCACCGCGGAGCCGCCCCGGCGCGCGCGGCACCCCTGACGCGCCGCAGCGCCGGGCGTCCGGCCGGCTCACGCCTGAACCCCCCTCACCTGTAGGAGGTTGCTGTGAGAATTGATCCGTATCGCCACGAGTGATCGTTGCGTACGGAACTGCGAACCAGGGGGAGCACGGTGGCAGCAGGGGACCAGTCACAGCCGATCGCGGGCGTCTACGAGAAGCTGATCACCAGTGATGTCCGAGACGAACTGGAGAGTTTCCGGGCGGCCGGCTGGAAAGCCGTCGACGCCGAAGTCACGCCGGAAAGCTCCCCTCACGTACTGGCTCGCCACATCGGTGATGCTGTAACCGACAGACTGAGCCAGCTGCGCCCCGAGGATCGGGTCCCCGTTGCGAACCGCATCCTCAAGGCACTCGCTGAAGCCGCGCCCGACCCCGCCCACGAAGCAGCTACGCACACCATCGTCGAAGGTCCACGGCAGCTGCTGACCCTCGCTCGGCAGGAGGCTCCCGGCGTATACGCCCTACGCCCCCTCACGCCCCTCTCCGAGACCTCGTTGATCACCAACGCACCCGAGGACCTCAGTCTCGGCGCCGAGCTGAGGGCCGAACTCGCCACCGCCGACCGCATCGACCTGCTCTGTGCCTTCGTGAAGTGGTACGGCATTCGCGTCCTCGAAGACTCGTTGCGGGCCGCGAAGGAACGGGGAGTGCCGATCCGTGTCATCACGACGACGTACATCGGAGCGACCGACCGGCACGCACTCGACCGACTCGTCCGCGATTTCGGAGCTACCGTCAAGGTCAACTACGAGATCCGCTCCACTCGACTACACGCCAAGGCGTGGCTCTTCCGACGGCACACGGGCTTCGACACGGCTTACGTCGGGAGCTCCAACCTCTCCAAAGCAGCACTCCTTGACGGTTTGGAGTGGAACGTCCGTTTGTCCTCGGTGGCCACACCGGCCGTACTGAAGAAGTTCGAGGCGACCTTCGATGCGTACTGGAGCGACTCGGCATTCGAGACGTACGACCCCGACCGCCACAGTGGCCGCCTCGACCAAGCCCTAGCACAAGCGGGCAGCAGCACCTCTACCACCGAGCTGAAGATCAACCTTTCGGGATTGGAGGTGCGCCCGTTCCCGTATCAACGGGACATGCTGGAGCGTCTTCGTGTGGAGCGCGAACTTCGGGGGCGCGACCGTAACCTTCTGGTCGCAGCCACCGGCACGGGCAAGACCGTCATGGCGGCTCTGGATTACCGAAACCTGGCCAAGACCTTCGACGATCGCCGGCCGAAGTTGCTGTTCGTGGCACACCGCAAGGAGATCCTCAAGCAGTCCCTGCGTACGTACCGCGAGGTGCTCGACGACGCGTCGTTCGGTGAACTGCTCCACGGCGGTGAAGAACCACAGACTTGGGACCACGTCTTCGCCAGCGTCCAGTCCCTCAACGTGCAGCGGCTCGAAGAATTGGCTCCGCACCAGTTCGACGTCATCGTCATTGACGAGTTCCACCACGCCACGGCCACGACGTACCGCCGGGTCATCGATCACTTCAAGCCCAAGGAACTCCTCGGGCTGACGGCGACCCCCGAGCGCATGGACGGACTCAACGTACAAGACGAGTTCTTCGACGGTCGCATCGCTGCCGAGATGCGCCTTTGGGAGGCTCTCGAAAACGATCTGCTGTGCCCTTTCCACTACTTCGGCATCCCTGACGGCACCGACCTCACGAACCTCACCTGGCAGCGGGGCGCCTATACGGACCAAGAACTCGGCAACCTCTACACGGGCAACGAGGCGCGCGCCCGGATCATCGTCAAGCAGGTCCGTGACAAGGTGTCGCAGCTCACGGCCATGCGCGCGTTGGGTTTCTGCGTGGACAAGCAGCACGCGCGCTTCATGGCCGACTTCTTCCGACGGGCAGGCTTCGCGGCCACCGCACTCACCAGCGACTCGCACGCGGCGGAACGGGCCCAGGCCCTCACCGACCTGCGAGCGGGGAAACTGCAGGTCATCTTCTCCGTCGACCTGTTCAACGAGGGCCTCGACATCCCTGATGTCGATACTCTTCTCCTCCTCCGCCCCACCAACAGCGCCACGGTATTTCTCCAGCAGCTCGGTCGAGGGCTACGGCGCACAGAGACGAAGCCCGTCCTCACCGTCCTCGACTTCATCGGACAGCATCGGGCGGAGTTCCGCTTCGAGGAGCAGTTCCGCGCCCTCACGAACCTCTCCAGGAACCGGCTCGTCGATCACATCGAGCGTGACTTCCCTCTTCTGCCGTCAGGTTGCCAGATCATCCTGGAGGGCAAAGCCAAGAACCTGGTGCTCGACAACATCCGGACCCAACTGAGCGCCAACGTCAAGACCTTGGTCGCCGAGGTCAAGTCCTACGGCGCGACCCGGCTAGCTGACTACCTGAGGGAGAGCCGTCGGGAGATCAAGGAGTTGTACAAGAGTGACAACTCCTGGACGTCCGTCGTCCGCCGAGCGGGCCTCATCAAGACCGCCGCACCAGCGGGGGAATCAGCCCTCCTCAAGCGCGCCCACGCCTTTCTCCACGTAGATGACCCGGACCGGGCCGACGCCTATCTACGTCTGCTGGCCGACGACGCACCGCACTACGACCAGCTGAACGTCACCGACCAGACGTACGCGCGGATGCTTTTCTTCAATGTGTGGGACAACGCGGGCGGTTTCACCAGCTACCAGCAAGGTCTGGACTCGCTCCGAGATCAGCCCGTGGTCCGCGACGAACTGCGTCAAGTGCTCTCCCACGTCATGGAACAGGCGGACCACCTCCCCCTCCCCTTGCCCGGGGAACTCAGCCAACTCCCGTTGAAGGTGCACTGCTCCTACAACCGGTCCGAGGTCCTCGCCGCGCTGGGAGTGGCCCGCTTCGGCGGGCAGATGCCCAGGCACTTCGCCCAAGGCGTTCAATGGGTCCAAGACCTGCGGACGGACGCCCTGCTGATCACCCTGGAAAAGAACGAGAAGGACTTCTCCCCCACCGTCCGATACAAGGACTACGCGTTGAGCCCGACGCTGTTCCACTGGGAATCACAGAACGCAACGGCCGCGAACTCCCCCACGGGCCAGCGGTATCAGCACCACGCTGAGCGGGGCAGCCACGTCCTGCTCTTCGTGCGCCGCTACAAGAACACCGACATCGGTAAGCCCCAGCCGTGGATGCTTCTCGGCCCGGCCACCTATGAGGAACACTCGGGCAGCAAGCCGATGGCCATTACATGGCGCCTCCACCACCAGCTCCCCGCAGATGTGTGGACGTACGCGGCCATCACGGCCGGCAGTTGACCGGACCATCGCCTGGGCTGAGTCCGAGCGGAGCCCTCAGGGTGCTTCGGGAGCTTCCCTGCATCCTGAGCGCCGCTCCGATGCTCTTCAGTCGGGTCTACGGCCGCATAGGAGGCACCGCTGCGCCGATGTCCCGCCCGGCTGCGATGAAGCGTCGAGCTTTCGCAGTCAGTGAGCGGGCATGATGGATGTCGTGGACAGTCCGAGCGCTCAGTGGATCACCATCGCTGCCTACGAGAACCTGCCGGGCGGCCCCCCGCCGATGGCGGCCGTGCGGGCTTGACTGCGCGATCGCGGCATCGACTGGATGCCCTTCACGCATGACGAGGTCCGCTGGGACCTGGCCTGCGGGGTCGGTTCCGACGGTCACTGGCACGGCTGGTTCGACATTCGCGTCGAGGCTGACGCGTTACGGCAGCTCGGGCTCCATCCCGACCAGCCCGGCGCCACCGCTGTCGGACCGTCCCCGCCCCGCTGGTGGCACGCCGCCGCCGAACGCAACGCTCGGAGCCGTCACTGACGGTCGGGCGGGTGATCGTCACGTCGGCCAGGACGTACCCACGGCCGCCGGGTCCGCTTGAGGTCGACGGTTCGGGGTGGGGGCGGCGGGACCAGTGGGACGGAGGCCAGGGGGACTCGCCGAGTGCGGGAGTCGGAGGCGTCCTGTGCGGGCGGGCCGTCAGGGGCAGGGGACATGGTCGTCCCACCGGGCCGACGGACGTTCCCCCTGCCCGCCCTCGCGGGGAGCGGGGCTGTGCCCGTCTTCTAGCCCTTCTCCCCCCGCTCGATGCAGAACTCGTTGCCCTCCGGGTCCGTCATCACGACCCAGCCCCGGCCGTTCGGGAGGGTGCGGTCCGCGTGGATGCGGGCGCCGAGGGAGAGCGCGCGTTCGACCTCCTCGGCTCGGGTGCGGCCCGTCGGTGCGAGGTCGAAGTGGAGGCGGTTCTTGATCCCCTTGGGGTCCCCGGTCCTGATGAAGAGCAGGCCCGGCGTGCCGACGGCAAGTTCGATCAGGACCTCGTCGTCGCCGGGCTCGTCGGTGCCCGAGATGGGGTGGCCGAGGAACTCGGACCAGAAGCGGGCCAGTTCGTAGGGCTCGCCGGTGCAGTCGAAGGTGATGTGGCGCAGGGTGGGGTTCAACGGTCGGTCCCGTCCCGTCGGTGGGCAGTGGTGCCGTGCGCTCCGCAGCATCGTCGGCGGGGACGGGGGCTGTCGAACTATTTGACGGGGTCGGACTATATGACGGGGTCGGGGAGGTTCCCGTCGCCGCCCAGGTTGGCGACCATGCGCCTCAGGACGTTGACCGTGGTGACGAAGTCGGCCTGGGAGACGCCCTCGTGGGTCCGGGTGTGGACGGGGAGGTTGCGTTCCCGGGCGCGGAGCCGGGCCGCCTCACCCTCTTCCGTGAGGGTCATGCCGCCTCGCTGGTCCTCCCTGAGCCAGCCGCGGGCGTTCAAGTCGTCGTAGACCGCGTCGAGGTCGGTGTCCTGGTCGTCGTAGGGGCTGAGGCGGTCGGTGAGGGACGCGCGGGTCCAGTGGCCGGGTGCGCCGGAGGCGTGGTTGAGGGTCCACCAGTGGGGCTGGGTGAGGTTCTCCACGGCCAGTTGGGCGCGGATCGCCCCTACGACCCTGCGGTAGGCCTCACCGGTCCAGGCGCCGATCGGCTGGGCGGCCAGTTCCTCGTCGGGGTAGTCCCTCAGGTCGTCGGTCCGCGTGGTCATGCTCGTCCTCCCTGCGCTCCGTGGGTTCCGGTCGCGACGACGGTAGGACCTCAAGCTTGGTCGAGGTCAAGGAGGAATGTGCGTACCGCCTCGTGCAGGCGGGCCGGCTGGTCGAGGTGGACGTCGTGGCCCGCGCCGGGAATCCGGACGAGGCGGGTCTGCGGGCGGTGGGTGAGCATGGTCGCGGGTTCGTCGGCGCGCATCGTGCTGTGTTCGGCCTGTACGAGCAGAGTGGGGCAGGTGATGCGCGTCCAGTCCCGCCAGTAGGCGTGGGTGGCCAGTTCGGCGACCGTGGAGATCATCGTCGCGCGGTCGAAGGCCGGATGCCAGCCGTCCTCATGTTGCTCCAGTGTTCCCGTCCACGCTTCGTGCCCGAGGAACCCTGCCGCCTCCTCCAGGGATGCGAACGGCGTCGGCCAGCTGTCCAGCCAACGCGCGATCCTGCCCGGGAGTTCGGGAGCCGGGCCGCCCGGGCCGGCCTCGACCAGGATCAAGGACGCCACCAGACGGGGCTGCGACGCGGCGAGCAGAAGGGCCGTGTGGCCGCCCAGGGACTGGCCGAGCAGCGTCACGGGGGCCAGGTCGAGTGCCTCGATCACGGTGACGGCGTCCCGGACGTGGGCCGCGCGGCTCGTGTCCGGCGGGATGCGGGTGCCCGCTCCGTGGCCCCGGGCGTCGTACGTCACCACGCGGTGGCCGTCGGCCGTCAGTCGTGCTCCGAGGGCGTCCCACTCCCCCTGGTGGCCCGCCAGGCCGTGCAGGAGGAGGAAGGCGGCCGCCCCGGGCGGACCTGCGGGGCGGTGATCCGTGCAGGCGATGCGCGTGCCGTCGGCAGCGGTGAGTGTCACGGGTTGCTTCCGGGTCACGGGGCTCCTGGTCGGCGGCTGGGACTCCCGGGCGCGACGGCCACCATCCGCGTGCTGCCGTGGTGGCCGTCGCGCCCGGCGTCGGGTTCACGATGCCGGGCTCAGGTCCGCTCGGCCGAACAGGAGGGCGTAGCCGGGCGGGAGTTGGGCCAGGATGCGGGTCACCAGGTCGTCGCCGACCAGGGGCGGCAGCACGCTGAGGACGGAACTGACGTCCCAGCGGGCCGTCGCGGGGGTCGCCCCCTCGATGCGGGCCGCGACGGAGTCGACGAACTCCGCTGCGGTGAGGCGGCGCGTGGCCGGGATCTGGGAGGCGACGACCCTGGCGGCCTCTTCCGGCAGGGCGTGTGCGAGGTCGACCCGTTCGTCTCCGACGACGTGACCGCCGAGGGCGGACAGGACGATACGGGTGATCCGCTCGGCCTCCGGCCTGGTGGGGTACTGGCCCGATTCCCGTACCGCGTCGACCAGCCGGGCCCAGGCGCTGTCGTCGTCCCGGGTCTTCCGGTGCTGCGGCGGGGTCGGGATCAGGGTCTTCGGGGCCGTGGGTGTCGTCGTCACACTGGGCACCGTCGTCACGCTCATCTACGGGTCTTCCTCCGGATCCGGTGCTGCTGCCTGCGCGCCGCCGGGCTCCTCCGGCGCCGGCGGCACGGGGCGTGGGTGGGGTGCGCGGGGCCGTCCCCGAGGGGGACGACGGGGGACGGCCCTCGTGCCTGCGTGGGTACGGTCGGCCGGGTCAGCCGCTGATCTGCTTGCGCGCGTCGCCGCCCGTGATCTGGATGCGGCGGGGCTTGGCCTGTTCGGCCACCGGGATGCGCAGGGTCAGCACACCGGCCTCGTACGACGCGTCGATGCGCTCCGTGTCGAGCGTGTCGCCGAGGAACAGCTGGCGGGTGAACGTGCCGGTGGGACGCTCGGCCACCAGCGATTCGGCGCCCTCGGGGGCCGGCGAGCGGCGCTCGGCGCGGACGTTGAGGACGTTGCGCTCCACGTCCAGTTCGATCGTCTCGGGGTCGATGCCGGGGAGGTCGAAGTGGACGAAGAAATCGTCCCCGGAGCGGTAGGCGTCCATCGCCATCGCGGACGGGCGGGCGGCGGAGCCGAGGACCTGCTGGGTGAGACGGTCGAGTTCACGGAAGGGGTCCGTGCGCATGAGCATCACGGGTCACTCCTCTCTTCAGGCGCAGTAGGTGCGATGCCCGACGGTCTGCGTCTTCTTATATAGCTCGGAGGAGGAAAGTTGACAAGCCCCGGCTCAGGTTGGGGCGAGGAATTCTGACCTGCCCTGGCGCAGGCGCCCGGCCACGCGGGGGTTAGCCTCGGGCTTCGAGGGATCGGGGGACGGACCGAGACGGACCGGCGGGACCGAAGGGACCCAGTCCCGTCCGGGATGGGGCGAGGAACGTGGCACGCAGGAGGCAGGCAATGGCGAAGGTTCCCAGCGCGGTGGTCGCCGCGAGCGGGCTCGTGGGCGGGTACGGGGCGGCCCGCTGGACCAGGCAGCGGCCGCTCGGCGGGGTCGTGCTGGCCGTCGCCGGGGCGGCTGCCGCCCGGCAGTGGCGGCAGCAGGCGGGTGGGGTGGCCGCGGGCGCGCTCACCGCCGCGTACGTCGCCGCGTTCGCGGGGTCGCACCCGCTGGCGAAGAAGGTGGGTGCCTGGCCGGCCGTGTTCGGCGTGGCCGGGGCCGTGGCGCTCGCGTCCTGGGCCGTGGCGGACCGGCGGGGGCGCGGCGACGCCTGACACCCCGTGGGCAGGGCTCGCGGTACGGGGTGCGCCTTCGCAGTGAGGCGACGGCGCACCACGGCGTTCGGCCGCCCGTTCGGCAAGGTAACCCGGCGGACCGCGGACCGGGCATCCGCTGACCGGTGACTGGCCAACCGGTGACCTGCCGATCGGCCGATCCGTGGCCCCGTCCCCGGCCAGCCGATAAGTGGCCCGATGGCCGACCGGCCGATGAGCAGCCCGGTGGCCGACCGGCCGATCCGTGGCCCCGTCCCCGGCCAGCCGAAAAGTGGCCCGATGGCCGACCGGCCGATGAGCAGCCCCATCCCCGGCCGACCGACGAGTGGCCCCGTCCCCGGCCGGCCGGCCGGCCGACCCATGGCCCCTGTGGTTGGGACCGGCGGAGCCTCCCGACAGGCACCGGGCCCGGTGACCGGGCCAACGGCGTACGCACAGCAGAGAACCCGGCCCTGAATTCCAGGGCCGGGTTCTCGTCGGAGCGCCGGGCAGGCCTTGCACCTGCATCTCCCCACAGGAAGTGGGGCGTCTTTCCTTGGACCACCAACGCACTGTCCCCCCACCGGAGTTCCGGCGGCTGGACGCAGATCAACTATAGCGCAGTTCCGGCGTGCCGCTCACCGACCGCGAGGCCGGGGGCAAAGGAGGCCGAGGGCGGGGGCCGAAGACGCCCCCGCCCTCACGCTCGTGCCGTCGTCACCCGTCCTACGCCGTCGCCGGCTTGGAACCCGCCGCGCCCGGGCCGTCGGGGTCTCCCCCGCCCGCGCGCTTGACCTTGCCCGCCGCCGCGGTGAGCGGCTTGGCGATGTCCTCCAGGGAGCGCCGCTCCGCGTTGACGGCGAGGAACGCCGCCACCAGGCCCGCCAGGCACATCAGCGTCGCGCCGATGCTGAAGGCGAGGACGGTGTCCCCGACGACCCCGGTCTCCGTCAGCTCGGCGAACAGCAGCGGGCCGCTGATGCCGCCGGCCGCCGTGCCGATGGCGTAGAAGAAGGCGATGGACATGGCCCTGGTCTCCATCGGGAAGACCTCGGAGACCGTCAGGTAGGCGCTGGAGGCGCCGGCCGAGGCGAAGAAGAGGACCGCGCACCAGCAGGCCGTCATCGTGGCCGCGCTCAGCGAGCCCTGGTCGAAGAGCCAGGCCGTGCCGAACAGGAGCAGGCCGGACAGGAGGTAGGTGCCGGAGATCATGATGCGGCGGCCGACGGTGTCGAAGAGCTTGCCGAGGAGCAGCGGGCCGAAGAAGTTGCCCAGCGCGATGACGGCGAAGTAGTAGCCGGTGTTGCCGCTCGGGACGTCGAAGAACTTCGTCAGGATCGCGCCGAAGCCGAAGGTGATGGCGTTGTAGAGGAAGGCCTGGCCGATGAAGAGGGAGAAGCCGAGGATGGCCCGCTTGCGGTAGTCGGCGAAGACCGTGCGGCCGATCTCCAGGAAGGAGACGCTGCGCCGCTGGTGGATGGTGATCTCACCCTCCGCGGGCGGCAGCGGCTTGCCGCTCTCCCGTTCGATCTCCTGCTCGATGGAGGAGACGATGCGTTCCGCCTCGTCGTCGCGGCCGTGGATCATCAGCCACCGCGGACTCTCCGGGACGTGCCGCCGCACGAGGAGGATGACCAGGGCGAGGACCGCGCCGAGGGCGAAGGTCAGGCGCCAGCCGACGTTGGCCGCGAAGATGTCGGTGTCCAGGGCGACGATCGACAGCAGGGAACCGAAGACCGCGCCCAGCCAGAAGCTGCCGTTGATCATCAGGTCGACCCGGCCGCGGTACTCCTTGGGGATCAGCTCGTCGATCGCGGAGTTGATGGCCGCGTACTCGCCGCCGATGCCGAAGCCGGTGAGGAAGCGGAAGAGGAAGAACCACCAGGTGTCGAAGGAGATCGCGGTGAGGGCGGTGGCCGCCAGGTACACCGCGAGGGTGATCATGAAGAGTTTTTTACGCCCCCATTTGTCGGTCAGGCGGCCCCAGAACAGGGCTCCGATGCAGGCGCCCGCCACGTACAGGGCGGCCGCCAGGCCGGTGACCTCACCCGAGGTGATGGGCAGGCCGCTGCCCGGTTCGGACAGGCGGCTGGCGATGTTGCCGACGACGGTCACTTCCAGACCGTCGAGGATCCACACGGTGCCGAGACCGATGACGATGGTCCAGTGCCAGCGCGACCACGGGAGGCGGTCGAGGCGGGCGGGGATGCTGGTGGTCACGGTTCGGCCGGTCCCGGCCTGCGTGGTGGTCATGGGCTCCCTCCTCAGCGAGAAGAACGCTCTTCAAGTGCCCTGACCGGATTTCCTTACGCCCCGAGCGCGTGCGTCACCGTGTAGATCAGCAGGCCGGCCAGGGAGCCGACCACCGTGCCGTTGATGCGGATGAACTGCAGATCGCGGCCGATGTTGGCCTCGATCTTCCTGGTGGTGTGCTCGGCGTCCCAGCTCGCCACGGTGTCGGTGATCAGGGAGGTGATCTCGGTGCGGTAGGTGGTGACGACGTAGACCGCGGCGTCCTCCACCCACTTGTCGACCTTGTCCTGCACCTTGCGCTCGGCCGCCATGCGCGAGCCCAGCGACAGCAGGGAGGCCCGCACGCGCAGCCGCAGCTCGCTGCGCTCGTCCTCCGCGGCCGCGACGATCATGGACCGTACGGCCGTCCAGGCGCTGGCGATGAGGTCCTGGACCTCGCCGCGGCCGAGGACCTCGCCCTTGAGGCGCTCGACGCGGGCGCGGGTGTCGGTGTCGGACTGCAGGTCGGCGGCGAAGTCGCCGAGGAAGCGGTCCAGGGCGCCGCGGGCGGGGTGGGCCGGCATGTCGCGCATCTCGGTGACGAAGCGCAGCAGTTCCTTGTAGACGCGCTCGCCCACCTTCTTGTCGACGAACTTCGGGGTCCAGCCGGGGGCGCCGCCCTGCACGGCGTCCATCACCGAGTCGCCGTGCAGCACGAGCCAGTCGTGCGCACGGGTGACGATCAGGTCCACGACCCGTTTGTGGCCGCCGTCGGCGACGACCTTCTCCAGCATCTTGCCCAGGCCGGGCCCGATCTCCTGGGCGCCCGCCCGGCGGGTGATCGCCTCGCCGACGACGGCCTGGACGTCGGAGTCGCGCAGCACGGTCAGGGCGCCGCGCAGAGCCGCGGACAGCTCGGCGGTGACCCGGTCGGCGTTCTCCGGGACGGCGAGCCAGGCGCCGAGGCGGCTGCCGATGCCGACCGACCGCAGCCGCTGCCGCACGACGTCCTCGGAGAGGAAGTTCTCCCCCACGAACTCGCCCAGGGAGACGCCGAGCTGGTCCTTCTTCCTGGGGATGATCGCCGTGTGCGGGATGGGGATGCCGAGGGGGTGGCGGAAGAGCGCGGTGACGGCGAACCAGTCCGCGAGCGCACCGACCATGCCGGCCTCGGAGGCGGCGGCGACATAGCCCGCCCAGGCACCGGCGCCCGAGTTCTGGGCCCACTTGGCGAGCACGTAGACCACGGCGACGAAGAGCAGCAGCCCCGTGGCGGTGAGCTTCATCCGGCGTACGCCGCGCTGCTTGGCCTCGTCCGCCGGGCTGAAGGTCGTCATCGCGCGGTTCACCCCGGCGCCGGGGCGGGCATGCTGCCCTTCGACCTCGCCCGTTTGTTCGCTCTTCGTCCGATCCATCCGCTCCACCCGCTCGGTGATCCCGCACACACATTGTCCCTTCCTGACCGACTCCCGGAACGGAACAGGAGTTCCCGGCGTCTGTCGGAAGGGGACTTCGCCACGGGGCCCTGTGAGCTTCCCCCGGCCCATGACGCATCATGGGCACATCAGATCGGAGCCTTGGGCTCCCATCGCCCGAGGAGAACCGCACAGCATGACCCGAGGACGTGGTTACGCCCTCCTGGCCGTAGTCGTCGCAGCGATCATGGCCCTTTCCACCGCCCTGTACGTCGGCGTGGCGTCCGACGACGGCACCCGCGGCCGCAGCGCCCCCGGCGACGGCCGCGCCCCCCACAACTCCGCCGCACCCGCCTCCGCCGGCACCTGGGTCGCCACCTGGTCCACCTCTCCCTCCGCCGCCGAGCCCGGCACCGAGGTGACCGGCATGGCCGACCGTTCCGTGCGCAACGTCGTCCACACCAGCGTCGGCGGTACGAGTGCCCGCGTGACGCTGTCCAATCTCTACGGCCAGTCGCCGCTGACCATCACCCGGGCCTCGATCGCCCTGGCGGCCGGCAGCGGCACTCCGGCCGCCATCGGCGACACCATGCGGCAGCTGACCTTCAACGGCGGCCCGGCGGTCGTCGTGCCGCCCGGCCGGCAGGTGCTCAGCGACGCCGTGCGCCTCACCGTCCCGGCCGACAGCGACGTCCTGGTCACGACCTACACCCCGGCCGCGTCCGGCCCGGTGACCCACCACCGGCACGCCCGGCAGGTCTCCTACGCCGCCCCGGGGGACCACACCCGGGACGCCACCGGCGCGCCCTACACCGAGCGGACCGGCTCCTGGCGCTACCTGACCGCGCTGGACGTGCTCGGCAACGAGTCCGACGGCACGGTCGTCGCCCTCGGCGACTCGCTGACGGACGGCATCACCTCCACCGTCGGCGCCAACGCCCGGTGGACCGACGTCCTGTCCGACCGGCTGCGCGAGGAGATCGCGGCCGGGGCCGACGTGCCGCGCTACAGCGTCGTCAACCAGGGCATCAGCGGCAACCAGGTCCTCGCCGACGGCCGCGGCCGCCCGGCGGACAACCCCAGCGGCCTGAACCGCTTCCAGCGGGACGTGCTGGAGCGCACCAACGTCAAGGTCGTGGTCATCGACCTCGGCGTCAACGACATCCTGCGCAACCCCCGTCTCGCCGACC
Organism: Streptomyces sp. AHA2; assembly: GCF_036857595.1. Lineage (NCBI taxonomy): Bacteria > Bacillati > Actinomycetota > Actinomycetes > Kitasatosporales > Streptomycetaceae > Streptomyces > Streptomyces sp. AHA2. Next base: position 275,301 of record NZ_JAUQWJ010000006.1, read on the forward strand.
CGAACGCGATCCTGGGCGGCCTGCGCACGATGGTCGACCGGGCCCACGCACGCGGCGTGAAGGTCGTCGGCGCCACCCTGATGCCGTTCTACGGCCACCGCGGCTACACACCGGCCCGCGAGGCGGTACGGCAGAGCATCAACGCCGAGATCCGGGCCGGCCGCGTCTTCGACGCCGTGGCCGACTTCGACCAGGCGCTGCGCGACCCGTACGACCCGCGCCGGCTGCGGCCGGTGTACGACTCGGGCGACCACCTGCACCCCAGCGACCAGGGCTACGCGCGGATGGCGCAGTCCTTCGACCTGCGGACGCTGAAGGGCTCCGCGCCCGCGAAGCTGTAGGTCCGCCGCGCCCGCCCGTCCTCACGGGCGGGCGCTCACGCCCCGCGGGACCGGCACGCAGGCCCGGCACCGGCGCCCGAGCCGCGGGCGGCGCCGGCACCCCGTCCGGGGGCTCAGTGCTCCCAGTGGGAATCCCGGCGGCGGGAGGGGTCCAGCTCCTGCCGGCCCTCCTTGCGCTCCAGCTTCTCGCGCCGCCGCTCCTCGCGGATCCGCAGCTTCTCCGCCCGGGTCAGCTTGCGCTGCACCCCGACACCGCCCCAGAAGGCGAACCCGGTCACGATCACCCGCGGCGCCCCCGGCTCACCCGGCACGCCCTCCTCGCGGTGGTCGAAGCCGCCCATGACGCCGATGCCGCGGACCACGACCTCGACACCGGGCGGGACGATGACGTCCACACCGCCCATGACCGCGATCGCGTTGATCTCGACCTCGCGGTCGGCGAAGTTCGCCTCGCGCAGGTCGATCTCGCCGCCGCCCCAGAAGGCGAAGCAGGTGAACCGGCGGGGCACCGTCCAGCGGCCCTTGCGCTGGAAGCCGGACATCACGGCCACCGCCCACGTCGAGGAGCCCTCGCCGCCGACGATCCGGCCCTGCCAGCCGGGCCCGGCGGCCGGCTCCTTGTGCAGCGACACCACCGGCGCCGTGACGCCCGCGGCCGGCAGGTCCCGGGTGATCGGCGCCAGTTCGCCGTACGTCCGTGCCCGGTAGGTGGCGTCCAGCCGCTCCTCGAACTCCCCCATGTCCAGGCGGCCCTCGGCGAGGGCGTCCCGCAGGATGTCGGCCACCCGCTCGCGGTCGGCGTCGGAGGCGCGGAGGTCCGGCACAGCGTCGTCGGTCATACCCAGCAGCCTACGAGTTGCCCCTGCCGGGCACTACGTGGTCGCACGCTCCGGCCCGGGTTCCGGGGTGTTCCCCACCGCGTGCAGCATCTTCGCGATCACCGCCTCGATGTCCGGCTCGCGCACCGACAGGTCGACCAGCGGGTAGCGCGCGGCGATCCGGGCCACCAGCGGCGCCGCCGACTCCGCCGCCGGGAACGCCAGCCACTGCCGCGGCCCCTCCACCCGGACGACCCGGGCGGGCGCCGGCGCCTCGATGGGCGGCAGCTCCCGCTCCAGGTCCACGACCAGGGTCCGTTCGCTCTCCCCCGCCTCGTGCAGCCCGGTGAGCGGCCCGTCGTACATCAGCCGCCCGTGGTCGATGACCATGACCCGCTTGCACAACTGCTCGATGTCCTGCAGATCGTGCGTGGTCAGCAGCACCGTCGTCCCGCGCTCGGCGTTCAACTCCCGCAGGAACTCCCGCACCTTCGCCTTGGAGACCACGTCAAGACCGATGGTCGGCTCGTCCAGGTACAGCACTTCCGGGTCGTGCAGCAGCGCCGCCACGATGTCCCCGCGCATCCGCTGCCCCAGCGAGAGCTGCCGCACGGGCACGTCCAGCAGGCCGCCCAGGTCCAGGAGTTCGACCAGCCGGTCCAGGTTCTCCCGGTAACGGGCGTCCGGGATCCGGTACATGCGGTGCGTCAGCCGGTAGGAGTCGATCAACGGCAGGTCCCACCACAGCGTCGTACGCTGCCCGAACACCACCCCGATGCGGTGCGCGAGGCGGACGCGGTCCCGGGAGGGCTCGATGCCCGCCACCCGCACCCGGCCCGCGCCGGGCGTGAGGATGCCGGTCAGCATCTTGATCGTGGTGGACTTCCCGGCACCGTTCGGGCCGATGTAGCCGACCATCTCGCCGCGCTCCACCCGGAACGAGATCCCGTCGACGGCCCGCACCCGCCGCCGCTCCCGCTTCATGAAGCCGGTCTTCCGGCGCACCTCGAAGACCTTCTCGACATTGTCGAGCTCGATGAACCCGCTGTCAGGACCGGTCATCTCAACTCCCTGTACTCCGGTACGAGCGCAGCCCCGTCCGCCACGCCGTGCCCGCCAGCGCGCCGCACACCACCGCCACCAGCGGCGAGGCGTACACCGCCCATCCGGGCAGCTCGATCGGATACGGCCGGCCCAGCACATGGGCGGCGGGCACCCAGTTCACGAAGGCCAGCGGCACCATGAAGGTCACCCCGCGCACCAGGTCCTTGCCGAACACACCGGGCGGGTACTGCAGCAGCGTCGTCCCGCCGTAGGTGAAGGCGTTCTGCACCTCGGCGGCGTCCTGCGCGAAGATCTGGAAGGCCGCGCCCGCCACGAACACCGCCGAGAAGATCGCCGCACCGCTGACCACCATCACCGGCAGCAGCAGCACCTTCCCCGCCGTCCAGTCGACGTCCACCGCCGCCAGTGCCCAGCCCAGCACCACCGCGCCCTGGGTGATCCGGCCCAGCCGGCGCAGCGCGAACCGGTCCGCGCCGACCTGGGCGAGCACCGGCGCGGGACGCACCAGCAGCGTGTCGAAGGAACCGTCGCGCATGCGGGCGCCCACGGTCTCCGTCGAGCCGAGCAGCAGATCGGCGATCCCGAACGCCGTCGCCGACAGCCCGTACAGGAAGGCCACCTCGGGCAGCGACCAGCCGCCCAGCGAGTCCACCTGCGAGAACATCAGCAGGATCGCCACGAAGTCCAGGCCGGTCACCGCCAGGTTGCCGAACACCGTGACGGCGAAGGAGGCGCGGTAGGCCATGCTGGAGCGCACCCACATCCCGGCGATCAGCCGGTAGGCCCGCACCCCCTCGAACAGGGCGTTGCGCTCAGCCACCCTGCACCACCACCCGCCGGGTCGCGGCCGACTGCACCAGCCGGCCCGCCGCGAGCAGCGCCACCGCCCAGGCGGCCTGGAAGGCGAGCGCCCGCAGCGCACTCGTCTCCCCCATCAGCACGTCGGCCGGCATCTGGATCTGCGCCGCCCACGGCAGCACCCGCACGACCTCGCCGAAGGCGCCCGGGAACGCGTTCAGCGGCAGCACCATGCCCGAGAAGAAGATCCCCGTGACCATCAGGGCCTGGTTCACGCCCATGCCGTCCATCAGCCAGAACACGCTCAGCGCCGCCAGGTGGCGGATCGCGAAACTGACCACCGCCGCCAGCAGCAGCGTGACCGTGAAGGCCGCCCACGGGGTGACGTCCGTGGGCAGCGCCATCGGGAAGAACGCCGCACCGAACAGGAAGGGGATCACGCCCCGCCCCAGCATCTGGAACAGCGCCCGCCCCAGGTCCCCGGCCAGCCACCACAGCTGCAGATCGGCCGGGCGGTACAGGTCGACGGCGATCTCACCGGTGCGGATCCGCTCCATCAGGTCCCTCTCGGCACCGCCGCCCTGGATGGCGAGGGTCGCGTAGAGACACTGCCCCAGCCACACGTAGGTCACCGCCTGCGCCTGGTCGTACCCGCCGAGATGCGGCCTCTCGTCCCACAGCGCGAGATACGTGTGGACGAGGACGACACCGAAGACCGTGTTGGTGAACACCCCGGCCGCCGTCGCCGCCCGGTAGGTCGCGTACCGCCGGAAGCCGCCCGCCGCGACGGCCGCGTACAACCGCCACGAACCCACGTCCACCGCCCTCCTCGCCGCCCGGCACCGAAGCGCAGGAGCCTAGTGGCCGCACCCGGCGCCCGCCACGGGTTTACGCGACGGCCCGGGGCGCCCGCCGCGGGTTCACGCAGCGTCCGGGGCGCACGCGACGGCCCGCGCCGGGCCAGACGGTACGATCCGACACGTCCGCGCGGGCCGGGGCGCCCGTGGCCGGGCCGAGCGGTGCGGCAGCGGAGCCGGCCGGAGCGGGGCGCACGACCCGTCCCACCGTCGGCCGTGCCCCCTTCGGGGGACCCCGCGCGAGCAGGACGGTGACGAACAGGCGCAGGCGGGCGGCGGGGCCACCCTCCGCCCGCCTGCGCCTCCGCCCGCGCACCACCGGACCGGCCACCCGCCCCACGACACGGCCCTCGATCAGGGAACTGATCGCCGGATGCGACAGTCTTCATCACAGGGGCGCAAGAGCGAGCAGAGACGTACGGGAACGACGTACGACGCGAAACAGGAGTCCGTGCACGACATGAGTGACGAGCCTCAGCAGCCGAGTCAGGGCTGGGCACCGCGAGAGCCGCAGGCGGACGCCGGCGGCGACCCGGGCACGCCCGAGGGCCAGGCCGCCGGCAAGCGGAAGCGGACCGGATGGCGCCGGCTGCTCCCGACCTGGCGCATGACCCTGGGCGCCTTCCTCGTCGCGGCCCTGCTGCTCATCGGCGCCTTCTTCGTGGGCTACTCGCTGGTGAAGATCCCCCCGGCCAACGCGCTCGCCACGAAGCAGGCCAACGTCTACCTCTACGCGGACGGCTCCGTGATCGCCCGCGACGGCGAGGTCAACCGGGAGAACGTCACCCTCGCGCAGATCTCCGAGGACGCCCAGCACGCCATCCTCGCCGCCGAGGACCGCGACTTCTACTCCGAGTCCGCCGTCGACCCCAAGGCCATGGTCCGCGCCGCCTGGAACACCGCCCTCGGCAAGGGCAAGCAGTCCGGCTCCACCATCACCCAGCAGTACGTGAAGAACTACTACCTGCGCCAGGAACAGACCGTCACGCGCAAGGCCAAGGAGTTCTTCATCGCGATCAAGCTGGACCGCGAGGTCAGCAAGGACCACATCCTCGAGGGCTACCTCAACACCAGCTTCTTCGGCCGCAACGCCTACGGCATCCAGGCCGCCGCCCAGGCCTACTACGGCATGGACGCCAAGGACCTCGACCCTGCCCGGGCCGCCTACCTCGCCGCGCTCGTCAACGCCCCCAGCCAGTACGACGTGGTCGCCCACCCCGAGAACCGCAAGGCCGCCGAGGCCCGCTGGAACTACGTCCTGGACGGCATGGTCACCAAGGGCTGGCTCAGCGAGTCCGAGCGCACCGGCATGAAGTTCCCGGTGCCGAAGGAGTCCACCCTGTCCACCGGCATGTCCGGGCAGCGCGGCTACATCGTCCGGATCGTCAAGGACTACCTCGTCCAGAACAAGATCGTCGACGAGAGCAGGCTGGACGCCGGCGGCTACCGCATCACCACCACCCTGCAGAAGCCCAAGCAGGACGCCTTCGTGAAGGCCGTCGACGACAAGCTCATGAGCAAGCTCGACAAGAAGAACAACAAGGTCGACCGCTACGTGCGCGCCGGCGGCGCCGCCGTCGACCCCAAGACCGGCAAGGTCGTGGCGATGTACAACGGCATCGACTACGTCAAGCAGTACACCCCCAACGCCACCCGCCGCGACTTCCAGGTCGGCTCCACCTTCAAGCCGTTCGTGTTCACCGCGGCCGTCGAGAACGACTCCCGCACGCAGGACGGCCGCGCGATCACCCCCAACACCGTCTACGACGGCACCAACCAGCGCCCCGTCCAGGGCTGGACCGGCCAGCCGTACGCCCCCGAGAACGAGGACCAGGTGTCCTACGGCGACATCACCGTCACCGAGGCCACCGACAAGTCCGTCAACTCGGTGTACGCGCAGATGGCCGCCGACGTCGGCCCCCAGAAGGTCAAGCAGACCGCCATCGACCTCGGCATCCCCGAGACCACCCCCGACCTCGCCGACGGCCCCGCCATCGCCCTCGGCACGGCCACCGCCAGCGTCCTGGACATGGCCGAGGCCTACGCGACCCTCGCCAACCACGGCCGCCACGGCACCTACACCGTCGTCGAGAAGGTCACCAAGGAAGGCGCCCCGGTCGACCTGCCCGACCGGCGCACCCGCCAGGCCGTCAGCCGCGAGGCCGCCGACACCACCACCAAGGTCCTGCAGAGCGTCGTCCAGAACGGCACGGCCTCCGCCGCCCAGGCCACCGGCCGCCCCGTCGCCGGCAAGACCGGCACCGCCGAGAACGACAAGGCCGCCTGGTTCGCCGGCTACACCCCGGACCTCGCCGTCGTGGTCTCCGTCATGGGCCAGGACCCCGTCACGGCCGCTCAGAAGCCGCTGTACGGCGCCCTCGGCCTGCCCCGCATCAACGGCGGCGGACCGCCCGCCGAGATCTGGGCCCAGTTCACCCGCGACGCCCTCAAGGGCAAGCCGGTCAAGGCCTTCGACCTCGACCTCCAGCCCGGCTCCGACGTCACCGAGATCCCCCGCTCCACGGCCCCCTCCGGCCCGGCCACCGGCGACACCGACGAGAGCGGCACCACCGGCGGCGAGGACGAGGGCGGCCGGACGCCCGAGCAGAGCCCGAGCGCCCCCGCGGGGCAGACGCAGGGCCAGACCGGCGGCACCACCGACGGCACCACCGGAGGCGAGTCCCCCACCGGCGGCGGCACCGCGGACGGCGGCACCGGCGACGGCGGGGCGACCGGGGGCGACGCCGGCACCACCGAAGGCGGCGCGACCGGCGGTGACGAACCGGGCGACGGCGGCGCCACCGGCGGCCCGACCGGCCCCGGCTGGGGCGTGGTCCCGCAGACCGTCCGCCGCGACTAGGTGTATTGACCCGCGGGTTGTTCACGCGGCTGATGGGTGGCTGGCCGCCGAGTGCGGTGTGGCAGCGGTGGTGGGTGTAGGTGTGGCGAGAGCACGTGCATGGCGTCGCGAGGCAGGAGGGAATCGTCAGACAGGCCCTCGGAGCCTGCCGTCCGGATCGGGTAACAGGAGAGTGACCGTGCCGCTCGGTGACGCGTCCGCGGCGTGAGCCGAACGACAGGCCTTCAGGCCGCCGCCCCTACGGACAGGTCAGTGACCGGAGGTCGCCTTCAGCCCCACCACGGCGACCAGCAGCAGACACACGAAGAAGATCCGGGCGGCGGTCGCCGGCTCCCCGAGCACCGCCATGCCGAACACCGCCGCCCCGGCCGCGCCGATCCCCACCCACACGCCGTAGGCGGTACCGATGGGCAGGGTCTTGGCAGCCTGCGACAGCAGCAGCATGCTGACGACGATCCCGGCGCCGGTGAGCACACTCGGAACCGGACGGGTGAAGCCGTCGGTGTACTTCATGCCGACGGACCACGCCACCTCGAGCAGACCGGCGACGACGAGCAGAACCCAGGCCATGACGGGCACCTTCCGGGGAACGGGCTGACGGTGTCGGTGCGTCGTCTTTGCCTTGATCCCGGTACGGCGCGTCTCGTCGGGGGTCCTCCCACGCTAGCAAACCGCGTGCCGAAGGGGCCGGTGACCCTGGTCACCGGCCCCTTCACGCTCCTGCCGGCAGGCCTACAGGTACAGGCCCGTCGAGTCCTCCGACCCCTCGAACCGGTCCGCGGCCACGGCGTGCAGGTCGCGCTCGCGCATCAGCACGTACGCGATGCCCCGCACCTCCACCTCGGCCCGGTCCTCCGGGTCGAACAGGACCCGGTCACCCGGCTCCACCGTCCGTACGTTCTGCCCCACCGCGACGACCTCGGCCCAGGCCAGCCGCCGGCCGACCGCCGCCGTGGCGGGGATCAGGATGCCGCCACCGGAACGCCGCTCGCCCTCGCCGGTCTCCTGCCGCACGAGTACGCGGTCGTGCAGCATCCGGATGGGCAGCTTGTCCGGATGGGTGCTGTGCTCGTTTCTGTTGGCGCTCACGCCCTGAAACCTACCTGTCCTCCCGGCCCGCGTCGGCAGTCGGGTCAGCCCTTGCGACGCCGTGTACCCAGCGCGAGCAGCCCCACCACACCGACCACGACGAGCGCGACGGGCACGACCCGCTCCAGGCGGGGCGCCCCGTCCTCGTCCACGAAGCGGGACCGCACGTCGGTGACGGCCTTGTTGACCCCCACGTAGGCCCGCCCCAGGGTGTGGTCGATGTTCGACGCGACCTTGGCCTTGGCATCCCCGACGATCGTCTTCGGGTGCACCCGCACCCCGATCTCGTCGAGGGTCTCTGCCAGGGTCGCGCGGCGGCGCCTGATGTCCGCCTCGATCTGCGCCGGGGTCCTGGTGTCCGCCGTGTCCGCCACCGTGTCGCCTCCGAAGTCGGTATGAAGCCTGTGCCGGACAGTCTGTCAGCTCCACGGCCCGGCGCATCGTCAGGACCCCCGGTTACCCTGGTCCGATGAGCGAGCGACTCCAGCCGGGGGACGTGGCCCCTGCCTTCACCCTTCCCGACGCCGACGGCACCGAGGTGTCCCTGTCGGACCTCGAGGGCCGCAAGGTCATCGTCTACTTCTACCCGGCCGCCCTCACGCCCGGCTGCACGAAGCAGGCGTGCGACTTCACGGACAACCTGGAGCTGCTGGCCGGCGCGGGCTACGACGTCATCGGCATCTCCCCCGACAAGCCGGAGAAGCTGGCGAAGTTCCGCGACAAGGAGTCCCTGAAGATCACGCTCCTCGCCGACCCGGACAAGAAGGTCCTGGAGTCCTACGGCGCGTTCGGCGAGAAGAAGCTGTACGGCAAGACGGTCGTCGGCGTCATCCGCTCCACGGTGATCGTGGACGAGGAGGGCAAGGTCGAGCGGGCCCTGTACAACGTCAAGGCGACGGGCCACGTCGCCAAGATCATCAAGGACCTGGGCCTCTGACACCCCCGCCCCTCCCGAGAGCGGCTCGCACCGGCGACACCCCGGTCCGAGCCGCTCCGCGTTTCCCGCGTGACCGTCCGACAGTCGGTTCGCCGCTCCGTACGAGCCACGAACGGGTGGTCCAGCGGGGAGGGTCGTAAGACGGGGACGACCGCGTACCCCCGGGAGCGGCTGGAGGAGGCGGCCCGGGGAGCACGGACGCTGCCGGAGGCGCTGGGAAAGCTGGGGGTGGACTGGAAAGCCGTGGCGTCCGCGCACGCCCGAAGCCTCGCTCGTCGAGCAGCCGCCCGAGCGCGCCCTGCGTGTGCCGGGTGACCGCCCGGGAAGGGCGATGGCGGCCTGCGGAGTGGAGGAGCGCTGCGCGCTGTGCGGCACCGGACCGGTCTGGCGGGTCGTCCGCTTCCCCTGGGGGTGGACCACGTCGACGGCCGCTGGCAGGACAACCGCATCGACAACCTGCGCCTGCTCTGCCCCAACTGCCGTGCGGTGGCGAGCACCTGGTGCAGGGGTGGCGGCAGGTATTCCCCCCAGTCCCGCTCCGGGTGACCGGTACCATGACCTGGATGCGGCCGTGGCGGAATTGGCCTACGCGCAGCACTTAGGATGCTGTGGGAGAAATCCCTTGAGGGTTCGAGTCCCTCCGGCCGCACAGCTTCGGATCGATGGCCCGCCCGGTGCAGACCGGGCGGGCCTCGTCGTCAGCCCACCAGCTCCCGCACCACCGGTGCCAGTGCCCGGAACGCCTTCCCCCGGTGGCTGATCGCGTTCTTCTCCTGGGGGGTCAGTTCCGCGCAGGTGCGGGTCTCGCCGTCCGGCTGGAGGATCGGGTCGTAGCCGAAGCCGCCCGAGCCCGCCGGTTCGTGGCGGAGCACGCCGCGCAGCTGGCCCTCGACCACCCGCTCCGTGCCGTCGGGCAGGGCCAGGGCGGCCGCGCAGGCGAAGTGCGCCCGGCGGTGCTCGTCGGCGATGTCCGACAGCTGCGCGAGGAGCAGGTCGAGGTTGGCCTTGTCGTCGCCGTGACGGCCGGACCAGCGGGCGGAGAAGATGCCGGGGGCGCCGTTGAGGACGTCGACGCACAGGCCCGAGTCGTCGGCGACGGCCGGCAGGCCGGTGGCCCGGGCCAGGGCGTGGGCCTTGAGCAGGGCGTTCTCGGCGAAGGTGACGCCGGTTTCCTTGACGTCGGGGACGTCGGGGTAGGCGTCGGCGCCGACGAGTTCGTGGGGCAGTCCTGCTTCGGCGAGGATCGCGCGAAGTTCGGTGATCTTTCCGGCGTTGCGGGTGGCGAGGATCAGGCGACTCATGGCCCCAGTATCGCCGGGGCGGGATCGTGCCCCGGCGGGGGCGGGGGCTACCGCGCGATCGGCGCCCCAGGCACCCGCACGCGCCACCGGCGGACACCCGGCGCACGGGCAGCCCGGTCCGGCCCGCGCAGCGTTACGGCGTGCAGACCTTGGTGAGTTCGCCGGCCGCGTCCGTCACGGGGCTGATGTCGGGTGTCTCGTCGCCGTTCTCGATCGAGGTGCGGACGTTGTCGAGGGCCTTGTCCAGGTCGTCCACGGCCTTGCCGACGTCGGCGTTGTCGGTCCTGTCGCCGATCTCGCCGAGGTTCTTGTCGATGGAGTCGAGGGACTCGTCGAGCTGCGTCGGGTCGTTGGCGGCGCTGTCGACGGCCTGCTGGAGTTCCGTGACGCTGTCGGCGATCGCGTCGGCGGTCTGGACGCAGTCCAGTGCCTTGTCGACGGCGGCGCAGCCGGTGGTGAGTCCGGCGGTCAGCGCGACGGCCGCCAGGGTGGCGGCGACGGCTGCGGTGCGGCGTCGGCGGCTCGCGGCCATGGAACGGTCCCTCTCGTTCGACGGGCCGCTCGGGGCCCGGTGGCTGGCCGGGCACACAGGGATGAGCCGTGCGCCCGTATTCCTTCAGACGCGAGTGTGCTCGGCGCGGTTGCCCGGGCCGAGCACCGTTCTTGGCGCGTCCTTTACTTTTCGAGGAGCGTGTCGAGCGCGGTGCGCTGGTGCGCGGCGAGTTCGGTGCAGCCGGCGACGGCGAGGTCGAGGAGGGCGTTGAGTTCCTCGCGGGCGAAGGGTTCGGCTTCGGCGGTTCCCTGGACCTCGACGAAGCGGCCGTCGCCGGTGCAGACGACGTTCATGTCGGTGTCGGCCTTGACGTCCTCCTCGTAGCAGAGGTCGAGGAGGGGGACGCCGCCGACGATGCCGACGGAGACGGCGGAGACGGTGCCGGTGAGGGGCTGGCGGCCGGCCTTGACGAGCTTCTTGCGCTGGGCCCAGGCGATCGCGTCGGCGAGGGCGACGTAGGCGCCGGTGATGGCGGCGGTGCGGGTGCCGCCGTCGGCCTGGAGGACGTCGCAGTCGAGGACGATGGTGTTCTCGCCGAGGGCCTTGTAGTCGATGACGGCGCGCAGGGAGCGGCCGATGAGGCGGCTGATCTCGTGGGTGCGGCCGCCGATCTTGCCCCGGACGGATTCGCGGTCGCCGCGGGTGTTGGTGGCGCGGGGCAGCATGGAGTATTCGGCGGTGACCCAGCCTTCGCCGCTGCCCTTGCGCCAGCGCGGGACGCCTTCGGTGACGGAGGCGGTGCAGAAGACCTTGGTGTCGCCGAAGGAGACGAGGACGGAGCCTTCGGCGTGCTTGCTCCAGCCGCGCTCGATGGTGATGGGGCGGAGCTGCTGGGGGGTGCGGCCGTCGATTCGAGACATGCGGCCGAGCCTATCGGCAGGAGCGGAAGAGGCCCCTCCCGCGGTGGGAGGGGCCTCTTCGTCGCGGACGTCGGGCCGCCGCAGGGGGGCGGTGCCCGTGCGTCACATCATGTCTTCGATCTCCGCCGCGATGGGGTCGGCGTCGGTGCCGATGACGACCTGGATGGCGCTGCCCATCTTGACGACGCCGTGGGCGCCGGCGGCCTTCAGGGCGGTCTCGTCGACCTTGGCGGGGTCCACGACCTCGGTGCGCAGGCGCGTGATGCAGCCTTCGACTTCCTCGATGTTGTCGATGCCGCCGAGCCCGGCAACGATCTTCTCAGCCTTGCTGGCCATCTTCGTTCTCCCTGATCCGAACCGCTTTGTCGCAGTAACCCACAGTTGGCCCATCTTCGCGAGCGGTCGTGTCGTACGTGCCGAAGGATGGCGTCACGTCTGCGCGACCGTCCGTTCGACTGGTCTACACCACGAGTGTGTCTGACGACAAAAGTCTCTCGGCGAAGGGGAGCGGAATGAGTGCCGACAGCCCGGCCGCGCCGCAGGCGGCCGTCAGCCCCGGGCGTGCTCGCTGGAACCGGTTGTTCCAGGGGTTGCAGAAGATGGGCCGGAGTCTGCAGCTGCCGATCGCGGTGCTGCCGGCGGCGGGCATCCTCAACCGGCTGGGGCAGCCGGACGTGTTCGGGGACGACGGGCTGGGCTGGACGAACGCCTCGAAGGTGATGGTGGGGGCGGGCGGGGCGCTGCTGGACAGCACACTGGGGCTGCCGCTGCTGTTCTGTGTGGGTGTCGCGATCGGGATGGCGAAGAAGTCGGACGGTTCGACGGCGCTGGCGGCGGTGGCCGGGTTCCTCGTGTACTTCATGGTGCTGCGGCAGTTCCCGGAGGACTGTCCGGAAGGGTCGGTCGCGGTGCCGAACGTCGGGTGCCAGGTGACCGACGGGGACCGGGAGGTGACGGCGTTCGCGTTCCAGAATCCGGGGGTGTTCGGCGGGATCGTCATGGGCTTGCTGACGGCGTTCTTCTGGGCGCGTTTCCACCGGACGCGGCTGGTGGACTGGCTGGGGTTCTTCAACGGGCGGCGGCTGGTGCCGATCATCATGGCGTTCGTCGCGATCGCGTTCGCGGCGCTGTGCCTGTGGGTGTGGCCGCCGATCGGTGACGCGCTGGAGAGCTTCAGCGACTGGATGAGCGGTCTGGGGGCCTGGGGCGCGGGCGTGTTCGGGGTGGCGAACCGGGCGTTGCTGGTGGTGGGTCTGCACCAGTTCCTGAACGTGCCCATCTGGTTCCAGTTCGGTTCGTTCACGAGGCCGGACGGGACGGTGGTGCACGGTGACATCAACATGTTCCTGGCGGGCGACCCGGACGCGGGCCAGTTCACCTCGGGCTTCTTCCCGATCATGATGTTCGCGCTGCCGGCGGCGGCTCTGGCGATCACGCACTGCGCGCGGCCTTCCCGGCGCAAGGAGGTCGGGGGTCTGATGCTGTCGGTGGCGCTGACGTCGTTCGTCACGGGCATCACGGAGCCGATCGAGTACTCGTTCCTGTTCATCGCGCCGGCGCTGTACGCGGTGCACGCGCTGCTGACGGGTGTGTCGATGGCGGTGACGTGGGGGCTGGGCGTGCACGACGGGTTCAGCTTCTCGGCGGGGCTGATCGACTACGTCATCAACTGGAATCTGGCCACGCGGCCGTGGCTGATCATCCCGATCGGGCTGGGCTTCGCACTCGTCTATTACGCGATCTTCCGGTTCGCGATCACGAAGTTCGACCTGAAGACTCCGGGGCGGGAGCCCGAGGAGGACGTGGAGGACAGCGCCAAGGCGTGATCCCCGCGGCGGACGGAATTGGCGGGTTCCACTCGTTCGGCCTACCGTGCTACAACTGGTCTACACCACTCACTGGTGGAGGTCGCGCGGTGGAGACCGCGTTCCCCTTTCTTTGAGACGCCGCCGTCCCCCTTCGCATGCTTCCTGGGCGGCGCCGTGCCCCCTGGAGGAAGTTCATGTCCACAGACACAGCCGCGCCCGCGAGCCCGAGCAAGGGCTCGGCCGTGATGGCCGTCATGCAGCGCATCGGCCGCAGCCTCATGCTGCCGGTCGCCGTGCTGCCCGCCGCCGCCCTGCTGGTCCGGCTCGGCAACACCGACATGCTCGGGCGCGAGTCGTTCCCGGCCTTCATCACGAAGATCGCCGGTTTCATGGCGGCCGGCGGCAACGCGATCCTCGACAACATGGCGCTGCTGTTCGCCGTGGGCATCGCGATCGGCTTCGCCAAGAAGTCGGACGGCTCCACCGCCCTGGCGGCCGTGGTCGGTTACCTGGTCTTCAAGAACGTGCTGGCCACGTTCACCGACGGCAGCCTGCCCAAGAAGGAAGCCATCGTCGACGGCAAGATCGTCATGGTCGAGCAGGCGGTCGACGCCAAGGTCCTCGGCGGTGTGGTGATGGGCCTCGTCGTCGCCCTGCTCTACCAGCGCTTCTACCGCACCAAGCTGCCCGACTGGGCCGGCTTCTTCGGCGGCCGCCGCCTGGTGCCGATCCTGTCCGCCTTCGCGGGCCTGATCATCGGCATCGTCTTCGGTTACATCTGGCCGGTCCTCGGCACGGGCCTGCACAACTTCGGTGAGTGGCTGGTCGGTTCCGGCGCCGTCGGCGCGGGCATCTTCGGTGTCGCCAACCGTGCGCTGATCCCGATCGGCATGCACCACCTGCTGAACTCCTTCCCCTGGTTCCAGGCCGGCACCTACGAGGGCAAGAGCGGCGACATCGCCCGCTTCCTCGCCGGCGACCCGACCGCCGGGCAGTTCATGACCGGCTTCTTCCCGATCATGATGTTCGCCCTCCCGGCCGCCTGCCTCGCCATCGTGCACTGCGCGCGGCCCGAGCGCCGCAAGGTCGTCGGCGGCATGATGTTCTCCCTCGCCCTGACCTCGTTCGTCACGGGCGTCACCGAGCCGATCGAGTTCACCTTCATGTTCATCGCCCCGGTGCTGTACGCGATCCACGCGGTGCTCACCGGTGTCTCAATGGCGCTGACCTGGGCGCTCGGGATGAAGGACGGCTTCGGCTTCTCGGCCGGCGCGGTGGACTTCTTCCTCAACCTGGGCATCGCGACCAACCCGTGGGGGCTGGCCCTGGTCGGCCTGTGCTTCGCGGCGGTCTACTACGTGGTCTTCCGCTTCGCGATCACCAAGTTCAACCTGCCGACGCCCGGCCGGGAGTCCGACGAGGAACTCGCCGAGCTGCAGAAGGCGGAGGCGAAGTAGACCCGCTGACGGCGAAAGGCCCCGGAACCCGCTCGGGTTCCGGGGCCTTTCCCGTGCGTCCAGCCCTCAGATCTCGTACGTCTGCCCGGGCGCGGCGAGGCTCACCGGGCCGTCGTACACCTCGCGGGCGTCGGCGAGGTTGACCTGGGGGTCCGTCCACGGCGGGACGTGGGTGAGAACCAGGCGGCGGGCGGCGGCCCGGGCCGCCGTCTCACCCGCCTCGCGGCCGTTGAGATGCAGGTCGGGGATGTTCTCCTTGCCGTGCGTGAACGCCGCCTCGCACAGGAACAGGTCGCTGTCCCGGGCCAGTTCGTCCAGAGCGGGACTCACGCCGGTGTCGCCGGAGTACGTCAGGACCCGGCCCTCGTGCTCGACGCGGATGCCGTACGCCTCCACGGGGTGGGCCACCCGCTCGGTGTGGACCGTGAAGGGGCCGATCTCGAACGTGGACGGCTTGACCGTGTGGAAGTCGAAGACCTCGCTCATCGAGGAGGCGGAGGGGGTGTCCGCGTAGGCGGTGGTCAGCCGGTGCTCCGTGCCTTCGGGGCCGAAGACGGGCAGCGGATCGCAGCGGCCGCCGTCGTGGCGGTAGTAGCGCGCGACGAAGTACGCGCACATGTCGATGCAGTGGTCGGCGTGCAGGTGGCTGAGGAAGATCGCGTCGAGGTCGTAGAGACCGCAGTGGCGCTGCAGCTCGCCCAGGGCACCGTTGCCCATGTCGAGAAGCAGCCGGAAGCCGTCGGCCTCGACGAGGTAGCTCGAGCAGGCCGATTCCGCGGACGGGAACGACCCCGAGCAGCCGACGACGGTGAGCTTCATGAAGCAGAAACCTCCGCTGGCGGGACGATTCGGTGAGGGGCGTCGGGGGTCGTGCGGTCCGTCGAGCGTAAGGCGCGAAACCTCCGGCAGCTCCTCCGCCAAGGCCTGTTGTGGGCGAACTCACCTGTGCTGTCACCGGTTCGGCTGGCAGGGCCGGAGTGATCCTGGTGAGGGGGGCGCGCGACAGGGATGGCGCCGGTAACGTCTCAGTATGGACACGTCCTGGTGGCTGGCGCTCGCCGCGGTCCTCCTGCTCGCGCTCGTCGCCACGCTCGTCGACGGCTGGGGGCGCAGCCGGCGTCCGCCGAAGCGGCGGGACCGCACGACGGGACCGGGCAGGGCGCCGGCGTACCGGCCCCGGCCGGCGGAGATCTGGTGGGCCGAGGTGCCCTACGAGGACGAGCCGCGCAGCAAGGACCGGCCCTGCCTGGTGCTGACGGTGCGCGGCGAGCGGGCCACGGTCGCGAAGATCACCACGCGCTCCGGGGACGAGCGCGCCGGGGTGATACCGCTGCCGCCCGGCTCGGTCGGCGACGCCCGGGGCCGGGCGAGTTTCCTGGAGACGGGCGAGCTGCGCGAGGTGCCGGTGCGCCGTTTCCGCCGCCGGGTCGGAGTGGTGGACCCGGCGCTGTGGGACCGGGTGCGCCACCTGGCTAAGTGAGCGGGCGAAGGGCCGGAGCCGCTGATGGCTCCGGCCCTTGTCACTGCCGGGCTACGCCCAGAGCTGGCCCTGGAGGGTGTCGATGGCCTCTTCGGTGGTGGCCGCGGTGTAGACGCCCGTCGAGAGGTACTTCCAGCCGCCGTCGGCGACGACGAAGACGATGTCGGCGGGGCCGCCGGCCTTGACGGCCTTCCTTCCGACGCCGATCGCGGCGTGCAGCGCGGCGCCGGTGGAGACCCCGGCGAAGATGCCCTCCTGCTGGAGCAGCTCCCGGGTGCGGGTGACCGCGTCGGCGGAACCGACGGAGAAGCGGCTGGTGAGGACGGACTCGTCGTACAGCTCGGGGACGAAGCCCTCGTCGAGGTTGCGCAGGCCGTAGACCAGGTCGTCGTAGCGGGGTTCGGCGGCGATGATCTGGACGTCCGGCTTGTGCTCGCGCAGGTAGCGGCCGACGCCCATGAGGGTGCCGGTGGTGCCCAGTCCGGCGACGAAGTGGGTGACGGACGGCAGGTCGGTGAGGATCTCCGGGCCGGTCGTGGCGTAGTGGGCGCCGGCGTTGTCCGGGTTGCCGTACTGGTAGAGCATCACCCAGTCGGGGTGCTCGGCCGACAGCTCCTTGGCGACGCGCACGGCGGTGTTGGAGCCGCCAGCGGCCGGGGAGGAGATGATCTCCGCCCCCCACATGCCCAGCAGGTCCCGGCGTTCCTGCGAGGTGTTCTCCGGCATCACGCACACGATGCGGTAGCCCTTGAGCTTCGCCGCCATGGCCAGGGAGATGCCGGTGTTGCCCGACGTCG
This sequence comes from Streptomyces sp. AHA2, assembly GCF_036857595.1. NCBI lineage: Bacteria > Bacillati > Actinomycetota > Actinomycetes > Kitasatosporales > Streptomycetaceae > Streptomyces > Streptomyces sp. AHA2. Next base: position 292,322 of record NZ_JAUQWJ010000006.1, read on the forward strand.
GTTCGAGGATGGTGCAGCCCGGGGTCAGGCGGCCGTCCTTCTCCGCCTGCTCGATCATGTGCAGGGCGGGGCGGTCCTTGACCGACCCGGTCGGGTTGCGGTCCTCCAGCTTCGCCCAGATGCGGACGTCGGCGGACGGCGACAGCCGCGGCAGGCGCACCAGGGGGGTGTTGCCGACCGCGGCCAGGGGGGAGTCGTAGCGCATGGTCGATCAGGCCATACCGCCGGCCACGGCCGGCAGGATCGTGACGTTGTCGCCGTCCGACAGCTTGGTGTTGATGCCGTCGAGGAAGCGGACGTCCTCGTCGTTGAGGTAGACGTTGACGAAGCGGCGCAGCTGGTCGCCGTCCACGATGCGGGCCTGGATGCCCGCATGCCGGGTCTCGAGGTCGTTGAACAGCTCGGCGAGGGTGTCCCCGGTGCCCTCCACCGCCTTCTGGCCGTCGGTGTAGGTGCGGAGGATGGTCGGGATGCGGACCTCGATGGCCATGGCCTGGGGCTCCTGTCGGAAGGTGTCGTCGGGTGGTGGCGCGCGGCGGCGCGGGGGGTGCGTGGTCGTACGCGGGCGGAGCGGTTCGCCGCGGCTCACGGCCGTACGGCGGCAGGGTGCGTCAACAGATGGCGCTGGCGAGCCTGCACAGGTCGACGTGCAGCCGCGCCACGAGCAGATCGCCCGGCGTCTTTTCGCTCACGTCGTGGAAAACCATGGGCTCATCGTATCGATTCCCGGACCGGCCCCCGGAGTGTGATCCCACACTTCGGACGTTGTTCATCCACCTGTCGAGATGCGTGCGCGGAGGCCGAGTTCAGTACGCCTCGACCACACGGACCTCCTCCTCGGTGACCTCGCCCTCGACGATGCGGAAGGAGCGGAACTGGAACTCGCCGGCCCCGTCGGTGTCGGCGGTGGAGACCAGGACGTAGTGGGCGCCGGGCTCGTTGGCGTAGGAGATGTCGGTGCGCGAGGGGTAGGCCTCGGTGGCGGTGTGGGAGTGGTAGATCACCACCGGCTCCTCGTCGCGGTCGTCCATGTCGCGGTAGAGCCTGAGCAGATCGCCGGAGTCGAACTCGTAGAACGTGGGCGACATGGCGGCGTTCAGCATGGGGATGAAGCGCTCCGGGCGGTCGGAGCCGGCCGGTCCGGCGACGACGCCGCACGCCTCGTCGGGGTGGTCCTTGCGCGCGTGGGCGACGATCTGGTCGACGAGGGCCTGGGTGATGGTCAGCATGCGGGCAAGGATAAGCAGAGGGGCCGTTCCGTACCGAGGGTTGGTACGGAACGGCCCACATGCCGGACACCCTGAGCGGCGGCCGCAGGGAGTGCCACGAGTACTCCCTGCGGCGGGCGTCCTGCCGGGTTGGTCAGCCGACCTGCTCGAACTCCGGGTCGCGGCGCTCGGTGATCTGCGGGTTGCGGCTCTTGAGGACGGCCCAGCCGATGCCGAGGGCGACGGCCCAGCCGGCCGCGACGTACAGGCAGACCCGGGCGTCCTTGTCGTAGGCGATCATGCAGGTCACGCCGATGAGGAAGAGCAGCGCGACCCAGCTGAACAGGGCTCCGCCGGGGGCCGGGAAGGACGAGGCGCGCAGCCGGCCCGCGTCGACCGCGGCGCGGTAGCGGATGTGGCTGATCAGGATCATCATCCAGGTCCAGATGCCCGCCGCGGTGGCGACGGAGGTGACGTAGAGGAACGCCTTCTCCGGGACGACGTAGTTCAGCACGACGCCGATGCCCATGAGGGCCACGGAGACGGTGATGCCGACGGCGGGCGTCTTGCGGGCGTTGAGCTTGCCGAAGGCCTGCGGGGCCTCGCTGTTGGCGGCCAGGTCGCGCAGCATGCGGCCGGTGGAGTACATGCCGGAGTTGCAGGACGACAGGGCGGCGGTGAGCACGACGAAGTTGACGATGCCCGCGGCGAGCGGGATGCCGATCTTGCCGAAGGCGTGCACGAAGGGGCTCTCGCCCGCGGAGAACTCGGTCCACTTCACGACGGACAGGATGACCAGCAGGGCGCCGACGTAGAAGACGATGATGCGCCAGGGCAGGGTGTTGATGGCCTTGGGCAGGGTCTTCTCGGGGTTCTCGGACTCGCCCGCGGTGACGCCGACGAGTTCGACGGCGAGGTAGGCGAACATGACGCCCTGGAGGGTCATCAGGCTGGAGCCGATGCCGTTGGGGAAGAAACCGTCGTGCGACCAGAGGTTGGAGACGGCGGCGGTGTCACCGGCGTCGGAGAAGCCGAGGGTGAGCACGCCGAGGCCGATGACGATCATGCCGATGATGGCCGTGACCTTGATCATCGAGAACCAGAACTCGACCTCGCCGAAGATCTTCACCGAGATCAGGTTGACGCCGAAGAGCACCACCAGGAACACCAGGGCGCTGACCCACTGCGGGATCTCCGGGAACCAGAAGTGGATGTAGATGGCGGCGGCCGTGAGCTCGGCCATGCCGGTGACCACCCACATGAGCCAGTACGTCCAGCCCGTGACGAACCCGAAGAACGGGCCGAGGAACTCGCGCGCGTACTCGGCGAAGGAGCCGGAGACGGGCCGGTAGAGGAGCAGTTCGCCCAGGGCCCGCATGATGAAGAAGATCACGACGCCCGCGAGGGCGTACATGAGGATGATGCTGGGTCCCGCCTTGGCGATGTTCGCTCCGGCACCCATGAACAGGCCGACGCCGATGGCGCCGCCGATCGCGATCATCTGGACCTGGCGACTGCCGAGTCCCCGCTCGTACCCCTCTTCGGGCACGTTTTCCGTGTCGACCTGCGCAGAGGTCATGTGTGGTGCGCCTTTCTCCATGCCGACCCGGGCCTCTCGTCGGCCTCGGATCGGGTCTCGATCCCCCCGGAATGATGGAGTTGAGCGAGCCCGCGAGCCCGCTCGTGCCTGGCCGGCGGTCGCCGGCTCGGTGGCGCACCCGGCCGAACATTCGGGTGGTGCTCGCCGGGCGGTCGTGAAGATTTATCACGCCCGCAACACTGATCACAGGGGGGCGATGTGGCGCACTGCACAGGGAGAACCGGACAAAGAGCACCCGATAGGGCCATAGAGGGCGGCTGCGGTGACGGGATCGTTATCCGGATTTGAGTGTCCTCTGAGCGAACACCGGGGCGTCACCCGGCCGTCACCGAATCCGCACGAATCAGGGCATCAGCGTCCCGACCAGCGTTTCCTGCAGTCCGCCCAGCCACAGATAGGCCATCACCATGGGCTTGCGCGGGTCCTCGTCGGGGAGGCGGAAGAGGAGGTCGCTGTCCTCCTCGTCGGTGATCTCCAGGCGGGAGCCGATCGCCAGCCGCAGGTCGTTCAGGGCGCCCAGCCACTGCTGCGACTCCTGCCGGGACAGCTTCAGCACCGTCCCGCCCTCGCCGGCCGAGGCGGAGGACAGCGCGTCCAGCGAGCGCACCACGGCGAGGGCGTTGTCCCGCTTGCCGGCGCGCAGGTCGTTCTCGGTGTAGCGGCGGAACTCGGCGGAGTGGGCGCGCTGCTCCTCGGCGTCGCGCGGCGAGGCGGGCTGCTCGGGGTCGCCGTAGGCGTCCGGGAACAGGCGCCTGAGCACCGGGTCGGAGGGCGGCTCGCTCGGGCCCTCGGCGAACAGCCCGGCCAGCGGGTCGCCGGAGGCGTCCTCGGCCGGGCCGGGGCCGATCAGCTCCAGGAGCTGGACGGCCAGGGACCGGATGATGGAGATCTCGACGTCGTCGAGGGCGACGGCCGCGCCGCCGCCGGGGAGCGGTTCGAAGGTTCCGGGCATGAACGCCTTTTCGCTGCTGGGCGGGGTGCCGCCTACTTGCGGTCCTGCTGGAGGGTGGCCCACAGGCCGTAGCCGTGCATGGCCTGCACGTCGCGTTCCATCTCCTCGCGGGTGCCGCTGGAGACGACCGCCCGGCCCTTGTGGTGGACGTCGAGCATGAGCTTGGTGGCCTTGTCCTTGGAGTAGCCGAAGTACGTCTGGAACACGTACGTCACGTAGCTCATGAGGTTGACCGGGTCGTTGTGGACGATCGTGACCCACGGGAGGTCCGGCTCGGGTACGGCGAAGACCTCCTCCGCCGACTCGGTGCGTTCGATCTCCAGGGGCGCGGGTGACGTCACACCGCCCATGCTGCCACCCGAGGGGGGTCATCGCACAAACGGGCCTGGCCGCAAGGCGATCGGGTCCCCGGACCCCGCAATCGTCAGATTGACGAAATGGGGGTACGCTCCTTCCCATGAACACAGCGGACCTTGGGCTGCCGGTGGATGTTCCGTCGACGGCGCTCTTCACGGACCAGTACGAGCTGACGATGCTGCGCGCCGCCCTCGCGGCGGGCACGGCCGAGCGGCGCAGCGTGTTCGAGGTCTTCACCCGGCGGCTGCCGGACGGCCGCCGCTACGGCGTCGTGGCGGGCACCGGACGGGTGCTGGACGCGGTGGAGAACTTCCGCTTCGAGCCGGCCGTCCTCGCCTTCCTGCGCGAGCGGGAGATCGTCGACGAGCGGACCCTGGACTGGCTGGCCGGCTACCGCTTCAGCGGGGACATCTGGGGCTACCCGGAGGGCGAGGTGTACTTCCCGGGCTCGCCGATCATGCGGGTGGAGGGCACCTTCGCCGAGTGCGTGCTGCTGGAGACGGTGATCCTGTCGATCCTCAACCACGACTCGGCGATCGCCGCGGCGGCCTCGCGGATGTCGGCCGCCGCGGGCGACAGGCCCCTGATCGAGATGGGCGCCCGGCGCACCCACGAGCTGGCCGCGGTGGCCGCCTCCCGGGCCGCCTACGTCGGCGGCTTCGCCACCACCTCCGACCTGGCCGCGGGTTTCCGCTACGGCATCCCCACCGTCGGCACCTCCGCGCACGCCTTCACCCTGCTGCACGACAGCGAGCGGGACGCCTTCCGCGCCCAGGTGGACACCCTGGGCCGGGGCACGACGCTGCTGGTGGACACCTACGACGTCGCCGAGGCGGTCCGTACGGCCGTGGAGGTCGCCGGCACCGGTCTCGGCGCGGTGCGCATCGACTCCGGCGACCTGCTCCTCGTGGCGCACCGGGTGCGCCGCCAGCTCGACGAGCTGGGCGCGACCGGCACGAAGATCGTCGTCACCTCGGACCTGGACGAGTACGCCATCGCCTCGCTGGCGGCGGCGCCGGTGGACGCCTACGGCGTGGGCACGCAGCTGGTGACCGGCTCCGGTCATCCGACGTCCTCGATGGTCTACAAGCTGGTGGCCCGGGCCGGGTCCGACGACCCGAAGGCCCCGCTGGTGCCGGTGGCGAAGAAGTCCAGCGGCGGCAAGGCGTCGGTGGGCGGGCGCAAGTGGGCCGCGCGCCGGCTGGACGCCCACGGGGTCGCGGAGGCCGAGGTGGTCGGCACCGGGCCGGTGCCGGGCGCGCTGGTGGACCGGCAGCTGCTGGTGGAGCTGGTCAAGGGCGGCGAGGTCGTGGCGCGCGAGCCGCTGGACGCGGCGCGGGAGCGGCACATGACGGCGCGCGCCGGTCTGCCGATGTCGGCCACGCAGCTCTCGCGCGGGGAGCCCGTCCTTCCCACGGAGTACGTGCACGGCGCCTCGGGTAGCCAATAGCGGTGTGCCGTGACGCGCCGACCCGTCCCCCTCCCGTCCTCCCGTCCCCGCCTCTAGGCTCGGTCGTCCACCGGCCGGGCCCGCCGACCTCATAGCCGAAGGATGCCGACCATGCGCCGCGCCTTGATCGTCGTAGACGTGCAGAACGACTTCTGCGAGGGGGGCAGCCTCGCGGTGTCCGGCGGTGCCGACGTGGCCGCCGCCATCACCGAGCTGGTCGGGCAGGCGGCCGGCACCGGCTACCGGCACGTCGTGGCCACCCGGGACCACCACATCGCCCCGGGCGGGCACTTCTCCGCCAGCCCCGACTACGCCCACTCCTGGCCCGCGCACTGCGTGGCCGGCACGGAGGGCGTGGGCTTCCACCCGAACTTCGCCCCGGCGGTCGCCTCGGGTTCGGTCGACGCCGTGTTCGACAAGGGGGCCTACTCGGCGGCCTACAGCGGCTTCGAGGGCACCGACGAGAACGGCACCTCGCTGGCCGACTGGCTCCGCTCGCGCGAGATCACCGAGGTCGACGTGGTCGGCATCGCCACGGACCACTGCGTACGGGCCACGGCCCTGGACGCCGCCCGCGAGGGCTTCCGCACCCAGGTGCTGCTGGACCTGACGGCCGGGGTGGCGCAGGAGACCACGGACCGCGCCCTGGAGGAACTGCGCGAGGCGGGCGTGGAGCTGTCGGGCAAGCCGGTGGTGCAGTAGCCGCGGACGCGGCTCAGGTCTGGGCCGTCGGGCGCCGCAGCAGGGACCGGATCGGGCGCCACAGCTCCTGGACCAGGTCCGGGCCGGTCGCGACACCGTTGTCGGGGGCCGTGCGCCATATGAGGCCGTCGGGGTGGTGCAGGACCGCGGTGATCTCGTCCGGCGTGGGCGGGGCGGCGTTGCCGCGCAGGTAGACCGACCGCAGACCGAGGTTGCGGAGCCTGGTCAGGGCCCGCGCGCGGTTCACGGAGTGGACGAGGACGCGGACGGCGCCGGGGCCGTCGGCGGCGGGGCTGGGCAGGTTCAGCGCCACCACCACCGTGCCGTTCGGCAGCTTGCAGAAGCCTCCTGCGGCCATGCGGTCATCCCCCCGTGTCGGTCGGTGTCAATAAGAGAGCCACAGGACGCACCTAAACACGGATCGGCGGTGACCCGCCAGTGGGTCACCGCCGATCATGTTCTGACCTGCAAGGATGCGGATTACCTACCCGCGGGGCCGACCTCCAGCTCGATGGTCGAGCCGTTCTTGGCCTCCTTGAGGATCTTGATCTTCGTGTTGGTGTCAGTGATCTTGACGCCCGCGGTCGGGTTCGACTCGTCGTAGTAGTCGTTCGTGCGGTCGTTGAAGACCGAGACGCCCTTAGAGCCCGGGATGTACTTCGCCACGTCCGCCTTGTGCAGCGTCATGCCGTCGGTGCGGTAGAGGCTGAACGGCGAGTCGTAGGACTGGATGCGGTTGCGCATCAGCGTGCCGTCGGCCCACTTCAGCGCGTCCGGGTGCGAGTCGACCGGCAGGACCAGGCCGGTGCCCTTGTGCTGGCTGGTGTTGTTGTCCGCCTGGGAGGTGTCCCACTTCCAGATCAGCAGGCCGTTCTGGTACGCGTAGTGCTCCACCCAGTCCGGACGCGCCGTGAAGCCGAAGTTGTACGGACCGGTCTTCAGCGTCTTGTCGTACGACACGTACTGCCGGTTCTCGGCGATGTAGTACTGCGCGTAGTCCTTGGTGAAGGACGCGCCGATCCGGGAGAAGCCGGTGGCCTTCCACGCGGCGTCCGCGCTCTCGGCGTTGTCGGAGAAGACCGGCGTGCCGTCGGCGGTCACCGTGATCGAGTCGGCCGCGAAGCCCTTCTGGGCCACGCCGCCGTCGGTCTGGTAGCGGAAGCGCAGGTCGATCTTCTTGCCGGCGTAGGCGTCCAGCGAGAACGCGAGCTTCTTGTAGCCGTCGACCGTGCCGGTCAGGGCCGGTTTGTCGCTGCCGTCGCGCGGGATCGGCTGGCCGTCCACCGTGCCGTCGAGGGCGGTCCAGTTGGCGCCGCCGTCGGTCGAGACCTCGGTGTAGAGGTAGTCGTAGTTGGCCTCGATGTCGTACCAGCCGTCGAGGGTCAGCTGCGCCGTGGACTTGCCGGTGAGGTCGACCGAACGCGTCAGGCTGTTCTTGAGGTTGTCGCCGCTGCCGCTCCACCACTGCGTCCTGCCCTCGGCGGGCGGGACGATCTCGGTGGTGACCGCCTTCTTGGGCAGGTCGACGACCAGGGCCTGCTTGTGCTTGGTGTTGTACTCCGCCACGCCCAGCTTGTGCCAGGAGTTGACACCCGCCTTGGCCCGGTCGTAGTTGAGCCAGCCGAGCTGCAGCTTGTCCCAGGCGGTCATGTCGCCGGGCAGGTCGCCGATCTCGTTCTTGCCGGTGCCCAGCCAGGAGCCGGACGACATCAGCGTCCAGAAGCCGGTGGAGTTCTCGCCGCCCGCGGTGTCGTAGTGGTCCGGCAGACCGAGGTCGTGGCCGTACTCGTGGGCGTAGACGCCGAGTCCGCCGTTCTCCGGCTGGACGGTGTAGTCGCCGACCCAGATGCCGGTGTCGCCGATCTTCGCGCCGCCGAGCTTGTTGTTCTCCGGGCCGGTGGCGCCGGCGTCGGTGCCGAAGGCGTACCAGCGGTGCGCCCAGATCGCGTCGGTGCCCTGGGCGCCGCCGCCCGCGGACTCGTCCTCGCCCGCGTGCACGATCTGGAAGTGGTCGATGTAGCCGTCGGGCTCGTTGAAGTCGCCGTCGCCGTCGAAGTCGTAGCGGTCCCACTCGTCGAACCGCGCGACGTCCGCCTTGATCTGGGCGTCGGTGCGGCCGGCCGCCTTCTGCTGGGCGACCCAGGCGTTCAGACCGTCGCTGACGACGTTCCACACGCTGGAGCAGTTGGTGTCGCCGCAGGCGTTGTTGCCGTAACGGGCCTCGTTGTAGGGCACCTTGACCCAGTCGGAGACCTCACCCTCGACCGAGTAGCGGCCCGAGGACTGCTTCTCGTAGTACGTCTTGACCGAGTCGACGCCCTTGCCGGACCCGAAGTACAGGTCCTGGAAGTACTCCCGGTCGTAGTCGGCGCGCCACGCCGTGGAGTTGTCCTTCTTGCGGTCGGGCTTGGGGATCGTGTTGTGCAGCGGTCCCGGGGTGCCGCCGTAGCGGCTGTCGATCTTGTCGCCGAACTCGACCAGGATCGTGAAGATCTTGTCGGTCTTCTCGCGGCCGAGCTCGACGTACTTGCTGTCGCCCTTCTTGCTCTTGAGCTGGACGACCTTGGAACCCTCGCGGTTCTTGACCTTGGCCTCGCCGGATATGACCTGTTCGAGGGCTTCCTGCCGCTGCGCCTCCTGGGTCTTGCTCAGAGGGCCTTCGAGGTCGTGCTCGTCGTGGTGGCGGTCCGCCGGGTCGTGCCGGTCCACGGTGGTGGACCGGGGCGCGGAGGCGTCGTCGGCCACCGCGTACGTCGAGGCGGTGACGGTGGCGGTGGCCGCCGCGAGCGCCACTGAGATGGCGGCCGCTCTGAACGTCCAGGGTCTACTGGTCACTTGATTTCCTCCCCCGCGTTCGCGCGTGCGGAAGGGAAGGGGGTACGTGCGGTCCGCAAGCGCGCGTGATCAACGCGTGTAGTCAAGTGACGACATTTGACTAGAGGTTCACCGGAAAAGACAGACCTTGACTTGGACAAGTCAAGTGCACTATGCGGAGTCGACGTTCGTTTTACGGACAACCGAACGGTTGTCGCCCGCCTCCCGGGCCGGGCCCGCGGGCGCGTGCCCCCGTCCGCTCCGTGGACGTCATGACTCCGTGCGCCCCCCGTGCACCGCCCATGTTGAAGAGGTCACGCTTACCGCGCGTTCCCCTCGGGCACGCTGCGGGAGAGAATGTCGGTCGGCAGACGCCCGGAAGCCGGCGGAATGCCAGGACGACACCCCCGTGGACCCCCACTTACGAGGACATGATGGCCATGCCCCGTCCGACTGCCGCACAGCTCGCCTACGGTGCGTGCACCGTGATCTTCTCGACCCTCGCCATGCTGCTGCTGTCGCAGACGAGTTCGGGTGTGTGGATCGCCGTCATCGCCGTCGCGGCCCTGGCCCTGGGGCTGCTGGTCGCCATGACCGTGCCGCTGCCCCGGCGGCGCGCGGCCGCCGTGGAGCAGCCCGCGCCGCGGGAGCCCGTACGGGCGTCGAGGGCCGCGCGGGCCCAGGAGCCGGTGCGCGAGCGGGCGGCCTGACCGGCCTTCCGCGACCTCACTTGGTGCTGACCACGACCGTCTTGGCCGCCTTGTCGTGCAGGCCCTGCTTGTAGGGCCGGTCGAAGAAGCTCCAGCCGCCGGAGATCGCGGTCCACACGCAGGCGCAGCAGAAGGCGAACGGGATCCACAGCACCGCCGCGCGCGCCAGCGCGCTCTGCACGGAGGGCGTGGCGCCGTTGTTCAGGTCGGCCACGCGCAGGTGCAGCAGCTTCTTGCCGAGGGTCTGGCCGGTCCGGGCCGTCATGAGGGTGTCGTAGGCGATGTACAGGACGGCGGCGACCACCGACTGCCAGAAGGACTTGCCGACTTCGATGCGGTCGCTGTCCACGTCGTACTCGCTGACGCCGGCGCCCCAGGTGAGCAGCCAGACGACGACACCGACCAGGATCATGTCGATGATGCGGGCGAGCGTGCGCTTGCCGCTGTCGGCGAGCGGGGGCATGCCGGCGAGGGGGTCGGCGGGACGGCCGCCGTAGGGGTCACCGCCGTAGGGGCCGCCGCCCGGAGGAGGGCCGCCGTAGGGACCGCCGCCGCCCGGAGGGCCGCCGTAGGGGCCGCCTCCTGCGTCGTACGGGCCACCGGTGCCGCCTCCAGGGCTTCCCGGGCCGCCCGGGTAGGACGGCGGGGGGTCGCTGCCGTAGGGCGAGCCCGTCCCCCCACCGGGCTGCTCGCCCGGGGGGCGCTTCCTGAACGGGTCGTCTTCCGGGGGCTGCTGACCGGAGCCGGGAGGCGGTTCACTGCTCATGGCCCGAGTCGACCGCGAACACCCGCGCTCCGCATCCGGCAGACGGCCGTCCGGAGTACGTGATCACCCGCCCCGGCGGGAGCGGGTCTGCCGCCGGGCACCGCCGGGCACCGTCGCCTCAGCCCGCCACGAAGGTGTGGGCGGCCTTGTCGTGCCAGCACTGGCGCCAGGGCCGGTCGAACAGGCACCAGGCGATCCCGACGACGCCGACCACCAGGAGCCCGGGCACGCTGTAGACCAGCCAGCGCCGCAGGGCCGCGCCGAACTCCGGTGCCTCGTGGCCCTCGATGTCCCGCACCTCCAGGCCCATCAGCTTCTTGCCCAGTGTGCGGCCCCACCTGGCCGTGGGCAGCACCTCGGAGACGACGCCGACGAGCAGCAGGACGGCCAGGATGATGCCGAGGTACACCGAGGTGGTGCCGTCGAGCAGCCAGACCGTGACGGTCTCGCCGGAGAGCCTGGCGGCGTCGATCTTCTCGGTGACGTGGTCGACGGCCTTCGTGCCGAGCGGGACGGCGGCGACCGCGGTGACACCGGTGAGGACGAGGGTGTCCAGCAGCCGGGCGGCCAGCCGCTTGCCGAGTCCCGCGGGACGGGCCGAGGCCTGGCGCCGGGCGGCCGCCTGGAAGACGTCCTCGACCGGGGGTTTCCAGGGGGCGACGGGCTGCTCGTCCACGCCACCGGCGAGCCGGTGCACCTGCTGCGCCCAGGACGACTGGCCGCCGCCGGGGCCCGGGCTGAGCGGGGCGGCGCCGCCGGACGGGGTGCCGGGTCCAGGGGACTGCGGCGGCACGGTGGGGCCCGCCTGCGGGCCGGACACGGCTGTGGGAGCGGCGGGGGCGTGCATCCCGGCCTGCGCGGCGGCGGCCCGGGCGGCAGCGGCCTTCCCGGCGGCGAAACCGGGCCCGTCTCCGGCCCCGCCGGGCCCCGCGGGGACAGCGCCGCCGACCGCCCCGGCGTTGGCGCCGGGCGCCGGAACACCGCCCTGCGCGCCGAAGGCGGGACCGGGCCGGCCACCCGTCCCTGCGGGGGCGGCGGCACCGCCCTGCGCGCCGAAAGCCGCCGCGGGCGAGGTGCCGGCCTGTCCCGGCGAACCGGCGCCCCCTGCGCCTGCCCGGCCGCCGGCCCCCGCGGCACCGCCGCGGTCGCGGAAGGCGGGACCTGACGGGGCGCCGGCCGGCCCTGCGGAGGCGCCACCGGCCGCACCGGGCTCACCGCCGGAACCGGGAGCGCCACCCTGCCCGCCGAAGGGGGGTCCCGACAGGCCGCCCGGCCCCGCGGGAGCAGCGCCGCCCTCGCCGCCGCCCGGCCCCGCGGGACCGCCCTGCGCGCCGAAGGCAGGGCCTGACGGGGCTTCCGGCGGTGCCGTCGGGGAGGACGGCGCACCGGACGTCGTGCCCGGCGAGGCGTTCGGGGCCTGGGCGGCGGAAGCCGCTCCTCGGGGCGGGACCGCGCGGAACGTCATCGTGCCCTCGTCGGGCGCGTCGGCGGCGGTCGGTGCGCCCGGCTTGCCCGCCGGGCGGCGGAAGACGAACGTGCCGTCACCGCCGGCGTTGCGGCCCTGGGCGGACACCGTGCCGTCGGCCGGGGCGGAGGTACCGCCCGCGGAACCGCTGTCGGCCGGCGCCGTCCTCGGATCGCCCTCCGGTCGCACGGCCGGACCCTGCTGCTCCGCGCCCTGCGCGCCCCCGGCCCCGTGCGGAGCCCCACCCTGCCCCGTGCCCTGCGCGCCCTGCGGTGCCCCCCATGACACCCTGCGGTCCTGCTCGCCTCCGAAGCCGGACTGGCGGGCGCGGTCCGCGCCCCAGGCCGAGGCCGGCTCGGGACGGCTGCCGTGCTGCGCGTCGGCGGGGGACGGCCGGTCGACCGGGTCCTCGTCGAAGAAGTGCGGGCCGGTCTCCTCGACCGACGCGACGGGAGCCGCCCCGGCACCGGGCGGCGGCGCGAGCGGCTCGCCGTCCTTCGGCGCCGGCCGGCTGGTGCCCGGCACCCAGGACGCTCCGTTCCAGTACCGGACGTACCCAGGAATGGACGGGTCCGGGTAATACCCTTCGCGGGGCCTGTCGTCACCGGGGGCCGGGGTTGGGGCGCTCATGTCCGTCGTCCCGTATCTGCTCGGGGGTCAAATGGGGGCCTCCACATCTATCAGACCGGCGCGATGCCCAGGGCCGCTCCCACCGGACCCGCCCCTTTCGAGCACCGATGTGCTAGGCAATGCGTCACCCCGGCGGATCCCCTGCGAAAAAACTTCCGCAACCCGCGTAATGCCGCGGCCCCTTCCCGCTCTGCACAGGGTGAACGGCCCTCGCGGCCGGCCGTCAGCGGAAGGGAACACGTCATGCACAGCGTGGTGGAGCGCGAACTCGAACTGAACCTCGTCCTGTCGCCGGAACACCGGATCGCCGTTCCGGCCCGGCTCGGCTACCTCACCGGCGACCCCTACGCCGTCCACGTCACCTTCCACGTCGACCGGGAGCAGCCCGTGCACTGGACGTTCGCCCGGGACCTGCTGGTGGAGGGCGTGTTCCGGCCCTGCGGCCAGGGGGACGTGCGGGTGTGGCCCACGAAGGCCCAGGGACGCGACGTCGTGTTGATGGCGCTCAGTTCGCCCGACGGGGACGCCCTGCTGGAGGCCCCGGCGGCGCAGGTGTCGGCCTGGCTGGAGCGCACCCTGCGCGTGGTCCCGCCGGGGACGGAGTCCGAACGGCTCGGCCTCGACGACGAACTGACCGAACTGCTCGCGCAGTGAGGCCGGCGAGGCCGTCCGGCCCGCCCCCGGTCAGGGGGGTCCGACGCTTCTCGGAGGGGTCAGAACAGCTTGCCGGGGTTCAGGATGTTCAGCGGGTCGAAGGCCTGCTTGACGGCCCGCTGCATCTCCATGCCGACGGGGCCGATCTCGCGGGCGAGCCACCCCTTCTTCAGGACGCCGACGCCGTGCTCGCCGGTGATGGTGCCGCCGAGTTCCAGGCCGAGGGCCATGATCTCGTCGAAGGACTCGCGGGCCCGCCGGGACTCCTCGGGGTCGGCGGGGTCGAAGCAGACCGTCGGGTGGGTGTTGCCGTCGCCCGCGTGGGCGACGACACCGATGGTGAGGCCGTACTGCGCGGAGATCCGGTCGACCCCGGCGAGCATCTCGGCGAGCCGGGAGCGCGGCACGCACACGTCGTCGATCATCGTCACGCCCTTGACCGCCTCCAGCGCGGTGAGGGACAACCGGCGTGCCTGGAGCAGCAGTTCGGACTCGGCGGCGTCGTCGGCGGGAACGACCTGGGTGGCCCCGGCCGCCTCGCACAGCGCGGCGACGGCGGCCAGGTCGGCGGCCGGGTCGGTGGTGTCGAAGGCGGCCAGGAGCAGCGCCTCGGTGGCCTCGGGCAGGCCCATGTGCGCCAGGTCGTTGACGGCCTTGACCGTCGTGCGGTCCATGAGTTCGAGGAGTGACGGCACGTGGCCGCCCTCCATGATCCGGCACACGGCGTCGCAGGCGGCGGCGCCGGAGGCGAACTCGGCGGCCAGCACCAGCTGGGCGGGCGGCTTGGGCCGCAACCCGAGGACGGCCCGGACGACGATGCCGAGGGAACCCTCGGAGCCGACGAACAGACGGGTCAGGTCGTAGCCGGCGACGCCCTTGGCCGTGCGGCGGCCGGTGGACATCAGGCGGCCGTCGGCGAGGACGACGTCGAGGCCGAGGACGTACTCGGCGGTGACCCCGTACTTCACGCAGCACAGGCCGCCGGAGGCGGTGCCGATGTTGCCGCCGATGGTGCACATCTCCCAGCTGGAGGGGTCCGGCGGGTAGTACAGACCGTGTTCGCCGACGGCCCGGGACAGGGCCGCGTTGACGACTCCGGGTTCGACGACGGCGATGCGGTCGACCGGGCTGATCTCCAGGATCCGGTCCATCTTCGTCAGGGACAGCACGATGCAGCCCTCGGAGGCGTTGGCGGCGCCGGACAGACCGGTGCGGGCGCCCTGCGGAACGACGGGGACGCGCAGGGCGGTGGCGGTGCGCATCACGTGCTGGACCTCTTCGGCCGTGCGCGGCAGGACGACCACGGCCGGGGTGCCCGCCGGGCAGAAGCTCGCCATGTCGTGGGCGTAGGAGGCCGTGACGTCGGGGTCGGTGAGGACCGCCTCGGCGGGCAGGCCGCCGAGCAGCAGGTCGACGAGGTTGCCGGTCCGGTCGTCGCGAGGCGCTTCGATACGGCTCATGATCACAGGTTCGCACCCGGGGCCATCGGTGTGAACCCCGTCGGCGGCACCCTTCACCTGCCCGGGCGCGCCCGCCGCGGTGACGCACAGTGAGCGCCATGGAGAACCAGGAGGAGGGCTTCCGGCCGCGGGAGAGCGGCCTCGGGCGCCGGGTCCGGGCGCGGCGGGTGCTGATCGGCTCCGCGGCGGGGTGCGCCGTGCTCGGCGGGGTGCTGTGGGCACTGCCGTGGGAGCGGCCCGCCGAGCGGGCCGGGCCGTCGCCCGGGGCGCGGGCGATGGCGGCGGTCGGTGCCGGGGTGCCGGCCGATCCGGCGGGCCTGGCGGAGCTGATCGAGGAGCGGGAGGAGCACGTGCGGGCGCGTCCGCGGGACGCGGCGGCCTGGGCGGTGCTCGGCACGGCGTACGTGGAGCGGGGGCGGCGCCTGGGCGACCCGGAGCTCTACCCGCGGGCCGAGCGGGCGTTGCGCAGGTCCCTGTCGGTGCGGCCGCAGCGCAACGTGATGGCGCTGACCGGGCTGGCCGCGCTGGCCAACGCCCGCCGCGACTTCCCCGCCGCACGGCGCTGGGCCGAGCGGGCGCGCACGCTCGAACCCCGGCGGTGGACCACGTACCCGCTGCTCATCGACGCCTGCACCGGGCTGGGCGAGCACGCGGCGGCGAAGCGGATGCTGGACCGGCTGACCGGGCTGCGCTCCGGGCCCGCGGTGCTGGCACGGGCCGCGTGGGTCTACCGGGACCGCGGCTGGCGCGAGGACGCGGCGGCCTCGCTGGCGGACGCGGCGGCGGGCGCGCGGGAGCCGGCCGAGCGGGCGGCCTACGTGGAGCGGGCCGGGCAGCTGGCCTGGGAGCGCGGGGACCCGAAGGTGGCGCTGCGGCACTTCCGGGAGGCGCTGCGCCTGGACGCGGATCTGCGGTCGGCGCAGGCCGGTCAGGGCCGGGCCCTGGCCGCGCTGGGCCGCACGACGCAGGCACTGAACGCCTACCGGGCGGCGCTGGCCCGGCAGCCGCTGCCGAGTCACGCGCTGGAGCTGGGCGAGTTGTACGAGTCGCTGGGGATGGACGAGGCGGCCCGGGAGCAGTACGGCCTGCTGCGCGAGCGGGTGCGGGCCGCCGCGGCGGCCGGGGCCGACGAGGAACTGGTCCTCGGGCGGTACGAGGCCGACCACGGCGACCCCGGGGCCGCGGTACGGCGGTTGCGGGCGGAGTTCGCGCGGCAGCCGGGCACCGAGGTCGCCGACGCGCTCGGCTGGGCGCTGCACCGGGCCGGACGGTCCGAGGAGGGCCTGCGGTACGCGGTGCGGGCGACGGACGCCGAGCGCGGGGGCGGGGTGCGCAGCGCGGTGTTCATGTACCACCGCGGGATGATCGAGCGGGAGCTGGAGCGGTACGGCGCCGCCCGCCGGCACCTGGCGGAGGCGCTCCGCGTCAACCCGTACTTCTCCCCGCTGCACGCCCCCCTGGCCCGAGCGGCGGCACAGGCCCTGGGCGACCCCCCGGACGTGCGGCCACCGGAGCTGGCCGGCTGAGGAGCCGGGCCGAGTCGGAACGGCATCGGGACCGTCGGGTCGTGCGGGTGCCCCGTGACACCCGCACGGCCCGTGAGCCGCCGGGGGCTAGAGGTTGCCGCGGCGGGCCTGCTCGCGCTCGATCGCCTCGAACAGGGCCTTGAAGTTGCCCTTGCCGAAGCCCATGGAGCCGTGGCGTTCGATGATCTCGAAGAAGACCGTCGGGCGGTCCTGGACCGGCTTGGTGAAGATCTGCAGCAGGTAGCCGTCCTCGTCGCGGTCGGCGAGGATCTTGAGCTCGCGCAGGGTGTCGATCGGCACGCGCGTCTCGCCGACCCACTCCCCCAGCGTGTCGTAGTAGGAGTCGGGCGTGTTGAGGAACTCCACGCCCGCGGCGCGCATCGTGCGGACCGTCTGCACGATGTCGTTGGTGTTGAGCGCGATGTGCTGCACACCGGCGCCGCCGTAGAACTCCAGGTACTCGTCGATCTGGGACTTCTTCTTGGCGATGGCCGGCTCGTTGATCGGGAACTTGACCTTCAGGGTCCCGTCCGCGACGACCTTGGACATCAGCGCGCTGTACTCGGTGGCGATGTCGTCCCCCACGAACTCCTTCATGTTCGTGAAGCCCATGACCTTGTTGTAGAACTCGACCCACTCGTTCATGCGGCCGAGCTCGACGTTGCCGACGCAGTGGTCGATCGCCTGGAAGGTGCGCTGCGCGGGCGGCTCGACGATCGGCTTGGCCGCGACGTAGCCGGGCAGGTAGGGGCCGTCGTAGCCGGAGCGCTCGACGAGGGTGTGGCGGGTCTCGCCGTAGGTGGCGATCGCGGCCAGCACGACCGTGCCGTTCTCGTCCTTCTGCTCGTACGGCTCGGCCACCGAGCGGGCGCCGTGTTCCAGGGCGTAGGCGTACGCGGCGCGGGCGTCCGGGACCTCGATGGCGAGGTCGATCACGCCGTCGCCGTGCTCGGCCACGTGCTCGGCCAGGAAGCGGCCCCAGTCGGTGGTGGGCTTGACGACCGAGGTGAGGACGAACCGGGCGGAGCCGTTCTCCAGGACGTAACTCGCGGTCTCGCGGCTGCCGTTCTCCGGTCCGGAGTAGGCGACGAGCTTCATGCCGAAGGCGGTGGAGTAGTAGTGCGCCGCCTGCTTGGCGTTGCCCACGGCGAAGACGACCGCGTCCATTCCCTTGACCGGGAAGGGGTCGGCCTGCCGGGCGGTGTCGGGAGTGTGGTGTGTGGTCTGCGTCATAGCCGCAGGGTCTCCCCAGTCGGCAAGGTGCGCAATAGTTTGCGTTTCGGCTGGGCAATCTGTTCAGCGATACGGGCGTACCGACGGTCTTTCTGTACAGGATGACCATGCCGGGAGGCTGCTGTGGCGATCGATCATCTGGACGGCCGCATCCTGCTGCTGCTGGCGCGCGAGCCGCGGATCGGGGTGCTGGAGATGTCCCGGCGGCTGGGTGTGGCCCGGGGCACCGCGCAGGCGCGGCTGGACCGGCTTCAGTCGAACGGAGTCATCCGCGGATTCGGCCCGGAGGTGGATCCGGCGGCGCTCGGCTACCCGGTCACGGCCTTCGCCACGCTGCAGATCCGCCAGGGGCAAGGCGCCGACGTGCGCGCCCACTTGGCCGGTGTGCCGGAGGTGCTGGAGCTGCACACCACGACCGGCAGCGGGGACATGCTGTGCCGGCTCGTGGCCCGCTCCAACGCCGATCTCCAGCGTGTGATCGACCGGGTCGTCGGTTTTGATGGCATCGTCCGGGCCTCCACGGCGATCGTCATGGAGAACCCCGTTCCGCTGCGGATCATCCCGCTCGTGGAGCAGGCCGCGGAGGAGACCTGACGTGTAGGGGTGAGCGCGTGTGAACTTCTGGGAGTACCTGGTCAACCGGCACCAGCAGCTGCTCACGGACGCCTACCAGCACGCGAGCGCCGTCTTCCAGTGCATGGTCGTCGCGACCGTGCTCGGGGTGCTGATCGCCGTCGCCACCTACCGCAGCGAGTGGGCCGGGAACCTCGCGACGACCACCACCGCCACCATCCTGACCGTGCCGGCGCTCGCCCTGATCGGTCTGCTCATCCCCGTCGTGGGGCTGGGCGTGCCGCCGACGGTGGTGGCGCTGACGCTGTACGGGCTGCTGCCCGTGGTCCGCAACGCGATCGTGGGACTGCGCGGGGTCGACCCGTCCCTGGTGGACGCGGCCACGGGCATCGGCATGTCCCGTCCGGCCCGGCTGCTGCGGATCGAGCTGCCGCTGGCCTGGCCGCCGATCCTGACCGGCATCCGGGTCTCCACGCAGATGCTGATGGGCATCGCCGCCATCGCCGCGTACGCCTCGGGGCCGGGCCTGGGCAACGTCATCTTCCGCGGGCTGGCCTCGCTGGGCAGCGCCAACGCGCTCAACCAGGTCCTCGCCGGCACGCTCGGCATCATCGTTCTCGCCCTGCTGTTCGACGCGGCGTACGTGCTGGTCGGGCGGCTGACCATTCCGAGGGGGATCCGTGTCTGAGACCGGCGACCACGGTGCCTCGATCGAGCTGGAGGGGCTGACCAAGCGCTTCCCGGGCAGCTCGCAGCCCGCCGTGGACAACGTGAGCATGGAGATCAAGGCGGGCGAGGTCGTGGTGTTCGTCGGCCCCTCCGGCTGCGGCAAGTCGACCACGCTCAAGATGATCAACCGGCTGATCGAGCCGACCGGCGGCCGGATCCGCATGGGCGGCGAGGACGTCACCGACATGGACCCGGTGAAGCTGCGCCGCAAGGTCGGGTACGCGATCCAGTCCGCCGGGCTCTTCCCGCACATGACGGTCGCACAGAACATCGGCCTGGTCCCGCGGATGATCGGCTGGCCGAAGTCCCGGATCAGGGAGCGGACCGAGGAGCTGCTCGACCTGGTCGGCCTGGACCCGGGCGAGTTCCGCGGCCGTTACCCGCGCCAGCTGTCCGGCGGGCAGCAGCAGCGCGTGGGCGTGGCCCGGGCGCTGGCGGCCGATCCCCCGGTGCTGCTCATGGACGAGCCGTTCGGGGCGGTCGACCCGATCACCCGCGACCACCTCCAGGACGAGCTGATCCGGCTCCAGCACGAGCTGCACAAGACGATCGTCTTCGTCACCCACGACTTCGACGAGGCCATCAAGATCGGCGACCGTATCGCCGTGCTGCGCGAGCGCTCGCACATCGCCCAGTTCGACACCCCCGAGGCGATCCTGACCAACCCGGCCGACGACTTCGTCTCCGGCTTCGTGGGCGCCGGGGCGGCGCTGAAGCGGCTGAACCTCACCCGTGTGCGGGACGTGGAGATCACCGACTACCCGACGGTCACGCTGGACGATCCGCTGCAGCAGATCTTCAACCGGCTGCGCGGCAGCGGCACCAACGAGATCCTGCTGCTGGACCGGCGGGGCCGGCCCTACAAATGGCTGCGGCGCGGCGACCTGATGCGGGCCAAGGGCTCCCTGGCCCGGGCCGGGACCCTGGTGCACGACACGGTCACCCGGGACGCGACCCTGCGGGACGCGCTGGAGGCGGTGCTCACGGACAACGCCGGGCGGGTGGCGGTCACCGGCCGGCGCGGGGAGTACACGGGCGTCGTCGACATGGAGACGCTGATGAACTCCGTGCACGAGATGCTGGAGGCCGACCGCCTGGAGGCGATGGAGCACCAGCACGAACTGCAGTCGTCGCGGGCCGCCCAGACCCACGCCGAGCAGGAGGGCGCCGGCGGCGCGGGCGGCCCGGGAGCGGCGCGGTGACGGCGACGGAGGCGCAGGCCGAGGAGACCACCGGGGCGGCCGGCGAGGCGCCGCCGCCTCCGCGCCCCTCCCCGGTCACCTGGCAGAAGCTGACGTTCCTGCCCGTGGCCCTGATCGCCGTGCTGCTGGCCACCTGGCTGTGGTTCCAGCAGGCCGACCTGGACGCGCTCACCCGCAACGCGCTGTCCGGCGGCCAGGTCACCAAGGCGCTGTGGCAGCACATCCAGCTCACCGCGATCTCCACGTTCTTCGTGCTGATCATCGCCATCCCGCTGGGCATCGTGCTCACCCGCGGCCCGGTGAGAAGGGCCACGCCGGTGGCAATGGCGTTCGCCAACATGGGCCAGGCCACCCCGGCGATCGGCCTGCTGGCCCTGCTGGTCATCTGGCTGGGCATCGGCCGCCGGGCCGCCCTGACCGGCATGATCATCTACGCCATCCTGCCCGTGCTGTCGAACACCATCGCCGGTCTGAAGGCGAACGACCCGACCCTGCTGGAAGCGGCCCGCGGCATCGGCATGTCCCCGGCGGGCGTGCTGACCCGGGTCGAACTGCCCCTGGCCGTTCCGCTGATCCTGGCGGGTGTGCGGACGGCCCTCGTCCTCAACGTCGGCACGGCGACCCTGGCGGTATTCGGCGGGGGCGGCGGCCTGGGCGTGCTGATCACCACCGGCATCACCAACCAGCGGATGCCGGTGCTGGTCCTGGGCTCGGTCCTCACGGTGGTGCTGGCGCTGCTGGTGGACTGGCTGGCCTCCCTGGCGGAACTGCTGCTGCGGCCGAAGGGGTTGCAGCCGTGACCCGGCGCGGACGCCCGCCGGCTGTGGGCCCGGTGACGGCGGTGGCTCGGTGCCTGCTGGTGGCGGGCCTGCTGACGGCGGCGGCCGGATGCGGTCTGACCAGCGGCTCGCCGCTGACCGACGACGTGGAGCCGGGCTCGATCGGCAAGGGCGAGCCGCTGAAGGGCGCGCAGCTGACGGTGACGTCGAAGTCGTTCACCGAGCAGCTGATCCTCGGCTCGATCATGGGCATCGCGTTCGAGGCGGCGGGCGCGGACGTCATCGACCGCACCGGCATCCAGGGCTCCATCGGCAGCCGCGAGGCGGTCCGCAAGGGCGACGCGGACGCCGGTTACGAGTACACGGGCACCGCCTGGATCACCTACCTCGGCCACAACCGGCCGATCACCGACCCGGGTGAGCAGTGGGAGGCGGTGAAGAAGGAGGACGCCGGGAACGGCCTGGTCTGGCTGCCCCCGTCGAAGCTCGACAACACCTACGCGCTCGCCATGAACCGGAGGAACGCCGAGAAGTACGGCACGAAGACGATGTCCGAGGTGGCGAGGCTGGCGAAGACCGACCCGGGCGCGGTGAAGCTGTGCGTGGAGGTGGAGTTCGCCAACCGGGCCGACGGCCTGCCCGGCATGCAGAAGCGGTACGGGATGGCCGTACCGGCGCGCGACATCACACAGATGGACACCGGGATCATCTACACCCAGACGGCCAAGGGGAGTTGCACCTATGGCGAGGTGTTCACCACGGACGGGCGCATCAAGTCGATGGACCTGGTGGTGATGGACGACGACAGGAAGTTCTTCCCCAACTACAACGCCGCGCCGATGGTCAACGCCAAGACCCTCGCGCAGTGGCCGGCGATCGCCGAGGTGCTGAACCCGGTGACGGCGAGGCTGAACAACGCGGTGGCGCAGGAGCTGAACGCGAAGGTCGACGTCGACGGCGAGGATCCCCACCAGGTGGCCCTGGACTGGCTGGTGCAGGAGGGGTTCGTCAAGGAGGGCTGACGTCCGGCCAGGACTTACAAAGAAGCCGTTGCAAAGCAGTCTTTGCAACGCTACCTTTGCGTGTATGCCCGACGAACACTCCGCCCGCCTTCTCGACGCCCGGTCCCTGCGCGGCCTGGCTCATCCCCTGCGGATGCAGCTGCTGGTCGCGCTACGGCGCGGTGGACCCGCGACCGCCTCCCAACTCGCCGAGAAGCTGGGCGAGTCGAGCGGTGCCACCAGCTACCACCTGCGCCAGCTCGCCGCGCACGGCTTCGTCGCGGACGACCCGGGGCGCGGCAAGGGGCGGGAGCGCTGGTGGAAGGCCGTGGACCAGGGCGTCCAGCTCGACGCGACCCTGATCAGCGACCCCGACCCGGCCGTGCGCGGAGCCGTCGCGCTGTTCCGCTACGAGCTCGCGAACGTGCACACCCGGGAGGTCGCGACCTGGCTCGGCACCGCGCACGACTGGGCCGAGGAGTGGGACGGCGCCACCGACCTGAGCGACTTCACCCTGCGGCTCACCCCGGAACTGGCCCGCGAGCTGGTCGGGAAGATGCACGACCTGGTGCGGAGCTACCGCACGGTGCCGCAGAACGCGCCGGGCGCGGAGACCGTGCGCGTCCACACGCACCTCTTTCCCAGTCAGACGACGCCATGAGAGGCGACCATCCGATGCACCCGGACATCCACCTCGCCCTGCACCACGCCCGCGCCGCCGAACTCCGCGCCGAAGCCGGCACCCCCCGCACCACCGCCGGCGGTGACGACCTCCGCACGCGGGTCGGCTGGGCCCTGGTGGAGGTCGGGCTGAAGCTGGCGACCCGCCCCCGGGCGGTTCCCGCCCACCAGGTGTATTGACCCGCAGGGTTGTTCACGCGGCTGAGCGGTGGCACCTAGCAGCTGGGCACGGACCCCTTGCCGGTCTCCAGGGCCACCAGGGAAGCCACCGTGCCCTTCAGGGTGGTCACGGGAATCAGCCGCAGCCCCTCGGGAAGCTCGGCCCGCGCGTCCCGGCACTCCGCCTTCGGCACCAGGAACACCGTCGCCCCGTCCCGCTTCGCGGCCTGCGTCTTGAGGGCGACGCCCCCCACCGCCCCGACCTTGCCGGCCGCGTCGATCGTGCCCGTGCCGGCGATGATCCGGCCGCCGGTGAGGTCCCCGCCCGTGCCGTCGCCGTCGAGCTTGTCGACGATGCCGAGGGAGAACAGCAGCCCCGCGCTCGGCCCGCCCACGTCCGCGAGTTCCAGGTCGACCCGCACGTCCTCGCCGTCGAGGCCCAGGTAGTCCAGCGCGGCCTCGGTCGCCGCGTCCTGGGACTGCTTCATCTGCTCCTCGTTGTGCCGCTCGATCTCCCGCACGTCGCCGCCGCTCGGATAGACCGAGTCGCGCGGCATGACCGCCTGGTCGGTGCGGAACCAGCCGTCGACGACGTCGGGAAGCGAGACGCGGGTGTCCGGGGAAGTGGCCTCGATGGTGGTCATCCGCAGCTGTCCCCGGGTCTCCCGGACGGGCGCTCCCGAAATGGTGATGACCTCGGAGCCCTTGTTCTCGCCGAGCACGTTCGCCGTCATCCCCGGCTGCGCCACCGAGAAGGGCAGCGGCGCGAACACCGCCGTGGCGAGCAGGCCGACGACGGGCAGGGCGCAGACGGCGAGGGCCCGGGGGCGCGTGAGGCGAGAGAGCACGGGGCCAATCTAACGCGCGGGGCCCGAACCGCCCGGGGCCGGGGCGCCCGGGGCCGGGGCGCCCGGGGCCGGGCAGGGCCTTCCCGCCTCTGTGCGGAGGTCTCGGGGTGGGCGGCACCCCGTCGTCCCGTGTGGGGGGGCGGCACCCGTCCCGCGTGCGTCGGCCGGTGTGTCCCATGACCGGCATGAGGGGGTCCGGCGGGTGTCAGCGCAAGGCTTCGGCGACCTCCCGGGCCGCGTCCATCACCCTCGGGCCGACCCGTTCCGGCACCACGTCCGCCAGCATCACCACGCCCACGCTGCCCTCGACCCCCGTCACGCCCAGCAGCGGTGCCGCCGCACCGCAGGCACCGGCCTCCAGCTCCCCGTGGGTCAGCGTGTACCCCGGGCCGGCCGGCGGGTGGCGACGGGCCGAGAGGATCGCCTTGCCCGCGGCGCCCCGGTCCAGGGGGTGGCGGAACCCGGCCCGGTAGGCGACGTGGTAGTCCGTCCAGGTCGGCTCGACCACGGCCACGGCGAGCGCGTCCGCCCCGTCGACCAGCGTCAGGTGCGCCGTCGCGCCGATGTCCTCGGCCAGCGACCGCAGCGCCGGCATCGCGGCCTCCCGCACCAGGGGGTGGACCTGCCGTCCCAGACGCAGCACGCCGAGTCCCACCCGGGCCCGTCCGCCCAGGTCACGGCGTATCAGCGCGTGCTGTTCCAGGGTCGCGAGCAACCGGTACACAACGGTCCGGTTCACGCCCAGCCGCAGGGACAGCTCGGTCACGGTCAGTCCGTGGTCCGTGTCGGCGAGCAGCTTGAGGACGCGCAGTCCCCGGTCGAGCGTCTGAGAGGTCTCCGCGGTCACGACGCCCACTCCTTAGTGGTGAGGTCGGCGGCTCTCCGGTCGGCGGATGCGTCACCGGGTCCCGTCGGCGACGCGCTTCAGAGGCCGCCGATCGGCCGGCGGCCCGGCCTGTCCGGGCCGCGTCGCTTCACGGCTGCGCTCCGCGGCGGCGCTGCCACGGGGCGTGTGCGTAGCGGGACAGTAGCGAAGCCGGTTCGCTCAGCGGAAGGCTCCGTCCAGAATCCGGTCATCCCCCGGGGCGTACTGCTTGCGTTTGCGGCGGTATGCGCGCCCCCCAGGTTGTGTGGGGTCCGTCCGGCCCGTCACTTCATGCGCGTGGCCCACTCCTGCACCTTGGCGATGCGCTGCCGTAGCTGCCCCGCCGTCGCCTCCGCCGCCGGCGGCCCCCCGCACACCCGCCGCAGCTCGGTGTGGATCACGCCGTGCGGCTTGCCGCTCTGGTGGACGTACGCGCCGACCATGGTGTTGAGCTGCCGCCGCAGCTCCATCATCTCCTTGTGGGAGACCACCGGCCGCCGTTCGGCGGGCAGTTCGAGCAGGTCGGCCTCCTCGTCCGGCTTCTTGCGGCTGTGCGCGATCTGCCGGGCCTGCCGCTTCTGCAGCAGCAGCTGGACCTGGTCGGGTTCGAGCAGTCCCGGGATGCCGAGATAGTCCTGCTCCTCCTCGCTGCCGGGATGGGCCTGCATGCCGAACTCGGCGCCGTTGTACATGACCCGGTCGAAGACGGCGTCGGACTCCAGTGCCTCGAAGGGCAGCATGTCCTGCTCACCGGTGTCCTCGTCCTGCTCCCGGTTGGCCTCGTCCATCTCCTTCTCGGACTCGGCGTACGGGTCCTCCTCGCCCGCCTTCTTCGGCTTGTCGAGGACGTGGTCGCGCTCGCGCTCCATCTCGTTGGCGAAGGAGAGCAGGTCGGGCACGGTCGGCAGGAACACCGAGGCCGTCTCGCCGCGCCGCCGGGACCGCACGAAGCGCCCCACGGCCTGCGCGAAGAACAGCGGCGTGGAGATGGTGGTGGCGTAGACGCCCACCGCGAGCCGGGGCACGTCGACGCCCTCGGACACCATCCGCACCGCGACCATCCACCGGTCGGTGTTGTTGCTGAACTCGTCGATCCGCTCGGAGGCGCCGGAGTCGTCGGACAGCACGAGGGTCGCCCTGCTGCCGGTGATGTCCCGGATCAGCTTGGCGTACGCGCGGGCCGAGTCCTGGTCGGAGGCGATGACGAGCGCGCCCGCGTCCGGGATGGCCTTCCTGACCTCGGTCAGCCGCTGGTCGGCGGCGCGCAGCACGGCCGGCATCCACTCGCCGCGCGGGTCGAGCGCGGTCCGCCAGGCCTGGCTGACGGCGTCCTTCGTCATGGGCTCGCCGAGCCGGGCGGCGACCTCGTCACCGGCCTTGGTGCGCCAGCGCATGTTGCCGCTGTAGGAGAGGAAGATGACCGGCCGGACGACGTTGTCGGCGAGAGCGTTGCCGTAGCCGTAGGTGTAGTCGGCGGCGGAGCGCCGGATGCCGTCGTTGCCCTCCTCGTACGTGACGAAGGGGATGGGGTTGGTGTCCGACCGGAAGGGCGTACCGGTCAGGGCCAGCCGCCGCGTGGCGGGCTCGAACGCCTCCAGACAGGCCTCGCCCCAGGACTTGCTGTCACCGGCGTGGTGGATCTCGTCGAGGATGACGAGGGTCTTGCGCTGCTCCACGCGGTTGCGGTGCAGCATGGGCCGCACGCCGACACCGGCGTAGGTGACGGCGACGCCGTGGTACTCCCGGCCGAGCGGACCGGCGCTGTACTCGGGGTCGAGCTTGATGCCTATGCGGGCCGCGGCCTCGGCCCACTGCTTCTTCAGGTGCTCGGTCGGGGCCACCACGGTGACCTGCTGCACGACGTGGTGGTGCAGCAGCCAGGACGCCAGCGTCAGCGCGAAGGTCGTCTTGCCGGCGCCGGGGGTGGCGACCGCCAGGAAGTCCCGCGGCTGCTCCTGGATGTACTTCTCCATCGCGCCCTGCTGCCAGGCGCGCAGCTTCCCGGCGGTACCCCAGGGGGCGCGGCCGGGGAACGCCGGGGACAGGTGGTGCGAGGCAGTGCTGGTGCCGGCGGTGGTAGTCACGGTCTCCGTTGGGGGTCGGGCGGCTCGTGCGAGGAGCCTGACGGCTCGGCTACGTATGACAACCGGGCCACCCTACCGGCGCCCCGAGCCGCGCCACGCCCGGACCGGGCCGCGCCGCGGACGGGTGGGACCCACGTCACAACGCCCGGGCGCCGCGCTCCCTGCCGGGGGCCCCGGCCCGGGCCACCGGCCCGCGGTTCTCTCGTCAGGGCCGACGCGCAGCCCGCATCACGGCCGGCACAGCTCGCACCAGGGGCGACCCGGACCGCACCAGGGCCGGCGCAGTCCGCGTCGCGGCCTGCGCGGTCCCGCGCGACCGATCGGGTCGGCCCGGCGGCTCCGCAGCCGGCGTCACAGCTCCCGCAGCCGCTGCGCGATCCGTGCGACGTCCGTCTCCGCCCCCGACGCCACGTCGACGACCAGTGTGTACGTCACGTCCTGGTCCACCCCGGCCGGGTCGACGCCGTTGAGGGCGAGGAAGACGGCGGTGGCCAGCCAGGCCGTGCGCTTGTTCCCGTCGACGAGCGGGTGGTTGGTGGCGAGCGCATGGAGGAGGGCGGCGGCCTGCTCGTACAGATCCCGGTAGGCGGGCGTGCCGAACATCCGGGCGCGGGGCCGGTGCACGGCGGAGGCCGGCAGCCCGGGGGCCCGGGCCTCGGGCGGACGCCCGCCGAAGGCGATCGCGGCGATGCCGTGACCTCGGCGACGGTCGGGAAACGGGTCTGCCGTGTCATTCGCCGAGCCTTCGCAGCAGGTCGGCGTGCTCGCGTGCCGGCTCCCCGGCGACGCCGCGCACCCGCGTCCCCTCCTGCCGCAGATGGGCGCGCACGGCGTCGAGCGCGACCTCTTCGGGCGTGCGGCCCTGCGCGTCGGCGAGGTCGTCGAGGTCCCGGCGGACGCCGGGGTCGAGGGGCAGGCGGAGTTCGGGCATGCCCCTACGGCCCTGATCAGGGCCGTGACCACGGCTTTTCCACCGGTGGCCGCTCAGCCGGACTTCGGGCCCGCCTCACGCAGCCGCGTCGAGACCCACGCACCGACCAGGGCGACCACGGCCATCGGGAGGAACACCGCGGCGAAGGCGGCCGGGTGGGAGCCGGCGGCCCGGCCGGCCGTGTGGGACGCGGTGCCTCCGCCCAGGGCGGCGAAGGCGGCGCCGCCTGCGGAGAGCAGGACGACGTTGGACAGGCCGTCGGAGATCTGCAGGGCGGCGGAGTTGCTGCCGGCCTCCTCCGGGGCGGAGAGCTTCAGCAGGAGCACGCTCGTGGACGAGATGACCAGGCCCATGCCGAAGCAGCCGAAGGCCCAGGCCACGGCCACGGTCCACACGGGCACGGAGTCGACGAGCACGCTCGGCGCGGTGGCGACGGCCGCCGCCACGAGCAGCATCCCGACCGTGACCAGGCGCTCCCGGTACGGCTCCACCCGCGGCCGCGACTGCACCCACGACCCCAGCGCCCACGTCCCGCCGCCCGCGGCCAGCGAGAAGCCGGCCAGCGTCGGGCTGAGTCCGCGCTGGGTGACCAGCATCAACGGCACGAACGACTCGGCGGCGATGAACGACCCAGCCGCGACACCGCGCAGCAGCACGACGGAGGGCAGCCCGCGGGCGGCCCGGTAGGTGCCGCGCGGCAGCAACCCGAGCACGGCGGGCACGAGCAGCGCCACACCGGCGGCCGCGGGCAGCAGCGACAGGGGCCGCAGGTCCTGCGCGGCGTACTGGAGCAGGCCGGCCCCGAGGGAGATGGCGAGGGCGAGGCGGATGCGGCGCCGGTCGAAGGAGGCGGAGGACGACCCCGTGGGGCCGGACGGATCCGCCGGGACCGAGTCCTCCACGGGGCCGGACGCACGCCGCCGTATCTGCGGCAGGGCGAGCGCGAGCGGAAGGACGACGAGCACGGGTGTCCCGACGAACACCCACCGCCAGCCCAGTCGCTCGGTCACCGTGCCGGCGGCGAGGGGGCCGACGATCGAGGGCAGCACCCAGCTCGCGGCGAACGCGGCCATGATGGCGGGCCGCAGCCGCTCCGGGTAGGCCCGTCCGACGACGACGTACAGGGCCACGATCACCAGTCCGCCGCCGAGTCCCTGCACGGCGCGGCCCAGGATGAACACCCACATCGCCCCGGCGGTGCCCGACAGCAGCAGGCCGGCCCCGAACGCGGCGATACCGGTGGTGAGCGGCCCGAGGGGACCGCGCCGGTCGGACCACTGGCCCGAGAGCACCATCCCGAACAGGCTGGTCGTGAAGTACCCGGAGAAGGCGAACGCGTACAGCGGCACCCCGTCCAGCTCCCGCGCGGCGACGGGCATCGCCGTGCCGACGGCCGTGGCCTCGAAGGCGATGAGCAGGACGACGGAGACGATGCCGAAGCTCAGGGCGCGGTGGGTCCGCCCCAGCACGGTCTCCTCCGCCCCGGGGACGGGGAGCAGGTCATCGGCACCTACGACGTCCGCGTCACGCGGCTTCGGGACACTCATGCCCGCCAGCGTAAGGCCCGTGCCCCCGTTTGACCCCTGTCGCGAGACGCCCCCGCCCCGGGACCTTGGTCGTACGTCCCGGCCGTTCGTGAACGCCGTGTGGCAGTCCCGTTGCACCCCGCCGGCTTCCCTTGAACCCCCGGTCCCCCGCGCCCTACGTTCACTGCACCGAGTGCGAACACGGCCGTGTGCCCGAGTGGTTCAGGGGCTCGCCTGCAAAGCGAGTTACGTGGGTTCGAATCCCGCCACGGCCTCTTTCGTCGCCGGACGCCGGCCCGGTCAGCCGGCGTCCGGGGGCTGCCGGGGCCTCAGCGGGCGGCTGTCACGGCTGCCTCACCGCGCCCGGCCCGCCCCGACGCCCGGGTCCGGCGGTGCCCGTCCGTGCGGCCCTCCGTGACACCTGCCGGGTCGACCGCGGCGAGGACCTGGAGCATCGTCATGGCCACCTGGTCGTGGGCGTCGGGCGTCAGCGCGTGGGCCGCGCGGGCCTCCGGTGTCCGCTCCCGGCGCAGCAGCCACAGGGTGAAGGCGAGCGTGGAGACGTCCGTGGTCAGCGGGCGCAGTGCCGACTCGGTCTCGTCCCAGTCGAGGACCGCGCCCGTCTCGCCGTCGACGAGCAGGCTGTGGTCCTCCACCAGCCGGCCGAGCCGTAGCAGGCGGCCGGCCCCGGTGGGCGGGCAGGCCGGGGCCTCGCAGTCGGCGTGGTATTCGGCCGGTGTCGCCAGCGGGATGTCGGTGTCGAGCGAGAAGACGTGTGCATCCTCCGGCAGGCCGACCTCGCGCAGGAAGCGGCGGGTCGGCTCGTGGGTGAGGGCCGCGGGGAAGTCGACGTCCTCGAAGCGGACCGTCCCGCGCGGGCCGAACTCCTGGTCCAGCAGGCGGTGCGGGAGGTCCAGGGACAGGCCGGAGCCGCCGTCCCGGCCCGCGATCAGCGACAGGGGGCGGAGCAGCGGCGCCATCACCGCGAAGGGACCCGGTTCGCCGTCTTCCCCGTCGCGGAGGACGGAGAGCAGGTGCCGGGACGCCTCGGCCACCGCCTCCGGGGCGCAGCGGCCGGCGTAGGAGGCGAACTGGCGCCGCAGGCCCGCCAGCTCGTCCGTGATCTCCGCACAGCGGACCAGCGTCCGCAGGGACGGGGCCAGGGGCCGGCGGTCCATCAGGACCGGAGCGTCCTGGCGGAAGTGCGTGGCGGGGACACCGCCCGTCGCCCCGGCCGGAAGCACGGATTCCGTCCCCGTGCCCCCGGTGGCGAGCAGTCCCGCTGTCTCCGGCTGCTCGCGCAGCCCCGGCGGCAGGAGGTCGCCGGGGACGCCCGCCGGGTCGGCGACCGTGCGCAGGCCGTCGCGGCCCGGCTCCCCGACGCGCGGCACGCGGTCGGCGAACGGCAGTCCGTAACCGGTGAGCCAGTGCCCCGTGGGCACGTACGCCACCCACGGGTCCAGCTCGGGCCCGGTGAGAGTGATCGTCACGGAGCCGGCGTCCGTCGTCCTCATGAAGTCCCCCGCATGCGCTCGCCCACCGTCCCCCGAAGGGGGCACGGCGAACCGCCCGGCCAGGCCCGGCAGCCGTCCCCCACTGACCGGAACACTACGCGTCACCACTGACAACGCCCCGGAACAGCGACGCGCCCGCGAGCCGGACGTCCGGCCCGCGCACCCCGTCACCTCTCCAGACGCCCGGAACACCCGCCCGCGTTCCCTTCCGCCCCCGATCGCCGGGCCGCGTCCGGTCGTGACCGCCGGGCCGCGGTCCGTTCGGAGGTCCCGCCCGTGCAGCGCAAGGGCCCCACCGGTGAGCAGGACGTGACCAGGACGACCGCGCCGGTGAGCGGCGTCAGGAGCGGTCCGTGACCACCGCGGCCTGGGGGCGGATCGGCAGGCGGTTCACCGGCCGGCCCGTGGCGGCGCGCACGGCGGAGGCGACGGCGGCCGGGGAGGCCACCACCGGCACCGCGCTGACCGCCTTCGCGCCGAACGGCGCCACCACGTCCCGCTCCTCGACCAGCCGGACGATGCGGATGTCCGGCGCGTCGAGCGCCGTCGGCAGGGCGTACCCGGTCAGGTCGGGGTGGCGGACCAGGCCGCGGGGCGTACGCAGGTTCTCGGTGAGCGCGATGCCCACGCCCTGGGTGACGCCCGCCTCGATCCGGGCGGCCAGCTGCGCGGGGTTGAGGATGCGGCCCACGTCCTGGGCGACGGCCAGTTCCACGACCCGTACGGAGCCGATCTCGATGTCGACGTCGACCACCGCGCGGATCGCGCAGAAGGCCATGCCGACGAACGCGTCGCCCTGTCCGGCCTCGTTCAGCGGTTCGGTCGGGTGCGGGCGGCACTGGGCGGTGGCCCACAGCTCCTTGCCGTCCAGCGCCTCGGTGACCGTCGTCGACAGCACACCGTCGTACGAGGTGATCTTGCCGTCGGTGATCTGCAGCAGCTCCGTGGACATGCCGAA
Source organism: Streptomyces sp. AHA2 (assembly GCF_036857595.1). Lineage (NCBI taxonomy): Bacteria > Bacillati > Actinomycetota > Actinomycetes > Kitasatosporales > Streptomycetaceae > Streptomyces > Streptomyces sp. AHA2. The sequence continues at coordinate 323,699 of NZ_JAUQWJ010000006.1, forward strand.
CTTGTGGGCGAGCGGCTGGAGGAGCTGGGTGCGGACCATCTTGGCCGCGCGCTCGACCGCGCCGCCCGACACCCAGGTGTGCCGGCCGCGGCAGCCCGCGCCCGCCGGGGGCTGGTCGGTGTCGACGGGCGCCACGTGCACCTCGTCGACGCCCAGGGTCTCCTGGACGATCTGCCGGGCCAGGGTGGTGAAGCCCTGGCCGGTCTCGACGGCCGCGCACAGCACCGTCGCCACGCCGTCGTGGACCTTCACGGTCGCCGTGGAGACCTCGTCCGCGCCCTCCGCGCCGAGCATGTGCACCATGCCCACGCCGTAGCCCACGCCCCGGCGCACGGCACCCGGTTCGCCCGCGCCCTCGGGCCCGCCGGGCAGCAGCCACTCGTCCTCGGGCGTGTCCTTGGGCAGCGGTGGCAGCGGGAAGTCCCGCACCGCGTGGAGGAGTTCGGCGACCGGGGCCGGGCAGGTCACGGTCTGGCCGGTCGGCAGGACGTCGCCGGTGGCCAGGGCGTTGCGCAGCCGCACCTCGGCCGGGTCGAGGCCGAGCTTCTTGGCGATCTTGTCCATCTGCGCCTCGTGGGCGGCGCAGACCTGCATGGCGCCCTCGCCGCGCACGTGGCCCGACGGGGGGTTGTTGGTGCGGACGGCCCAGCCCTCGATGAAGGCGTTCGGCACGACGTACGGGCCGCAGGCGAAGGCGACCGCGGCGGCCAGGGCGTCGGCGGAGGTGTCGGCGTAGGCGCCGGCGTCGAGCAGGATCTGCGCCTCGACCTTGACGAGCCGCCCCTCGCCGTCGGCGTGGTGGCGGTAGCGCAGGAGCGTGGGGTGGCGGTGGGTGTGCCCGAGGAAGGACTCCTCGCGGGTGGCGGTGAGCTTCACCGGGCAGCCGGTGCGCAGCGCCAGCAGGCCGAGCGGCAGCTGGAAGCTGCGGTCCTCGCGGTCGGCGGTGGCGCCGGGGACACCCGTGACGACGACCTTGACGCGCTCGGGTTCCAGACCGAACGCGGCGGCGGCCGCGTCACGGTCGGCGTGCGGGTCGGTGGAGGCCAGGTACAGCTCCACGCCGCCGTCCGGGCGCGGTACGGCCAGGCCCGCCTCGGCGCCGATGGGCGCGGGGTCCTGGCGGCCGATGCGGTACAGGCCCTCCACGACGACCTCGCCGGCCGCCTCGGGGTCACCGTGGTGCAGCGGGATGTGCCGGATCAGGTTGCCGTCGGGGTGCAGCGGCTCGGCCTCGAAGGCCTGCTCCGGGTCGGTGACCGGGTCGAGCACCTCGTACTCGACGATGACGGCGGCGGCCGCCATGCGCGCGGTGTCGGGGTGGTCGGCGGCGACGGCGGCGATGGGCTCGCCGTGGTGGCGCACCACCTCGGAGGCGAACACCGGGCGGTCGGCCGTGCCGCGGCCGTGCAACGGCCTGCCGGGGACGTCCTCGTGGGTGACGACGGCGCGCACGCCGGGCATCTCGCGCGCGTGGGTGGTGTCGATGGACACGATGCGCGCGTGCGGGTGCGGGGAGCGCAGCACGGCCGCCCACAGCAGGCCCTCGGCCCACAGGTCGGCGGCGTACGGGAAGGTGCCCTCCGTCTTGGCGCGGGCGTCGGCGGCCGGGAGGGAGGCGCCCAGGCCGTGCGGCAGGGGCTCGGGGGCGGGGGGCGCCTCCGCGGCCTGCGCGGTGGCTGCTTCGTTGCTCACGCGGGGCCTCCGTCCTGGCCGTAGGGCTGGTCATGCGGTTCCGGGGAGTGCGGTCCGGCCGCGGGCGGTTCCGGGGGCGCTCCGAAGGCCGAGGCGTGCACGCCGCCGGCGCCGGGGCCCGCCTGGTGCGGGATGCGGGCCTCGTCGCCGTCCGCGTCGGTGGGCGCGGCCAGCGCCTCGCGCTCGGCGACGACCTCCTTGACGGCCTCCACCACGCCCCGGTAGCCGGAGCAGCGGCACAGGTTGCCGCACAGCGCCTGGCGGGTCTCCAGCTCGGTCGGGGCCGGGTTGCCCGCCAGCAGGTCGTGCACGGTCATCGCCATGCCGGGGATGCAGAAGCCGCACTGCACGGCGCCGCAGCGGGCGAGCGCGCGCTGCACGTCCGACGGCTGCCCGTCCTCGGCCAGCCCCTCCACGGTGCGGACCTCGCTGCCGGCGGCGGTCACGGCGGGGACCAGGCACGAGGCGACGAGGCGTCCGTCGACCTGGACGTTGCACGCCCCGCACTCGCCCTGCGAGCAGCCGTCCTTGGCGCCCGCGAGCCCGAGCCGCTCGCGCAGCACGTACAGCAGGGACTCGCCGATCCAGGCCTCCGTGACGGGGCGGTCGGCGCCGTTGACGCGCAGGACGTAGGAGGCGAGGGGGTGTTCCTCCTGCGGGACCGTGGTGGCGGACTCGCCCGGCGCACCGGGCTCGCGCGCACCCGCGGGGGCCGGGGCACCGTCGGGCGCCGGGCCGTCCGGGATCCCGCGCTCGGCGGACTCCGGTTCGCCGTCCGCCTCGGGAGAGGGACCGGCGGCCGGTTCCGCGGTGCCGTCGGCGCCCTCCCGGGCCTGAGAGGCGTCCTCGGCGTGGGCGGCGGGTTCGCCGGTGCCGGGAGCGGGCTCCGCGGCCTCCTGGGCGGCCTGTGGCTCCTCGGAGTCCTGGGGGGCCTCGGTCCCGGGGTGCGGCCGGGCGGCCCCGGGCTCGGTTCCGGCCGGGTCCCCGGCGTCCGGGGCGTGTCCGGGTCCGTCGGAGGGCTCGGGGGCGTGGCCGGGCTGTTCCGGCCCGGGCGTCGTGGCCTCGGGGCCGGCCTCGGAGGGGACGCCGTCCGGCCCGTGCCCGTGGCGTCCGGGCAGCCCGCGGGTCGCCGCGTCGGTGCCGTGGCCGTCGGGGTCGGACGACTGCTGCCCGTGTCCGGGGACCGGGGCTTCCGCGGCCGCGGGCTCGTCCGGTGCGTGGCCGGTGCCGTCGGTGTGCCCGGCGCCGGGGGTCTGCGGCGTGTGCTCCGGCGCGTACGCGAAGCGGCCGTGCGGGTCGGTGCGGGGCTCGTCCCCGGGGATGCGGGTCCCGTGGGAGGCGTCGGGGTCGCTCTCGTGGAGGGCCGGTGCAGCCGTGTGACCGCCGTGGGAGGCCGCGGGCGCGTCCTGGGGTGCGGCGGGGTCCCGGTCCGGGGCCGCGTGCGTCTCGTGCGGCGTCGCGGGGTCCTGGTGCGGCCCCGCGTGACCTCCGCGCGTGCCCGCGTGGCGACCGCGCGGCGGCGCGTGGTCCTCGTGCGGGGTCGCCTGGTCGGCCGGGGCGGCCGGGTGCTGCCCGTGCGAGACGGAGTGCTCCGCGAAGGAGCCGGTGTGGTCGGCGTGCGGGGCCGGGTGCCCGTCCGAGGACCCGGCGTGATCACCGGGCGGGGACGGGCTCCCCGGGGGATCCGCGTGCTCGCCGGGCAGGTCCGGGTGGTCCGCCGAGGCACCCGCGTGGTCACCCCCGGGGATCGAGTGCCCCTCCGAGGCGTGGTCCCCGTGCGGTCCGGTCCCCTCCGGCGAGGGCCCGTCCTGCCGCTGCTCCGGGGCGTAGCCCTGGGCGGTGCCGTGCTCCGCCGGGCCGTGGTCCGGGCCCGGGTGTTCCTGCCCGGCCGGGGCCTGCCGGCCCCACGGCTCTCCGGCGGCCTGGGTCGCCCAGGGGGCGGGCGCGCCGCCCGGCAGGGTCGCGGGCGGGGTGCCGCCCCACTGCTCGACCAGCGAGGACGTCGTGAACTCGCCCGACTCGTCGGGCAGGTCTCCCCCGGCGACGGGGATCGACCACTGTCCGGTCACGTCGTGGCCGGGCGCCGGCCGGTCCGCCCCGGGCTCCTCGTAGGTCCACTGCCCGCTGCTTCCCGGCTCGTAGGTGAACCGGTCGTCGCCACCGTGCGGTCCTGCGTCGTGCTGCCCCGCTCCGGTGCCGTAGGGGGCCGCGGCGCCGTAGGGCGTCCCCGAGCCGTACGGCGCCTGTGAGCCGTAGGACGGGTCGGGGCCGTAGGGCGGCTCCGGCACGTCGTGGCCGTGCTGCGGCCCGTGCCCCGGGTGGGGTTCGTGCCACTGCGCCCCGTCGACGGGCGCGCCCGGCACCGGCCAGCTGCCGGTGGCGGCCGGGTCGGTGCCGGCCGTCGTCGCGGGGGTGACCGTTATCTGCGGCGGCACGTAGCCGTGGCCCGGCGCGGCGAGCGGGCTGTCGGCGGCCAGCAGGGCGTCGACGCCACCCTCGGGAAGTTCCACGAAGGCGGTGGCGCCGTCGTCGTACTCGCCCTGGGGCAGCGGGTCCCAGCGGCTGCCGCTGCGGGGCGTGCCCTCTCCGTGCTGGTCGTCGGTCACGACAGCGCCCTCCCCAGTGCTCGTCGGGCCAGCGCGGCGACGGTGCGCCGCAGGTGCAGTACGGCGGGCGGGAGCTGCGGTACCAAACCGTCCTCGCCCGGGGCGGCGTCGGGGATGCAGGCCGCGGCGACGTACTCCCCGAAGGCGTTCAGGGCCTCCGGGACGAGCGCGCGGTCGTTGTCCCAGTCGATGAGCCCGCCGACCCACTGCTCGGCCTGCAGGGGCCGCAGCGGCATCGGCGCTATGGCGCCCACCGCGCAGCGCACGCCCCGGCGCGCGGGGTCCAGGACGACGGCCACGGACGCGACCGCGCGGCCCGGGCCGGTGCGGCCGGTGGCCTTGAGGAAGACCTGGGGGGCGTGCAGCAGCGGCACGCGCACGTAGCCGATGAGTTCACCGGCGCGCAGCATGTCCATCCCGGCGAGCAGGTGGGAGACGGGGATCTCCCGGCGGGCTCCGCCCGGGCCCGCGATGATCAGGGTCGCCTCCAGGGCGGCCAGCACCGGCAGGGCGTCGCCCGTGGGGGCGGCCGAGGCGATGTTGCCGCCGAGGGTGCCCGCGTTGCGGATGTGCGGCGGCCCGGCGGCGCGCGCGGCGGCGGCGAGCGCGGGGATGAGCGCCGCGAAGTCGGGGCGGCCCATGCGCGCGTGCGTGAGGCCCGCGCCGAGCAGCGCGTGGCCGTCCTGGTACTGCCAGCCGCGGATCTCGCTGATCCGGCCGAGGCCCACGAGCGCGGCGGGCCTGAGCTGCCCGGAGTTGACGGCGGCCATCAGGTCGGTGCCGCCGGCCACGGGCACGGCGGCGGGCACGGCGGTGAGCGCCGCCACGGCCTCGTCCAGCGTCGTGGGCAGCGTGACGGCCTGCGCCGCCTGCGGTGCGTGCGTGGTCAAACCGGCTGCCCCTTCCCGCTGCCCCACCTGGTCCCACCTGTGCTGCCGTACGGTACGTGCTGACAGGGCGGACGTGGCAACTCTGGCACATCTTGGCGAGCGCCGAAGACACGGGTCCAGTAGGAGGCATTCGCCCACCTCACCGGCGGCATGGTCCGATTTCGCACGGGTTCGCCAGTGCGTGCCGATTGGCACTTTCGGTGACCCTTGTGCGCTTTTTCCGGGGTCTGTTCGACCTGTTCGGTCGACGTGACGGGCTGTTACCGGCCGGGCGGCGGTCCGTCGGCCGGGCGGCCCAGCACTCCCGGGCGCTGCTGCCAGGGCAGCGGACCGGAGGGCGGCCGGTAGGCGACACCCAGGGCGTCCAGCCGCCGGTAGTGGGCGGTCATCCGGCGCTCGAAGGCGGCGAAGTCCCGTTCCTCCGGGGCCGGCAGGGCGCTCCAGGCGACCTCCGCGAAGGCCGCGAGCCGGGGGAACGCCTGGTAGTCGACGCGTCCCTGGTCCTCCATCACCTCCGTCCACAGGTTGGCCTGGGTGCCCAGCACGTGCCGGGCCTCCTCGGGCGTCAGCTCCGGGGGCACCGGCTCGAACCGGTAGACGTCCTCCAGGGTGCGCACCCACCCGATCGGTACCGGCTCCTCGGGGCCCGGGGCCTGACGGTGGTCCAGGTACACCTGCTGCTCGGGGCACATGACGACGTCGTGGCCCGCCCGGGCGGCGGCGATGCCCCCGGCGTAACCCCGCCAGGAGGACACGGCCGCGCCCTTCGCCAGGCCTCCCTCCAGGATCTCGTCCCAGCCGATCAGCCGCCGCCCGCGCGCGGTGAGCCACGCGTCGAAGCGCCCGATGAACCAGGACTGGAGGGCGTCCTCGTCCGCGAGTCCCAGTTCCCTGATGCGCGCCTGCGCGGTGGCCGAGCGCCGCCACTGGTCCTTGGGGCACTCGTCGCCGCCGATGTGGACGAACTCCGAGGGGAACAGCTCCAGCACCTCCTCCAGGACGCCCTCGTAGAAGCGCAGGGTGGTGTCGGTGGGGGCGAGTACGTTCGGGTTGACGCCCCAGGTGTCCCAGACGGACAGGGCGGTGGTGTCGACGACGTCGGTGTTGCCGAGTTCCGGGTAGGCGGCGATGGCTGCCTGCGAGTGTCCGGGCACGTCGATCTCGGGGACGACGGTGATGTGCCGCTCGGCGGCGTAGGCGACGATCTCGCGGATGTCGTCCTGGGTGTAGTAGCCGCCGTGCGGCTTGTCCTCCCACAGCGGCGAGGCCCGGTGGCCGGTTTTGGTGCGCGCCCGCCACGAGCCGGTCCCGGTCAGCCGTGGATGGCGCCGGATCTCGACACGCCAGCCCTGGTCGTCCGTCAGGTGGAAGTGGAAGACGTTGAGTTTGTGCGCCGCCATCAGGTCGAGGTAGCGCAGGACGCCGTCCTTGGGCATGAAGTGCCGGGCGACGTCGAGCATCAGCCCGCGCCAGCGGAAGCGCGGGGCGTCCTCGATCGTCACGTGCGGCACGGCCCACACGCGGTCGCGGCGGACGGGGGCCCGGCGGTAGGCGTCCGGGCCGAGGAGCTGACGCAGCGTCTGGGCACCCCAGAGGACGCCGGCCGCGCCGCCGCCCTCGACGAGGACGCCGTCGGGGCCGCTGACGAGGCGGTACTCCTCGGGGCCGAGTCCGGCCCGCAGCCCCAGCCGGATGTCGCCCTCGCCGGCGCCGGTGCCGTCCCCCTCGCGCAGCGGCAGGCCGGTGGCCTGGCGGAGGGCGGCGCCCAGCAGGCGTGCGACGCCCTCCGCGGGCGCGTCGGCGTGCAGGCGGGAGTCCGGCGTCAGCCGCACCTCGCCGCCACCCGGGGTGGTGCTGCGGGGGGCCGGGATCAGGTCGCTCATGTCAGTCCTTCACCGCGCCGCCCAGTCCGGAGACCAGGCGCCGCTGTACGAGTACGAAGAAGACCAGCACGGGGATCGTCATCACGGTGGAGGCGGCCATGACACCGCCCCAGTCCGGATCGTCGGGCTTGTGGAACACCAGCAGGGCCATCGGCAGGGTCGACTGCGACGTGTCGCTGATGATGAACGACTTGGCGAACAGGAAGTCGTTCCAGGCGGAGATGAACGAGAACACGCTGGTGGCGACGAGGCCGGGCAGGACGAGCGGGAAGAGGATCTGCCACAGGAAGCGCGCCCGGCTCGCCCCGTCGATGTACGCGGCCTCCTCGAGCGCCTCCGGAACGGCCTTCACGAACCCGCGCAGCATCCAGATCGCGAAGGGCAGCGAGAAGGCGATGTGGGGCAGGATCAGCGACCCCAGGGTGTTCAGCTGGCCGGCGTCCCGCATGAGGAAGAACAAGGGGATCGTGAGGGCTTCCACGGGCACCATCTGCGCCACCAGGAACATGATCAGCAAAGTGGTGCGCATCCGGAACCGGAAGCGCGTCACGGCGGTCGCGGCGAGGAAGGCGATCAGCGCGGAGGCCAGCACCACGCACCCCGCGACGAGGAGGCTGTTGAGGAAGTAGCGGCCGAATTCCTGCTGCCCGAAGACCCTGCGGAAGGAGTACAGGGAGGGCGCGAGGGTCCACGGCCGGGGCTCGCTCGACTCGATCTCCCCGGCCGGTTTGAAGGCGCTGAGCACCATCCAGTACAGCGGGAACGCGACGGCGACGGCGATCAGCAGGGCCGAGGCCTCGGCCGCGAGCCGCCCGGGCCGGCGCACCAGGGCGCGTGCACGGTTCACAGTTCCTCCCCCTGCCGGCGCAGCAGCCGCAGGTACGCCAGCGTGACGGCGAGCAGGATCAGCAGCATCACGACGCCGATCGCGGAGCCGAGGCCGTACTGCGAGGACGCGAACGCCTGCTGGTACGCGTAGACGTTGAGGACGAGGTTCTGGCCGGCGATGCCGCCCCCGCCCGTCATGACGTAGATCTGGGTGAAGACCTTGAAGTCCCAGATGACCGACTGGATGGTGACGACGACCAGGATCGGCCGGAGCATCGGGGCGAGCACGGACCGCCAGATCCGCCACTGCGAGGCCCCGTCCAGGGAGGCGGCCTCCAGCACTTCTCCGGGGACGGCGCGGATCCCCGCGTAGACGGTCACCATCACGAACGGGAAGGAGCACCAGACCACTTCGAGCAGCACCAGGAAGAAGGCGCTCAGGCGGCCGTAGGTCCAGGAGTGGTCGCCGAGGCCCAGCACCCGGTTCACCGGGCCGAAGTCCGGGTCGAAGAGGAAGAGCCAGACGGTGGAGCCGGTCACGGCCGGGGTGGCCCAGGCGCCCATCGCGGCGAGCATCAGCGCGAGCCGGGGCACGGCCCGTACGCGGGTGAGGAGCACGGCCAGGGCGCAGCCGACGGCGAGGGTGGAGACGACGCAGGCCGCCGCGAACAGCACCGTGGCGAGCAGCACCTGCCAGAACTGCGGGTCGCCGAACAGCTCGGCGTAGTTGCCGAAGCCCTGGAAGGTGGCCGGCTCGCCGCCGCTGACCTGGGCCTGGGTGTACTCGAAGAGGGAGATCAGGCCGAGCTGGTAGATCGGGTAGACCAGCAGCCCGCCCAGCACGACGAGCGCGGGCGCGAGGTACAGCCACGGGGTCCAGCCGCCGGAGACCCGCCCGGTGCCGCCCGCCCCGCTGCGGCGCGCGGCACCGGTTCGCCCGGGCGTGCCACCGCCCCTGCGTGCGGCGGGCACACCGACGGGCGCCGGCCCGGCCCCGACGGCACCAGCGGAAGGCCCCAGGACCGGGCCGCCCGCCTCACCGGCCCGACCACGCGCGGCTGCCGCCGGCCCGCCCGCCGCACCGGTGGGCTTCGTTCTTGCCGTTTCCGTGCGGTCGTTCATCCGGGTCACCCCGCGGAGCCGAACGCGGCGTTCATCTTCTTCGCGGCGTCGGCCGATGCCTTGGCGACGTCCTTCCTGCCGCTGACGATCTCCTGGAACATCGCCGGCAGGACGAGGGAGGAGTCGATCTGCGCCCACGCGGGCGACGCGGGCACGAACTCGGTGCCGGCCGACAGGGTCCGCACGAACGGCTTCACGAACGGCTCCTCGGCGGCAGCCCGCCGGCGGACGTCCGTGAAGGTGGGCAGGAAGCCCATCGCGTCGAAGAGTTCGCTCTGGGTCTGCTTGCCGGCGAGCCGCTTCATCAGGTCGACGGCGAGCGTGCGGTGGGAGGTGCTCTTCAGGACGCCGATGTTGTTGCCGCCCGCGAAGGCCGGGGCGATCGAGCCCGGCTTCACCCCGGGCAGCGGGACGACCGCGTACTTGCCCTTGACCTTGCCCGCCTCGACGGCGGCGTGGCTGAAGTCGCCGCCGATCGCCATGCCCGCCTTGCCCGCGGCGAACGCCGTGACCGTGTCGTTGCCGCCCATGCCCGCGCACTTGGCCGCCGGGCAGTTGTCGTCGCCGAACAGGGAGGTGTACGCCTTGATGCCCTTGCGTGCCGCGGGGCTGTCGATCCCGGAGGCGTACGAACCGCCCTCGCCGTCGGCGAGTTCACCGCCGTGGGCCCAGACGAAGGGCATCGCGCCGTAGGTGTAGGCGCCGCCGACGGCCAGGCCGTACATCCCGGGCTTCGCGGCGCGGATCTCGCGTGCGGCGGAGGCCAGTTCGGCCATCGACCTCGGTGGCTCCAGGCCGAGTTCGTCGAAGACGTCCGTGCGGTAGTACAGGGCGCGGACGCCGACGTACAGGGGTGCGCCGTAGACCTTGCCGTCCACCGTGACCGACCGCTTCGCAGTGGGGTCGGTGTCCTTGGTCTCGGCCCACTTGCCGAACTCCCCGGTGACGTCGAGGAGTCCGCCGTCCTTCACGTAGCCGGCCGTGTCGGTGTTGCCGAACTCCATCACGTCCGGCGCGGAGGACGGGTCGTTGAAGGCGGCCTTGACGCGCTGGGCGCGGGTCTCGACGGGGATGTACTCGACGTCGACCCGCGTGCCCTCGTGCTTCTTCTCGAAGTCGGCGACGACCGCGTCGACGACCTTCTCCTTCGGGGCGTTGCCGACCTCCTGGAAGAGCCACACGCGCAGGGTGCCGCTCTTCTCGTCCTTGCCGGAGGAGGCGTTGTCTGAGGTCTGGGGCGCGCAGGCACCGGCCGCGAGGGCCGCGAGCGCGGTGAGACCGGCGATACGGACGGACAGCTTCATGGAGTGCTCCTCCGCGAGAGTGTTGCAACATGCGCAATGACGGTTTCGCTGTGCACAACACCTGGGAGGCTAGGTACTTCATGAACGCACCCACAAGAGGTCTCAACCACTCTGTGACCGGCGAACGCACCCCGTGCAACGCCCGGGCAGCACAAAGGCCCCCAGGGCGCGCAAAACGCACCCTGGGGGCCTTGCACCGGGAAGACCGGGGCTACTGCACCCGGAAGACCGGGGCTACTTGTCGCCCTTGCCCTTGTCGTCGCCGCCGGAGCCCATGGACTCGTAGATCTCCTTGCACATGGGACACACGGGGTACTTCTTCGGATCGCGGCCCGGCACCCAGACCTTGCCGCACAGCGCCACGACGGGGGTGCCGTCGAGCGCGCTCGCCATGATCTTGTCCTTCTGGACGTAGTGGGCGAAGCGCTCGTGGTCACCGTCACCGGAGGACGTCTGCGGCGTCGGCTCTACGAGGGTCCCCGTACCAGTCCCGCGCTCGGGCTCGAGAGTGCTCATGGAGCCAAGGGTACTGAAGGTCACACGCATCAGTTGAGCGAAGGGTCGTCGGGGTACGTGGCGACCATCGCCAGGTCGCTGCGCTGGCGCCGCAGCACCTCGCGCCACAGCCGCTCGGGGGACGGGCTGGAGACGTCGCCGGGCTCCGACTCGACCACGTACCAGGCCCCCTCGACCAGCTCGTCCTCCAGCTGGCCCGGCCCCCAGCCCGCGTACCCGGCGAAGATCCGCAGGGAGCCGAGCGCCGAGGCCAGCAGCTCGGGCGGTGCCTCCAGGTCGACCAGCCCGATCGCGCCGTGCACCCGGCGCCAGCCGAGCGGGGCGGCCTCGCCGGAGGCGCCGCCCGGGACGACCGCGACCCCGAGGGCCGAGTCCAGGGACACCGGGCCGCCCTGGAAGACGACCCCGGGCTCGACGGCGAGGTCCCCCCAGCCGTCCAGGATGTCGCCCACGTCCACCGGGGTGGGGCGGTTGAGGACGACACCGAGGGAGCCCTCCTCGTCGTGGTCGAGGAGCAGCACCACCGCACGGTCGAAGTTCGGGTCCGCCAGGGCGGGGGTGGCCACGAGCAACCGCCCTGTGAGCGAGGACACCTCGGTCATGCCAGACATGATCCCGCATCTTGCCTCTCCGTGGGGAGCCAATGGGGCACCGGGAGGCAGCGCAGCTCAGGGCGTACCGGCGCGCCCCGCGCGCACGAACGTGATCGTGACTACTCGTGATCGGCACGGAACGGCGCGTGTTGTGACAGACCTATGACGCGGCTGGGCCCTCCTCGGGCTTACAGAAGGAGGGTCGAAGGCGATTACCCTTTCCCTCCTGGCCCCTGCCCGACTCCATGGAACGCGAGATTCATGACCGTCAACGACGATGTCCTGCTTGTCCACGGCGGAACCCCGCTGGAGGGCGAGATCCGTGTCCGCGGTGCGAAGAATCTCGTACCGAAGGCCATGGTCGCAGCGCTGCTGGGCAGCGCTCCGAGCCGGCTGCGCAATGTCCCGGACATCCGCGACGTGCGGGTGGTGCGGGGTCTGCTGCAGCTGCACGGTGTGACGGTCCGTCCGGGTGAGGAGCCCGGCGAACTGGTGATGGATCCGACGCGCGTGGAGAGCGCCAACGTCGCCGACATCGATGCCCACGCCGGTTCCAGCCGTATCCCGATCCTGTTCTGCGGTCCCCTGCTGCACCGCCTCGGCCACGCGTTCATCCCCGGCCTCGGCGGCTGCGACATCGGCGGCCGGCCCATCGACTTCCACTTCGAGGTGCTGCGGCAGTTCGGCGCGAAGATCGAGAAGCGGGCGGACGGCCAGTACCTGGAGGCGCCGCGGCGACTGCGCGGCACCAAGATCAAGCTGCCCTACCCGTCCGTCGGCGCGACCGAGCAGGTGCTGCTGACGGCCGTCCTCGCCGAGGGCGTCACCGAGCTCTCGAACGCGGCCGTCGAGCCGGAGATCGAGGACCTCATCTGCGTCCTGCAGAAGATGGGCGCCATCATCGCGATGGACACCGACCGGACGATCCGCATCACCGGTGTGGACCAGCTCGGCGGCTACAACCACCGCGCCCTGCCGGACCGCCTGGAGGCCGCCTCCTGGGCGTCGGCGGCGCTGGCGACCGAGGGCAACATCTACGTCCGCGGCGCGCAGCAGCGCTCGATGATGACGTTCCTGAACACCTACCGGAAGGTGGGCGGTGCCTTCGAGATCGACGACGAGGGCATCCGCTTCTGGCACCCCGGCGGGCAGCTGAAGTCCATCGCGCTGGAGACGGACGTCCACCCGGGCTTCCAGACCGACTGGCAGCAGCCGCTGGTGGTCGCCCTGACCCAGGCGACGGGCCTGTCCATCATCCACGAGACGGTCTACGAGTCCCGCCTCGGCTTCACCTCCGCGCTGAACCAGATGGGCGCGCACATCCAGCTCTACCGCGAGTGCCTGGGCGGCTCCGACTGCCGCTTCGGCCAGCGCAACTTCCTGCACTCCGCGGTGGTCTCCGGCCCCACCAGGCTGCAGGGCGCCGACCTGGTCATCCCCGACCTGCGCGGCGGCTTCTCGTACCTCATCGCCGCTCTCGCCGCCCAGGGCACGTCCCGGGTCCACGGCATCGGCCTGATCAACCGCGGCTACGAGAACTTCATGGAGAAGCTCGTCGAGCTCGGCGCGAAGGTCGAACTGCCGGGCAAGGCACTCGGCTGAGGCCGACGCAACGCCGAGGGGCGGCCACCTGGAGTCCAGGTGGCCGCCCCTCGGCGTTGTCATGCGGCTCTCGGTGGTCCCGCGCCCCGAGGGGCGCGGGGAACTGCGCGACCGGCCTTGGCCGGTCCGCAGTCGCCCACGGCGCTCGCGACGGAACGCTTACTTGCCCTTGGCCGCTTCCTTGAGCTTCGAGCCCGCGGAGACCTTCACGCTGTAGCCGGCGGGGATCTGGATGGGCTCGCCGGTCTGCGGGTTGCGGGCGGTACGAGCGGCACGGTGGGTGCGCTCGAAGGTCAGGAAGCCGGGGATGGTGACCTTCTCGTCGCCCTTGGAGACGATGTCGCCGACGACGTCGGCGAACGCGGCCAGCACGGCGTCGGCGTCCTTGCGGGTCACCTCGGCGCGGTCGGCCAGCGCGGCCACCAGCTCACTGCGGTTCATGTTGTTACTCCCGTGTTCATCTTGCCGTTGAGGCGTCAGATCGAAGCCGATGCTGCCAGGGTCCTCCATGAGTCCCCGGACCCGGGTCCGTCGTCAGACCCTCGCGCCCAGAGACGCATCCTGCCTCTACCTGCGGCGGGAAAGCCAATCCGGCACCCGCAGGAGTCGTGGGAACACCCTTGGGAGTCACACGAAAAGAGGGCCTGAGCCTGGCGCCACGATAACTCCGCCGCTGACGGGGGTCGTGCGACGCGCCGCGCTCCGGGCGGCCGTGGGGTTACTCACAGTCCGGGGGCGCCCCGCCCCCGGACCGCGGCGGCGCCCCCTGCGGTGCCCCGTCAGACGCCGGACGTGCTGCCCGCCGCCGCGCCGACGGCCCTGGCGGCCTCGCGCACGGCCCCGGCGACCGCGCCGGCGACCTTGTCGTTGAAGACGCTGGGGATGATGTAGTTCGGGTTCAGCTCGTCCTCGGTCACCACGTCGGCCAGGGCCTTCGCGGCGGCGAGCATCATCTCCGTGTTGACGGTGCGCGACTGCGCGTCCAGCAGACCGCGGAAGACGCCCGGGAAGACCAGCACGTTGTTGATCTGGTTCGGGAAGTCGGAACGGCCCGTGGCGACGACGGCGGCGGTCTGGCGGGCGATCGCCGGGTCGACCTCGGGGTCCGGGTTCGCGAGCGCGAACACGATGGCGCCCTCGGCCATGGCGGCCACGTCGGTGCCGTCGAGGACGTTCGGGGCCGAGACGCCGATGAAGACGTCCGCGCCGCGCACCGCCTCCTTCAGGGTGCCGGTGAGGCCCTCGGGGTTGGTGTTGTCGGCGATCCAGCGCAGCGCCGAGTCCGGGGCGGCGTCCACCAGGTCCTCGCGGCCGGCGTGCACGACGCCGTGGATGTCGGCCACGACGGCGTTCTTCACGCCCGCGGCGAGCAGCAGCTTCAGGATGGCCGTGCCGGCGGCCCCGGCGCCGGACATGACCACGCGGATGTTCTCGATCGCCTTGCCCGCGACACGCAGCGCGTTGGTCAGCGCGGCGAGGACGACGATCGCGGTGCCGTGCTGGTCGTCGTGGAAGACCGGGATGTCGAGGGCCTCGCGCAGCCGGGCCTCGATCTCGAAGCAGCGCGGCGCGGAGATGTCCTCGAGGTTGATGCCCGCGAAGCCCGGGGCGATGGCCTTGACGATCTCGACGATGGCGTCGGTGTCCTGGGTGTCGAGGCAGATCGGCCAGGCGTCGATGCCGGCGAAGCGCTTGAAGAGGGCCGCCTTGCCCTCCATGACGGGCAGCGCGGCCTTCGGGCCGATGTTGCCCAGGCCCAGCACCGCCGATCCGTCCGTCACGACCGCAACGGAGTTGCGCTTGATGGTGAGGCGGCGGGCGTCCTCGGGGTTCTCGGCGATCGCCATGCAGACGCGGGCCACGCCGGGCGTGTAGACCATGGACAGGTCGTCGCGGTTGCGGATGGGGTGCTTGGACGCCATCTCGATCTTGCCGCCGAGGTGCATGAGGAAGGTCCGGTCCGAGACCTTGCCGAGCGTGACGCCCTCGATGCCGCGCAGCTTCTCCACGATCTCGTCCGCGTGGGAGGTGGAGGTCGCCGCGATGGTGACGTCGATGCGGAGCTTCTCGTGGCCGGAGGCGGTGACGTCGAGGCCGGTCACCGAGCCTCCGGAGGACTCCACGGCGGTGGTGAGCTGCGAGACGGCCGTTCCGCTCGCGGGCACCTCCAGCCGGACCGTCATCGAGTAGGAGACGCTGGGCGCCGTTGCCATGGCCGACTTCCTCTGCTTTCACCTGACGCTGTTTTGTGCCGTCCGATCGTCGCACCTACCGCCGAGTAGCGGGTAGCCGGGCCCTATTGCGAACGTTTTGTTCGCGGAACGGGCGCGCACGAAGAGACCCACGTCACGCGACGTGGGTCTCTTTCACGCTTGGGTGGCACCGACCCGCCATGCTCGCCTCGCGGCAAGTGGTCGCTCGTAGCGACGAAGGTTGGGCCCGGGGGCTTGGATCGAGCCGGTGCCACCTCCAGGCTAACAAACAGATCCCGTAAGGCCATTCCCGTATCGGTAGTTCATTTCGCCGATAGGTGGGTAACCCCCGTCAGTCCCTGAGCAGGTCCGGGATTCCGGCCGCGTCGGGCTCGTCCCGTTCGGCCGAGACGACCGTGAGCTGCTGGGTGGCGCGGGTCAGCGCGACGTACAGCACCCGCAGGCCGGCCGGGGACTCGTCGGCGATCTCCGCCGGGGAGACCACGACCGTCGCGTCGTACTCCAGGCCCTTGGCCTCCAGGCTGCCGAGGGCCACCACCCGGTCGCCGAGTCCGGCCAGCCAGCGGCGGGCCTCCTCGCGGCGGTTCATCGCGACGACCACGCCGACCGTGCCGTCGACCCGCTCCAGCAGCCGCGCGGCCTCGGCGCGGACCGTGTCGCCGAGGTCGTGGCCGGCGACCGTGAAGCGCGGTTCGACGCCGGTGGAGCGGACCGCCTTCGGAGAGGCGGAGCCGGGCATGGCGAGGGCGAGGACCTTCGCGGCCAGCTCGGCGATCTCGGCCGGGTTGCGGTAGTTGACGGTGAGCTCGAAGCGGCGGCGCGGACGCGTGCCGAGGGCCTCGTCACGCGCCTCGGCGGCCTCGTCCGGGTCGGACCAGGAGGACTGGGCCGGGTCGCCGACGACCGTCCAGGTGGCGTGCCGGCCGCGGCGGCCCACCATGCGCCACTGCATCGGCGTGAGGTCCTGCGCCTCGTCGACGATGACGTGGGCGTACTCGGTGCGCTCCTGGGCGAGGCGCTCGGCGCGTTCGCGCTGCGACTCCTCGCGCACCGGCATCAGTTCCTCCAGGCCGGTGAGCTGGTCCAGCGGGTCGAGTTCGCGCCGCTTGCGGGGGCGGGCGGGGGCGCCGAGGATCGCCTGGAGCTCGTCGAGCAGGGCGATGTCGTGCACGGACCGGCCCTCGCGCCTCAGGGAGCGGGCGACCTTGCGGACCTCGCCGGGGTTGAGCACGCGCCGGGCCCAGCGGCCGAGGCGCCGCTCGTCGGCCATGGCGTTCAGGACGGCCCCCGGGGTCAGCTCCGGCCACCAGGCGTCCAGGAAGGCGATGAAGGCGTCCTCCGAGGTGATGTCCTCGTCGAAGGAGGAGCGCAGCTCGGCGGCCAGCTCCGGGTCGGTGTGCCGCCCGGCGGCGCCGGAGCGCTCCCACAGGGCGTCCAGCAGCAGCTTGCGGGCGCGGGGGCGCAGCAGGTTGACGGGGGCGGTGCCGCCGAGGGCGGCCCGGCGGATGCCGGCGAGCTCCCCGGCCTCCAGCTCCAGGCGGCGGCCGAAGGCGACCACGCGCAGCCGGTCGGGGCTGTCGCTCCGCTCCAGGGCGCCGCGGGCGGCCTTGCGCAGCACCTTGAGCATGCGCGAGGAGCCCTTGGCCCGGGCCACGGACGGGGAGTCGTACAGCGTGGCCTCGGCGCCGTCGACCAGGCAGCCGATGGCCCGGATGGCGACCTGGCCCTCCTCGCCGAGGGAGGGCAGCACGCCCTCCGTGTAGGCGACGAGCAGCGGGGTGGGCGAGACGATGAGGATGCCGCCCGCGTACCGGCGCCGGTCCTGGTAGAGGAGGTAGGCCGCGCGGTGCAGGGCGACGGCGGTCTTGCCGGTGCCCGGACCGCCCTCGACGTAGGTCACGGAGGCGGCGGGGGCGCGGATGACCAGGTCCTGCTCGGCCTGGATGGAGGCGACGATGTCGCGCATGGTGTGGCTGCGGGCCTGGCCGAGCGCGGCCATCAGGGCGCCGTCGCCGATGACGGGCAGTTCCCCGCCGTCCAGGTACGCCGTCAGCTCGGGACGCATCAGGTCGTCCTCGACGCCGAGCACCCTGCGGCCCTTGGAGCGGATGACCCGGCGGCGCACGACCCGCCCGGGGTCGACCGGGGTGGAGCGGTAGAAGGGGGCGGCGGCCGGGGCACGCCAGTCGATGACCAGCGGGGCGTAGTCGGCGTCGAGGACGCCGATGCGCCCGATGTGGAGGGTCTCGGCGATGTCGGCGGTGTTGTCCGGCCGCACCGCGCCCTCCGCCGGCTCGACCGCGGTGTACGCGCCGTCCGGGCCCTTCTTCCCGTCCTTACCGCGCAGCAGGTCGATCCGGCCGAAGAGGAAGTCCTCGAACTCGTTGTTGAGCCGGTTGAGGTGGATGCCCGCGCGGAAGACCTGCGCGTCCCGCTCGGCCAGGGCGCCGGGTGTGCCGACCTGGCCGCGCCGGGCGGCGTCGTGCATCAGGAACTCCGCCTCGTGGATCTTCTCCTCGAGGCGCCGGTACACCCGGTCCAGGTGTTGCTGTTCGACGCCGATCTCCCTGTCTCTGAGGGAGTCGAGCGCGGATTCCTGCTGAGCCTGAGCGGCCACCGGGTCCCCTTCTGACGTGCTGGGCAGCCGTCCACCGTACGCCAGGGGGACCCGGCAATGCTACGCGTCGACCTCGACGAGCCGCTTGCCGTCGAAGGTCACGACCTCGAAGTGGTCGATGTCGTTCGGCTGGAAGGCGGCACCGCCCTGGACGTACAGCGGCTGCTTGGCCTTCTCCGTCTCGGCGTCGGGCAGGCCGTAGCCCCACTCCGGGACGGACCAGGAGGCCAGCGTCTCCCGCTCGCCGTTCTTGCCGACGGCGACCAGGGCGCACTTGAGGGGGCCCTTGACGTTCTTCAGCTCCGTGACCGTCCCGGTGCCCCAGTCCTTCTTCTGGAGGGCGACCGTCGCGGTCACCTTGGTGGTCGGGTCGGTGGCCGTGATCTTGTCGGAGATCCCGTCGAAGGCCGCCTTGGCGGGGCTTGCCGCGAGCGGGCGGTTCTGCGCGCCGCCACCGTCGTCACCACCGCTGGTCGCCACCGCGACGAAGGGACCGCCGACGATCAGCGCACCGGCCGCGGCCACCATGTAGAAGCTGCGGCGGCGCTTTCGGGCGCGACGGTCGGCGACCTCGTCGACCAGTTTCTCCACCAGGCGGGGCCGGGGCTTCGCGGACAGCGAGTCGCCGATGGCGGGGGTGCTCCCGGAGCCGGGCAGGTCGGCGAGGGCGGCGAGCATCGGCTCCATGCCGGCCAGCTCGTCGAGCTGCTGGGCGCACCACTCGCAGGTGGCGAGGTGGGCCTCGAAAGCGGTTGCTTCGGCGTCGTCGAGGATGCCGAGGGCGTACGCGCCCACGGTCTCGTGCTCGTTCGGCACCGGAGATTCCTGCATGGGGCCAGACATACCCATGCCTCCCGCACCGAACCCTTGGTTACCCCCGTAAACACTCATCACGCCGTCACCCCCCGCTCCTCCAGTGCCAGCTTCATCGAACGCAGGGCGTAGAACACCCTGGAGCGGACCGTGCCGCTGGGTATGCCCAGGGTCTCGGCCGCCTCATTGACGGTACGCCCCTTGAAGTACGTCTCGACGAGCACCTCCCGGTGGGCGGGGGTCAGGTCGTCGAGTGCGTCCGACAGAGTCATCAGCCACAGCGCCTTGTCGATCTCGTCCTCCGCGGGGATGACCTCCAGCGGCGACGGGTCGACCTCCTGCGGCCGGGCCTGCCGGCTGCGGTGGCCGTCGATGACGATGCGCCGGGCGACCGTCACCAGCCAGGGGCGTACCGAACCGGTCGCCCGATTGAGCTGACCGGCGTTCTTCCAGGCACGGATGAGCGTCTCCTGCACCACGTCCTCGGCGCGCTGCCGGTCTCCGGCGACCAGGCGCAGGACGTAGGCCAGCAGGGGTCCGGCGTGTTCGCGGTAGAGCGCACGCATCAGCTCCTCGTCGGGTTCCGAGGGCTGGGACATGCGATGTCGGGCCCTCGGTGCTCGTTCATTGGCCACGACGGAATCCTTGCGCACGCCCACCTCCGATGTCCGGGGGTTCCCCCAGTCGGTCGCTCGACAAGCCGTACGCACAAGAGGCGTTGGGTGTTCAAAGCGAGGAGGCAGTTTTCTTCCGGGTGACGTGACGGAGGGGGACATGGGTGCACATTCCCACCCCCCGTTCTTTACAATTCCGCCACACGGACGAGATCGGGCCCGCTTGTCCCTACGGGAGCGTAGGTAAACGGTATGTGTCCCTAATCACTTCGGGCGCGCATGCGCGAAAGTGGCAATCAGGACAAGGAAATCGAGTGCACGGACCACTCAATTCCGTTTCAGGGACGGGCCAGTGCCGCGCGGCGGCGGTGCCGGGCGACGCGCTCGCGGTTGCCGCAGACCTCGCTGGAGCACCACCGCCTCCTGCGTCCCCGCGAGGTGTCCAGGTACACGAGGGGGCAGTTGTCCCCCTCGCACTGCCGCAGCGCCGCGCGGGCGACCGGGTCGGTCAGCAGGTCCACGGCGTCCCGGGCGACCACCGCGAGCAGGGCGGCGCAGGCGGGCGGCGCGTCCAGCCGCCGTACGAGCCCGTCCTCCGGGTCGCGTTCCGCGCGCGGGGCCGGGGGCGCGGTGCAGGCCAGGTCGTTGACGCGGGCGAGCGCGAAGTCGTACGTGCTGACGCCCGCGCCGGGACGGCCGCGGACCAACCGGTCGATCTGGTCGCGCAGTTCGCGGAAGGCCGGGGGCCAGCCGGCGTCGGCGTGGCCCAGCGGCGTGCCGGCCGGGACGAGTCCGGAACCGGTGATCCAGGCGCGCAGCACGTCCACGGAGTGCAGCCGTTCCTCCGGGTGCGTGGTGGAGAGCAGATCGAGGCAGATCCGCCCGGCGTCGAAGCGCAGCTCGTAGGGGGCCGTGGCCGTGCCCAGTGCCATGTGCCTGTCACCGCCTAGGGTCGGTGAGACGCCAGTGAGAGGGCCGGGAAACCGGTCCCTCTTACAGTGCCTGCCCCGGAGCCCGCCGGAAAGACCTGCGGCGCGGGCGGCGTACGGCCCGGCACGCCCCGCACCGGGGGCGGCGGAGCCCCCCTCACCCGTCCGCGTACTTCGTCTCCGCCGCCGGGTCCAGGGCCAGGCGGTAGCCGCGCTTGACCACCGTCTGGATCAGCTTCGGCGTGCCCAGGGCCGTGCGCAGACGGGCCATGGCCGTCTCCACCGCGTGCTCGTCACGGCCGGAACCGGGCAGCGCCCGCAGCAGGTCGGAGCGGGCCACGACCCAGCCGGGCCGGCGGGCGAGGGCGCGCAGCAGCGACATGCCGGCCGGCGGGACGGGCCTGAGGTCGCCGTCGACCAGGACGGCGTGGCCGCGGATCTCCACCCGGTGCCCGGCGACCGGCAGCGAGCGCGCCCGGCCGGGGAGTTCCCGGCACAGGAGCTGCACCAGCGGGCCGAGCCGGAACCGCTCGGGCTGGACCGTGTCGATGCCGCGTGCCTGCAGCGGCAGGGCCGTGACCGGTCCGACGCAGGCGGGCAGGACGTCGTGGCCCAGGGCCGCCAGGAGCTCGGCGAGCAGTCCGCGTTCCTCCGCGCGCGACAGGAGGGAGGCCGCGGCCGGGGCGCTGGTGAACGTCACGGCGTCCAGCGCCCGGGCGACGGCCGCGTCCAGGAGGCGGTCGACCGGGGCGATGTCCTCCGGGGGCATCCAGCGGTAGACCGGCACGCCGACGACCTCGGCCCCGCCCTCGCGCAGCGACTCCACGAACCCGGGCAGCGGCTCGCCGTGCAGCTGGACGGCGATGCGCAGGCCGTCGACGCCCTCCTCCAGCAGCCGCTCCAGCACCTCGGCCATGGACTCCGACGACGGCGACCACTCCTCGGTCAGCCCGGCCGCCCGCACCGCGCCCTTGACCTTCGGACCGCGCGCCAGGATCCGCACACCGCCCAGCCGGGAGAGCAGGTCCTCGCCCAAGCCCCAGCCGTCCGCCGCCGCCACCCAGCCCCGGAAGCCGATCGCGGTGGTGGCGACCGCGACGTCCGGTGCCCGCCGGACGATGTCCTCGGTCGCGGCCAGCAGTTCGCCGTCGTCGGCGAGGGGCACGATCCGCAGGGCCGGGGCGTGCAGGACGGCGGCACCGCGGCGCCGCAGCAGCGCCCCGAGCTCGTCGGCCCGGCGCGCGGCCGTGACGCCCACGGTGAAGCCCGCCAGGGGGCCGTGGTCCGGTCGCTGTTCTTCCTGGTACATGGCTCTCGTCCCGCACTCGAGTCGTCGTACTGCGTCGGTACGGCGTACCTGCATGCCGGTCGAGCCTGTCAACGGCTCGTGACAGGCCCGGTTCGGCGGGATGTCGTCGGTGTTACGTCACACGTCGGCGTAGCTGAGCTGGGGCTTCGCCTCCGCGGCCGACGCGGTGACGGGCACGCGGGGAGCCGTACGGCGAAGGTATACGGCCCAGGTGATCACGAAGCAGACGGCGTAGAAGGCCAGGAAGGCGACGAACGCGCCCGTGCCGGAGCCGTAGGAGAGGAAGGACTGGCGGAAGGCGAGGTTGATGCCGACGCCGCCGAGCGCGCCCACCGCGCCGATCAGCCCCATCGACGCGCCGGACAGCCGCCGCCCGTACGCCGCCGCCTCCTCGCCGGTCAGCCCCTTGGCCAGCGCCTTGTTCTGGAAGATGCCCGGGATCATCTTGAACGTCGAGCCGTTGCCGAGCCCGCTGAGCACGAACAGCACCACGAACGCCCCGGTGAACAGCGCGAGCGACTTCGCGATGGAGGCCCCGACGAGGACCGCCGTCGCGGCGGCCATGGCCACGTAGTTGTACAGGCTGATCCGCGCCCCGCCGAACCGGTCGGCGAGCCGCCCGCCCACGGGGCGGATCAGGGAGCCGAGCAGCGGACCGAGGAAGGTGACGTAGGCGGCCTGCAGCGGGGTGCGGCCGAACTGGTTCGTCAGGACCTGGCCGAAGGCGAAGCTGTAGCCGATGAAGGAGCCGAACGTGCCGATGTAGAGGACGGCCATGATCCAGGTGTGGCCGTCCCGGGCGGCGTCCTTGGCGGCACCGGTGTCGTTCCTGACGTGCTCCAGGTTGTCCATGAACAGCGCGGCCAGCACGGCGGCCAGGACGATCAGCGGGATGTAGATGCCGAGCAGCACGCGCGGGCCGCCGCCGGCGCCGATGATGCCGAGCGCGACGAGCTGCGCCACCGGCACGCCGATGTTGCCGCCGCCCGCGTTCAGGCCGAGCGCCCAGCCCTTCTTCCGCAGCGGGAAGAAGGCGTTGATGTTGGTCATGGAGGAGGCGAAGTTGCCGCCGCCGACACCGGCGAGGAGACCGACGAGCAGGAACGTGGAGAAGGACGTACCCGGTTCCATCACCGCGAAGGCGGCGACGGTCGGGATCAGCAGCAGGGCCGCGGAGACGATCGTCCAGTTCCGGCCGCCGAAGACCGCGACGGCGAAGGTGTAGGGGACGCGGACGACGGCGCCGACGAGGGTGACCATCGAGGTCAGCAGGAACTTGTCGGCCGGGGTCAGTCCGTACTCCGGGCCCATGAACAGCACCAGCACGGACCACAGGGTCCAGACCGAGAAGCCGATGTGCTCGGAGAGCACGGAGAACAGGAGATTGCGGCGCGCGACCCTCTCCCCCGTCTCCTTCCAGAACGTCTCGTTCTCCGGGTCCCAGTGCCGGATCCAGCGTCCGCCCCTGCTCGGGGGTGCGGGTGCCGTGCCAGGGCCTGTCATGACGCCTCCACTGTGCTCCGGGGCTCGCTCGTGCTCGAGTGACTGGTCCCGAAGGTAGGGAGGACGCGTTTCCTGTCTGTGGCACCCGGTGACCGGCAGGGAACGTTGCTCTCACCCCGGGCGCGGGCGGGATGAGAGGTGCCGGTTCCCTCACGGCCGCCCGGCCCGGGGCCGGGTCAGCCGGCCGCCGCCGGCCGCCTGCGGCGCCCCCGCCCGCGGCCCCGGGTCCCGCCCCGCGCGTCACCCGCGGGCCACAGCCGGGGGCGCTGCCTGGCGGCCAGGTCCTCCACCCAGCCGAAGGCGAGGACGCAGCAGCCGATCAGCACCCACACCAGGACCAGCACCGGCCAGACGCTCTCCAGCAGGCCCGGCACGTTCTCCTCCAGCACCGGAAAGCCCCACAGCCGGTCCCAGAGGGTCGCGGCGACGAGGATGCAGGTGTTGTGCCAGAGGTAGATCGTGACGGCCCGCGAGTTGAGCAGGGTGATCGTGCCGGCGAAGGCGCGCAGCCTGCGCGGCCACTGCGACCAGGACGGGCTGACGTGCAGCAGCACCAGCACCGTGCCGAACGACCACAGGGCCTGCGCCAGGGGCATGCCGTCCAGGTCGTTCCCGGGGCCGAAGTCGTGGTGCAGCGCGTACCACAGCCCCGTCAGGGCGATGACGGGCGCCACCGAGGGAACGACGTAGCGCGGCAGCCGCTCCAGGACGCCCTCCTGGTGGGCCATGCCGAGGATCCAGCAGGCGCCGAAGGTGGAGAAGTCGGTGAGCGCGGAGGGGACCCGCTCGCCGGGCAGCGTGAGCCAGCTCTGCTCGAAGGCCACCGCGAGGGCGAGCGGCATGAGGATCGTGACGGCCGGCAGGGCGCGCAGGGCCTTCAGCAGCAGCGGGGACAGCAGCACGTACCAGAGGTAGGCGCGGATGTACCACAGCGGACCGGCCAGCTCGGCGGCCCAGTTCTCACCGATGAGGCCGTGCACCCCGGGCAGGCCCTCGGCGTGGGGCGGGTCGCTGAACGGGACGATCCAGAAGGCCAGGTGGAGCCACCACCAGCCGGGGTGCCCCTCGTCGCCCGGCCCCCAGCCCTGCAGGACCATGCCGGTGACGCCGACGACGCCCAGCAGCCACAGCGGGGGCAGCAGCCGGCGCATCCGGCCGCGGATCACCCCGGCGGCCGGGCGCTTGAGCGAACGGGCCATGAGGTTGCCGGCGAGCGCGAACATCACGCCCATGGACGGGAACACCAGCGGCAGCCAGGCCCAGCCGGTCAGGTGGTACAGCACGACCCGGAACAGCGCGAGGGCGCGCAGCAGGTCGAAGTACCGGTCGCGCACGGGCGGGCGGGCGGCGGCCGGCGCGGCGGGCGGGGCCTCGGGGGCGGGCGCGGCCCCGGGGGCGGGGGTGGTGCGCGTGCTCATGCCACCGGCCTCTTCTCCCTCGTCTGCTGCGGGGTGCCGGGTGCGGTGCCGGGTGCGGGCAGGCCGACGGCTCCGGTGCGGCGCAGCTTCTGCCAGCGCAGCCGGCCGCCGGTGAGGGCGGTGATCCAGGACTGGAGCAGGACGACGTACATGAGCTGGCGGTAGAGGAGCTGCTGGAGCGGCAGCGAGACGAGGTGGGTCATGCGTTCCTTGTCGAGGTGGAACGCGTAGGCCGCGCACACTCCCTGCACGGCGAGGACGCCGAGCCAGGCGCCGATGGTCTTCTCGGTCGGGCCGAACACCAGCCCGTACAGCAGGAACACGTCGATCAGCGGGGCCAGCAGGGGCGCCACGACCATGAACAGCGACACCAGCGGCAGGCCGACCCGGCCGAAGCGGCCCGAGTGACCGCGGTCGAACAGGGCCCCGCGGTGCTTCCAGATCGCCTGCATGGTGCCGTACGACCAGCGGTAGCGCTGCGACCACAGCTGCTGGACCGACTCGGGTGCCTCGGTCCAGGCGACGGCGTTCTCCGCGTAGACCACGTGCCAGCCGTCGCGGTGCAGCGCCATGGTGATGTCGGTGTCCTCGGCGAGCGTGTCGTCGCTCATGCCGCCGACGCGCTCCAGTGCGCTGCGCCGGAACGCGCCGACCGCGCCGGGGATGGTGGGCATGCAGCGCAGCACGTCGTACATGCGCCGGTCGAGGTTGAAGCCCATGACGTACTCGATGTGCTGCCAGGCGCCGATGAGCGAGTCCCGGTTGCCGACCTTGGCGTTGCCGGCGACGGCGCCGACGCGCGGGTCGCCGAAGGGCTGCACGAGTTCGCGGACGGTGGTCGGCTCGAAGACGGTGTCGCCGTCCATCATCACGATCAGGTCGTGCGTGGCGTTGGCGATGCCCCGGTTCAGGGCGGCGGGCTTGCCCGCGTTGAGCTGCCGGACCACGCGCACGCCGGGCAGGTTCAGGTTCTCGACGATGCGGGCGGTGCCGTCGTTGGAGCCGTCGTCGACGACCAGGATCTCGATGGGGTGGTCACTGGCCACCAGGGAGCGGACGGTCTGCTCGATGCACTTGGCCTCGTTGTAGGCGGGCACGAGCACGGACACCGGTTCGGTGACGGGCTCGCCCCAGCGGAAGCCGCGCCGCCGTACCCGGCGGGCGTGCGCGATCGACAGGATCAGCATCAGCCCGAGGCGGGCGAGGACGAGGACGCCGACGACCGCCAGGCCGGCGACGAGGACCTCGGTCGTGTGCTCGGAGGCCTGCACCAGGAAGACCCACGCCTCGCCCTTCAGCGCGTCCAGCCCGCTGACGGGGGTGTGCGCGCTGGGCGCGTCCAGCGCGGCGGTGAGGGTGTGGAAGCGGTAGCCGCGGTCCTGCAGCCCGGAGATGTACCGGTCGAGGGCGGCCACGGTCTGGGAGCGGTCACCGCCGGAGTCGTGCATCAGCACGATGGCGCCCTTGCCGTCCTTCGGGGTGGCGTTGCTGATGATCTTCTCGACCCCGGGCCGGCGCCAGTCCTCGCTGTCGCTGTTGTTGACGACGGTGAGATAGCCCTTGCTGCCGATGTACTCGGTGACCGGCCAGGAGTTGTTGTCCATGTTGCGGGCGAACGAGGAGTAGGGCGGCCGGAACAGCGAGGTGCGGATGCCGGCGGCTCCGGCGAGCGCGAGCTGGTTCTGCGACAGCTCCCAGTCGACGCGGCTCTTGTCCTGCAGCGCCAGGTCGGGGTGGTTGAAGGTGTGCAGTCCGATCTCGTGGCCCTCGTCGACCATGCGCTGGACCAGGTCCGGGTGGCGGGAGGCCATGGTGCCGGTGATGAAGAAGACGGCGTGGGCGTCGTGCTTCCTCAGTACGTCCAGGACCTTGGGCGTCCAGACGGGGTCCGGCCCGTCGTCGAAGGTCAGCACCAGCTCGCGGTCGGGGAGTTCGTGACTGGTGGGCTTGTCGCCGCGGGTGTCGATGACCGGCCCGCCCTCGAGGATGTCCTTCGGCACCCGGTCGCTGGCGGCGGGCGGTCCGACCCGGTGGTCGGCGAGGATCTCGCTGCGCACGTATCCGCGCAGCATGAGCATCGCCATGAGGGCGACGAGGAGGAGCAGGGGCAGCAGCAGGCGCATGGGCAGACGCCGGCGCCCGGGCCCCCCGCGAGTGCGGGAAGCGGGCCCGGACGGGCGGGTACGGGAAACCATGGGTGGTGGTACTCCGGGTGGTGCGGAAGGGAGTGGTACGGGGACGGGTCGCGGCGGACGGTGAGGCCGGCGGAGACGCCGGTGCGGAGGTACGGGCGGGCAGTCGCCGTCCCGGCGGGCCGCCCGGGGTGGGGGCGGAGCCGCGGTTCCCGGCCGCCGGTGAGCGACGGGTGACGTCCGGCCGCCGACCGCCGGAAGGGGCGAACGGCAGGTCCTCGGCCGCCGAGGCGGGCTGACGAACGGGCCACGGCCACCGGGAGGGCGGGCGGGTCGGCCCTCGCCGACTGCGGCGCGGGATCTCGGGGCGGCGAGCGCTGGGTGTCGCGCCGTGCGGCCGTCCGGTCGGCGCGGGTGATGCGGCCCGCGCAGCGCGATCCGGCCGCTCCGGTCTCCCGCTGATCGAACGAAAGCCGCGGGCCGGTCTCCCGCTGATCGAACGAAAGTCTCGGGCCGGTCTCCCGCTGATCGGGCGAAAGTCTCGGGCCGGTCTCCCGCTGATCGAGCGGGAGCTTCGGCCCCGGTCCGGCGATCCGGTGGCCCCGGGATCGGCCCGGGCCCGCGTTGCGGCCGGCACGGCTGCGGGCGAAAGTCTCGGGTCGGTCTCCCGCTGATCGAGCGGGAGCTTCGGCCCCGGTCCGGCGATCCGGTGGCCCCGGGATCGGCCCGGGCCCGCGGTGCGGCCGGCACGGCTGCGGCCGGCACCGGCGAGGTCAGGCGGCGGCGGGCGTCTCGGTCACCGGCTCGGCCGTGGCCGGGCCGTCCGCCACGGTGCCCGTGTCGCCGCCGTCCCCACCGGTGCCCGTCGTCGCGGTCGGGGACGGCGTGGCCTCGCCCGTCGGCGTCGGGTCGGTGGCCGGCGTGCTCGGCGGGTCCGCCGGTTCGGTCGGCGTCGGGTCGGCCGGGCCGGTCCCCGGCCGGGGAGTGGCCCGGGTCGCGGTCGGCGAGGGCTTGGCCGGGGCGCCGGAACGTCCTGGCCGGGCCGTGGTGGCGGGCGCTGCGGTGCTGGGGCCGGACGCGGGGGCCGTGGCCCCGCCGGTGACCGGGACGGCGTCCGGCACGGAGGCGCCGGGCTGTTTCGTCGGTGCCGCCTCCGCGGGCGGGGGCGAGCTGTCGACCTTCTCGGCGGGCTGCTCCTCGCTCTTGCCGGGTACGGGCAGCCAGGGCGCGTTGGAGTTCCCGGACAGCAGCGTGGCGACGATGACCACGGCGTACACGCCGCAGGCCAGGGCGACGACCACGCCGATCCGGCGCAGGCGGCGGCTGCGGCGGCCTGACTCGTCGACGAAGACGGGCCGGTCGCCCGATCCGTCGGCGCCCGCGGCCGGGCCGTCCTCGGCCTGCCGGAGGCGCCCGTCGCCCAGCTGCACGGCGTCGAGCTGGACGGTGACCTCGTGCGGGTCGTGGGCACCGGCGGGGACGGGGACCTCTCCGGCGGGAGCGGGGTCTTCTCCGGCGGGGCCGCTCTCCTCGGGTTCCCGCCAGGGGTCGCGGACGGCCGTGCGGGAACCGCGGCCCGGGACGAGCGCGTCGGCCTCGCCCTCGCTCTGCCGGGGGATGCCCGGCAGGATCTCCGCCCCGGCCGGGAGCGGGCCGCTCGCACGGACGTCGTCGTCGGCGAGGGCCTGTGCCGCTCTCCGCTCCCGGACTCTTCCGTCGGCCGCGATCTCGCTCGTCGCCGACGCGGCCTCGGGCCACTCCGGTTGGGCGTCTTCTCGCCATTTCGTCACGCGCACGCACTTCCCCCCACGGGATGGTTCAGGTGCGCTTTCGACCTGAGCACCCGCCGTCGGACCGGGCCCCCACCCGTCCGAGCGCCCCCTCTTACCACAGCGTGCTCAGGCGTCGAATGTAGCGCACACAACGATTGTGTGTGGGCGTCGTGACGAACTGTGTCAGCGGTGAGACAGCATGAGGACATCGTCGTCGGCCGGAATCCATCCCCCGGCGGGCCGTCGCAGCCAGTCCTCGTCCGCCGCGAGGCGGGCCGCCGCCCGGCGCAGCGCGTCCAGGGCGGGATGGGTCAGCCCCTTGCGCCAGACCAAGGACAGCGGGGACAGCGGCACGGGGTCGACCAGGGGCCGTGACACGGTCGACGGCAGCGCGGGGAAGTCGACGACGGTCAGGACCGGGGTGCGTGTCCGGGCCATGATCCGCTGGAACTCCTCCTCGCCGACGGCGAGCGGCGCGGGCGGCGCCAGTTCGATGCCGTGTCCCTCGAACAGGAGCCGGGCGAGGCCGGTCCACTCCGGCGTCCGGGGGTTGCCCGCGCCGGCGTAGACGGTCTCGCCGGCCAGCGCCGCGAGCGGCACTTCCTCCAGCGCGGCCAGCCGGTGGGCCTCGGGCAGCACGATCGCCATCGGCTCGTAGCGCACGGGCTGGTGGACGAGACCGGCCCGCAGCGCCGGGTCCAGTCCGGCGAACCGGCCGAACGACGCGTCCAGCCGTCCCGCGAGCAGTTCACCGGCGGCACCGGTCAGGCCGCTCTCGTAGCGGGCCATCAGCTCCTGAGCCGGGGCGAGTTCACGGGCCAGGTGCAGCACCCGGCGGGCGGTGGTCGGACCCGGGGAGTTGAGGTCGACCAGCAGGGGGCGGGCCTGGCCGAAGGCGGCGAGCAGTTCGTCCTGCGCCTGGAGCACCCGCCGGGCGTGGGGCAGCAGCCGCTCGCCGTCGGGCGTGAGCGCCACCTGCCGGGTGGTCCGCACGAACAGCTCGGCCCCCAGCTCCCGCTCCAGTCGCCGGACGTCGCGGCTGAGTGCCTGCTGGGCCACGTGCAGCCGGACGGCGGCACGGGTGAAGTGCAGTTCCTCGGCGACGGTGGCGAAGGCGCGCAGGAGACGGGGGTCGAGGTGGGCCGGCATGCCGCGAACCTACAGCGGCCGGCGGCCGGGCGGTCAGCCGGTCCCGCGAGGGCCGCCGCCCTGGCCCGCGGCCGTCTTCGCACCGGCCGGCGCGGAGGTGCCGCCCCGGTGCCGGGGTGCCGACCGCAGCGGCGGACGGGTCAGGGTGATCTGGCGGACGACCTGCTGGAAGCAGGCCAGGGCGGCGATGCCGGGCAGGGCGGCCGCGGCGGTGCCGAGGACGGTCCTGGGTGCCTGGACGACGCAGAGCAGCACGGCGACGCACGAGAAGACCAGCACCACGCACCAGGAGTGCGCGGCACGGCGCTGGTGCAGGGCGGCCCGCAGCACGGACAGGGAGGCCACCAGCCAGGGCCCGTACACCAGCAGGGGCCACCACTGGCGCAGGCCCCTCGTCTCGGGTGAGACGGCGACCAGGCGGAGGGGGTCGTAGGCGACCATGCCGCTCAGCAGGCCCACGGCGGCGGCGATGACGGCCGCGAGCGAGGCGACGGCGAGGCTGGTGGTGCGGAAGACGCCCCGACTCCTGCGGACGCGGACCTTGCGGTGACGCCGGGGGACCTCCCGCACGGGGGGCAGTTCCTCGGTGATGTCCTGGAGCCGCTGCATGTGGGTGTCCGGCGCCGGGTGGGCGGCCGGACGCGGCGGTTCGTCACGCGGGGTGGGGATCCTCGTCTGCTGCCCGAGGGCCTCCTCGAGGATGAACGCCAGTTCCTCGGCCGGATCCCAGGTCGGGTCCGGGGGCGTCAGGGGTGTGATGAAATCCCGGGCCGGTGCGCGGTGCCGGCCGGTGCCTTCGATTCCATGCTCGTACATGACGCGACCCCCGCTAATTCGCGAGAACCAGGGCGGGCCATTCCGTGGCACTGATCCAGCGGCGGGCGAGATCCTTCTCCAGGGTGCTCATGGTACGGATGAAATCGCGCAGCACCGGTTCGGTCACCCGCAGTGCGACCGGGCAACCGCCTCTGGTGAGCGTGCCGTTGACGGTGGCGGACGAGTGCGCTGGAGCGGGAATGTAGGTGTACGGCCCGAGCGTTACCGCCCAGCCGTCTTTCCTGGTCGCCTCGGTCATGTACCGACTAACCGTCGCCTCACACCGGCGGATGCGCGGCAAAAGGGTGAAGGATGGGCGTGAATGAGCATCTTATTCATGCGCCATGAGAAGCATTAGGGCCCTCCATATCTCTGTATGAAGAACAAGGAGCGAATCTTTTTCGCCACGGCCTTCCGGGCCGTTTCACAACACAGGTGCGTGAGTCCGCACGGAACAGGTGTTGGACGTGCCGATCACCGGCGGGTGACGGTGGCCGCATGTCCCGCATCACCCCGTACCGCCGCCTGTTCAGCCTGCCGGGCACCCGTGCCTTCACCGCCGGGAACCTGCTGGCCCGGCTGCCGATGGGCATGTTCAGCGTCAGCGCGGTCGTGATGATCGCCGGTGCCCGCGACTCGTACGCGCTCGCCGGTGCCGTCACGGCGACGGGGCTGGCGGCGACGGCGGTGGTCGCCCCGTGGACGGCGCGCCTGGTGGACCGGCACGGACAGGCCCGGATCGCCCTGCCCGCGACGGTGTTCGCCGCGCTCGGCTTCGTCGCCCTGCTGCTGTGCGTCCGCCTGGACGCCCCGGACTGGACGCTGTTCGCCTCCTACGCCGCCACCGCCACGACCCCGAACACCGGCGGAATGGCCCGGGCGCGCTGGGCGCATCTGCTGGCCGGCGACGCGAAGGCCCTGCACACCGCCAACTCCTTCGAGCAGGCCGCGGACGAACTGTGCTTCATGCTGGGCCCGGTGCTCGCGGCGTTCCTGTGCACGACGTTCTTCCCGGAGGCGGGCACGCTGACCGGGGTGGTGCTGCTGCTGACGGGCATGGTCCTGTTCACCACCCGGCGGGCGACGGAGCCGCCGGTGGCCGCGCGGGTGCCGGCGCGAGCGCCCCTGAGCGCCCCCGGCATTCCCCCGCTGCTGGTGGTGTGCCTGGCGATGGGGGCGGTGTTCGGCGCGACGGAGGTCGTCACGCTCGCGTTCGCCGACGCGCAGGGGCACCGGACGGCGGCGGGTGTGGTGCTGGGGCTGCAGGCGGCGGGCTCCTGCGCGGCGGGCCTGCTGTACGGGACCGCGCGGCTCACCGGGCCGGCCTCCTCGCGTCTGCCCTGGTGCCTGGCGGCCATGACGGGCCTGCTGACCCTCCCCCTGCTCGCCGCGTCCGTCGCGGGTTCGCTGCCGCTGCTGGCCGCGGCGCTGCTGGTCGCCGGGATGGCGACGGCCCCGGCCATGGTCACCACCATGACGCTGGTGCAGCAGCGCACGCCGGAGGGCCGGCTCAACGAGGGCATGACCCTCGCGGTGACCGGCCTGCTGGGCGGCATCGCCGGCGGCAGCGCGATCGGCGGCTGGACGGTGGAGCACCTGACGCCGGCGGCGGGCTACGCGATCCCCCTGGCAGCCGCCGCCACGGCCCTGCTCCTCTCCCTCCCCACGACCAGGTCCCCCCACCGCCCGCCCGCCCCCCTCATCCGGACCCGACCAGGGCGGCGGACGACGTGACACATGACGAAGGCCCCGCCACCGAGGAGTGGCGGGGCCTTCGCCCACATGGGATGAGTGGAGATGGCGGGAATCGAACCCGCGTCCAACGGTGCAGAACCAGGGCTTCTCCGTGTGCAGTTCGCTGTGATTTTCTCGGCCCCGGCGATCACGCGAACAAGTCGCCGACGGGCCCAGTCACTGTTTGGTTTCCCATCGAACCCCGTGACCGGGCTCGATGGTTTAGTTCCCTAGCTTATGCCAGGATCCGGGTCGGGAACGTCCCCGGGCTGACACCCATTAAGGGTCCTTCACTCACTGCTTATCAGGCAGCGAGGGCGAAGGACTGGGAATCGCGCTTGGTGTTGGCGATTATTTTTTGCGACATATGGTTTACGAGATCATTGCCGCTTCCTCGACACGCTTCCCCTGCTTCGACATCCGCTGTCGAAACCGATCATCCCCATGTTGTGTTGACAATCCCCTCCGGAGAGGGGCCCGCACCCGCCGTGGGGTGCACGCACCATCGTACGTGACCAACGCCGGTCGGTGCCAGCTATTCCCTACGCCCCGCGCTGCCTGCGCCGTACCGCCGAGATCGCCCGCTCGGTCTCCCGCCTGTCCTGCTTCTCCCGGAGCGCCTGGCGCTTGTCGTACTCCTTCTTGCCCTTCGCCAGCGCGATCTCGACCTTGGCCCGGCCGTCCTTGAAGTACAGCGCGAGGGGCACGATGGTGTGGCCCGTGTCCCCCGACTTCGACTCCAGCTTGTCGATCTCGGAGCGGTGCAGCAGCAGCTTGCGCTTGCGCCGCGCGCTGTGGTTGGTCCAGGTGCCCTGGCTGTACTCCGGCACGTGCACGTTGTGCAGCCACGCCTCGCCGTCGGTCAGCTGGACGAAGCCGTCGACCAGTGACGCCCTTCCCTGGCGCAGCGACTTCACCTCGGTGCCGGTGAGGACCAGGCCGGCCTCGTACGTGTCGATGACGAGGTAGTCGTGCCGCGCCTTCTTGTTCTGCGCGATCAGCTTGCGCCCTTTTTCCTTAGCCATAGTGCCGACCATTTTCGCACTACGCGGGGGCTCGGGGGAAAGCGGATTACGGGTGGTTCGCCAGACCCCGCAGCACGGACTCGGCGCGCTGCAGGGCGCCCTCGTCGGTCTCCAGGTCGGGGGTGATGCCCCGCCCGTCCACCGCGCGCCCGGAGGGGGTGCGGTAGTGGCCGACGGTGAGCTCCGCCACGGAGCCGTCGGGCAGCCGGGCGGGCATCTGGACCGAGCCCTTGCCGAAGGTGCGCGAGCCGACCACCAGGGCCCGTCCGCGGTCCTGCAGGGCGCCGGTGAGCAGCTCGGCGGCGCTCATGGTGCCGCCGTCGACGAGCGCGACCAGGGGCCGGGTCGTGTCGCCGCCGGGCTCGGCGTGCAGGGCGCGTTGCTCACCCTCCACGTCGTAGGTGGCCACCAGGCCGGCGTCGAGGAAGGCGGAGGCGGCGGTGACGGCCTCGGTGACGAGGCCCCCGGAGTTGCCGCGCAGGTCGAGGACGATCCCGGCGCCGCGCGGGGCCCGCCGGACGGCGTCGCGCACCTGACCGCCGGAGTTCTTGGTGAAGGTGTCCACGTCGATGAGGGTGAGGGCGCCCGGCAGTTCCCGGACGGTGACCGAGTCGGTGGACAGCCGGGTCCGGCGCAGGGTCTCGGTCCAGGTGCGGCCGTCGCGTTCCAGGCCGAGGCGGACGGTGGTGCCGGCGGGGGCGTCGGTGGCGTCCCCGCGCAGTAAGGAGACGACCTCCGTGACGGGACGGCCGTCGGTCTTCTCGCCGTCGACGCTGCGCAGCAGGTCCCCGGGGCGGATCCCGGCACCGGCCGCGGGCGAGCCGGCGCGCACCTTCGTCACCTCGACGCGGCCGTCGCGCTCGCTGCCCGCCCACAGGCCGACCCCGGTGTACCGGCCGTCGAGGGCGTCCTCGAACTCCTCGTACTCACCACGGGAGTAGACGGCGGCCCAGCGGTCGCCGCTGCGGCTGACGGCCCGTCTCGCGGCCTCCACGGGGGACTTGCCGTCCGCCATGGCCTCCTCGGCCGCCCTGGCGACGTCCGCGTGGCGCGCGAGCGGGGCGGCGGCCGAACGGGCCTCGTCCGGCGCGGACTTCCCCTCGCCCTGGGGCAACGCCCCGGTGGCCGCACCAGCGACGAGCACGCTCGTGAACACCAAGGTCAGGGCGGCCCCGCGGCGGATGCGACGGGGCTGACAGAACGGGTCACGACCTGACATGCCGGTGAGTCTAGGACAAGGGGAAGGGCCGTACGGCCGGTTGACCGTACGGCCCCTCTTGGCGTGCGTCACACCTTCAAGTACTTGCGCAACGCGAAGAACGCGGCCAACGCCGGCATCAGCAGGCTGGTGGCGAGGATGAGCGGCAGCTTCGTCAGGACGGCGTCCCACCCGATGAAGTTGATCAGCGTCAGCTGGTCGGCCAGGGCCAGTCCGTGGTCGATGAGGAAGTACCGGGCGATCAGCAGGAAGGCGCACGCGAGGGTGCCGCCGATGAGTCCGGCGACGGCGGCCTCCATGATGAACGGCGCCTGGATGTAGAAGCCGGAGGCGCCGACCAGGCGCATGATGCCGGTCTCCCTGCGGCGGCTGAAGGCCGAGACGCGCACGGTGTTGACGATCAGCATCAGCGCGACGACCAGCATCAGCGCCATCACCGCGCGGGCGGCCCAGTTCATGCCGTTCAGCAGCTTGAAGAGGTTGTCCAGCAGGCCCTTCTGGTCCTGGACGGACTGCACGCCGTCGCGGCCGTTGAAGGCGGTGGCGATGACCTGGTACTTCTCCGGATCCTTCAGCTTGATGCGGTAGGACTCCTGCATCTGGTCCGGTGTGAGGGAGGCGGCCAGCGGGGAGTCGCCGAACTGCTCCTTGTAGTGCTTGTACGCCTGGTCCTGCGTCTCGTAGGTGACCGTCTCGACGACGTTCATCTCGTCCAGGTCGGCCTTGATCTGCTTCTTCTGGTCGTCGGTCACCGCGCCCTTGGCGCACTTGGGGTCCGACTCGGCGTCGCTCTTGTTGCAGAGGAAGATCGAGACGTTGACCTTGTCGTACCAGTAGCCCTTCATCGTGTTGACCTGGTCGCTCATCAGGAGCGACCCGCCGAACAGGGCGAGCGACAGGGCGACGGAGACGACGACGGCGAAGGTCATCGTCAGGTTGCGGCGGAGACCGACGCCGATCTCCGACAGGACGAACTGGGCGCGCATGGCGGCTGGTTATGCCTTTCCGTGGATCTCGGGTGCGGTCTCAGTGCTGGTAGCCGTAGACACCGCGGGCCTGGTCGCGCACGAGCCGGCCCTGCTCCAGTTCGATGACGCGCTTGCGCATCTGGTCCACGATGTTCTGGTCGTGGGTGGCCATCACCACGGTCGTGCCCGTGCGGTTGATGCGGTCGAGCAGCTTCATGATGCCGACGGAGGTCTGCGGGTCGAGGTTGCCGGTGGGCTCGTCGGCGATGAGCAGCTTCGGCCGGTTGACGAACGCCCGCGCGATCGCGACGCGCTGCTGCTCACCACCGGACAGCTCGCCGGGCATCCGGTCCTCCTTGCCGCCGAGGCCGACGAGGTCGAGCACCTGCGGCACCGACTTGCGGATCTCGCCGCGGGACTTGCCGATGACCTCCTGCGCGAAGGCGACGTTCTCGCCGACCGTCTTGTTCGGCAGCAGGCGGAAGTCCTGGAACACGGTTCCGAGCTGGCGCCGCATCTGCGGCACCTTCCAGTTGGACAGGCGGGCGAGGTCCTTGCCCAGGACGTGCACCTGTCCGTGGCTGCACCGCTCCTCGCGGAGGATCAGCCGCAGGAAGGTGGACTTTCCGGAGCCGGAGGACCCCACGAGGAAGACGAACTCGCCCTTCTCGACCTCCAGGGAGACATCCCTGAGGGCGGGGCGGGTCTGCTTGGGGTAGACCTTGGAGACATTGTCGAATCGGATCACGGATGCACCACGGGTCGCCGGGGGTAGATGAGCGTGACCTTACGCGAACCGGGCAGGGGGCCGCAGTCACCGGTCGCGGTTGCGCAGCCGATGTGCCGTTTTGTACGTCCGTCGGGGGCGCGGGGGGCAGCGCGCGCGGGCGCGGCGAGCCGGGCCCGCGGAGCCGTGCGACCGCCCACACGTTCGGCGGCGACCGCGCGGCACGCCCGGGAACCTGGCACAGTGGAGGGGGGAACATTCCCGTCCCCCCACACGTTGGACACGTGGAACCGGCGCAAGGAGGGCGAGCGCATGACGTACGACCGGCTGGTGTGCGCGAACTGCGCGGCCCCCGTGAGCGAGGGCCGCTGCCCCGTGTGCCGCGCGAACCGCGAGCGCCTGCAGCAGGAGAACTTCCTCGGGAATCTGAACCCCATGGCGCTGATCGCCCTGCTGACGGTGCTGATCGCGGCCGTGGCACTCCTGGCGCACCAGACCGCGTGACGTCGTAGCGGCCCGCCCGCGACGGCAGCACACCCGGACACGGCCGAGGGCCCGGAGCGTGACGCTCCGGGCCCTCGGTGCTGCGCTGTGCCGACGGTGCCCCGCGGGCGCCGTCGTCAGGCGGCGGCGCCGCCGCGGCCGCCGGCGAGACGCGGCAGCAGACGGAAGCCGACACCGCCGGCGATCATCGTGGCGGCGCCGATCACCAGGAAGGTGGTCTGCGCGGCGCCGGTCTCGGCGAGCTCCTCGCCGTTGCCCCGGGCCTGCGGCGCGGGGGTGTTGTCCGAGCCGGTGTCGGTGAGCGCGGAGGAGCCCTCCTGCTGCGGGGAGGTGCCGCCGTCGGGGTCGGCCGCGTTGCCGCCGCCGTTACCGCCGCCGTTCCCGTTGCCGTTGTCGCCACCGCCGCCGTTGCCGCCGCCGTTGCCGCCACCGTTACCGCCGCCGTTGCCGTTGCCCGGGTCGGACGGGACGTCGGTCGGGTCCTCGGTCGGCTCGGTGGGCACGTCCGTGGGCTCGGGGTCCACCGTGGGCTCGGGGTCCGTGGGGCCCGGGTCGGTCGGGGCCGGGTCCGTCGGCAGGTCGGTCGGGATGCCCGTCGGGGCCGGGTCGGTCGGGGCGGGCTCGGTCGGGTCGTTGCCGACGTTCACACCGACACCGACGTTCACGCCCAGGTCGAGAGCGGATGCGGCACCCGCCGCGGTCAGCGAGGCACCGGCCGCGATGACGGCACCGGCCGCTATGCGCGCGACACGGATCCGCGTCTTCTTCGTCATGTGGTTGCTACCCCCAGTAGCTCATCGTCATTAGGCAGCGCTCGGGGCTGTGCTCGACGGGGACGGCCGCGGTGAGAGGGCCCCCCGGTTCACATGCGCCCCGCAGACACGCATGCCGCGCTTCACCCTTCCCACTTTTCAAGAACACGTCAAGGCCGTTTGCTGGCGCCATGTCCGACTACGGGAGCTATGCCGGGAGTTCGGATGTGTGGATGTGACGCAGAACCCGGACAGGCACATACGGAAAAGGCAACTGCCGCCCGGTGGGCGGCAGTTGCCTTGTCGACAAACTTACTTCTCCTGCTGCTTGCGCCAGCGAATTCCGGCCTCCAGGAACCCGTCGATCTCACCGTTGAACACGGCCTCCGGGTTGCCGACCTCGAAGTCGGTGCGCAGGTCCTTGACCATCTGGTACGGGTGCAGCACGTACGAACGCATCTGGTTGCCCCACGAGTTGCCGCCGTCGCCCTTCAGGGCGTCCATCTTGGCCTGCTCCTCCTGGCGGCGGCGCTCCAGCAGCTTGGCCTGGAGGACGTTCATCGCCGTGGCCTTGTTCTGGATCTGCGAGCGCTCGTTCTGGCAGGAGACCACGATGCCGGTCGGGAGGTGGGTGATGCGCACCGCGGAGTCCGTGGTGTTCACGCCCTGGCCGCCGGGGCCCGAGGAGCGGTAGACGTCGATGCGCAGTTCGGACTCGTCGATGTCGACGTGGTCGGACTGCTCGACGACGGGGAGCACCTCGACGCCGGCGAAGGAGGTCTGGCGCCGGCCCTGGTTGTCGAAGGGCGAGATGCGCACCAGCCGGTGCGTGCCCTGCTCGACGGAGAGGGTGCCGTAGGCGTAGGGCGCCTGCACGGAGAAGGTGGTCGACTTGATGCCGGCCTCCTCCGCGTACGACGTCTCGATGAGCTCCGTCTTGTAGCCCTTCTGCTCCGCCCAGCGCAGGTACATCCGCTGCAGCTTCTCGGCGAAGTCGGCGGCGTCGACGCCACCGGCCTCGGCGCGGATGTTGACCAGCGCCTCGCGGGAGTCGTACTCGCCGGACAGGAGGGTGCGGACCTCCATCTCGTCCAGCGCCTTCTTCACGGCGGCCAGCTCGGACTCGGCCTCGGCGCGGGTGTCCGGGTCGTCCTCCTCCTCGGCCATCTCGAAGAGGACGCTCAGGTCGTCGATGCGACCGCGCAGGGCCTCGGCCTTGCGCACCTCCGCCTGGAGGTGGGACAGCTTGCTGGTGATCTTCTGCGCCTCATCGGGGTTGTCCCACAGGGACGGCGCGGCCGCCTGCTCCTCGAGCACGGCGATGTCTGCCCTCAGCTTCTCGAGGTCCAGAACGGCCTCGATCGACTCCATGGTCGAGGAGAGGGACTTGAGCTCTTCGGATACATCGACGACTGCCACGCCCTCCAGCGTAACGGCTCCGCCCGGCGGCCATCGCCGGGCGGCCGTCACGGGCGGCTCACGGCGACTGCGGCGCCGAGTTCTTCGTGTCCTGGGGCGGGGTGTCGGTGTCGTCACCCGCCGTGGTCAGCCAGGCGCCGACACCGAGCGCCGCCACGAGGGCGACCGCGCCCGCCCCGAGGGCCACCCGGCGGCGCCGGGCCGCGGCGCGGTTGCGGGCCGAGCCGGGGCGGGGGGCGCCGGGGGCGCGGGGCGCCCGGGCGGTGCCGTGGGCGCCGCCGGCCAGCTCGTCGGGGGCCGGGACGCGCATCGAGGTGTGGGTGTCGCGGTTGGAGTCGGCCGGTTTCGCGCCCGGCACCAGGGGGACGGCCCCGCGGCGGCGGACCCGCTCCCCGGCCGGTGCCGCCGGGGCGGGCTGCTCCGGGCGGCCGGTGTCCTCGCCGGAGTCCGCCTCCGGTTCGTCCACCTCCAGCGGCGGCATGCCGGCCAGCATCGGCAGCAGCTCCCGCAACCGGACGCCCAGCTCGGAGGCGCGCAGCCGGGAGGCCGGGGCCTTGGCGAGGCACTGCACGAGCAGCTGCCACAGCTCGTCCGGGATGCCGGGCAGCGGCACGACCGTCTCCGTGACGTGCCGGCGCAGGACCGCACCGGGGTGTCCGCCACCGAACGGGGTGAACCCCGCGAGCAGCTCGTAGAGGACCGTGGCGAGGGCGTAGATGTCGACGGCGGCACGCGGGGGCAGGCCCTCGACGATCTCCGGGGCGAGGTAGTCGGGGGTACCGATGATCTTCGTGGCCTTGGTGCGGCGCGGGGTGTCGATGAGCTTGGCCACCCCGAAGTCGGTCAGCAGCGCGCGGTGCGAGCCGCCGGGACCGAGCGGGCCCTGCATGTCCAGCAGGACGTTCTCCGGCTTCACGTCCCGGTGCACCACGCCCGCGGCGTGCGCGGCGGCCAGGCCGTCGGCGACGTCGGCGGCGATGGCGACGGCCGCCTCGGGCGCGAGGCGGCGGTCGCGGTCCAGGCGGGTGCGCAGGTCCGTGCCGCGGACCAGGTCCATGACGAGGGCCAGGTCGTTGCCGTCGACGACCAGGTCGCGCACGGACACCACGTGCGGGTGCTCCAGGCCGAGCAGGGCCGTGCGCTCCTGGACGAAGCGCCCGACGAGTTCCTGGTCGGACGCGAGGTCCTCGCGCAGCAGCTTGATGGCGACGGGACCCTCGGGGCCCTCTCCCAGCCACACCGTGCCGGCGCTGCCCCGCCCGAGGATCTGGTGGGCGGTGTACCGGCTGCCGATCTTCCGTGCCAAGGCTGCTCCTACCGACGCGTGTTGTCGTTAAAACTACGCGTCCGTGGAGCCAACCTTCACCGGGGAGGCCGAAATCACCCGCCGGGTGTCGACAAATCTCCAACCCGGCGGGCCGGTTCCGGTCAGTTCGTGCCGGAACCGCTCGAGCCGAGCTTCTCCAGCCAGCCGGTCACCGTGGAGAACCAGTCGGTGAGCTGGTCCCAGTAGCCCTTGGTGGTGCCGATCCACTCCTGGAGCGGGCTGAGTTCCCACACCAGCCAGCCGGCGACGAACAGGATGACCAGGGTGAACAGACAGCCCTTCAGGCAGCCGAGCCCGGGGATGCGCATCGGGTTGGCGCTGCGCTGCCGGGGCTCGCGCCGGGGCCGCTGCGGCTGCTGCGGCTGCTGCGGCTGGGCCGGGGGCGCGGGCGGGGCGTAGCGCTGCGGCGGCTGGGGCCGCTGCGGCTGCGGGGCGTACTGCTGGGGCTGCGGCTGCTGTTGCTGGGGGTAGCCGTAGCCGGGGCCCGGCGGGGGCGCCTGGCGGCGCGGGGGCTGCTGGGGCCGGGCGACCTGGCGCTGCGGGCGGCGGCGCAGGGGATCCTCGTCGGGGTCGAGGTACTGGATCTGCGTCTGCTCGTTGCGGTCGCGGGCCGCGCGCAGCTGGTTCTGCCAGGGGTGCGGGTCCTCGGGGCCGCCCTGCTGGTTCTGCTGCCCGGGGTGGCCGGGCGCACCCGGCGGGACCGGCGGCATGACGGCGGTCGGGTCGGCCGCACCCCGGTGGGGCAGCACGGCGGTGGGGTCGGCGGCGCCGGCCGGTCCGCCGGTGTGCGGCAGGACACTGGTCGCGGCGTTCGGGTCGTAGGCGCCGGCGTTCTGCGGGAGGACCTGGGTCGGGTCGGCGGCGCCGGGCGTGTCCGGCACGGGCGCGGGGGCCGGGTCGGGCAGCAGCAGCGCGCCGACGCCCTCGGCGGCGGCGATCTGCGCCGAGTTCGCGTGCACCCCGATGCCCTCGGCGACGACCCGCAGGCCACGGGCGAGGTTGAGGGCGCTGGGCCGCTCGTCGGGGTTCTTGCGCAGGCACCGCTCGATGACCGTCCACAGCGGGTCGGGGACGGTGGAGGGGCGGCGCGGCTCGGCGCTCAGGTGCTGGTGCAGCACCTCGAGGGCGGAGCTGCCGGCGAACGGCGGACGGCCGGTGACCAGCTCGTACAGCAGGATGCCGGCGCCGTAGATGTCGACGGCGGAGGTCTGCGGGCGGCCCTCGGCGGACTCGGGGGCGACGTACGCGGGCGTGCCGACGAACTCCTGGGTGCGGGTCAGGCCCGGGGAGTCGGCGAGGCGGGCGATGCCGAAGTCGGTCAGCAGCGGGTGCATCCGCCCGTCGTACTGCTTCAGCAGCACGTTGGCCGGCTTGAGGTCGCGGTGGACCACGCCGTCGGCGTGGCTGGCGGCGAGCGCGTCGGCGATCTGGGCGGTGAGCAGGGCGGCCGCGACCGGGGTGAAGGGCCCGTTCTCACGCAGGTAGCGGTGCAGGTCGGGGCCGTCGACGAGGTCCATGACCAGGGCCAGCAGCTCGCCCTCGACGACCAGGTCGCGGACCCGGACGATGTTCGGGTGGGTGAGGCGGAGCAGGACGGACCGCTCGCGCAGGAACCGCATCACGATGTCCGGGTCGCCGGCCAGCTCCTCCTTGAGGACCTTGATGGCGACGGTCTCACCGGGCTGCCCCGGCACGGCCGCCTCGGCGCCCGCGGTCTCGCGCTGGCGGGCTCGCCAGACGGTGCCCGTGGCGCCGCGTCCGAGCGGCTCCTCGAGCAGGTACTTGCTGCCTACCGGCCGCACGTCATGCGCTCCCTGGTGCTTGCCTTGCCTGCTGGCCTGTCCGCCCCACTGTAGTGCCGGGCGCCCAGGACCGGGCGGTCGTCTTTCTGCGGGTCCCGCGTAACCGTTCCCACACCCGTTCGAAGGGAAGACGCACACCTCCGTTCCGTGGTTGCCGGGAACGGGCGTGACCGATCTCAAGCGGTCGGCCCCGGAGCCGTTGTCCGGCACTTATGCGGGCAGAGCCGACCATTCAAGATCACCTTTTCCCGAGAGGCGGGCGCGGTGTCAGTGGCAGGTGCGAGGATGCGTGCAGTACTGGCCGACGTGCCGGGGCGGGGCGGGGGACTCCGCGCCCGGGCAGAAGGGACCGCTGACGGCGATGCAGATCCGGCTGACCGTCGTAGATCCGCTGGGCGCATCGGCTCCGGGGCGGGACCGCGCCCCACGCAGCGACGTCCTGGTCACGGCACCGGCCGGCACGGCGCTCGCGGCGGTGGCCTCGGCCCTCGCCCAGGCGGTCTCCGGCGGTGACGGCTCGGGCACCCCCGTGCTCTACGCCGGGGAGCAGCGGCTGGACGCCCAGCGCTGCACGCTCGGCGAGCCCCCGCTGACCGACGGTGCCGTGCTGTCCGTGGGCGCTCCCGGGGAGCCCGAGCCGCACCCCGAGCTGGCGGACGCCCCGGCCCAGCTCCAGGTGGTCGCGGGCCCCGACGCCGGCGGTGTCCACCTGCTGCACGGCGGCGAGATCCGCATCGGCCGCTCCGCCGACGCGGACGTGCCGCTCGACGACCCGGACGTCTCCCGGCTGCACTGCGCGGTCACGGTCGGCGCGGACGGCCGCGTCTCGGTCGCCGACCTGGACTCCACGAACGGCACGACGCTCGACGGCGTCCGGGTGGGCGGCCGTGCCGTCGGCTTCGCGCCGGGGGCGCTGCTGCGGATCGGCGAGTCCGCGCTGCGGCTGGCCCCGGCGGGCGGTCCCGGGGGACAGGTGGCGACGACCCCGGACGGCGAAGGGCACGTGCGCGTGCCGGGCCCCTCCGGCGGGAGTGAGTCCGTCGCGGCCCCGGCGGGCCCCTCGGGTCCGACGTACCAGGGCTACGGTCCGGGGTTCTGGGGCGCGCCGGGCGGCTCCGGGGCGCCCGCGGTGGTGCCCGGGCAGGGGGCCGCCCCGCGGGTCGAGCACGACGGCGCGGCGGCGACGCGGGACCCCGGGGACGGGCGGGGGCCGGGCAGGACCCCGCGCGCGTCCTTCGAGGTACGGCCGTCGGGCCTGGAGGTGCGACCGCCGGAAGAAAGCCCCGGGCCGTCCCGCCGTCGGAGTGAGTCCCGGGCACCGGCCGGCGACGGGGACACGCACGCGGGGCGTTTCGGCATCGGGGCGTTCGGCGAGGCTGCCGACGGCGGCGTGACGGCCACGGCGCCGGGGCGGAATCGGCCCCACCGCGCCGAAGGCACCACTTCGGGCGTGCCCCGGCCCCGCGCCACGGACGGCCCGGCGGCCGACGCCCCGGACCAGCGCGACGAGAGCACCGGCGTGCGGGACGACCGCCGGCCGGCGGTCCGTCCCGGAGCCGGTGCTCCCGACGACCGCGACCCGGACGCCCGTGCCCGGGACGGCCACCGGCCGGCGGCCCACGCCGGAGGCGGGGCTGCCGGCCACCGGGACGAGGGTGCCGGTGGCCGTGACGCCCACCGGGCCGGCGTCGGCACCGACGGCCCGGCGGCCTCCGACGA
The DNA here is from genome assembly GCF_036857595.1 of Streptomyces sp. AHA2. Taxonomy (NCBI): domain Bacteria; kingdom Bacillati; phylum Actinomycetota; class Actinomycetes; order Kitasatosporales; family Streptomycetaceae; genus Streptomyces; species Streptomyces sp. AHA2. The sequence continues at coordinate 367,216 of NZ_JAUQWJ010000006.1, forward strand.
GCGTGCCGGCCGTGGGCGGAAGGGCACTCCGCTGCGGGGCACGGACGTGCCCTCCGGGACGCGCCGGCGGGGCGGGCTCGGGGCGTGGGCGCGGCGGCTGGCCGGGGGCCGCGGGGAGCAGGCCCCCGATCCCTACGAGGTGGACGAGGACGAGCCGTTCGAGGTGGCCGCGCCGCGGCGCCCGGCCTTCGCGGCGCCGGTGCGGGAGACCTGGCCGGACCCGGCTGCCCTGCTGCTGACGGCCCTGGGCCCGGGGCCCCGGCTCTGGGAGCGCGGTCCGGGTCACCCCGAGGCGCTGGCCGTGCGGCTGGGGACGGCCGACCGGCCCGCGCCGGACGGCTCGGGCCTGCTGCCCGCGGTGCCGGTGACGGCCGGGCTGCGCGAGGTCGGCGCGCTGGGACTGGCCGGGCCGCGGGCCCGCCTGTCCGGGCTCGCCCGGTCGGTGCTGGCGCAGCTCGCCGCGCTGCACTCCCCCGACACGCTGGAGATCGTCCTGATCGCCGCCGACCGCTCGCGGCCCCTGGAGGAGCGCGCGGCCGAGTGGTCCTGGCTGGGCTGGCTGCCGCACGTCCGTCCGGGGCACGGGCAGGACTGCCGGCTGCTCCTCGCCCACGACCGGGAACAGGCCGCGGCCCGCACCGACGAACTGACGCGCCGCCTGGAGGATCTGTCGGCCGAGGCGGTGGGCGCTCCGGAGGGCGCCCACCCACCCGGCGGCCGTCCGTCCGTGCCCGCGCCCCGCCGCCCCTCGTGGGCCCGGGACGACGAGGCCGCCGGCGGTCCGGCGCCCGCCTTCCCCGGCCCGTACACGGTGGTCGTCGTCGACGGCGACCCCGGCGGGGCCGGCCTGCGCAAGGCCGTGGCGCGGCTGGCGCTGGAGGGGCCCCGGGCGGGGATCCACGTCCTGTGCCTGGCCGAGACCGCCGCCGCCTCCCCGGCCTCCCCCGTGACGGAGACCTACGAGGCCGCCTGCTCCGTGGCGCCGACGTTCCGGCAGTGCGGCGCCGTCGCGCTGCTCAGCGGCGACGTGGCGACGGCCCTGCGGCTCGTGCGGGTGGCCCGGGCCGGAGGCGACGGCTCGCCGGCCGGGCCGGTCGGGCACGGCACGATCGCCACGCTCGACGCCGTCTCCCCCGCCTGGGCGGAGCGGTTGGCGCGGGCGCTCGCGCCGCTGCGCACCGACGAGGCGGGCGGCGGCCGGCAGCCGCGGGTCTCCGCACCGCTGCCCCGGTCGGCCCGGCTGCTGGACGAGCTGGGCCTGGCCCGGGCCACTCCGGCCTCGCTCATGGCGCGCTGGGCGGACGCGGCCGACGACACCGAGGCGCTGGGCGGCCGGGTGCGCGCGGTGCTGGGCGCCGGACCGCGCGGCCCGGTGTGCGCGGACCTGGCGGCACAGGGGCCGCATCTGCTGATCGAGGGCCCGCCGGGCAGCGGCCGTACAGAGCTGCTGCGGGCGGTCGTCGCGTCCCTGGCGGCGGCCGAGCGGCCGGACCGGCTGGGCATCGTGCTGGTCGACGGCCGGGGCGGCCCGGGCGCGGGCGGCGGCCCGGGCGAGGGCTTGCGGGTGTGCACGGACGTGCCGCACGTCACCACCTACCTCGCGGCCCACGACCCGGTGCTGATGCGGGAGTTCGCGCAGTCGCTGAGCGCGGAGCTGAAGCGGCGCAGCGAGTTGCTGGGGCGGTCGTGCTTCGCCGAGTGGCACGCCGGGCAGGAGGTGTCGGGCCGGATGGTCGCCCAGCGCGCCGCGCCCGGCCGGGGAGGTGCCGAGGCCCCGGCGGACGGGGCCGCGGACCTGGACTCGCCGTCCAGTTCGACGATCCGGCTGCGGCCCGGGGCCGCCCGCCGGCAGACCGAGGCGGCGGCGCCCCCGCTGCCCCGGCTCGTGGTGGTGGTCGACGACCTGGACGCCCTGGTCTCCCCCGCCCTCGGCTCGACCGGACGGCCCGCGGCCGGCTCGGTGATGCGGGCCCTGGAGGCCGTGGCCCGGGAGGGCGAGCGGCTCGGCGTGCACCTGGTGGCGGCCACCGGCCCCTGCCCGCGCACCGCGGAGAGCGAACCGGCGCGCCGGGCCACCCTGCGCGTCACGCTCGACGACGTCGCCCCGGGCCCGGACGAACCCGCACCCGGCCGCGCCAGTCTGACCTCGGCGGACGGGCGCAGCACCCCGTTCCAGGGCGGCCGGGTCACCGGCCGCATCCCGCGGACGGCCACGCTGCGTCCCACGGTGGTGCCGCTGGAATGGCACCGCATGGGTGACCCCCCGGCCCGGCGTCCGGTGCGGGAGCTCGGAAACGGCCCGACCGACCTGGCACTGTTGGCCAGCGCGCTGGAAAGGGCGGCGCGGGAGGTCGCGGCGGTCCGGGTGCCGTCGCTCCTGTGACAGGGCACGGCCCCCGGCCCCGGCGGACGGCGCCGGCCGCGCCCCTGGTCACGAGGGAGTCACGATCGCCCGGTTGACAGCGGACGCCATCTTGCCGCCCCCGCACACCCGGGCGTAGACCAGATCGCACGGGAGCGCGCTCGACGTTCGACGAGGAACGAAGAACGGGGCAGTCATGCGCATGACGAGCAGGACCATCCGGACACGCCGGTCGCCCGAGCGGGACGGGACGACCCCCCACAGCCGTACGGCCACCAGGGCCGCGGCCGCCGTCGCCGCGGGAGCGCTCGCGCTCTCGCTCACCGCCTGCGGGGGCGACGGCAACGACAGCGACGCAGACACCGGCACCTCCGAGGAGACCGCCAGCCAGGTCACCCTGCCGAAGCTGAACGGGACGAGCCTGGAGGTCGCCGCCGTGTGGTCCGGCGCCGAACAGGCCAACTTCAAGAAGGTGCTGGCGGAGTTCGAGAAGCGGACGGGCGCCAAGGTGACGTTCGTGCCGGCCCAGGACCCGATCATCAACTTCATCGGCTCCAAGGTGGCCGGCGGGCAGCCGCCGGACATCGCGATGCTGCCGCAGCCCGGCGCCATCAAGCAGGCCGTCGACCGCGGCTGGGCCAAGCCGCTCGGCGCCGAGGCCCTCAAGGAGCTCGGTGAGAACTACTCGCAGGGCTGGCAGGACATCGGCAAGGTCGACGGGAAGGCGTACGGGGTCTACTACAAGGCCGCCAACAAGTCGCTGATCTGGTACAACAACCAGGTCTTCGAGAACGCCGGGGCGAACGAGCCCAAGACCTGGCCGGAGCTGCTGGACACCGCCCGGACGGTGTTCGACTCCGGCGTCACGCCGTTCTCGGTCGGCGGCTCCGAGGGCTGGACGCTCACCGACTGGTTCGAGAACGTCTACCTCTCCCAGGCCGGTCCGGAGAAGTACGACCAGCTGGCCAAGCACGAGATCAAGTGGACCGACCCGTCCGTGAAGGACGCGCTGACCACCCTCGCGCAGGTCTGGGGCAAGTCGGACTACATCGCGGGCGGGGCGAACGGGGCGCTGCAGACCGACTTCCCGGCCTCCGTCACGCAGGTGTTCACCGGCGGGGACCAGCCCAAGGCGGCCATGGTCGCGGCGGGTGACTTCGCGCAGGTCAACATCCCCGAGAACATGAAGGTCGGCACGGACGCGAAGGTGTTCCCGTTCCCGGCGGTCGGTGACAACGGGCCGGTGGTCTCGGGCGGTGACGCGGCCGTGATCCTGGAGGACTCGAAGGGGGCGCAGGCGCTGGCCACCTGGCTGGCCTCGCCGGACGCGGCGACCATCCAGGCGAAGCTCGGCGGCTACCTCTCGCCGAACAAGAACGTGCCGAACTCCGCCTATCCGAACTCGGTGCAGCAGAAGATCGCCAAGGCGCTCATCGACGCCGGTGACGACTTCCGCTTCGACATGTCCGACCAGGCCCCGCAGGCCTTCGGCGGCACGCCCGGCAAGGGTGAGTGGAAGATCCTGCAGGACTTCCTGAAGAACCCGAAGGACGTGGCGGGCACGCAGCAGAAGCTGGAGGCCGAAGCGGCCGCGGCGTACGGGAACTGACGTCATGACGTCGGCCACGGCGGCAGGGGGCGTCACGCCCCCTGCCGCTCCCAAGTCGCGCAAGAGTGTGACCGGCACCCGCAGGATGGTCGCGGCGCTGTTCCTGCTGCCCGCGCTCGTCCTGCTCGGCGCGCTCGTGGTGTACCCGATCGGGTACTCGGTGGTCCGCAGCTTCTACGACCAGTCCGGCGACGGCTTCGCCGGCATCGACAACTACCGGGCCCTGTTCACCGACGAGGGCATCCGCACCGCGCTGAAGAACAACGTCATCTGGGTGGTGTTCGCGCCCACCGTGGCGACGGCCCTCGGCCTGATCTTCGCGGTGCTGACCGAACGGGTGCGCTGGGGGACGGCGTTCAAGCTGGTCGTCTTCATGCCGATGGCGATCTCGATGCTGGCGGCGGGCATCATCTTCCGCCTGGTGTACGACCAGGACCCGGACAAGGGCGTGGCGAACGCGGTGTGGGTGGGGGTGCACGACACCTTCGCCCAGTCGTCGGCGTTCCCCAAGGCCCACCCGGGCCGCCAGTCGCCGCTGGAGCCGGCCGGGGGCGGCGCGTTCGTCACCAAGTCGCCGGTGCGCGCCGGTGAGGCCGTCTCGCTGCCCCTGGTGGGCGTGGCTCCCGACCTGATGCCGGACGACGCTGAACCGGCCGCGGCGCCGAAGCCCGAGCCGGGCAAGGTGACCGGCACGACCTGGCAGGACTTCACGCGCGGCCAGGGCGTCGGCAGGCTGAACGGGGTCGACGCGGCCGAGCTGGGCTACGCCGGGATGAGGATCGAGGCCGTGAAGGACGGCCACGTGGTGGCGTCCGCGACCGCCGCCGGCGACGGCACCTTCACCCTGCCCGCCTCCGCGGACGGGGCACTGCTGCGGCTTCCGGACAGCAACTTCAAGGAGCCGTACAACGGCCTGGACTGGCTCGGCCCGTCCCTGGTCACCCCCGCCATCATCGGCTCCTACATCTGGATGTGGGCGGGCTTCGCCATGGTGCTGATCGCGGCCGGGCTCGCGGGAGTGCCGCGGGAACTGCTGGAGGCGGCCCGGGTCGACGGCGCGAGTGAGTGGCAGGTGTTCAGACGGGTCACGGTGCCGCTGCTGGCACCGGTCCTCGCGGTGGTCACCGTCACCCTGATGATCAACGTGCTGAAGATCTTCGACCTGGTCTTCATCATCGCCCCGGGCTCCGCGCAGGACGACGCGAACGTGCTCGCGCTGGAGCTGTACCGCAAGGGCTTCTCCGAGGACCAGCCGGGCATCGCCAGCGCCATCTCGGTGTTCCTGCTGCTGCTCGTGATCCCGGTGATGTGGTTCAACGTACGGCGGCTGAGGCGGGAGGTGCGGCGATGACCGCGGACGCGGGCGATCTGCCGGACAAGGCGGCCAGGCCCTCCGGCTCGGTGAAGGCGAAGCACTCGCTGGCGTCCCGGCTGGTCGAGGGGGTCGGCGGCGGGCTGGTGCGGGTGTTCCTCATCCTGGTCGGCCTGTTCTGGCTGGTGCCGACGATCGGCCTGCTGCTGGCCAGTCTCCGCTCGCCGGAGGACATCGCGGCGAGCGGCTGGTGGAAGGTGTTCACCGAGCCCTCCCAGATCACCTTCGACAGCTATTCCACGCTGCTGGAGAACGACGACATCACCGGCAGCCTGCTGAACACGGTGTGGATCACCGTCCCGGCGACCCTGCTGGTGGTGATCATCGGCTCACTGGCCGGTTACGCCTTCGCCTGGATGGAGTTCCCGGGCCGGGACTGGTGGTTCCTGGGCGTGGTCGGGCTGTTGGTGGTGCCCGTGCAGGTCGCGCTCATCCCGATCGCCGAACTCTTCGGCAACATCGGCATCTTCGGTTCGGTGATCGGCGTGGTGCTGTTCCACGTCGGTTTCGGGCTGCCCTTCGCGGTGTTCCTGCTGCGCAACTTCTTCGCGGAGATCCCGCGGGAGCTGCTGGAGGCCGCGCGCCTGGACGGGGCGGGCGAACTGCGCCTGTTCTTCCGGGTGGTCATGCCGCTGGGCGGCCCGGCGATCGCCTCGCTGGGCATCTTCCAGTTCCTGTGGGTGTGGAACGACATGCTGGTCGCGCTGATCTTCTCGGACTCCGGGAGCCAGCCGATCACGGTCGCACTCCAGACGCAGGTACGGCAGTTCGGCAACAACATCGACGTGCTGGCGCCCGGCGCGTTCATCTCGATGGTGGTCCCGCTGGCCGTGTTCTTCGCGTTCCAGCGGCAGTTCGTGTCCGGCGTCATGGCCGGAGCGGTCAAATAGCGGATTGTGTCCGGCAGTTGCGGGGGCGGGCCCACAGCGGCCCGCCCCCGCCGCGTTCCCCCGGATGACGTAGCCGCCGTAACCAACCGGCCCCACCGGCCGTTCCCGGGCCGAACGCCCGCGCCGACCGATGGATGCCTCTTGCCCAGGTTCAGTGTCATTGTCCCCGCGTACCAGGTCCAGGCGTACCTGCACGAGTGCCTCGAATCGGTGCTCTCCCAGTCCTGTCCCGATCTGGAACTGATCGTCGTCGACGACGCCTCGCCGGACGCGTGCGGGGCGATCATCGACGAGTTCGCCGCGCGCGACCCGCGCGTCCGTCCCGTCCACCTGCCCGAGAACGTCGGCCTGGGTCCCGCCAGGAACGCCGGAGTCGCCCAGGCCCGCGGCGACTACCTGCTCTTCCTGGACAGCGACGACACCCTCACCCCGGACGCGCTGCGCTCGATCGCCGACCGCCTGAAGGAGACGGGCGAGCCCGACGTCCTGGTCTTCGACTACGCGCGCACCTACTGGACCGGGGAGGCGGTCCGCAACCAGGCGGCCCTGCAACTGGCCGAGCAGGGCCCGGCCCCGTTCCGCCTGGAGGACCGCCCCGGTCTGCTGCGGCTGCTGATGGTCGCCTGGAACAAGGCCTACCGGCGGGAGTTCGTCGAGGCCAAGGGGTTCGCGTTCCCGACCGGCTGGTACGAGGACACGCCGTGGACGTACCCGGTGCTGATGACGGCGGACTCCATCGCGACCCTCGACCGGGTCTGCGTGCACTACCGGCAGCGGCGGCAGGGCAGCATCCTGCGCACCACCAGCGACCGGCACTTCGACGTCTTCGACCAGTACGACCGGGTCTTCGCGTTCCTCGACGGGCGTCCCGACCTGGCCCGGTGGCGGCCGGTGCTGTTCCGCCGCATGGTCCACCACCTCGGGATCGTGTACGCGCGGCGGGACCGGCTGCCCCGCGGCTCCCGCGCACTGTTCCTGCGGCGGGCCCGCGCCCACTACCGCCGCTACCGCACCCCCGGCGCCCCCGTCCCCCTGCGGTGCCGCATCCACCACACCCTGATCCGCTTCGGCCTGCACCGCACCTACCGGGCCCTGCAGCTGGCCTCGGCCGTGCACCGCGCCGCCGCCCGGACCGGGGGAAGGCTGCTGCGCGGGCTGCGGGCGGCCGGGCTGCGGGCCCACTACCGCGTGCAGCGCTGCCTGCCCCTGTGCGCCGACCGGGCCGTGTTCACCGCGTACGACGGGCGCGGCCACAGCTGCAGTCCGGGGGCGCTGGAGAGCGCGTTCCGGGACCTCGCCCCGCACGTCCGCACCGCGTGGGCCGCCCGCCCCGAGCACCACCACGCGATCCCGCCGGGCCCCCGCCGGCTGGTGCCCGGCACGGCCGCCTACTGGACGGCACTCGCCCGCTCCCGGTACCTGGTCAGCAACACCGAGTTCGACCACCGCCTCGCCAAACGCCGGGGCCAGGTCCTGATCCAGACCGGGCAGGGCACCCCGCTCGGGCACATCGGCCTGGACCTCCAGGAGCGCCCCGCTGCGGCCCGCGGCCGGGACTTCGGGCGGCTGCTCAAAGGCGTCGACGCGTGGGACTACGTGCTGTCGGCCAACCGCCACACGACCCTGACCCACGAGCGCGTCCACCCCGGCCGCTACACGGTGCTGGAGTACGGCTGCCCCCGCAACGACGTGTTCCGGACCGCCACCGCGGCGGACGTGGCCCGGCTGCGCTCCTCCCTCGGCATCCCCGAGGGCACGGTGGCGATCCTCTACGCGCCGACCCACCGCGACTACCGCCGCTCCCAGCGCCACCCCCTCGACCTGCAGCGGATCGTGCGCCGCCTCGGCCCGCGCTTCGTCGTCCTGGCCCGCGCCCACCACGCCTACGGCGCCCCGCTCACCCAGAGCGCCGGCCGGGTCGTCGACGTCTCCGGGCACCCGAGCGTCGAAGCGCTCTGCCTGGCCTCGGACGCCCTGGTCACGGACTACTCGTCGCTGATGTTCGACTACGCCAACCTGGACCGGCCGATCGTGATCCACGCCGACGACTGGGAGGCCCACGAGGCGGCCCGCGGCACCTACTTCGACCTGCGCGCCTTCCCGCCGGGCGCGATCGCCCGCGGCGAGGACGAGCTGATCGACATCTTCGCCACCGGCCACTGGCGCGGCTCCCGCTCCGCCCAGCTGCGCTCGGCGTTCCGCAGGCGGTTCTGCACCTGGGACGACGGCCGGGCCGCCGAGCGGGTGGTGCGCCGGGTCGTCCTCGGGGAGAGCGAGCTGCCGCCGGTGGTGCCGCTGGAGGAGCGGTGCCCGGTGCCGTCGGCGGCCTCGCTGGCCCGGGAGCCGCTCGCCACGGTGCCCCGGCCGGCGGGCCCCGGTGTCGTCACCGAGGTGCGGTGACCGTGGCGGCCCGGGGAATCCGCGGGCCCTCGGACCCGTCACGGCCGACGCCCCGCCGGCCGCCCTCCTGGCGTCCGCCGGGGCGCCCGGGGCACCGCGCAGCCCGCTGAGCGGGCCGCAGCAGGCCCCCGTCCCACCCCCGGCCCCCTGTTCCCCCCTGCAGACCTCGACAGAAAGAGCAGAATGCCCCGCTTCAGCATCGTCGTCCCGTCCCATGGGGTCGCCGGCCGGCTGTCCCTGGCGCTCGACTCGGTCCTCACCCAGTCCTTCGGCGACTTCGAGGTGATCACGGTGTGCGACGCACCCGACGCTCCGGCGGCGGACGTCGTCACCGGGTACGCCGGGCGGGACCGCCGGGTGACGGTGGTGCACTCCCCTCCGTCGGACGGGCTGGCCGGGGCGCGCAACACCGGGCTGCGGGCGGCGGCCGGCGGCCACGTGCTGTTCCTCGACGGCGACGACGTGCTGGCCCCGGGGGCGCTGGCGGCCCTGGCCGACCGGCTGGACGCGGTGGGCGAGGTCGACGTCCTGCACTTCGAGCACGAGCGCGTCCCGTGGTGGGAGGGCGAGCCGGCCAATCCGGCCGCGGCCGTCCTGGCCGGGGCACCGGCCGGGGCCTTCTCCCCCGATCGGGCCCCGCGGCTGACCGGGGTGACGCTCCCGGCGTGGAGCGCGGCGTACCGCCGGGCCTTCCTCACCGAGGAGGGCCTCGCCTTCCCCGGCGGCCACTTCACCGACGTCGGGTTCGGCGGCCCGGCCGCGCTGCGGGCGCGGCGGGTGGCGGTCCTGCGCACGGTCGTGGTCCGGCACCACCTGCGCCGGCAGGGCAACCGCCTGAACCTGCCCGGGGAGCACCACACCGAGCTGCTCGACCAGTGCGAGCTGGTGCTCACGCGGGCCGCGGAGCTGGGCGTGCCGGCCGAGCGGCTGGGGCCGCTGTTCGAGCAGCTCTTCGCCGCCGTGCTGAAGACCGCCGCGCATCCCGGGCGGCTGCCGGCCGGGCGGCGGGCCTTCTTCCGGCGGGCGAGCCTGCTGTACCGGCGGCACCGCCCGGCCGGGTACCGGGCGCCCGGCGGCAGCCTCGGCGTGCAGCACCGGCTGCTGGCGTCCGGCTCGTACGCCGCGTTCCGCGCCCTGCGCGCCGCCAACCGGCGGGCCGCACGGGCCGCCGCGCTGCTCCCGCGCCCGCGCGGCCTGCGCACCCGGCTGCGCTACGCGGCGGACCTGCGGCTGCCGATCGACGAGAACCTGGTCGTGTACTGCGCGTACTGGGGCCGCGGTTACGCCTGCAACCCGGCCGCGATCCACGCCAAGGCCCGCGAACTCGCCCCGCACCTGCGCGCGGTGTTCCTGGTGGAGCCGGACGCGGTGGGCAGCATGCCGGAGGACGTCGAGTACGCGGTGATCGGCAGCCGTGAGTACTGGCATGTGCTGGCCCGCGCCAAGTACCTGGTGAACAACGCCAACTTCGCCGACGCCGTGGTCAAGCGCCCCGGCAGCGTGCACCTGCAGACCCAGCACGGCACGCCGCTGAAGAAGATGGGCGCCGACCAGTCGACGTACCCGGTGGTGGCCGCCGCGACCGGCAGCATCGGCAAACTGCTGGCCCGGGTGGACCGCTGGGACTACAACCTCACCTCCAACCGGCACTCCACGCAGATGTGGGAGTCGGCCTTCCCCGGCGCGCACGAGACCCTCGAGTACGGCTATCCGCGCAACGACGTGTACTGCACGGCGTCCGCCGAGGACGTGGCCCGGGTGCGGAGGGAACTCGGTGTCCCGGACGGCAAGAAGGCCCTGCTGTACGCGCCCACGCACCGCGACTACGCCACCGGTTTCGCGTCGGGCCTGGACCTGGCCGAGTTCTGCGAGGCGATCGGCGACGATTACGTGGTCCTGCTGCGCGCCCACTACTTCTACGACCGGGGGCCCGGGCGCCGCGGAGGCGGCCGGATCATCGACGTGACCGGGCACCGCTCCTCGGAGGACGTGTGCCTGGCGGCCGACGCGCTGATCACCGACTACTCGTCGATCATGTTCGACTACGCCAACCTCGACCGGCCGATCGTGGTGTACGCCGACGACTGGGACGTCTACCGCGAGACCCGGGGCGTCTACTTCGACCTGATGGAGTCCCCGCCCGGCCGCGTCGCCCGCACGCCCGCGGAGCTGGCGGCGGTGTTCCGCGACGGCACCTGGGCTGACGGGCGCTCCGCGGCGCTGCGGGCCGCGTTCCGGGAGCGGTTCTGCCAGTTCGACGACGGGCGCGCGGCGGAGCGTGTCGTGCGCCGGGTGCTGCTGGGCGAGCCGCCCGAGTCGATCCCGCCCGTGACCCCGCTCGCGCAGCGGGTCCCGGCCCCCGCGGCCGCCACCCTCGTAAGGAGCTGACCGAAGTCGTGCCCCGCTTCAGCATCATCGTCCCCGTCTACAACGTGCAGGGGTTCCTGCGCGAGTGCCTCGACTCGGTGCTCGGCCAGTGCCACGGCGACTTCGAGGTGATCGCCGTGGACGACCGCTCCCCCGACGGCAGCGGCGCGATCCTCGACGAGTACGCCGCCCGCGACCGGCGGGTGCGGGTGCTGCACCTGCCGGAGAACGTCGGCCTCGGCCGCGCCCGCAACGCCGGCCTGGACGAGGCGGCGGGCGACTACGTGCTGTTCCTCGACAGCGACGACCGCTACACGCCGGGGCTGCTGGCCGCCGTCGCCGCGCGGCTGGCGGCGGCGGACGACCCGGACATCCTGGTCTTCGACCACGTGCGCACCCACTGGTGGGGCCGGGGCGGGCGCAGCGAGGCGGCGGACCTGCTGGCCGCCGCGGGCCTGGGCACCTTCCGCGTCCGGGACGAACCCGCGTACCTGAACCTGTTCCTGGTCGCCTGGAACAAGGCCTACCGGCGGGACTTCTTCCAGGGCCACGGCCTGCGGTACGCGCCCGGACTGTACGAGGACGCGCCGGTGACCTACCGGTCGATGGTGCTGGCGGAGCGGATCGCCTGCCTGGACCGGATCGGCGTGGAGTACCGCCAGCGCCGGCAGGGCGCCATCACCAGGACGCCGGGGCGCCGGCACTTCGAGATCTTCGCGCAGTACGCGGGCCTGTTCGCGTTCCTCCAGGAGCGGCCCGACCTGGGCTGGGCGCGTCCGCTGCTGCTGGAGCGGGCCCTGGACCACATGCTGTTCGTCCTGGCCCGGGAGGACCGGGTACGGCCCGCCGACCGGGCCGCGTTCTACCGCGAGATCCGCGCCTTCCACCGCCGTCACCTGCCCGAGGGCGGCTTCCCCCGGCCGGACGGCTGGCGCGGGCTGGAGATGCGGCTGCTGGCGTCGGCCCCCTACCCGTCGTACGCCGCGGTGCGGGGCCTGCGCGACCTGCGGGCGGCCGCCGGGGCGAGGCGGCGCAAGGTGGCGCAGAAGGCCTCCCGGAGCGCGCTGCGCACCTGGTACGCGGCGCAGTCCCGGCGGCCGCTCGATCCGCACCTGGCCGTCTACGCGGCCACCCACCACCGCGGGATGAGCGGCGACCCGGCCGCGATCTACTCCAAGGCCCGCGAACTCGCCCCGCACATCCGGGGCGTGTGGGTGGTGCGGGAGGACGCGGTGGACGCGCTGCCGCCCGGTGTCGACCACGTGACCCCGGGCTCGCGCCGCTACCACGAGGTCGTGGCCCGGGCCACGTACTGGGTCAACAACGTCAACTGGCCCGGCACCCTGGCCAAGCGGCCCGGCAGCGTCCACATCCACACCCACCAGGGCACCCCGCTGAAGTACATGGGCGCGGACCTGCTGGCCAAGCCGGGCGCCCGGCACGGTTTCGACGTGCCGCAGATGCTGCGGCGGGCCGACCGCTGGGACTACAGCCTGGTCGCCGGGCGGCACGCGGAGCGGGCCTGGGAACGGGCCTACCCGTGCCACTTCACGTCGCTGCGCACGGGCAGCCCGCGCAACGACGTGCTGGTGGGCGCCGGACCGGAGCGGGGCGCGGCGGTGCGCGAGCGGCTCGGCATCCCGGCGGAGAACACGGTGGTGCTGTACGCGCCGACCCGCCGTGACTACCGCAAGGGCGGCCACGTCGACCGGTTCGATCCGGCCCGGTTCGCCGGGGACCTCGGGCCCGGCCACACCCTGGTCGTCCGGCTGCACCCCTCCCTGGCCGGGGGGATCGCGCGCGGGCTGGGCCTGTCCGACCTGCACCGGCGGGGCGTGGTGGTCGACGCGACGGACGAGCCGCACGTGGAGGACGTGATGCTCGCCTCCGACGTGCTGGTGACCGACTACTCGGCCCTGATGTTCGACTACGTGCTGCTGGACCGGCCGGTCGTGGTGCACGCCGACGACTGGGGCGCGTTCACGGCCAGCCGGGGCGCCTACTTCGACGTCACCGCCGACGCCCCGGGGCACGTGACCCGCTCCTACCCGGAGCTGGCGCGGCTGTTCGCCTCCGGCGCCTGGCAGGACGCGGAGGCGGCCCGGCTGCGGGCGGACTTCCGCTCCCGGTACTGCGAGTTCGAGGACGGGCGGGCCGCCGAGCGGGTCGTCCGCCTGCTGATGCTGGGCGAGCGGGGCGGGGCACTGCTGCCCGCGGCCCGCAGGACCCCCGCCGTGTCCGTGCGGTCCGAGGCGCTGATCGAGGGATGACGACACCGACCACTCCCGAGGCGCTCCCCTCCCTGCCCGGCCAGCGCGCGTCCTCGGCCCGCCCCGCGGCCGCGCCCGGGCGGCCGGGGCCGGTGCGCCGGTGGAACGCGGCCCTGGTCGCCGTGCCGACGGCCGCCCTGTTCGTGCTGGGCTACCGGCGCCGCTGGATCTGCGACGACGGGCTGATCTACCTGCGCCCGGTCCGGCAGATCCTGGCGGGCAACGGGCCGGTGTTCAACGTCGGCGAGCGCGCGGAGAGTTCGACCGGCACCCTGTGGCAGTGGCTGCTCGCCCTCGCCACCTGGGTCACCGGAGCGGACCCGGCGTTCCTCGCGGTGGGACTGGGACTGCTGCTGAGCACGGCCGGGTTCGCGCTCGCCCTGCTCGCCACCTGCCGGCTGTACAGCGGGGCCGGGCTGCTGCTGCCCGCGGGTGTGTGCGTGCTGCTGGCGGTGCCGCCGTTCTGGTCGTACATGACCTCGGGGCTGGAGAGCGGACTCGGGGCCTTCTGGACCGGTCTGGCGTGGTGGCTGCTGACGCGCACGCGGCGGGGGCAGGAGCCCCGGGAGAGCTGCCCGGCCGCGTTCGTCTTCGGGCTGGGACCGCTGGTCCGGCCGGATCTGGCGGTGGTCACGGTGTGCTTCCTGGCGGCGCAGTGGTGGGTCCTGCGGCCGCCGCGCCGGGGCACGGCGGCGCTGCTGGCCTCGGCGGGGGCGCTGCCGCTGGCCTACGAGGTGTTCCGGGCCGGGTACTACGGGATCCTGGTGCCGCTGCCCGCCATCGCCAAGGAGGCGAGCGCCAGCGACTGGGGCCGGGGTGCCGGGTACGTGCAGGAGACGCTCGGGCCGTACTGGCTGTGGCCGGTGGTGCCGGTGCTCGGCGCGCTGGCGGTGCTGCTGGTGCGCCGCGCGCGCCGGCTGCGCCGGGACCGCGTGCCGGGCCGGTCCTCGCTGGTGGTGCTCCTGGCGCCGCTCGCGGCGGGTGCGCTGCTCGCCGGGTACGTCGTGCGGGTCGGCGGCGACTACATGCACGCCCGGATGATCCTGCCCGCGCTCCTGCTGCTGCTCCTGCCCGTGCTGGTCGTCCCGGCGAACCGGGTCACCGGTGCGGCGAGCGCGCTGCTGGTGGTGTGGCTGTGTGCGGCGGTCAGCCCGCTGCGGGAGCCGTTCGACGTGCGCAGCACCCCCGGGTCGTTCAACGTGCGCAGCTCCGACGTGGAGGGCCTGGGCGACCACAACCCGGTGCGCACGAGCACCTGGGTGCGCAACTGGCCCGCCCTGCCGGAGGGGCGGCGCATGCTGGCCGAGGCCGTGCGCTCGCCCCGGCCGACCCTGCTGTACTTCGACGCCGGACGGCGGCTGCACGCCACGCCGATGCGCCCGGACGCGCCGTACCACGTGGTGATGGTGGGCCGTCACCTCGGCGTCACGGGTGCGGCGGCGCCGCTCGACGCGTACGTCAACGACGCCTGGGGGCTGGCCAGTCCGGTCGGCGCGCACCTGGCGCTGGAGCGGTGGAGCTGGCCCGGGCACGAGAAGTTCCTGCGCAACCACTGGGTCTTCGCGGAGTGGGCCCTCGCCGAGCCGCCGCGGCGGGACCTGCTGCGGGCCGGGGCCTCACGGGAGACGGTCGAGGCGGCCCGGGCCGCGCTGGGCTGCGGCGAGCTGGCCGAGCTGCGGGAGTCGGTGCGGGCACCGCTGACCGCGCGGCGGTTCTGGGACAACCTCACCGGGGCGTTCGAGCGGACGCGGTTCCGCTTCGCCCGCTGGCCGGCGACCGCCGAACGGGAGCTGTGCGAGTGACGGCGGGCAGGTGGGCCAAGCGGCCTCACCCGATGAAGTGATCCGGGGTCAGGGCGGGCGTAGGGGCGGGAACGATCGGCGCATGCCCGTGACCCCCCTGCCCCTTCCGGCCGTCCTGTGAGCGCCCCGGTCCTGGTCCGGCGGACCGTGCGCGGCGCGAGCGCGCTGCGCGGCGGCCGGATGCGGCGGCCGACCCCCTACCAGTTCTTCGGCGCGCTGTTCTGGCTGGTGATGACGCTGGCGTACTGGCGGGTGCCGCTGTGCTGCGACGCCGGGCAGCACGCGGCGGTCGTCGAGCGCCTCAAGGCCGATCTGCTGCACCCGGCCCACACGATGGCGGACCTGCCGGGCGAGGGCAGCCCCTACTACGGGCCGTACGCGGTCGTGCAGGGGGTGGTGGCGCGGCTGACGGGGCTGACCGGCTGGGAGGTCGTGAAGCTGGCCGGTCCGGTGCACTTGGTGGTCCTGCTGACGGGGCTCGGCCGGTTCGTCAGGACCCTGACCGCGCGGGCCTGGGCGCCGGTGCTGGCGCTGCTGTTCATGACGCTGCTGTGGGGCACCGCCCGGATCCTGTGGAGCGGCTACCTGGGGCTGATGTCGATGACGACGAACCTGGGCTATCCGTCCGCGCTCGCCATCGGCCTGACGTTCTGGGCGTGGGCCTGGACCGCCGCGCGCGCCGGCGACGACGCCCGGGCGGTGCGGTTCGTCGGCCCGAGCGGACTGGGCGGCTGGTGGGGGTACGCCGGGGTCGGCGTCCTGTACGCGCTGATCCTGCTCACCCACCCGGTCACGGCGGCCTCCGCCCTGACGGGTGCGGTGGCGGTCGTGGCGTCCCGGCAGCGGCGCTGGCGCCGGCCGGTCGTGGCCCGCTGGGCGCTCACCGCCCTGGCCTGCGCGGTGGTGGCCCTGGCCTGGCCGTACTACGACGTGCTGACGCTGGTGGGCGACACCGGCATGGACGGGATGCACCGGCAGCTGTACGAGAGGCTGTTCGCCAACTCCTGGCTGGCGCTGCTGGGGCTGCCCGCGCTGTGGGTCCGGGCGTGCAGGTCGCCGCGTGATCCGCTGGTGCTGTTGTTCGGGCTGGAGTGCCTGCTGCTGGCCTACGGCTGGGTCAGCGGGCACTACACCTACGCCCGGGTGCTGTGGGCCGTGCTGGTACCGCCGCAGTTCGCCCTGGCCGTGGAGCTGGCGGCGCCCCGGCCGTGGCGGCGGGCCCGCAGGGCGCTGGGCGGGGCGGCGGTGGCCGGGGCGTGCGTGGGGTTCCTGACCGTGCACGCCGGGGCGGTCGTGCCGCGCTCGGTCGACCCGGTGGGGTTCACCCAGCCGACGCGCTGGCCGTCGTACGACTGGGCGGCGCGGTACATCGCCCCCGGCGAGGTGGTGATCACCGACGGGTACTTCGCCAGTCACGCCATCGCCGGGTACGGGCCGAACCTCGCCGCGCCGATCTGGCCCGACCCGGCCCTGGACGAGCGGGAGCGGCAGCGCCGGGCGGCCGACGTGCGGGCCTACCTGGCACACGGCTCGACCCGCGCCGAGCGGTCCGCCGTGGTCCGCCGCTACCACGTGCGCTGGCTGCTGCTGACGCGCTGGCACCCGGTGCCCGAGGAGGCGGTGGTGGTGGCGTGGAGCGGACGGACGGGGGAGGTTCTGGCGCGGGTCGGGGGATGAGGCGCCGGTGACTACTCGATGACGAGCTCGACGTCGATGTTGCCGCGGGTGGCGTTGGAGTAGGGGCAGACCTGATGGGCCTGCTCGACCAGCTTGCGGCCGGTCACCTCGTCCACGCTGTCGGGGAGCTCGACGCGGAGGGTGACGGCGAGGCCGAAGCCCTCGCCCTGCTTGCCGATGGAGACCTCGGCGGTCACGGCGGCGTCGCTGACGTCGGCCTTGGCCTGGCGGCCGACCAGGCCGAGGGCGCTGCCGAAGCAGGCGGCGTATCCGGCGGCGAAGAGCTGCTCGGGGTTGGTGCCCTGGCCGTTGCCGCCCATCGACTGGGGCACGCCCAGGGCGAGGTCGAGCACGCCGTCGGAGCTGACGGCCCGGCCGTCGCGGCCGTGGGTGGCGGTGGCGGCAGCGGTGTAGAGCGCGTCCATGGAGAAACCTTCCCTCTCGGTCGTCGTTCGGCGACCCGCTTCCGGGCCGCCCGACACCAGGAATTAGAGCACACAATTTAGTTGTGCGCAATTGAATGGCGGACGGGAGCTATCCTGGGAAGCATGAACACGCCGGACGACGACTGGCTCCGCCTGGACCAGCAGATCTGCTTCTCCCTGCACGCGGCCTCGCGCGCCTTCAACGGCGTCTACCGCGTGCTCCTCAAGGACCTCGGGCTCACCTACCCGCAGTACCTGGTGATGCTGGTGCTCTGGGAGCACGGCGAGCTGCCCGTGAAGACGCTCGGGGAGCACCTGCGCCTGGACTCCGGCACGCTGTCGCCCCTGCTCAAGCGGCTGGAGGCGGCCGGTTCGGTGGTCCGGGAGCGCAGCGCGCGCGACGAGCGGTCGGTGGTGGTGCGGCTGACCGCGGAGGGTGTCGCGCTGCGTGCGCGGGCCCTCGAGGTGCCGCGCCGCATCGCCGCGTCGACCGGTTTCGACGCCGACGGGATCCGCTCCCTGCGCGCGTCCCTGGACGAGCTCACCACCGCGCTCGACGCGGCCGCCCTCACCCGGCCGCCGGCCGGTTCGCCGGCAGACGGGCGGTCGTAGCGGCTCCGGGCGGCACGCCGGGCACCTCGGCGGGCCGGCGCCGCACGTGCAGGCGCAGCACCACATCGCCCTCGGTGTGCTCCTCGCGGACGGTGAACTCATCGGCCAGCACGGCCAGCTTGGTGCGTTCCACCGGGTCGGACGGCGGCCGCCGCGGGTCCGGGGCCGCCCGCCCGGCCACCACCCAGACGCGGTCCACCGACGCCAGCCGCTGCCGCAGCCGGCCGGGCGTGGCCTCCCGGCCCCACAGCGTCCCCGACCGGGGCGCCGACTCCGCCAGCGCGATGTCGCGCACCCGCCGGAACCCCTTCGGGTAGGCCAGCGCCGCGAGCCTGCCCACCGACGGCACGAACAGCACCGGGTCGCCCGGGCGCACCTGCCGGAGGGCGAGTGCGGAGACCACGGCGAGGTTGTCCGGGCGGTGTGCGGCCGTGCGGTCCTGGCGGTGGACGGGAAGCTGGGCGAGGAAGCCCGCCGTGAGCGCCAGCGCGCCGCAGACCCCGACCGCCGCCCGCACCTGCCGGCCGCGGACCCGCACCCGCCGCCCGTCGAAGCGCACCCGCCCCAGCGCCCCGGCCACCCGCCCGGCCCCGGCCGCCACCAGCAGCGACGCCCCCGCCAGCGCGTAGAGCACGTACCGGTCGTGGTAGAGCGGCCGCACCTGCGAGACGGTCATCAGGATGCCGGGCGGCACGAGCAGCAGCGGCAGCGCGACCGCCGCGGTCCGCCGCTCGCGCAGCCCCAGGACCATCAGCAGCACCGACGCCCAGAACACGACCCCCTCCGGGCCCGGGGCGACGTTCCGGGCGAGCCGCTCGACCCGGTCCCAGCCCGGCGCGACCAGCCACGCCACCTGACCGGACTGCCGCTGCGAGACCCACACCAACGGCAGCAGCAGCACCGCCACCGCCCCGGCCGCCCGGCCCCAGCCGCGCCACACGGCGCGGGGCACCCGCAGCCGGGCCAGCGTCACCGCGTGCGCGCACAGCAGCGCAACCGCCAGCTCGTGCAGCACGCACGTCACCGCGAGGACCGCCCCGTACGGCCACCAGCCCCGGGCGCCCACGCCGTCCACGGCCCGCACGAGCAGCAGGGTCGCCCCCGCCGCACCGGCCGCGACCAGCGCGTAGGACCGGCCCTCCTGGGCGTAGTGGCCGGTCATCGGCGTGATGGCGTACAGCAGCCCGGCCGGGAGGCCGAGGCGGGGCCCGGACAGCCGGACACCGAGGGCCGCGACCAGTCCCGCGGTGACGGTCGCCGCGCACACCGACGGCAGGCGCAGGACGACCTCGTCCGGGTGGACGGTCAGGACGGCGTGCATGAACAGGTAGTACAGGCCGTGCACCGCGTCCACGTCGTGCAGCAGCCGCCAGATCTGCGGGACCGTGCGCTGCGCGACCTGGAAGGTGACGCTCTCGTCGCCCCACATGCCGCCGCGGTCCAGGCCCCACAGGCCCGCCGCGAGCATCACCGCCATGGGCGGCGCCACGGCCGCCGCACCCCCGCCGAACCGGCCGCTCCCCGTCGACTGTCCGCTCTTCACGCGCCGATTCTGTGGCGTTGCCCCCTCTTTGCCGGGCATAGGTGGTGTGTTACCACTTTCATGTCATTCGCCCGGCTTACGATCCGTCGTGATGAATGCCCACAGGGATGCCGGCGGGAATGCCGCCGAGCCGCTCGCCGAGGTCGCCGTCGTGGTCATCGGCTACGACGACGCCGCCCATGTGACCGAGGCGGTGCGTTCGGCGCTCGCCCAGGGCCGGGCCGTGCGCGAGGTGGTGGCCGTCGACGACTGCTCGACGGACGGCAGCGCCGGCCTGCTGGAACGGCTCGCCTCGTCGGAACCCCGGCTGCGGGTGATCCGCCGCCGGGTCAACAGCGGCGGCTGCGGCACCCCGCGCAACACCGGGCTCGACGCGGTGACCTCGCCCTACGTGATGTTCCTGGACAGCGACGACGTCCTGCCGCCCGGCGCGGCCGACGCGCTGCTGGAGGCGGCCACCGGTGCGCACGCCGAGGTGGTGAGCGGACTGTGCGTCCGCCGGGAACTGCCCTCGGGCCGCGAGGTGCCCTGGCAGCCGCGCCTGTACGCGCTGCACTCCACCGTGCCGCACCCCGCCCGGCGCCCGCGCCTGGTCCACGACACGCTCTGCGTCAACAAGCTGTACCGCACCGCCTTCCTGCGCGAGCACGGCATCCGCTTCCCCGAGGGCCGCTTCCCGTACGAGGACGTGGTGTTCACCGCGCGCGTGCTGGCCGCGGCCCCGCGCGTCGCCCTGATCCCGGACCGGGTCTACGTCTGGCACGTGCGCCGGTCCGCCGAGCGGCTGTCGATCTCCCTGGACCGGGCGGGGATCGTCAACTGGCGGGCCCGCACGGAGGCGTGCCGGCAGGCGTACGAGATCCTGCTGGGCGCCGGGCAGAAGGAACTGGCGAGGGCGGCACGCGCCAAGTTCCTCGACCACGACCTGCGGATGTACCTGCGGGAACTGGGGTTGCGGGACGCCTCGTACCAGCGGGCCTGGTGGGACCTCACCCGGGCGCACCTGGCCGGGTACGACGCCGACGACTGGGCCCGCAACCCGGCAGCCCCCGGCCGGCTGGCCGGGCGGGTCGTGCTGGCCGGCCCCGAGCCGCGCGACCTGCCCCGGCTGCGGGAGCTGGCGGCCCGGCCGGCCCGGCTGCGCCCGCCGTACGCCCGGGCCGCCGACGGCACGCCCGTGTGGTCGGCCGACCTGCCGCAGGTCTCCCTCGGACCGCTGCTGACCCGGCCGGTGGGCGCGCTGCCCCTGGCCGTCGACGCGGCGCTGCGGCCCCGAGCCCGCGGTACCCGGCTGCGGCTGCGCCTGCACGAGCTGTACGGGCGGGTGGCCGAGGCGGGCCCGCGGAGCGTGGAGGTGGAGTGGCTGCACCGGGACGACGCGGACCTGCTCGTCCGGAGCGGCAGGGTGGACCTCGTGCCGTGCTCCGAGGCTTCGGGCCCGGACCGGGACGGCGCGTGGACGGCGGAGGCCGCGGTCGACCTGGCGGCCCTCGCCGCGTCCGGTGCGGGGACCTGGGACCTGCGGCTGCGGATCCGCTTCCAGGGCGGCGCCACCCGGGACGTCACGGCGCACGCCCTCACGGGCGCGGGGCTCCTGCGCCGCCGCGCCGTCCCCAGCGCCCGGCACGGCGTGGTACTCGTACAGCCCTACGCCACCCACTCCGGCGCGCTGGCGCTGCGGGTGGCGCCCGGCGCACGCGGAGCGCTCTCGGTCGTACGCGGCAGGCTGCGCCGGCTGCTTGACTGAGAGCACCACGACGACGGACGGGCGCAGCACCACCACGGGGCCAACTGACGAGGGGAACGGCCGCACATGACCTGGTTGATCACCGGCGGCGCCGGCTACATCGGCGCACACGTCGTACGGGCGATGACCGCGGCGGGGGAAGGGGCGGTGGTCTACGACGACCTGTCCACGGGCATCGCCGAGCGCGTGCCGGACGGGGTGCCGCTGGTGGTCGGCTCCACGCTGGACGGCGAGCGCGTCGCCCGCGCCCTGGCGGACCACGGGATCACGGGCGTGGTCCACCTCGCGGCGAAGAAGCAGGTGGGTGAGTCCGTCGAACAGCCGCTGCGCTACTACCGGGAGAACGTCGAGGGCCTGCGCGTCCTGCTGGACGCCGTGACCGGGGCCGGGGTCGGGGCGTTCGTGTTCTCCTCGTCGGCCGCCGTGTACGGCATGCCGGACGTGGACCTGGTCACGGAGGAGACGCCGTGCGTGCCGCTGTCCCCGTACGGCGAGACGAAGCTGGCCGGTGAGTGGCTGGTGCGCGCCACGGGCCGGGCGGCCGGGCTGTCGACCGCGTGCCTGCGGTACTTCAACGTGGCGGGCGCGGCGGCTCCCGATCTCGCCGACGTGGGCGTCTTCAACCTCGTGCCCATGGTGTTCGAGAGGCTCACGCACAGCGCGCCGCCGCATGTCTTCGGCGACGACTACCCCACGCCCGACGGCACCTGCGTGCGGGACTACATCCACGTCGTCGACCTGGCCGAGGCCCATGTCGCCGCGGCCCGCACCCTGATCTCCTCCCCCGGCCGCGCCCTCACGCTCAACATCGGCCGGGGCGAGGGGGTGTCCGTCCGCGAGATGATCGACCGCATCAACGCCGTGACCGGCCACGACCTGCCGCCCGAGGTCGCGCCGCGCCGCCCGGGCGACCCCGCCCGCGTCGTCGCCTCCGCCGAACGG
This sequence comes from Streptomyces sp. AHA2, assembly GCF_036857595.1. Lineage (NCBI taxonomy): Bacteria > Bacillati > Actinomycetota > Actinomycetes > Kitasatosporales > Streptomycetaceae > Streptomyces > Streptomyces sp. AHA2. The sequence goes on from NZ_JAUQWJ010000006.1 coordinate 389,234, forward strand.
GCGGCCGCCGAGCTGGGCTGGAAGGCCCGGCACGACGTCCAGGACATGATCACCTCGGCATGGCAGGGCTGGGTACGGCTGCACCCGGAGGCCGCACGGCGCTGACCGCGGCCGTGCGCGGGCGTCCCGGGGGCACGGCGGCCGGCCCCGGCCGGTCGGCCTGACCGCGGCCGTCCGCGGCCGACGGCGCCCCGGAAGAGGCGGGGCCGGGATCACAGGGCGCGCAGGGCCGCCGCCGTCGCCCGGGTCAGCGTCTCCAGGTAGCCCTTCGGCGGCTTCGGGGCGCGGATCACCACCGACCGCCAGTACAGGGGGCCCGAGATCAGGTCGAGGGCCAGGTCGTGGTCGAGGCGCGCGCTCAGTTCGCCCCGCCGCTGCGCGGCCGTGACGATGCCGGTGGCGACCCCGTCCTGGCCCTCGCGCAGGGCCTTCTGCAGGGCCTCGGCGATGTCCGGGTTGCGGGCGGCCTCGGCCTGGAGGTCGGGGATGACCTGCGAGGCGACCGGGTGGCGCAGCGCCCGGGACGTCACCTCGTACAGCAGCCGCAGGTCCCCCTCCAGGGAACCGGTGTCCGGGGCGGGCAGGCCCTGCACGGCGAGCGCCGAGACGATGTCGAGCACCAGGTGCAGCTTGGAGCGCCAGCGGCGGTACACCGCCGTCTTCCCGACGCCCGCCCGGCGGGCGATCCCCTCGATCGACATGCGCGCGTAGCCGACGGCCGCGAGTTCCTCGAAGACCGCGGAGCGGATCGCCTCCGTCACGTCCTCGCGCAGGACGGCGGCCCCGGCGGGGGCCCGGCGGCGCGGGGGCTGCTGTGGCTCGTCGCGCTTCGTCGTCATGCGGACAGCATAGGCCGTCACGACGAAACGGTTGCGTCCCGACGTCCACCGGACGTACGCTCCCGTCACGACGAAACGGTCCCGTCCCGACGTAGACGTCGTGAAGAGCCAGGTAAGAAGCCCTCCGCGCGAGCGCCTTCACCCCGGAGCCCGCCGCACCGCTCTCCGCGACCCCGCAGGTCCCGCCCCCCGAACGAAAGCAGCGGATGTGAGTCAGGTCCTCCACACACCGCCCCCGGCGCCGTTCCCGGCCGACGACGACCTCGCCGCGCTCGCCGCCCGGCACGGCCTCGCGGTCAGCGGCGCCCGCCCCTCCCTGCCCGCCTACGTCCGGCAGCTGTGGGCCCGCCGGCACTTCATCACCGCGTTCGCCACCGCCAAGCTCACCGCCCAGTACAGCCAGGCGAAGCTCGGCCAGGTCTGGCAGGTGATGACCCCGCTGCTCAACGCGGCGGTCTACTACTTCATCTTCGGCGTCCTGCTCGGCACCAAGCACGGGGTGCCGGACTACGTCCCGTTCCTGGTCACGGGCGTGTTCGTGTGGACGTTCACGCAGAGCTCGATCATGGCGGGCACCCGTGCCATCTCCGGCAACCTCGGCCTGGTGCGCGCCCTGCACTTCCCGCGCGCCGCGCTGCCGCTGTCGTTCTGCCTCCAGCAGCTGCAGCAGCTGCTGTTCTCCATGGCCGCCCTGGTCGTCATCCTGCTCTGCTTCGGCGTGCCGGTCGGGGTGTCCTGGCTGCTGGCGGTGCCCGCGCTGTTCCTGCAGTTCACGTTCAACGCGGGCGTCTCCATGGTCATGGCCCGGATGGGGGCCAAGACTCCCGACATCGCCCAGCTGATGCCGTTCGTGCTGCGCACCTGGATGTACGTCTCGGGTGTCATGTGGAGCATCGACCAGCTGGCGCGGAAGGACAGCCTGCCCCACGTGGTGACGGTCGCCCTGGCCGCCAACCCGGCCGCCGTCTACATCGACCTGATGCGCTTCGCGCTGATCGACAGCTTCCACGCGACTCAGCTCCCCGCCCACGTGTGGGCGATCGCCGCGGGCTGGGCGCTGGTCGCCGGCGTCGGCGGCTTCATCTACTTCTGGAAAGCTGAGGAGACGTACGGCCGTGGCTGAGCACCCGAGCGAGAAGATCCCCACCGTCGTCGCCGACGGCGTCGACATCGTCTACCGCGTCAACGGCACCGGCGCGGGACGCGGCTCCGCGACCGCCGCCCTCAACCGCATCGTGCGCCGCGGGCAGACCGAGAGGGCCTCGGGCGTACGCCGCGTGCACGCCGTGCGGAACGTGTCCTTCGTCGCCTACCGGGGCGAGGCCATCGGCCTGATCGGCACCAACGGCTCGGGCAAGTCCACGCTGCTGAAGGCGGTCGCCGGACTGCTGCCCGTGGAGAACGGCCGCATCTACACCGACGGCCAGCCCTCCCTGCTCGGCGTCAACGCGGCCCTGATGAACGACCTCACCGGCGAGCGCAACGTGCACCTCGGCGGGCTGGCCATGGGCATGTCCCGCGAGCAGATCAGGGAGCGCTACCAGGAGATCGTCGACTTCTCCGGGATCAACGACAAGGGCGACTTCATCACCCTGCCGATGCGGACGTACTCCTCCGGCATGGCCGCGCGGCTGCGGTTCTCCATCGCCGCCGCCAAGGACCACGACGTGCTGCTGATCGACGAGGCCCTGGCCACCGGCGACCGGTCCTTCCAGAAGCGCTCCGAGCAACGCATCCGCGAGCTGCGCAAGCACGCGGGCACGGTGTTCCTGGTCAGCCACAACAACAAGTCCATCCGCGACACCTGCGACCGCGTGCTGTGGCTGGAGCGCGGCGAGCTGCGCATGGACGGGCCGACGCAGGACGTGCTCAAGGAGTACGAGGCGTTCACCGGGGAGAAGCCCGCCAGGTCCAAACCCGGACCGAAGGCCGCCGTTCCCTCGTGAGGCGCAGCCCGTCCGGTCGTTTTGTCGTATTGATGGCACCATGACCGAGTACGGCGTGTCTGGTGAGAAGGGGGTCCGGTGATGGCCGAGCTCAGCATCGTCGTGCACGGGCCGAACGTGCAGGGCCACCTGACGGAGCTGCTCGACTCCCTGGCCGCCCACCCCCTGCCCGACGCCGAACTGATCGTGGCCGCGGTGGGCGACTGGGCCCGGGAGACGGCCGAGCGGCACGCCCCGGACGTCCAGGTCGTGCCGCTTCCGGACGGCACGGGCGACGCGGCGGCCCGGGCGGCCGGCGCGGCCCGCGCCTCCGGGCGCTGGCTGCACTTCGTCCACGCCAAGGACGGCCTGCCCGCCGGCACCCCGCGCACCGTCGCCGAGCGGGTCGCCGAACTCCCCGACGAGGTCGACGTCCTGCTCCTGGACCATCTGCGCAGCACCTGGCACACCTCCGGCCTGCCCTCCCCGGACGGCCCCCTGCTCGCCCGGGCGGGCCGGGCCGACGTGGCCCTGGACGACTGCGCGCCCCTGCTGCGGCTGACCCCGCTGCTCGGCACCCGGGTCCTGCGCGCGGCGTTCCACCGGGAGCACGAGCAGCAGTTCGCCACCGACGACGAGCCGTACGCCGCCCTGGCCGCCCTGCTGCTGGCCGGCCGCGTCGCGTGCCTGCCGTACGTCGCCTACGAGGACCGCAGGCTGCGTCCCGCGAGCCTGCCCCCGCCCACGCCCGAGCAGCGCTACGGCCTCGTCGCGCGCTACGAGGCCCTCCTCGACCTCACCCGGGGCCGCCGCGCCGCGCACACCGTCCTGTACGACGTCATGGTCCGCGACTGCCTGCGCACCTTCGCCCGCGGCGGCATGGAGGAGGAGGTCGCGCGGGAGTTCTTCCACCGGGCGTCCCTGGCCGCCGTGCGCCACCGCCCCGAGAACCACCGCCGGCCGGGCGGTCTGGAGGGCGTGCGCCGCTCCCTGCTGGAGGACGGCGCGTACACCAGGTACCGGGCCTTCCGGACCGTCAACCGCACCCGGCGCACGGCCAGGTCGGCCGTGCGCACCCGCAGGCGCCAGGCCGGCGCCCTGCTCCGCGACCACCAGTACCGCAGGGCGCTCGGCCGCCCGGTGGACCCCGACCTGGCGGTGTTCGCGGCCTACTGGAACCGCGGCGTGGCGTGCAGCCCCGCCGCCATCGCCGCCAAGCTCGCCGAACTCGCCCCGCAGATCCACCCGGTGTGGGTGGTGACCGCCGAGAACGCGGCCCTCCTCCCACCCGGCACCGATCACGTCGTGCCCGGCACCCGCCGCTACTGGGAGGTGCTGGCGAGCGCCAAGTACCTGGTCAACAACGTCAACTTCCCCAACGCCGTGGTCAAGCGCCCCGACGCCGTCCACGTCCAGACCCACCACGGCACCCCGCTGAAACGCATGGGCCTGGACCAGATGGCGTTCCCGGCCGCCGCGCAGGGCCTGGACTTCAAGGCGCTGCTGGAACGCATCGACAAGTGGGACTACAGCGTCTCCGCCAACAGCCACACCACCCGCATGTGGGAGCGGGCGTACCCCGCGCGCTACGTCTCGCTGGACCACGGCTATCCGCGCAACGACGTCTACTACACCGCGGGCGCCGCCGAGATCCGCGCGGTCCGCGACCTCCTCGGCATCGCCCCGGGCCGCCGGGCCGTCCTGTACGCCCCCACCCACCGCGACTACGAGGCCGGCTGGACGCCCCGGCTGGACCTCGCGGCCCTCGCGGACCGCCTCGGCGAGGACACGGTCCTGCTCGTGCGCGGCCACTACTTCTACGGCGGCGCCGCCTCCCCCCTGACCAACCTGCGCCGCACGGGCCGCATCATCGACGTCTCCTCCTACGACCCGGTGGAGGACCTGTGCCTGGCGGCGGACGCCCTGGTCACGGACTACTCGTCGATCATGTTCGACTACGCCAACCTCGACCGGCCGATCGTGGTGTACGCCGACGACTGGGAGACCTACCGCACCACCCGCGGCGTCTACTTCGACCTGATGGCCGAGGCCCCCGGCCCGGTGGCGCGCACCCAGCGGGAGCTGACGGACATCCTGGCCGGCGACGCCTGGCACGACGAGAACGCGGCGAAGACCCGGGCCGTCTTCCGGCGCCGGTTCTGCGAGTACGACGACGGACGCGCCGCCGAACGCGTCGTGCGCCGGGTCTTCCTCGGCCAGGACGAACGGGAACTGCCCCCGGTCCTGCCCGTCGAGGAACGCACCCCGGCCCCCAGCCCGCAGGAGGCGACCGCATGAGCACCCCCGACGTCACCGTGACGGTCATCGTCCACAACGACGCCGAACGCCTCACCCGCGCCGTCGACTCGGTGCGCCGGCAGACCCACGCGAACCTCGAGATCGTCATCAGCGACGACCACTCGACCGACGGCACCCCCTTCGTGGCACGGCGGCTCCAGGCCCGCGACCCCCGAGTCCGCTACCTGCGCCTGGAGCGCAACAGCGGAGGCTGCAGCGCCCCCCGCAACCGCGCCCTGGACATCGCGCGCGCCCCCTACGTGATGTTCCTCGACAGCGACGACGAACTGCCCCCCGGCGCCGTCGCCCTGCTGCTCGCGGCACACCGGGAACGCGAGATCGACTTCGCCATGGGCGCGGTGGAGCGGATCCGCGTCGACAACGGCCGCCGCTCGACCTGGATGCCCCACCTGGTCGCCGAGCGGCGCACCCTGGACGGCATCGAGTCCGACCCGCGCCTCTTCTTCGAGCACCTGGCGACCAGCAAGATGTACGCCCGGTCCTTCCTCGACCGGCACGGCCTGCGCTTCCCCGAGGGCATCCACTACGAGGACCAGTTGTTCTCGGCGCAGGCGTACTGCCTGGCCAAGAGCTTCACCGTCGTCCCGGAGCCGGTCTACCGCTGGTACGTGGCCCCCTTCGCGGCGTCGGAGGCGGCCTCCATATCCAACCAGCGGCACAAGCTCGCCAACGTCCGCGACCGCATCCACGTCCAGCGCCTCATCGACGCGTTCCTGGCCGAGAGCGGGCACGAGTCGCTGCGGGAGGCCAAGGACCACAAGTTCCTCAAGCACGACTTCCGCATGTACGCCGGTGACCTGCCCTACCGGGACGACGCCTGGCTCGCGTCCTTCACCGACCTCGTCACGCCCTACCTCGACACGCTCGCGCCGGGCGCCTACGCCCGCCTTCCGCGCGCCGAGCGGGTCGTCCTCCAGCTCATCCGGGACCGACGGCCGGCCGACGCCCGGCTGGCGTCCCGGGGCCTGGGCCACGGTGTCGCCCCCCGGCACGTCACGACGGACGCCGAGGGCCGCACCTACTGGGGCGAGGAAGTGCCCGCGACGGAGTGGGCACGCCGCGAACTGGACGTCGGTGACCTGGAGCTGGAGACGCGGCCGTTCACCGGCGCCCAGTTCCGCCACGAGATCACGGAGATCACCAGGGGCCCGGGCGCCTCGATCGACCTGGCGATCCGCACCTACGACCCGGCGCTGCGCCTGCCGGTCGGACCGCAGCGCGCGACCCTGCTCATCGCCCCGGGCGGCCGCCGCCTCAGCGTCCCCTTCCGGCTGTCCCCGGTCCGGCCCGGCGTCTTCGAGGGCCACGTCCACCTCGATCTCGCGGCCGCCTCGCTCCCCCTGCAGGGCTTCGCGGGTGTGCGCCACCCCCTGCTTCGCCTCCACCACCAGGGCCTGGCCAACACCGGCCTCCTCCTCGCCCCGCTCCGCTTCCCCACACTGACGACCCGCGTGCCGGCCCATGTGCTGACGGTCGAACCGGAGGGCCACGGCCCGGGCCGTCTGCAGGTGCGCTGGGAGCCGACGGGACTGACGGCGAAGCTGATCCGGCCGGCCGTGCGCAGGGTGGCCCGGCCGAGGGTGAAGCGGGCGGCCCGCCTGATCGCGAGCGCCCTGAAGTAACGGCCCGCCCACCGCGGTGCGCGACCCGGACCGCTACGGAGGCAGACCGCGCTCCGGGGGTTCGCCGCGCTTCGGGGCCCGGACCGCTACGGAGACCTGCCGCACTTCGGTGCCCACACCGCTACGGAGGCCCGGGGCCCTCCGGGGGCCGATGCGCTTGGGCGACCCCCTGCCCTTCGAAGGCCCGCCGCCCTTCGGAAGCCCGCCGCCGCCTTTCGGGGGACCCGGACCGCTACGGAGGCCCGGGGCCCTCCGGGGGCCGGTGCGCTTGGGCGGCCCGCTGCCCTTCGAAGGC